>NZ_JANFMV010000001.1:0-600000 GCF_024385575.1 Rhizobium sp. NRK18 | reverse complement strand
CGTTTCCACCTCGCCCTGCTGGACGGCGCGCAGGAGCTTGACCTGGACCTCGAGCGGCAGGTCGCCGATCTCGTCGAGGAACAGCGTGCCGCCATCGGCCTCGACGAACTTGCCGCTATGACGCTCGGTCGCGCCGGTGAACGCGCCCTTCTCGTGTCCGAACAGAATGCTTTCGACGAGGTTGTGCGGAATCGCGCCGCAATTGACGGTGATGAACGGACGGTTGGCACGCGGGCCGGACGACTGAATGGCGCGGGCGACCAGCTCCTTGCCGACGCCGGATTCACCTTCGAGAACAACCGGAATGTTCGACTGGGCCGACCGTTCAGCCAGCTCCACCACGCGCAGCATGTCGGGGCTGGCGGAAACGATGTCCTCGAACGAGATGTGCCCGGTGCGCGGACGGCGTCCGGCGCGCGCGAAGGCTTCCCGCTGGTCGAGCTTCAAGGCGTTGGAGATCGCCGAAGCGATGCGTTCCGGCGAAACCGGCTTGACGACGAAATCGAAGGCGCCGGCCCGCATGGCCTGGACGACGGTCTCGATGCCGCCCTGTCCGGTCTGGACGATAACGGGAATTTCCGTGCCACGCTGACGCAGCGCCTCGAGGAATTCCAGACCGGTCATCTCCGGCATCATCAGGTCGAGCACGATGACGTTGACCTGGTATTCGCCACGGCGCAGGAATTCCAGCGCCTCGCGGCCGTTCTCGGCAAGATGCGCCACATATCCGTGTCGTTCGATCGCATTTTTAAGCAGACGACGCTGGATCGGATCATCTTCGGCGACGAGGACATGGGCGGACATATTGGTATCACTCCTGCAAATCGGCTTCGGACCTGAAACAGGCTCAGGGCTGGCGATGGCACTCTTCCATGAACGATTGAACATCCCGTTTTGAGAAATGGTCGCATTTTAGCGATTGCCGTTTCCGCACGAGACCATGTCTTCTTCCGGCCTTGCCCCGCCCGCCTGGCTTGACTACTTCTTGGGCTGACGATGACGGCAGCGCGCCGTCGGCATGAACATGAAGGACTTGAAGACGATGAAGAACATTCCGGCAGCCGCCCTATTTTCCCCTGTCCGCGCCGCGGACGAAGCGCGGGCGAATGTTGCCGGGCTCGGCGATCTGCCGGTCTGGAACCTGACCGATCTCTATCCGTCCGCCGACTCGCAGGAATTCAAGACGGCGTTGAAGGAAGCCGCCGAAAAGGCCGAGGCCTTCGAAGCGCGCTGGAAGGGCAGACTGGCCGAGGCAGCGACCCGCGCCGGCGATCAGGGCATCGGCCAGGCGCTGAAGGAATACGAGGTGCTGGACGACCTGCTCGGCCGCATCGCCTCTTTCGCGGGCCTCACCTATTTCGGCGATACGTCCAAGCCCGAAAACGGCAAGCTTTACGGCGACGTTCAGGCCAAACTGACCGATGTTTCGGCGCGTTTGCTGTTCTTCACGCTCGAAATGAACCGCATCGAAGACGCCGTCATCGACGGCTGCCTGGCAAACGATCCCGTCGCCGCTCACTACCAGTTCTGGATCGTCGATCTGCGCAAGGACAAGCCATATCAGCTCGACGACAAGCTGGAGCAGCTGTTCCTCGAAAAGTCGATGACCAGCGCCGCCGCGTTCAACCGCCTGTTCGACGAGACGATGGCCGAACTGCGCTTCGATATCGATGGCGAAAAGCTGCCGCTGGAGCCTGTCCTCAACATGTTGCAGGAGCCCGATGGCGACGTGCGGAAGAAGGCTGCGATGGCGCTCGCCGAGACCTTCAAGGAAAACCGCCGGCTGTTCGTCCAGATCACCAATACGCTCGCCAAGGACAAGGAAATCTCCGACCGCTGGCGCGGCTTTGAGGACATCGCCGACAGCCGGCATCTCGCAAACCGGGTCGAACGCGAGGTCGTCGATGCGCTCGCCGCCGCCGTCCGTGACGCTTATCCGCGCCTGTCCCATCGCTACTACAAGATGAAGGCGAAGTGGCTCGGAATGGAGCAGATGAACTTCTGGGACCGCAACGCGCCGCTGCCCGAAACTCCCAACGCGGTGATCCCGTGGAGCCAGGCGAAGGACACGGTGCTGTCGGCCTACGGCGCCTTCTCGCCCGACATGGCGGGCATTGCAAAGCGCTTCTTCGACGAACAGTGGATCGACGCACCGGCGCGCCCGGGCAAGGCGCCCGGCGCCTTCGCCCACCCGACGGTTCCCTCCGTCCACCCCTATGTGCTCGTCAACTACATGGGCAAGCCGCGCGATGTGATGACGCTTGCCCACGAACTCGGCCACGGCGTCCATCAGGTGCTCGCCGGTGCGCAGGGCGCGTTGATGTGCCAGACGCCGCTGACGCTCGCCGAGACCGCGTCCGTCTTCGGCGAGATGCTCACCTTCCGCGCCCTTCTCGCCAAGACGACCGACAAGCGCGAACGCAAGGCCATGCTCGCCCAGAAGGTCGAGGACATGATCAACACAGTCGTCCGCCAGATCGCCTTCTACGAATTCGAGCGCAAGGTGCACACCGCCCGCAAGGAGGGCGAATTAACGGCAGAGCAAATCGGCGATCTGTGGCTCTCCGTCCAGGGCGACAGCCTCGGCCCGTCGATCTCGATCACGGACGAATACCGGGATTACTGGATGTACATCCCGCACTTCATCCATTCGCCCTTCTACGTCTACGCCTACGCTTTCGGCGATTGCCTGGTGAACTCGCTCTATGCGGTCTACCAGAACGCCGAGGCCGGCTTCCAGGAGAAGTATTTCGCGATGCTGAAGGCCGGCGGCACCAAGCATCACAGCGAGCTCCTGAAGCCCTTCGGCCTCGATGCGTCGGATCCGGCCTTCTGGTCGAAGGGGCTGTCGATGATCGAAGGCCTGATCGACGAGCTGGAAGCCCTTGACGCATAGGCCGCCTTGCTGACCTGATACCGCATGCGTGAAGCCTTCGCCCTCTTCCGGGACGACACCACCCGGCAAAGCCTCGTCTTTGCCGGGCCGGAGGAAATCGTCTGCGTTCGGCGCAGGGCCGACATCCTGCCGGCGCTCGAACGGCTGGAAGAGGCGCGACGAGAGGGCAAGTGGCTGGCAGGCTACATGTCCTACGAGGCGGGCTACATCTTCGAAGACAAGCTCGCGCCGCTGATCGAGGACAATCGCGAGACGCCGCTTGTCAACTTCGGCATTTTCGATGCGCCACAGGCCGACGACCATCCGTTGGCCGAGACACGGCAGCGCCAGGAAAACGAGCCCTTCATCACCGAACCGGCGGCAGCCTGGGATTTGGAAGCCTACCGCCAGCGCTTCGACACGCTGCATGACCATCTGCGCAAGGGCGATTGCTACCAGGGCAACCTGACGATGCCGATTGTGGCACGCTGGAACGGCGATCCGCTCGCCGCATTCCATTCGCTGATCGAGCGGCAGCCGGTGAAATACGGAGCGTTGATTGATCTCGGCGGCCCGATCATCCTGTCGCGCTCGCCCGAGCTTTTCTTCCGCACCGATGACGAGGGCTGGATCGAGACCCATCCGATGAAGGGCACCGCCCGTAGAGGCGCAACCTCGAAGGAAGATGAAGAGATCATCGCGGCAATGAAGGCAGACGAAAAGTCCCAGGCGGAAAACCGCATGATCGTCGATCTCCTGCGCAACGATATCTCGCGCATCACCGAAGTCGGCACCTTGGACGTTCCGAAGCTCTTCGAGGTCGAGACGTATCCGACGCTCCACCAGATGGTCAGCCACGTGCAGGCGAAACTCATTCCGGAGACGACGCTGACGGACATCTTTGCCGCGCTCTTCCCCTGCGGCTCGGTGACGGGTGCGCCGAAGATGTGGGCGATGAAGATCCTGCACGAACTGGAGGCCGGCCCGCGCGACGTCTATTGTGGCGCCATCGGCTTCGTCTCGCCGTCCGGGGCCATGCGGTTTTCCGTGGCGATCCGGACGCTGACCCTGTTCGATGATGGCCGGGCCGTCTTCAATGTCGGCGGCGGCATCGTCTTCGATTCCAATGCCGAGGCCGAATACGACGAATGCCTGCTGAAGGCCCGCTTTGCCGTGGGGGACCAATGGATTTCTCGCTGATCGAGACGCTGCGCTGGGAGCCGGGGACAGGCTTCGTCCGCCTCCCGCTTCATCTCGAACGGCTGAAAGCCTCTGCTGAAGCGCTCGGCTTCCCGGGTGCAGAAGGTGCGGAACGCGCATTACTTGCTGCCGTATCGGGAGACGAGCCCCTTCGCGTCCGCCTCGAGCTTTTCCCGAATGGCGGGATAGACGTGATGACTGCGCCCCATGCAGCATTGCCGGCCGATACGGTCTGGACCGTAAAGATGGCGAGAACGCGTCTTCGCTCGGACGATACACTCCTCCGCCACAAGACTTCGAGACGCGATGTCTATGCCGCGGCCCGCGCGGAATATGCCCGCGACGAGGCAGACGAGGTTCTGCTGCTGAACGAAAAGGGCGAACTCTGTGAAGGGACGATCACCAACCTCTTCATAGGGGACGCGACGGGGCGATTGCTGACACCGCCGCTCTCGGCCGGACTGCTCGAAGGTGTGCTCAGAACCGAACTCATCCGGTCAGGGCAAGCTCGGGAGCAATGCCTGAGACCGGAAGACATTTGCGATCGAGAAGTCTTCATTGGCAATTCACTCCGCGGCCTTGTTCGCGCGCATTGGCGCAAGTGATACGTCTTGGCGGCGAGAGCCGATTCGAGGCTCAGTTGCATGGAAGCGATTGCGAAAGTCGGCGAGCAGATGAACCTTGAAAGTCCGGCCAAAGTCGAAGGCATGCAGGAGGCGTATTCCCGGCGCAGCGGATCACCTCTGACGGACGCCTTCTTCATTCTGGCGCTGACCGGCCTTTTCCTCCTCCCGGCGGCACTCAACGGTTTTCCCTTCGTCATGGAGGACTCGATTGCCTATTCCGGCGAAGGCACGAACTGGATGCGGCCCGCCTTCGCCGCGGTTCTGGCATCCCCGCTGTATCACCTGATCGGCTATTGGAGCCTGCCGGTTATCATGGCACTCCTGTCGGCCGTTGCCTGGGTCTCCTTCTGCTCGGAATTCAATTGTCGGCGCTGGTTGCCGCTGGCCGTTCCACTGGCAGTCCTCTCGCTGCAACCCGTCTACACCAGCGCGGTCCTGGTGGACGGGCTCTTTTTCCCCGCTATTGTCTTCATGATCCTGGCAATCAGGAGGAAGAACCTCGCATTCGCTCTTGTTGCCGGCTGCCTATTGTCCAGCCATGGCAGCGGCGTGCCACTCGCGGCCGTGCTGACACTCGTTGCAGCTCTATTGCTGAGAAGCCGCGCGGCCCTGATCTTTGGAGGCCTGACCGTTCTGGTCGCCCTCGGCGTCGGCATGGCGCTTCATGCAAAGTACGACAACGGCTTGCCAACCCTTGGCAAGACATTCCTCGCCGCAAGGCTGTTCTCTGTCGAACCGACACTTCTCGGCGACGAGTGCCGCAAAAGTGGAAACCAGAGCCTCTGCGAGGCCGAGGCAGAGTTGAAGATCATCAAGACGTTGCCCGGAAACAAGAACCGCCGCGACCTGTTCTGGGATGTGAAGAGCCGCATGGGCGAACGCTTCGATATGGTGGATTTCGAACGCAATCACGCCCTGCCGATCGTCTGGCACGGGCTGACCAGCCAACCAGTGAGATTTGCCGGTATCATTCTGCAGGATTGGCTGAGTTTCTATCTTCCCAGAACGCGGTTCGATTTTCGTGCCACGCTCGACGAACCCATGCCGACCGCCTATTACAAGTCTCTCCAGAGCAAGGGAATGATGCAGAGCAGCGCCGCACGAGATATCGCTACGGGCCTGCGTTACGCCTTCTATATCACCCTGGCCTTCGGGCTGTTCACCGCCCGCAAGATCCTATCCGGTAGCGAATGGCGCTGGAGTGCAACGATACTGCTACTTTGTCTCGCCAATGATCTGCTGTTCGCCATCGTCTCGGGGCCGCCCGACCGCTATCACCACCGCATACTGCCGGTGGCTGCTCTTGTCGCTCTTCTTGCCCTGGCCCGCGCACTGGAGGCAAGGCGCAAGGCTGAGAGCCATCTTAACCCAGGATCAGATGAGGTCCCCCCAATGATCATCGTTTCGCTCACCTATGTCATGCCCATCGAAGCCGTCGAGGCGCAATTGGAGGGCCACATTGCGTGGCTCAAGGAGGGATATGAGAGCGGCATGCTGATCGCCTCCGGCCGGAAGGTGCCGCGCACCGGCGGCGTGCTGCTGGCAAAGGGGGACCTCGACGACGTCAAGGCATTTTGCGCGCGTGATCCATTCGCGGTTCACGGGGTTGCCACATACGACTTTACGCAGGCTGCCATCTCCATGACCGCTCCCGGTCTGGAAGGCCTCAAAGACTGAGGCGGCCAAAAGATTGGGTCAAGAGATATCGCCTCGCTGATCTCGACAGCGGCAACGACAGCAGCATAGTCTGGGCTGAGTTCAATTGGACGTCTTCGCATGGTCACGACGATACAAGCACCCATCTACACCCGCGACACCGCCCTGCCGACGCCCTTCAGCATCGGCCTCAAGCCAATAGACTATGGCCACTGGATCGAACCCGACGTGGATCTCGGCTTCTATCTCGACGAAAAGGCCCGCCTGTGCCGCGAAAACCTGGACGAGGTGTTCCGGATGGAGAGCGGGACGGAAGAGGCGCAGGAAGAGGTGCTGACGCGGCTTGCCGATCATCTGGCGAGCGAGCACGGCGACCTTTACCGTCGCGAGGGCTCGATCTTCGAGATGGGCGGACATCGCGTCGACATCGCCGATACGTCGCGGCCCGCCTTGCTGCGTGCCGGCTCGCTCGTTCAGGACGATCTGGTCCTCATGCGGCGCAAGAAAACGGGCTGGCACATCGTTGCCGCCTATGTCGCGTTCCCATCGTCGTGGTCGCTCACGGAAAAATTCGGCCAGCCGATGGAAGGTGTCCACGCCAGCGTTCCGGGTTTCCAGGGCGGCACCCGCAACGCGCAGCTGGTCAACCGGATCTTCGACAATCTTCTCTTCGAAAAGCCGGTCGAACGACTGAACTGGTCGATCAAGGGCGACGGTGCCCTGCCGCAACCCGTCTCCAAACACACAGCCGGTGATCCCGCGGTGGCGGGAGCGGAAGCGATCAAAAACTTCATCCGCGCCGAACGCCAGACACTGAGCCGTCTGCCGGTCTCGGGCGACATTCTCTTCACGATCCGGGTCTTCGTCGATCCGCTGGCGGCGATCGCCGCAAGGCCCGACGCTTCCCAACAGCTTTCCAGCATGGCCAGGCTGCTCGAAGGCCTGAATGACGATCAGCTTGGTTACAAGGGGTTACGCACGCTGCGCGACCCGCTGGTGGCATTTCTCGGCGCCTTGGCCGCCGAAAAAGCGGCCGCGACGGAACAGGCGTGAGAGAACCGTCTTTATTATGTCAGAAGACTGTGATTAGAGCGGAACGAACAAGGGCGCTCATGCCCAGGAGAAAAGCATTATGACAGACCAGACCTACCCGGTTTACGCTGAAATCACCGGCCCGATCGTGATGATCGGTTTCGGCTCCATCGGTCGCGGCACGCTGCCGCTGATCTGGAGGCACTTCAGCTTCGACATGAACCGGTTCGTGGTCATCGATCCCCTGCCCGACGACACTGGCATCCTTGCCAAGTTCGGCGTCCGTCATATCCAGGAGCATGTCACCAAGGAGAACTACAAGGACCTCCTGAAGCCGCTGCTGACGGAAGGCGAAGGCCAGGGTTTCTGCGTCAATCTCTCCGTCGACACCTCCTCGCTCGACATCATGAAGCTCTGCCGCAAGCTCGACGTCCTTTACATCGACACGGTCGTGGAGCCGTGGCTCGGCTTCTACTTCGACAAGGGCATGAAGAACGCCGACCGCACCAACTACGCGCTGCGTGAAACCGTGCGCAAGGAAAAGGAAAAGCGCCCCGGTGGCACGACCGCCGTCTCCTGCTGCGGCGCAAATCCGGGCATGGTCTCCTGGTTCGTCAAGCAGGCGCTCGTCAACCTCGCCAACGATACCGGCCTGGAATTCGAGGAACCGAACCACGAGGATCGCGACGGCTGGGCGAAGCTGATGAAGAAGCTCGGCGTCAAGGGCGTGCACATCGCCGAACGCGACACCCAGCGCTCCGTCAATCCGAAGCCGCTCAACGTCTTCTGGAACACCTGGTCGGTCGAGGGCTTCATCTCCGAAGGCCTGCAGCCGTCCGAACTCGGCTGGGGCACGCACGAGAAGTGGATGCCGAAGAACGCCAAGAAGCACAAGAAGGGCAACAAGGCGGCGATCTACCTCGAGCAGCCGGGCGCCAATACCCGCGTTCGCACCTGGTGCCCGACACCCGGTCCGCAATACGGCTTCCTCGTCACCCACAACGAGTCCATCTCGATTGCCGACTACTTCACGGTCCGCGACAAGGACGGCGACGTGTCCTTCCGCCCGACCTGCCACTATGCCTACCATCCGGCCAACGACGCCGTTCTGTCGCTGCACGAGATGTTCGGCAATGGCGGCAACGCCCAGCCGGTGCTGCATGTTCTCGACGAGAACGAACTGGTCGACGGCGTCGACGAACTCGGCGTGCTGCTCTACGGCCACGAGAAGAATGCCTACTGGTACGGCTCGCGCCTGTCTCTGGAAGAAACCCGCCGCATCGCGCCCTATCAGAACGCCACCGGCCTGCAGGTGACCTCCGCGGTCCTCGCCGGCATGGTCTGGGCGCTGGAGAACCCGAAGGCCGGCATCGTCGAGGCCGACGAGATGGACTACAAGCGCTGCCTCGAAGTGCAGATGCCTTATCTCGGCCCCGTCGAGGGGCACTACACGGACTGGACGCCGCTCGAAGGCCGCCCCGGTCTCTTCCCCGAATCAATCGACGAAAGCGACCCCTGGCAGTTCCAGAACATCCTGGTCCGCTAGGCCGAACCGCCGCAATCAAGGGCCTCAAGCCAAAGCTTGAGGCCTTTTTGCAACGCTATCAATTGCTTGCCTCCGGATAACCACGGGTAACCTGCCCGGGGACCCTTGCTTTCGCCCCTTCGTCGCGGCAAGGTCTTGTCAAAGGCCCGAAAAAGGGCGGGACTCTGTTTCTGGAGAGACTTCATGAATTTCAAGATTGCCGGCACGGCCATCCTCTGCGCCACCGCGCTCACCGCCTGCCAGACCGGCGGCAGCTACTATCGCCCGCTGCCGGCGCAGCCCCGCGTGCAGACGATCGAAGGGACCTGGGCCGATTCCAACGGGCTGATCTCGACGTTCCAGGGCGGCTCGTTCGCCACCCGCACCACCGACACCAACCAGCTCCTGGCGTCGGGCACCTACGCGCAGATCAACGACAAGCTTATCGAGATCAACCTGACCTCGATGGTCCGCAACACGACCTCCAAGGTCAATTGCGCGCTGGTCACGCCGAGCCAGTTGAACTGCACCTCGGAATCCGGCGGCCAGTTCTCGCTGACGCGCCGCAGCTGACGGCCTGCCGCATACGGCAAATGACAGACCTGAAAACTCCCGCCCCGGCGGGAGTTTTTTTATGCCCAGGCGCTAGGTGCCGGCGATAAGCAAACCCGCAAAGTCATATTTTTTGACCGGAAGGAAAAAATCGGCTTGCTCATCATTAGAAGCGATGAATAATCGTCATAAAGGCTTGCGGATAGTCAGCCTATAAGGGCTTCGGCCGAAGAAAGAGGAGAGCCACATGTTTTCACGATTGAAACTGGGACTGTTCAGCGCCTCGCTGATCGCGCTGTCAAGCGGCAGCGCATTTGCCGACTTCGAACTCGACATCCTGCACATCAATGATTTTCACTCGCGCATTGAATCGATCAACAAGTACGATTCCACCTGCTCGGCCGAGGATGAGACCGCCGGCAAGTGCTTCGGCGGCGCCGCTCGCCTGCTGACGGCGATCAACCAGACGCGCGACACGTTGAAGGGCGAAGGCAAGAACGTCATCCTCCTCAATGCCGGCGACAACTTCCAGGGCTCCCTGTTCTTCACCACCTATCACGGCGCGGTCGAGGCCGAGTTTCTCAACCTGATGAAGTTCGACGCGATGACCGTCGGCAACCACGAATTCGACGAGAGCGAGGATTCGCTGAAGACCTTCCTCGACAAGGTCCAGTTCCCGGTTGTCACCGCCAATGTGAAGGCCAATGCCAACTCCACCATCAAGGACCGCATCGTACCCTCGCTGGTGCTGACCGTCGGTGGCGAAAAGGTCGGCATCGTCGGCGCCGTCACCAATGACACGCCGGAATTGTCTTCTCCCGGCCCCAATATCGACATCACCGTCGACAAGGACGCCATTACCGCCGAGGTTGAAAAGCTGAAGAGCGAAGGCGTCAACAAGATCATCGCCCTGACCCATGTCGGCTATCCCCGCGACCTGGCCGTCATCGCCAAGATCCCGGATGTCGACGTCGTCGTCGGCGGCCATTCGCACACACTCCTGTCGAACACCGACGAGAAGGCCGAAGGCCCCTATCCGACCTGGGTCGACAATCCCGGCGGCTACAAGGTGCCGGTCGTCCAGGCGGCGTCCTACAGCAAGTATCTCGGCAATCTCGACGTTGTCTTCGACGACAACGGCGTGGTGAAGTCCGCCAAGGGCGACCCGATCCTCATCGATGCGAGCTTCAAGCCGGATGAAGCCGTGCTGGCCCGCATCAAGGAACTGGCTGCCCCGATCGAGGAACTGCGCCAGAAGGTCATCGGCAGCAGCACCGCTCCGATCGAGGGATCGAGCAAGGTCTGCCGCGTCAGGGAATGCGCCATGGGCGACCTCGTCGCCGATGCCATGGTCGACCGCGTCAAGGATCAGGGCATGACCATCGCCATCCAGAACGGCGGCGGTCTCAGAGCCTCGATCGATGGCGGCGATGTGACGATGGGCGAAGTCCTGACGGTGCTGCCGTTCCAGAACACCCTTGCCACCATGCAGCTGAAAGGTGCCGACATCGTCACGGCGCTTGAAAACGGCCTGAGCCAGATCGAGGACGGTGCCGGCCGCTTCCCGCAGGTCTCCGGCTTGAAGTACAGTTTCGACCGCTCGAAGCCGGCCGGCAGCCGCGTTGTCTCGGTTGAGACGAAGGAGGGTGACGCCTATGTGCCGCTCGATCCCGAGAAGCTCTACGGCGTGACGACCAACAACTACATGCGCTCCGGCGGCGACGGCTACAAGATCTTCGCCACGGCCGGCCAGAACGCCTATGATTACGGCCCGGGCCTCGAGACCGTGGTTGCCGATTACATCGCCGCCCACAGCCCCTATCAGCCGATCGACAGCACCGACCGTATCACCGACGTGACCCCGGCCGACTATGTCGCACCGACAGCCGCACCGGCAACGGCAACCGCCGCCGAGGTGGTCAAGGAACAGAAGAAGACCGCCGAGGCAGCCCCCGCAAAGACCGAAATGCCGGCCAAGACGGACGCAGCGGCACCGGCTGAAACACCGGCCAAGGCCGAGACGACGGCACCGGCGGAAGCGCCTGCGAAACCTGAGGCGACGATGACGTCGGAAATGCCGGCAAAGACCGACATGTCGATGACCTATGTCGTCAAGAAGGGTGACTCCCTCTGGGCGATCGCCAAGGAACAGCTCGGTGACGGTGGCAAGTGGACGGCCATCGCCAAGGAAAACAAGCTGCGCCATCCGAACGTCATTTCGATCGGCAAGGAGCTGACGCTTCCGAAAATGTGATCGGATCGTCAAAGCCGATCGTAATCAGGACAGACAAATGTCCGGCCCGGGCTTTGCCGGGCCGGATTTTCTTTCTAAATAGCCGGCACATGACTTCGTCAAAGGACTGATATCGAAATGCTCACCGCACCCTCCGCGCTCCCCTCCGATCATCCACCGGTCAAGTTCGGCAAGGTCGGTGTCCTGCTCGTCAACCTGGGAACGCCGGACGGTACCGACTTCAAATCGATGCGCCGCTATCTGGAGGAATTTTTGACCGACCGGCGCGTCATCGAATGGTCGCGGCTGTTCTGGTACCCGATCCTCTACGGCATTGTCCTCAATCGCCGTCCGGGCAAGGTCGGCAAGGCCTATGAATCGATCTGGAACAAGGACCGCAACGAAAGCTACCTGCGCACCTACACGCGCAGCCAAGGCGAGAAGATGGCGACCGCGCTTGCCGACCTGCCGAACGTAACGGTGGACTGGGCCATGCGCTACGGCCAGCCGTCGATCGCCTCGAAGATCGATGCGCTGCAGCAGGCGGGCTGCGAGAAGATCCTGCTCTTCCCGCTCTATCCGCAATATGCCGCCTCGACGACCGCAACCGTCAATGACAAGGCCTTCGAGAAACTGCAGCAGATGCGCTGGCAGCCGGCGCTGCGCACCGTACCGGCCTATCATGACGATCCGGTCTATATCGAGGCGCTGGCCAATTCCGTCACCAGCCATCTGGCAAGCCTCGACTGGGAGCCGGAAAAGGTCATCACCTCGTTCCACGGCATTCCGCAGTCCTACTTCAAGAAGGGCGACCCCTATCACTGCCACTGCATGAAGACCGCCCGCCTGCTGCGCGAGAAGCTTGGCATGGGTGACCGGCTGATGATCACCTTCCAGTCCCGCTTCGGGCCGGAGGAATGGCTGCAGCCCTACACCGACAAGACGGTCGAGAAGCTCGCCCAGGAAGGCGTGAAGCGGATTGCGGTAATGAACCCCGGCTTCGTTTCCGACTGCCTGGAAACGCTTGAGGAAATCGCCGGAGAAGCCGGCCACATCTTCCTTGAGCACGGCGGCGAGAAGTTCACGCACATCCCCTGCCTCAACGACAGCGAGGACGGGATGCGCGTGCTCGAACATGTCGTCCGGCGGGAGCTGCAGGGCTGGGTCTGAGCCCCTCTCGTCTCAGGCGAGCGCCACCCGCTCGCCGCGTCCGATCGTCCGCAGCCGTTCGCTCATCCCGAAGGTCGTGAAAGCGTCGACCAGCACGTCTGCGCTTTCCGTGAAGTGTTCCCATCCCTCATTGTGAACCGGAATGATCAACGCATCCTTGAAGGCGTGCGCCGTGTCGAGGACATCGTTGACGGACATCGTCAGGTCGAAGGGGCCACGCGCCTGGGCCGCCCCGGTGAACGCGATGATGTGGCCGGGCGAAAAGCGGCGGGCGACCTCGGCCACACCCTCATAATAGACCGTGTCTCCGGTGACATAGACCGGCTCCATGCCGCCGGCCTCGATCATGAAACCGATGACGTCGCCGGCGATCGGCTCGATGCCCGCCGGTCCGTGGCGGCACGGCGTGGCGGTCACGCTGACGATGGTGCCATCGGGTGCCGTCAGCTCGACATGATCCCACACCGCGAGCCCTCTGACCGCGCCACCCAGCCGCCCGGCTCCCACCTCCGTGGTCAGCACCAGAGGCACGCTTTCGAGGAATTGACGGCCTGAATCGTCGAGATTGTCCTTGTGCTGGTCGTGGCTGAGCAGCACGGCGTCGATCGTGCCGAGCGAAGCCGGGTCGATCACCGGGTCGGAGGTTTTCCGCAGCGTGACGGCACCATGATATTCGCATCCGGCGTGGTCGAAGGTGGGATCGGTCAGAAACCGCAAGCCCTTGAACTCGATCAGAACCGTTGGTCCGTTGATCAGCGTGACGACGAAATTTTCATTTGGCATTTTTACCTCCTTTGATAATATAATGCCAAAATCCTACAATGCCGCCGTGAGTGCGCAATTGGCCAATTTGCCATTATTGGAGTGTTTAATGCCAAATTCGGCCGGCATCGCCATTCTGTTCCACAAGCATGCGGCGGTGAGCTACGCGCTGCTCTGTCAGTCGGTGTTCAAACTGGCCAACCGCATTTCCGGCGAGATTTTATTCGACGTCCGTTTGGTCGGTGCCAACAGACACCACAAATGGGAGAACGGACAGATCGACCTGCAGCCGATCGCAGACATGTCACCCGGCTCCTATCTCGTCATCCCGCCCATCGAAGATTTTTCCGAGGAGACCGCACTTCGCGACAAGGACCTCGCCATGATCCGCGCCGCCCATGGCGCAGGCACCGTCGTCGCGTCCGCCTGCCTCGGCGCCTTCCTGACGGCGGAGGCAGGCCTGCTCAAGGGCCGCGAAGCGACCACGCACTGGTCACGCATCGACTATGCGGCACGGCGCTTTCCCACGGTCCGCTGGAACGGCCGGGAAATGCTGATCGACCACGGCGACATCGTCACCGCCGGCGGCCTGCTTTCCGCCGTCGATCTATGTCTTCACATCGTCCGCAAGACCTGCGGCCGCGAATTTTCCCTGCAGCTCGGCCGGCATCTGCTGGCGGACACCATCCGGCAGAAGCAATCGCTCTATGCCGTCCATCTCACCGCGCCTCCGAAGGATGCCGGCAGGTTCGCAGCACTGGAGGCCGAGATCGAGCGGCGGCATCCGGACAGCCCCTCCGTCGCGGAGATGGCCGAGTTTTGCGGCATGAGCCTGCGCAGCTTTCATCGGCATTTCGAGGCGAATTACGGCGTCACCCCGGTCAAGTATCTGCAGTTGCGGAAGATCGAGAAGGCGAAAAGCCTGCTTGCCGAAAGCCACATGCCGCTCGAGACGATCGCCGGGGAAACGGGGTTTTCCGACATGGCCTTCTTCCGCTCCGTCTTCGCAAGGGAAACCGGATTGACGCCAGGCCAATTCCGTCGAAAGGCCAGCGCGGAATGAGGTGTCATCTCTCAAAGAAAAGGCTCAGATCGCAGGCCAATCAGGCATGCTGCGCAAGCGCCGAAGCGTCACAACCGGTTATGGCCCCTGCCGATTTCATCTTGTGTTCGCAGACAATCCATACCATTTGACATCTAGTTGAACTCTTTTACCTGGGGCTCAGGGGAGGTTGTCATGAGTTTTACCGGTTTCGACATCGTCGTTATCGCGCTTGTCGTGCTCGTCATTCTTGTTGTCTTCGCGGGCGTCAAGACGGTGCCGCAGGGCAACAAGTTCACGATCGAGCGGTTCGGGCGCTACACGCGCACCCTCGATCCCGGCCTGCATCTCATCGTGCCCTTCATCGACCGCATCGGCGCGCGCATGAACGTCATGGAGCAGGTGCTCGACGTCCCGACCCAGGAGGTCATCACCAAGGACAATGCCAGCGTCTCGGCGGACGCCGTCGCCTTCTACCAGATCCTGAATGCGGCCCAGGCCGCCTATCAGGTCGCCAATCTGGAGCTTGCTATCCTGAACCTGACAATGACCAACATCCGTTCGGTCATGGGCTCGATGGACCTCGACGAGCTGCTTTCGAACCGCGAGACGATCAACGATCGCCTGCTGCGCGTCGTCGACGAGGCCGCAAGCCCGTGGGGCATCAAGATCACCCGCGTCGAGATCAAGGACATCCAGCCGCCGACCGATCTCGTCAATGCCATGGGCCGGCAGATGAAGGCCGAGCGTGAAAAGCGCGCGCAGGTGCTGGAAGCCGAAGGCGCCCGCAACGCGCAGATCCTGCGCGCCGAAGGCGCCAAGCAGTCGGCGATCCTGCAGGCGGAAGGCCAGCGTGAAGCGGCCTACCGCGAGGCCGAAGCCCGCGAGCGTCTGGCGGAGGCCGAAGCCAAGGCCACCCGCATGGTCTCCGAGGCGATTGCCGCCGGCGACGTGCAGGCGATCAACTACTTCGTCGCCCAGAAATACACCGAGGCCATGCAGGCGATCGGTTCGGCCAACAATTCCAAGGTCGTGCTGATGCCGATGGAAGCCTCGGCGCTGATCGGCACGCTCGGCGGTATCGGCGCGATCGCAAGGGACGTCTTCGGCAACCCGCCGGCCTCGCAGCCGGCGCCCCCTGCCCCGCAGGCTCGTCCGGCCCGCACGGCACCGCCGGTCAATCCCTTCAACATGCCGCCGCGGGAGGAATAAGCCATGATCGTCGGTCTCGCGGTCTCATTCGGTCCGTGGAGCTGGTGGATTCTCGGCCTCATCCTGCTTGCCGCAGAACTGGCCATGCCGGGTTTCTTCCTGATTTGGATCGGCGCCGCAGCCATCGTCACCGGTGTTCTGTCGCTCGGTCTGTGGGACAATCCGATCTGGATGTGGCAAATCCAGCTGCTGGTCTTCGCCGCCTTGTCCATGGTCTCGATCATCCTTGGCCGGCGCCTGTTCTCGCGCACCAATCGGCCGACCGACGAACCCTTCCTGAACCAGCGCGGCGAAAGCCTCGTCGGACGGACGGCAACGCTCGCCGAGCCGATCGCAAACGGCCGCGGCCGCATCAGGCTGGATGATACCTACTGGTCGGTGATGGGGCCGGACCTGCCGTCGGGAACGACGGTCAGGGTCGTCTCCAGCCACGGCCGCGACCTCAAGGTCGAAGCCGCAGCCTGATCAGACGACTCCGATCCGGAAGAGATCGTGGAAGTGGACAATGCCTTCGGGCCGTCCCTCGTCGTCGATGACGATCAGGGCGGAAATCCCGAGTTGATTGAGAAGGGCCGTGGCGTTGGCAACCAGCGTCGCGGCCTTCACCGTTTTCGGCGTGCGGGTCATGATGTCGTCGACCATCAGCTCGGACAGATTGCGGTGCAGGTTGCGGGCCATGTCGCCCTCGGTCATGATGCCGCGAAGCTTGCCGTCCTCGCCGACCACGCCGACGCAACCGAAACGCTTCTTCGAAAGAGTCGAGACCGCTTCCGGCAAGGGCGTGCCCGCCGCAACCAGCGGCACCCGGTCACCGGTGTGCATGATGTCCCCGACATGCGTGAGGCTCGCACCCAGCTTGCCGCCCGGATGGAAGGTCTTGAAGTCCAGCGCGCTGAAGCCGCGTGCTTCCAGCAGGGCAATCGACAACGCGTCGCCGATCGCAAGCTGCAGCAGCGCCGAGGTCGTCGGCGCCAGACCGTGCGGGCAGGCTTCCTGCGCCTTCGGCAGGCAGATGACGATGTCGGCCGCACGCGCCAGCGCCGACGATGCGCCCGACGTAATGGCGATCAGCGGAATGGAGAAGCGCCGGGAATAGGCGACGATACCCTGCAGCTCGGCGGTTTCACCGCTCCAGGACAGCGCGATGATCACGTCGCTCGGCGTGATCATGCCGAGATCGCCGTGATTGGCTTCGACGGGATGCACGAAGAAGGACGGCGTACCGGTGGAGGCGAGCGTTGCGGCGATCTTGGTGCCGATATGGCCACTCTTGCCGATGCCGGTAATGATCACCCTGCCCGGCAGCTCTCCGATCAGCCGCACCGCCGACAGGAAGCTTTCGGCGAGGTCGCTTTCCAGCACGTCAATCAGTGCCGTCAGGCCATCGCGCTCGGTGGTCAGGGTCCGGATGGCGGACGCCAGCGCGTCGGCCTCTTCGATTTTCAAAGCCGTCTTGATCATGGCGACGAGCGTTAGCGCTTTCTGTGTCGGCTGTCCAATATCTAATACCGGCAGCAACGCGCACCTCACACTAAACTGAACATTAACCATATGGTTTTACGGTTTGCTAAGTGATTTTCGGGTTCGGGAAGCAATCAGACAGCCATGGCGAAGCATCGCAGCAAACCTGCCGGTCCGGTGGGATCGCAATCCGCACAGCTTTTCGCTGTAGCGGCCTTCTGCGCGCTGATTGCCGGCGGCTCCGGCGCCAATGCCCAGACGGTGACTGGGGATGGAACCAACGTCAACGGCGGGTCTCAAGCATCAGGTTCGACGCTTGCCTTCGGCGACGCCTCCGGCTCCACCACGACAGCGACGCCCGGAACGGACGCGGCCACCGCCGACGCCGCCACGGCAACCGCCGCGCCTGCTGCTTCTGCAGATGGCAGCGATGCCAATGATCCCACCCTGCTCGATACTGCTGAGCTTGAAGACCTCAAGCGACAGAACTTGCGCGAAGGCTCGGTCGACAACCTGAAGACGGCCAGCACGCCGAAAGAGGATGACGACGGAATTTCCCTCGGAACGATGCGATTGCGAACATCGCTGACCCAGTCTTACGGCTACGAGCAGCAAAAGACCGATGCCGAGGTTCACAAGCGCCACTATCTCGAAACGGAAATGAAAGGCACGCTCACGTCGGACTGGTCACGCCATCAGTTGACCATCAGCGGCGACGGTGTCTGGCAGAAGAATCTCAGCGGCGACCTGGAAGAAAGCCCCTCCGCATCTCTGGACGCAGAGCTGCGCCTCGACTTGTCCAACGACACAACGTTGAACCTGAAGGCCGGCTACGATTTCTCGCGGGAAGACACGAACGACCCGAACGCGATCGACGGTGCATCCGCACAGTCCGGCGTCCACACATTCTCCACGGGAATCAGCGCCAGCCGCAATCTCGGCGTTCTGCGGGGCACGGCGGCGATAGACCTGTCGCGCACCATCTATACCGCCGCCAAGCTCTCCGACGGCACATCTCTGTCGCAAAGCGACCGTGATGCCAATACGGTGACGGGAACCGCGCGGCTCGGCTATGAATTGTCGCCGGCGTTGATCCCCTTCATCGAGGCATCCGTGGGCCGGACCATCTACGACCAGACCACGGATTCGAGCGGCTACAAGCGTTCCTACAATTCCTACAGCGCCATGGCCGGCGTCGCGTTCGACGGTGGTGAAAAGCTGAGCGGGGAACTGGCCGCAGGCTACGAACTGAGCGACTTCGACGACGGACGGCTGCAGACCATCGGCGGATTGAAAGTTGAAGGCAACCTTCTCTGGTCGCCCTTGCGCGGCACGACGGTTTCGACAACGCTGTCGACAAAGGTCGAACCGTCCACGACCGGCGGTGAAAGCGGGTCGACGATCTATGCGATGAATTCGACGCTCAACAGGCAGGTTCGCGACGATCTGGTCGCCAGATTGACCGGTTCGACGAGCTATCGCACCTACCCGTCCGAAAGCACGGCCGCAAATCAGATGGTCTGGTCCGTCGGTGGCGGTCTGACGTGGACGATCAATCGCTACCTTGAGCTCGCCGGAGACGTCACCTACCAGTATACGGACAGGGAAACGGGCGCAGATACCGAAGATCTGATCGCCAAGATCGGCCTGACATTGAAGCGCTGAACGAAAAGGCCGCGCGAAAACCTCCGCGCGGCCGCGATTCCTTGAAAGGCGTGCAGCCTAGAGCTTGGCCGCCAACGCCTTGAACTTCTCGGCAACCGACGGACGGATATCATCGCGTTGCAGCGCGAAGGCGACGTTGGCCAGGATGAACCCGTCCTTGGCGCCGCAGTCATAGGTCTCGCCCTTGAAGTGGTAGGCCGCGAAATCCTGCTCGTTGGCAAGCTTCAGCATCGCATCGGTCAGCTGGATTTCGTTGCCGGCGCCCGGCTCCTGCCGCTCAAGGATTTCGAAGATCTCCGGCTGCAGGATGTAGCGGCCGTTGATGAACAGGTTGGACGGGGCCTCGCCGCGCGGCGGCTTTTCCACCATCTCGGTGATGCGAAAACCCTCGCCGACCGGCTCGCCGATGCCGACAATGCCGTATTTGTAGGTGAGTTCCGGATCGCATTCCTCGACCGAGATGACGTTGCCGCCTGCGTGATCGTAGAGATCGACCATGCCCTTCAGGCATGGCGTCTCGTGCTTCATCACCATGTCGGGAAGAAGCAGGGCGAAGGGTTCGTTGCCGACGATATCACGGGCGCACCAGACGGCGTGGCCGAGGCCGAGCGGCTCCTGCTGGCGGGTAAAGCTCGTCGTGCCCGCCATCGGACGGAGGTCGGAGAGAAGCGAAAGCTCGGTGCGCTTGCCGCGATCGCGCAGCAGCTGTTCCAGTTCGAACTGGATATCGAAGTAGTCCTCGATCACCGCCTTGTTGCGGCCCGTCACGAAAACGAAATGCTCGATGCCCGCCTCGACCGCCTCGTCCACGACATACTGGATGACCGGCTTGTCGACGACCGTCAGCATCTCCTTCGGCACGGTCTTCGTCGCCGGAAGGAAGCGCGTGCCGAGACCGGCAACGGGCAGAATGGCTTTGCGAACTTTCTTGATGGTCACGCGGTCCTCCTGGTTGAAATCGGGCGTGATAGAGGGATATGGCACTGCTGAACAAGGAATAAAGGTTTTTCCGGGGCGTTTTACAAAGCCGGGCCCGCAAAAGATAGCCCGCGCGCAGTCAACCGCAACATTATGGTGATGACTTCCTAGCATTCGTGGTAAACATTTTGTTGACCATGTTTCGGTATGTTTTCGTGTCAGGTCAAACAATGGCCGCAAACCACCCCCGATTTTTTATCCAGACCGGCGGGAGACCCGAATGAGCCTCGTGAACACAATTCTGAAAAAAGCCGCAGTTGCGCTGATCGTCGGCGCCACCTCGCTGAGTTTTGCCGGCGCAGCCCGTGCAGACGCGAAATTCCAGCGCTGGATCAACGGATTTTATGAAACAGCCGCCAAGAACGGCATTTCGAAGAAGACATACCAACGCGCCTTTGCCGGCGTGACGGATCCTGATCCGGTGGTCCTTCAAAAGGCGAACTATCAGCCCGAATTTACCTCGGAAGTGTGGGATTACGTCGATTCCCACGTCAATCCCTATACCGTGCGCATCGGCCGCGAGATGGCGGTCAAATATTCATCGACGCTGGCGAAGCTTGAAAAGCGCTTCGGCATCGAGCGCCAGGTGCTTCTGGCCATCTGGTCGATGGAAAGCAGCTATGGCGCAGTGCTGGAGAATTCCGATCGGCTGCACTATGTCCCGAGGGCACTCGCAACGCTGGCCTATGCGGATCCGAAGCGCTCGAAATACGCCAGGACCCAGCTGATCGCAGCGCTGAAGATCCTGCAGAACGGCGACGTATCGGCGAAGGGCCTGACGGGCTCCTGGGCCGGCGCCATGGGACACACCCAGTTCATTCCGACCAGCTACCTCCTCTATGCGGTCGATGAAGACGGTAACGGCCATCGTGACATCTGGAATTCCATTCCCGATGCGCTCGCCACGTCGGCCAACCTTCTCTCCAAGAACGGCTGGGAAAGCCACCGCACCTGGGGTTATGAGGTCGCCGTTCCGCGCAGCGCCTCGAAGTACGAGGGCCAGACCAAGACGCTTTCCCAATGGGCAGCCCTCGGCCTCAGCCGTCCGAACGGCAAGGGCTTCGGCTTCGCCGACGACCGCGCCGTGCTGAAAATGCCCGCAGGTTCCAACGGACCGGGCTTCCTGATGGTGCGCAATTTCTTTGTCATCAAGAAATACAATTCCGCCGACAAATACGCCCTTGCAGTCGGCCTGCTGGCCGACGAGATCGCCGGCTATGGCGGCATGCAGCAGCGCTGGCCGCGCCCGGCGGGAACGCTGGACGTGAAGCAGAAGTTCGAGCTGCAGACCCGCATGAAGGAACTCGGCTATTACGACGGCGAGGTCGACGGCAATATCGGCTCCGGCTCCCGCGCCGCAATCGCCGCCATCCAGAACCGCCTCGGCCTGACTGCCGATGGCGAGCCCAGCGAACGGCTGCTGAATGCCCTGCGCCGCTAGGCATCTGGCAATGAAACTCACGGAAAGACCGGCCGCACTGGCCGGTCTTTTTTTTGGCTTGGGAAGCTCAAGGAGAATGAGGCTGGCAAGCCCCCCGCTTCTTTTGTTATGACTTGGTCAGCGGATGCGCCTGCATCCGGTCGGGAGGGATCGATTGACTGACGGCCAGGCAAGAACGGGACGAGCAAGACACCCGGGCAGAAGTATCGCCTTCCGCCTCGGCATCGTCCTTCTGTGCGCCGTCCCGCTTGGCCTCGTGTCGTCTGCCGAAACATTCGCCGCGGAAAAGGTCGGCAAGCGCCGCACGATCCTACAGTTGCTGTTCGGCAAGCGGCAGAAGCCGGAACCGCCGCCGGCTGAGGTTCCGCAACCCCGCAGAAAATCGACCCGCCGCAGCGTCGTCAAGATCGAGACGAAGGCGCCAGTGAGCGCCGATGCGAAGAAGGCCAGCGATGCGCTCGCCGTCGAGAACACCGGGCCGGTGATCAAGGTGCTCGTCGCCGGCGACTTCATGGCGAGCGGATTGGCAAAGGGTCTTGAAGATGCCTTCGCCGACGTTCCGAATGTCGAGATCGAATCGCGCACCAGTGCGGCCTCCGGCCTCGTCCGCAACGACTACTACGACTGGCAGGCGAAGCTGCCGTCCTTTATCGAACAGGTCGAACCGTCGATCGTGGTGATCATGGTCGGTTCCAACGACCGTCAGGCCCTACGCGGTGTCGCAGGCAATCCCGAACCGCTCTCCGAAGACTGGCAGAAGGAATATATCCAGCGCGTGCAGGCGCTGGTGCGCACGGCGACGAGCAAGAGCCTTCCCGTCATGTGGATGGGCCTGCCGTCTTTCCCCAGCGCCTCGATGTCGGCCGACATGATCAAGCTCAACGAGATCTATCGCCGCGAAGTGGGCAAGATGGGCGGAGAATTCGTCGACATCTGGGACGGCTACGTCGACGACGCCGGCAAGTTCGTGATGAGCGGCCCGGACGTCAACGGTCAGCAGGTACGCCTGCGTGGTCCCAAAGGCATCAACATGACCGATGCCGGCTTCCGCAAGCTCGCCTTCTACGCAGAAAAGCCGATCCGACGACTGCTGGGCGGCACATCGATCGGGAATTCCGTGCTGCTAGACGGCTCGACCCTGCCGGATCTCATGAGCCTTCCGCCGTCACAACTCGCAGCGGTCACGCGCGTGCCGCCGATCGGCTTGTTTGATCCGGAACTGGACGGCGGCAAGACGTTGCTCGGCGCCACGCCCTATCCCGGTTCCAGCGGACTGACCGCCCGCGACCTGCTTCTGGAAAGCACGGATACGACATCAGCGCCGCCGGGTCGGGTGGACTATTACACCCTTCCCCGGCAGCAGTGATATTCGCTTAGCGCGGCAGCACGGAGCTGCCCATCAACGCTTCGTCGATGGCGCGCGCGGCCTGACGGCCCTCGCGGATCGCCCAGACCACCAGCGACTGGCCGCGACGAACGTCGCCGGCAACCCACAGCCGGTCGACCGACGTGCGGTAGTCCCGGTCGTTGGCGACCACGTTGGTCGAACCACGACGGTCGGTATTGACCTCCAGCTTCCCGTCCATCTCCTTCACCACGCTGTCCGAGAACGGACCGCGGAAACCGATGGCGATAAACGCCAGATCGGCCTTGATGACGAATTCCGTGCCGGCGATCGGCTTGCGTTTCTCGTCGACCTTGCAGCACTTCACGCCGGTCAGCACGCCGTCTTCGCCGACGAATTCCAGCGTCGCGACCTGGAATTCGCGGTTGGCGCCTTCGGCCTGCGAGGAGGAGGTGCGCATCTTGGTCGCCCAGTAGGGCCAGACGGCGAGCTTGTCTTCCTTCTCCGGCGGCATCGGGCGAATGTCGAGCTGGGTCACCTTGACCGCACCCTGACGGAACGCGGTGCCGACGCAGTCCGATGCCGTGTCGCCGCCACCGACGACGACGACATGCTTGCCGCCGGCCAGGATCGGTTCGGACGGCCAGCCGACGCTGTCGATGTTCTCGCGGCCGACGCGGCGGTTCTGCTGGACGAGATACGGCATGGCGTCGTAGGCACCATGTAGCTCAACACCCGGAATGCCGGCTTCGCGCGGGGTTTCCGAGCCGCCGCAGTAGAGCACCGCATCATGGTCGGCCAGAAGCTTCTCGACGGTCACGTCGACACCGACATTGACGCCGCAATGGAAGGTGACGCCCTCGCCCTTGATCTGCTCGACGCGGCGGTCGATGAAGTTCTTCTCCATCTTGAAGTCCGGAATGCCGTAGCGCAGCAGGCCGCCGGGCTTGGATTCGCGTTCGAACACATGCACGTCGTGGCCGGCGCGGCCAAGCTGCTGGGCCGCCGCCATGCCGGACGGACCGGAGCCGATGATCGCGACCTTCTTGCCGGTCTTCACCGTTGCCGGCTGCGGCACGATGTAGCCGAGCTCATAGGCCTTGTCGGCAATCGCCTGTTCGACGGTCTTGATGGCAACCGGCGTGTCTTCGAGGTTCAACGTGCAGGCCTCCTCGCAGGGAGCGGGACAGACGCGGCCGGTGAATTCCGGGAAATTGTTTGTCGAATGGAGGTTGCGGATCGCTTCCTTCCAGTTGCCGTTATAGATCAGGTCGTTCCAGTCGGGGATCTGGTTGTGGACCGGGCAGCCGGTCGGACCGTGGCAGTATGGAATGCCGCAATCCATGCAGCGCGCCGCCTGCTTCTGCACTTCCTGATCCGACATCGGAATGGTGAATTCGCGGAAATGCCGGATGCGGTCGGAGGCGGGCTGATACTTCGCCACCTGCCGGTCGATTTCCATAAAGCCAGTAACCTTGCCCATCGTGATAATCCGTTCCGTAAATCTTAAACGTTGCCTCTACGCTTTGCAGCGCATGGGAAGCGGCGCCCGAACGGTTCCTCCGTCCGGCGCCGCCCGTATTCGTTACTCGGCAGCGATGCCCATCCGCATGCGTTCCATCTCTTCGAGCGCACGACGGTACTCGACCGGCATGACCTTGCGGAACTTCGGACGATACTCGACCCAGTGATCCAGGATCTTCTTGGCCTGTCCCGAACCGGTGTAGTGCAGGTGGTTCGAGATCAGCTGGTAGAGGCGCTCCTCGTCGTGACGCGTCATGTCGCCGGAGACGTCGACGCGTCCCTTGTGCATGAGGTCTCCACCGTGGTGGTGCAGCTTCTCCAGCATATCGTCTTCTTCCGGAACCGGTTCGAGCTCGACCATCGCCATGTTGCAGCGGGCCGAGAAGTCTCCGGCCTCGTCGAGGACGTAGGCCACGCCGCCGGACATGCCGGCCGCGAAGTTGCGTCCCGTCTCGCCGATGACGACGACGACGCCGCCCGTCATGTACTCGCAGCCGTGGTCACCCACGCCTTCGACGACGGCGACGGCGCCGGAGTTGCGCACTGCGAAGCGCTCGCCGGCGACGCCACGGAAGTAGCACTCGCCCTCGATCGCGCCGTAGAGCACGGTGTTGCCGACGATGATCGACTTTTCCGGAACGATCTTCGTGTTCTCCGGCGGACGGACGATGATGCGGCCGCCCGAAAGCCCCTTGCCGACATAGTCGTTGCCGTCACCGATGAGATCGAACGTGATGCCGCGTGCGAGGAACGCGCCGAACGACTGGCCGGCCGTGCCGCGCAGCGTCACGTTGATCGTGTCGTCCTTCAGGCCCTTGTGGTTCCAGCGCTTGGCAAGCTCGCCAGAAAGCATCGCGCCGGCGGACCGGTCGACGTTGCGGATCGGCATTTCGAAGGCCACCGGCTCCTTGCGTTCAAGCGCCGGCATGGCCTTCTCGATCAGCTTGCGGTCGAGAATGTCGTCGATCGGATGATGCTGGCGCGTGGTCCAGTGGGTCGCCTCCTTCGGCGCATCGACCTTGTGGAAGATGCGCGTGAAATCGAGACCCTGGGTCTTCCAGTAGTCCAGCATGGTTTCCTTTTCGAGGAGACCGGATTCGCCGATGATGTCGTCGAGCTTGGTGTAGCCCATCGATGCGAGGATCTCGCGCACTTCTTCCGCAATGAAGAAGAAGTAGTTGACGACATGCTCCGGCGCGCCCTTGAAGCGCTTGCGCAGGACCGGATCCTGGGTGGCAACGCCGACCGGGCAAGTGTTCAAGTGGCACTTGCGCATCATGATGCAGCCGGCGGCGATCAGCGGTGCTGTCGAGAAGCCGAATTCGTCGGCACCCAGAAGCGCACCGATGATGACATCACGACCGGTCTTCAGCCCGCCGTCGACCTGCAGGGCGATGCGCGAGCGCAAGCCGTTCAGCACCAGCGTCTGCTGGGTTTCGGCAAGGCCGATTTCCCACGGGCTGCCGGCATGCTTCAGCGAGGTCAGCGGCGATGCGCCGGTACCGCCGTCATAGCCGGAGATGGTGATGTGGTCGGCGCGCGCCTTGGCCACGCCGGCGGCAACCGTGCCGACGCCGACTTCCGAGACGAGCTTGACCGAGACATCGGCTTCCGGGTTGACGTTCTTCAGGTCGTAGATCAGCTGCGCCAGATCTTCGATCGAATAGATGTCGTGGTGCGGCGGCGGCGAAATGAGACCGACGCCCGGCGTCGAGTGACGCGTCTTGGCGATCGTCGCATCGACCTTGTGGCCGGGCAGCTGGCCGCCTTCGCCGGGCTTGGCGCCCTGTGCGACCTTGATCTGCAGCATGTCGGCGTTGACCAGGTATTCGGTCGTCACGCCGAAGCGGCCGGAGGCGATCTGCTTGATAGCCGAGCGTTCCGGGTTCCTGGAACCGTCGAACAGCGGCAGGTAGCGGTCGGCTTCCTCGCCGCCCTCACCGGTGTTCGACTTGCCGCCGATCCGGTTCATCGCGATCGCCAGCGTCGTGTGCGCCTCGCGCGAAATCGAGCCGAAGGACATGGCCCCGGTCGAGAAGCGCTTGACGATTTCCGACGCCGGCTCGACCTCGTCGATCGACACGGGCGTACGGCCGAGCGTTGCGGCGTCCTTGATCTTGAACAGGCCGCGGATGGCGTTCATGCGCAGCGCCTCGCCGTTCACCATGTCGGCAAACGCCTTGTAGCGATCCTGGGCATTGCCGCGCACGGCGTGCTGCAGTTCGGCGACCGCATCCGGCGACCAGGCATGGCTTTCGCCGCGCATGCGATAGGCATATTCGCCGCCGACATCCAGCGTGCCGGCGAGAACCGGATCACGACCGAATGCAGCTGCATGGCGATCGGCGGTCTCGCGGGCGATTTCTTCCAGGCCGATGCCTTCGATGGTCGTCGCGGTGCCGAAGAAGTACTGGTCCACCAGCGCCTTGGAGAGACCGACGGCATCGAAGATCTGCGCGCCGCAATAGGACTGGTAGGTCGAGATGCCCATCTTGGACATGACCTTCAGGATGCCCTTGCCGATCGCCTTGATGTAGCGATAGACGACTTCGCTCGCATCGACTTCCTTCGGGAACTCGCCGCGCGCATGCATGTCGAGCAGCGTGTCGAAGGCCAGATACGGGTTGATCGCCTCGGCGCCATAGCCGGCGAGACAGCAGAAGTGGTGCACTTCGCGCGGCTCGCCGGTTTCGACCACGAGGCCGACCGAGGTGCGAAGCCCCTTGCGGATCAGGTGGTGATGCACGGCTGCGGTCGCCAGCAGCGCCGGGATGGCGATGCGGTCCGGGCCGATCTGGCGGTCGGAAAGCACGATGATGTTGTAGCCACCGCGAACGGCCGCTTCGGCGCGCTCGCAGAGCCGCTCCAGCATTTCCGGCATGCCTTCGGCACCGCGCTCGGCATCGTAGGTGAAGTCGAGCGTCTTGGTGTCGAAGCGATCTTCGGTGTGACCGATCGAGCGGATCTTTTCGAGATCGCCGTTCGTCAGGATCGGCTGGCGCACTTCCAGACGCTTGGCCTTGGCGGCGCCCTCATGGTCGAGGATGTTCGGACGCGGGCCGATGAACGAGACGAGGCTCATCACCAGCTCTTCGCGGATCGGGTCGATCGGCGGGTTGGTGACCTGCGCGAAGTTCTGCTTGAAATAGGTGTAGAGCAGCTTCGACTTCGACGACATGGCCGAAATCGGCGTGTCGGTGCCCATCGAACCGATCGCTTCCTGGCCGGTGGTGGCCATCGGCGACATCAGGATCTTGGTGTCTTCCGAGGTATAACCGAAGGCCTGCTGGCGATCGAGCAGCGACACGTCGCGACGCAGCGCGCGCGGCTCTACCGGCTTCAGGTCCTCGAGGATCAGCTGCGTCTGGTTGAGCCACTTCTGGTAGGGGTGCTTGGAAGCAAGATCCGCCTTCATTTCCTCGTCGGAAACGATGCGACCCTTCTCCATGTCGATCAGCAGCATCTTGCCCGGCTGCAGGCGCCACTTCTGGATGATGTCCTCTTCCTTGACCGGCAGCACGCCGGCTTCGGACGCCATGATGACGCGGTCGTCGCTGGTGACGATGTAGCGGGCCGGACGCAGGCCGTTGCGATCGAGCGTCGCGCCGATCTGGCGGCCATCGGTGAAGGCGACGGCGGCAGGCCCGTCCCACGGCTCCATCAGGGCGGCATGGTATTCGTAGAACGCCTTGCGCTCCTCGCCCATCAGCTGGTTGCCGGCCCAGGCTTCCGGGATCAGCATCATGACGGCATGCGCCATGGAATAACCGCCACGCACGAGGAATTCGAGCGCGTTGTCGAAGCAGGCGGTGTCCGACTGGCCTTCATAGGAGATCGGCCACAGCTTGGAGATGTCGTCGCCGAAGAGCGGCGAGGATACCGATGCCTGACGGGCGGCCATCCAGTTGACGTTGCCACGCAGCGTGTTGATTTCGCCGTTGTGGGCGACCATTCGATAGGGGTGCGCCAGCTTCCAGGACGGGAAGGTGTTGGTCGAGAAGCGCTGGTGAACGAGCGCGACGGCGCTCTCAAAGCGCGGATCGTTCAGATCTTGATAGTAGGCACCGACCTGATAGGCCAGGAACATGCCCTTGTAGACCACCGTCGAGGTCGACAGCGACACGAAGTAGAAGCCGAGATCGCGGCCCGCTTCTTCCGCATAGATGCGGTTGGAGATGACCTTGCGCAGGATGAACAGCTTGCGTTCGAATTCGACGGCTTCGGCGGCGTCCTTGCCGGCACCGATGAACACCTGCACGTGGCGCGGCTCGGTCGCGGCGATGTCGGGCGCCTTGGAGAGCGACGAATTGTCGACCGGCACGTCGCGGAAGCCGAGCAGGATCTGCCCTTCCTCGGCGACGACTTCGGTGATGATGTCCTTGAAGTGTGCCGCAAGCTCTTCGTCCTGCGGCATGAAACAGTAGCCGACCGCATATTCGCCGGCCTTGGGAAGGGTCACGCCCTGCGCCGCCATCTCCTCGCGGAAGAAGCGGTCCGGAATCTGGACGAGGATGCCCGCGCCATCGCCCATCAGCGGATCGGCACCGACGGCACCGCGATGCGTCAGGTTTTCCAGCATGAACAGGCCGTCCTTGACGACCTGATGCGACTTCTGGCCCTTCAGATGCGCGACGAAGCCGACGCCGCAGGCGTCATGCTCGTTGATCGGATCGTAAAGACCCTGCTTCGGCGGAAGGCCGCGCGCCGCTTCACGCATAACGGTCCGGATGGCTGTCGAACCGGCCGCCTGGCGCGCCATGGCCGCTGATGGCGTCATCTTCGTCATCGTCATTCCTCCTGCCGGCCCGGAAATCCGGGCGTTCTGTTGGGTGCTGGTCGCCGGAAATCCGGGTCTACAGGCTCTTTGCAATATTCATTTGAAGCCAGCCGCAGCCATCCCCTTTCGGGACGGTATCCAATGGGCCTGCGGTCGACCTCTTCACAATGGCCCTGAAGGCATGCCGCTGTCGGCGCCGATCAATCGTCAGGACTATAGCGTTTTCGGCCGAAATGGTCAGGCCCTTTGGCGATATTTTTGCCGCAAGGCTGAAATTAGGACAACAGAGCTGACCTAATTTCGATAAATCTATGACAGAAAGCCGGGCTTTTCGCAAGGCCTCCAAAATAAATTCTCCGCTGCAGAGCGATTGAAGCTTTCTCCAATGCTGACATTTCTGAAACAAGCTTCCGCCATCGCCTTGTCCAGCGCAACAGGAAATCTGCTCCGGAAATCAGGTCGCCCCACCCGGGATTGAAACCCGGGCCACTTGGCGTATACCGGAGGTTCGAAACCGCGATGCTTTCCTGACATATTTCCAGACTGACGATCCCCAATCAGAAAGACCCGCCTTCATGTTCTTTGCCTCAGACAACTGGGCCGGCGCCCATCCCGCCATCAGCGAACGGCTGTTCAAGGAATCCGGCCGCTTCGCCGCCGCATACGGAACGAGCGATCTCGACCGGCACGTCGAGAAGACGTTCAACGAGATCTTCGAGAAGGAGGTCGCCGTCTTCTTCGTCGGCACCGGGACGGCCGCCAACTCGCTCGCGCTCGCCAGTATAGAGAAGGCCGGCGGCGTCACCTTCTGCCACTCCGACGCCCATGTGGTGGCGGACGAATGCGGCGCGCCGGAATTCTTCGCCAATGCATCGCGCCTCTTCACCGTCCCCGGTCCCGAAGGCAAGATCGACCCGGCCCGCCTGAAAGCCGCCATCCGCCGCTTCCCGCAGGACGCCGTTCACCAGGGTCGCGCCCAGGCCGTCACCATTACACAAGCCACCGAGACCGGCACGATCTACAGCCTGCAGGAAATCGAGACGATTTCCGCCATCGCCGCCGAAAATGGCCTGCCGCTGCACATGGACGGTGCACGCTTTGCCAACGCAGTCGTAGCGCTCGACGTCACCCCGGCGGAAATGACCTGGAAGCGCGGCGTCGATGTCCTGTCCTTCGGTGCCACCAAGAACGGCTGCTGGTGTGCCGAGGCGCTGGTCTTCTTCAAGCCGGAGATGGCGCGCGACCTGCCCTTCATCCGCAAGCGCGGCGCCCAGCTCTTCTCCAAGACCCGCTTCATCGCCGCGCAGTTCGACGCCTACCTGAAGGACGACCTGTGGCTGGAGCTTGCAGGTCACGCCAACGCCATGGCCGACCGCTTGCGCGAGGGACTGGACAAGAGTGCCCATGGACACCAGGCATGGCCGACGCAGTCGAACGAGGTCTTCGCCGTTCTCGACGACGCAACGGCTCGTAAGGCGGAACAGGCCGGCGCCAAGTTTTACGACTGGCCCGTGCCGGTAGACGAACCCTACATGCTGAAGGACAATGAGCGATTGATCCGCCTCGTCACCAGCTTTGCGACCAGCGAGGAGGATGTCGGGCGCTTTGTCGACCTGATCGCCTGACGGAAGACCACAGGTCTCAATCTTGAAAGCCGGCCGGGCATCCGCGCCGGCTTTCTGTTTTCGTACCCGTGGCATGCGATTGCTATGCCTGCCTGATCACCGTGCCATCACGCCGCCGTCAGAAATGCGCCAAAACGCCTCACGTCAGTGTGACGCTGGATAACGGCCCATTGATTTCCAATTGATCGCAGCTTTTGGGAGTGTCTCCTCACCGGAACGAACGAGCCGGTCCGCAACGAGAAGAAGCGGATTTCAATTTCAGAGGAGAATACAAATGACCACCAAGACCGCCTTCAATGCATCCGCTCTCGCCGGCGCCGTTGCTCTCGCCGTTACCGGCCTCGCTGCACTGTCCGCCACCGGGGCACAGGCCGCCGAGAAGGAAAAGTGCTTCGGCGTCGCCATGGCCGGCCAGAACGACTGCGCCGCCGGTCCGGGCACGACCTGCGCCGGCACCTCCAAGGTCGACTACCAGGGCAACTCCTGGAAATACGTCGAAGCCGGCACCTGCGCGACCATGAAGCTCCCGGGCGACCGCATGGGCTCGCTCACCGCCCTTGATCGCGACGTGCCGAAGGCCTGATCCGAACAGATCATGCGCATCGGGCCAGACCGGCCCGATGCGTACTCCACAAGGCGTAATCGGGAGAGCCGTCATGGCCGCAACCAACCTCCAGTCCCAATTCACTGCGACCGCTTTTCCGGCCTTCGCCATGCCGCGCCGCGCCGGCGCCGGCTTCAAGACCGCCCATGCCGATCAGATCCTTGCCGACGACTACCGGATCGGCTTTCTGGAGGTGCATGCCGAAAACTATATGGGCGCGGGTGGCCACCCGCACCGCATCCTGACCGCCATGCGCGAGCGGTTTCCCCTCTCCATTCACGGCGTAGGCCTGTCGATCGGCTCCCCAAAGGGCCTTGATCCTGACCATCTCGCCCGTCTCAAGACCGTCGTCGAACGCTACCAGCCGTCGCTCGTGTCCGAGCATCTGGCCTGGTCCACACACGACACGACCTTCTTCAACGACCTCTTGCCGGTCCCCTACAGCCGCGAGACCCTGAACCGCGTCGTCGAGCACATCGACCAGGTCCAGGAGACCCTAGGCCGCAAGATGCTGCTCGAGAACCCGTCAGCCTATGTCGCCTTCAGCCAGTCGACCATGAGCGAGACGGATTTCATCCGCGAGATCGCGGCGCGCACGGGCTGCGGCCTGCTGCTCGACATCAACAATGTCTATGTGTCGGCCACCAATCACGGCTTCAAGCCGATCCGCTACCTCTCCGATTTTCCGCTGGATCTGGTCGAGGAAATCCATCTCGCCGGCCACGCGGAAGACACCGACGACGAAGGCGACCGGCTGCTGATCGACGCCCACGACCGCCCGGTCGACGAGGCCGTCTGGTCTCTCTATGACATCGTCATCGGCCAGACGGGCCCGCTGCCGACCCTCATCGAGTGGGACAACGACGTGCCCGAATGGGACGTGCTGAAGCGGGAAGCGCTGCTGGCGGACGCCATTCTGGACCGCCACGCCGGAAATTACCTCATGGGAGCCCGGCATGGCTGACACGGCCACGACAAGGCTCACGGACGCATTTTCCGACGCGCTGCTTGATCCGGACCGGCCTTTGCCCGACGGCGTCGTCGGCCCGCAGGGAAAGCAGGCGGCTAAGCGCTTTTCGGTCTATCGCAACAATGTCTCCGTCAGCCTGGTGAACGCGCTCGCCGATATCTTTCCGACCGTCCAGCGGCTGGTCGGCGAGGCGTATTTCCGGGCGATGGCCCGGGTCTACGTCCAGCAACATCCGCCAAAGTCCCAGCTGATCTTCGAATACGGCCAGGATTTTGCCGATTTCATCGCCGCGTTCGAGCCGGCAAGGCACCTGGTGTTCCTGCCCGATGTCGCCCGGCTGGAACGGCTCTGGCTGGACGCCTTCCATGCCGCCGATGCCACACCATTGGATGCGGCCGTTCTCGCCACCATTCCGCCGGATAAACTGGCCGGACTTCGCTTCACCGTTCATCCGGCCGCACGGGTCTTCCGCGCAACGCATGCGGCGGTTTCGATCGTCTCGCACGACCGCTCGGGCCGATCGCTTGCCGATCTCGATCCGACAACAGCTGAGGATGGCCTGATCACCCGGCGGGGCTTCGATGTCGAACTGCGGCATCTGCCCAAAGGAGCGGCGACCTTCCTGGAAGCATTGATCAACGGCCAAACACTTGGCGATGCCGCCGGCGCAGCGATGGCCGAAAATCCGGAACTGGATCTGTCCGGCACGATTGCCGGCACGCTTGAGGCCGGCGTCTTCACGACATGCATCACCTGCTGATAGCCGGACCGACTTGGGGGAACAAAGACATGACAATCCTTCAAACGCTGACCAGGCTCTACGCCAGGGTTTTCTCAACTCTCGAAAAGGCTCTCGACGGCTGGTTCCTGGGGCTTGCCGCACGGCTGGTCTTCCTGGCCGTGCTCTACCTCTATTTCCTGAACTCGGCGCTCACCAAGGTCGGGGACGGATTACTCGGGCTCATCCATCTTTCCGCCGGCGCCTACTACCAGATCGTTCCGCAGGCGGTGGATGCCGCCGGCGGCGACGTGGACGCGATTGGCTTCCTGCCCTGGGGGCTGATCGTTCATCTCGGCACCTATGCCGAATTCGTTCTGCCGGCCCTGATCGTCGCCGGCCTGTTCACGCGCGCGGCGGCACTGGGCATGATCGGCTTCATCGCCGTCCAGACGCTCGTCGACATCACCCTGCATATGGTCGATGCGACGACGATCGGCGCCCTGTTCGACCGCTTTCCCGACAGCGTCATTGCCGACCAGCGCCTGCTCTGGGTCTTTCCGCTCGCCTATCTGGCCGTCAAGGGTGCGGGACTGGTGTCACTCGACGCCCTGCTCTGGCATCGCTGCCGGCCGGTTGCAGCCATTGCGGCGTAGCAAGGCAGCCACGCTTCCACCAACGAGAAACGGCACCCCGATCGGGGTGCCGTTCCACATTCTGGCTTTTTCAGGCTCGCGCGTCAGGCGGCGTTGGCCTGTGCCTCGATGGCCTTCTGCTGATTGGCAGCACTCGCGTCGATCGCGATCCGGCGCGGCTTCATGGCCTCCGGAATGTTGCGCAGAAGGTCGATGTGCAGGAGCCCGTTCTTGAGCGAAGCGGACTGGACCTCCACGTGGTCGGCAAGCTGGAAGCGGCGTTCGAAAGCACGCTTGGCAATGCCGCGATAGAGGTATTCGTTTCCGTCTTCGGCTTCCTGGGCCTTCTCACCCTTCACGATCAGCACCTGGGCATGGGATTCGATGGAAAGCTCGGTCTCATCGAAGCCGGCGACGGCCATCGTGATGCGGTAGTTGGTCTCGCCGGTCCGCTCGATGTTGTAGGGCGGATAGGCGGGAGCCTGTTCGGGCTGGCCGACGCCGTCAAGCAGATTGAACAGGCGGTCGAAGCCGACGGTGGAACGATAGAGGGGGGAAAAATCGAATTGACGCATGGTGTCCTCCTTCATGAAGCGACGATGTGCGGTTGCTGTTTTCTTCGGCGTCCCGTTCTGGCGAAACCGAAGCACTGTGCGGACCCATTTTCTTTGAGCGGCGCCCGCAGGAACGAGATGGGAATTGCCGATTTCGAATTCAAGAGCCGGAACGAGCGGCAAACCTGAACCCTGGGTGAACAGCCGGTTCCGGCGAAATTCAGCTTGTACTTATTAAGAAGGAGACCGTCGGACCGAATGTGTCCGACGGCTGGGGCACAACGTCCCGCCCGCCTCAGCCTACCTTGGCCGGCTCGTCGCGCGTAACTGGACGGGCCGGTCTTTTTTCTTTGACGAGGCCCCGCGCTTGCGCCTACTCATGGATGCTCCGCCTGATCCCAGACGCACCGGAACACGTTGATGATGGAAGCCAATCTGCGCCTGACGCCTGACAATCCGCCGCCGGGCCGCTACACGGCAGGCTTCTTCACCGGACGCGACGGAGTTGCGCTGCGCTACGCGATCTTCCGCACCAAGCGCAGCATCGCGCGCGGCACCATCATCATCGTCCAGGGCCGCAACGAAAGCATCGAGAAATACTTCGAAACGATCCGCGACCTGAACGAACACGGCTTCTGGGTAGCGACCTTCGACCTGCGCGGCCAGGGCGGCTCCGAACGGCTTCTTCCCGATCCGCGCAAGGGTCATGTGGGACGTTTCGCGGACTATGAGGACGATCTCGAAACCTTCCTGCAGAAGGTGGTGCTTCCCGACACCCGCCTGCCGTTCTACCTCATCGCCCATTCGACCGGCGGCCTGATCACGCTTTCCGCTGCGCCCAGACTGGCCAACCGCATTGAGCGCATCGTCGTTGCCTCGCCCTTCATCGCGCTTCGTCGCAATGGCCTGTCGCAAGGCACGATCGGCAGGATTGCCGGGACATACTCGATGCTCGGGCTCGGCGGCTGCAGACTGACGTCCGATGTCGGAGAACCGCCGTTCGACGGCAATCTCCTGACGTCGGATCCGGCACGCTTCGAACGCAATCGCCGGATCACCAGACAATACCCGGCACTGGCGGTCGGACCGCCGACGGCGCGCTGGATCTACGAGGCAACGCGGACGATGAAGAAGGTGCACGGCCATCAGCACCTTGCCTCGATCATGATTCCGACGCTGGTTCTCGCCGCCAGCAATGACAGGCTCATTCCGATCGAGGCACACGAGAAGCTCAGCGAATATTTCCGTGCCGGCCATCTGATCACCATTCCCGGTGCCCGCCACGAATTGCTCCAGGAACGCGACATCTACCGCAGCCAGGCGATGGAGGCGATCAAGGCCTTCATACCGGGAGCGGATGCAGAGGAACGCGAAGCAGGCGAGGCAGAGGCCGCCGCCGAGGCCTGATCAGCCGGCAAGCAGCGCCATCGCCTCGGCATGGACTGCGGCGCTTCCGGCTGCGATGATCCGGCCGCCGTTCTCCGGCCTGCCGCCTTCCCACGTGGTCATGACGCCGCCCGCCTGCTCGATCAGCGGGATGAGCGCGCCGACATCATAGGGCTTGAGGCTGTTTTCCACCACCAGATCGACATAGCCGGCAGCAAGCAGCGCATAGGCGTAGCAGTCGGTGCCGTAGCGGAACAGCCGGACCTTCTCTTCGACCGCCCGGTATCGCGGCATGTCGTCACCGGCAAAAAGATGCGGCGAGGTGGTGAACAGGATCGCGTCAGACAGCGAGCCGCAATCACGCGTCCTGATCTGACGCGTTCCGTCCGGTCCGGCATACCAGGATGCCTTGCCGTCGGCGAAGTAACGCTCTCGCGTGAAGGGCTGGTCGACCATGCCCATCACCGCCCGGCCGTTCTGCTGCAGACCGATCAGCGTGCCCCATACCGGAACGCCGGAAATGAACGCACGCGTGCCGTCGATCGGGTCGATCACCCAGACCATCTCCCGGTCGAGGCCGACATTGCCATGCTCTTCGCCGAGAATGCCGTGCTCGGGATAATGCTCTTCGATCAGCGCGCGTATTGCCGTCTCGGCCCCCCGGTCGCCTTCGGTCACCGGATCGAAGCTGCCGACCTCCTTGTTGACGATAGCGGCACCGCTTCGAAAGCGCGGCAGGGTTTCCTTGCTGGCAGCATCCGCGAGGAGATCGAAGAAGGCGCGATTGGGGAGCATGGGACATCCATAGGCAGGCAGGAACAACGATCTGACTGCTCTACCTGAAAACGGGTGTGATGCAAATGCCGCAGTTTGGGGCGATTTTCACGTCGAATGACATAATGCACATTTTTTGATCGTCGCGCATTCCCTAGGCACTTGACATTTGTGCACCGCAAAAATACCGTCATCTCACAGTCTTCCGACTGTAAATACCCTCCTTGGGTGTTTCCTCCCTAGACTTAACCGCGCCTAAGGCGCGGTTCTTTTTTGCCGCGACGACGCATTTCCGAAATATCTAAAATAAAATTCGGGCTTTATTCTGCCGCAAGCGCGGTGTCGGCGGCAAAGTCGTCGACGAACTCCGACAGCCTTTCCATGAAAGCGCCAATCGCTGCCGCAACGGCGTGGAATTCCGGCCTTTTCTGCAGCGTTACTTCGTCGATATAGAGCGCCCGGTTGATTTCGATCTGCAGCGCATGCAGCCCGCGCGCAGGACGACCGTAATGTTCGGTGATGAAGCCGCCGGCATAGGGCTTGTTGCGGATTGCGCTGAAGCCCATTTCCTCAAGGATCTGGATGGCTGCCCGGGAGAGGTCCGCCGCCGCGCTGGTTCCATAGCGGTCGCCGATGATGAAATCCGGCCGGATTGCCGAACCGGCAACGCGGACATTGCCCGGCATCGAATGGCAATCGACCAGTATGCCGAAGCCGAATTGCACATGGGTGCGGGCGATCAGGCGGCGCAGGCAGGCGTGATAAGGCTTGTAGACCCGCTCAACGCGCTCCAGAGCCTCTTCCACCGGCAGCCGGTGGGCATAGATTTCCATGTTTTCCGCGACCAGCTTCGGCACGGTGCCGAGACCGCCGGCAACCCTCAGCGAATTGATGTTGGCGTAAGCGGGCAGCTTGCCCTCGAACATGCGCGGATCGAGTTCATAGGGCTCGCGGTTCACGTCGAGATAGGCGCGCGGGAAATGCGCCAGCAGCAGCGGCGCGCCGAGATCGGTGGCGGACGCGAAGAGTTCATCGACGAAATGATCCTCCGAGCGGCGGATCGAGTGCGCGTCCAGCCGCGTCTGACGAAGGAAATCCTCGGGGTAGTGGCGCCCGCTGTGCGGGGAATTGAACACGAAGGGGATCCTGACCGTTTCCGGCTCGCGGACCTCGAAAAGGTCGCTCTCACGTTTCGCCCAGTCCATCTCGCCTCTTCGGTCTCGGTATCCGCAATCGCGCGGCGACCGTCATTCGACAGTATCTGGTTGAATCACCAGACATTTCAATGGTGCTACGCACATTGCTGATGCCGGCATGTTGCCAGTTGCGTTCCCTCAAGTCCATACTATGCTCATCCGGCTTGCCTGTGGATTGCGTCGGCATTCACTGGATATTTACCGGCAGGCCTTTAGGCTTGTGGCTCAAGTTTCTTGTGCATCCCATTAAAGACGGTCACCTAAATGAGTCAGAAAATCCTCCTCGCCGAAGACGATAACGATATGCGCCGCTTCCTGGTCAAAGCGCTGGAGAAGGCCGGCTACGACGTCGTGCATTTCGACAACGGCGCGAGTGCCTATGACCGGCTGCGCGAAGAACCCTTCTCGCTGCTCCTGACCGACATCGTCATGCCGGAGATGGACGGCATCGAGCTGGCGCGGCGCGCAACCGAGCTCGACCCAGACCTCAAGGTGATGTTCATCACCGGTTTCGCCGCCGTGGCGCTGAACCCCGATTCCAAGGCACCGAAGGACGCCAAGGTGCTGTCCAAGCCGTTCCACCTGCGCGATCTCGTCAACGAGGTCAACAAGATGCTGGTGGCCGCCTGAGGCGAAAAAGCCGGGGTTTCCGGGCGAATTTCGAAAGATCGAATTTCCTCCAAAAACCCTATTGACGCCATCCCCTCTTTTGTGGTCTATGCCCCGCACCGACGGACGTCGCGGGGCAAAAGCCCGGCAGAAAAGACGGCCACGGTAACTCCGCAAAGCGGCATTTGCCTTCGGGCAAGCACCGCGAAATGGAATGGGCGTGTAGCTCAGCGGGAGAGCACTACGTTGACATCGTAGGGGTCACAAGTTCGATCCTTGTCACGCCCACCATTCCTTCTTCTTCGACATTCGTTGAAACGTCATTCGATCGCAAGGTCGATGATCGGCGTTGAAAAGACGCCAACGACGGGACCGTTCCATTCCGTCGGCGAGCCGGCCAGCCGTTCGCGCCAGCGGTCGGTCTGCAGCATGGCGCAGCCGAGTGCGACCGGCTCGACGCCGCAGCGGCGCATGAGTGCCAGGCCGGCGACCATAGAGGTGCCGCTGGAAATCACGTCATCGATCAGCACCACGCGGCGATCCCCAATCAGCGGCAGCATGCGTGGGTCGATATAGAGACGCTTCGACTGGTCCGGCGTCGTTATCGACGACAACGGCACCGAGAGCGCCTCATCGTACCAGAACTTCCGCGACGTCCCGAGCGCCACATAACGATCGTGGCCGAGTACGCGGGCAACGGCGGCTGCAAGCGTCAGCCCCAGCGTCGGCAGACCCACAACGACATCCGGTCCGTAAGGCCGCAAAAGCGCCGCCAGCCGCTCGGCAAGCGCATCCTGAACGGCAAAGCTCGCCTGCGTGATGATCAGCGAGGCAAGCGCGTTCCGGCCATCGGGAAGCGGACGGACGGGCAGCTTGATCTGCCGCCCGTCATCGAGTTCCGCGACATAACAATCCTCTGCCCGGCCGGCCTGATAGGTGCAGGGCGCGAAGATGTCCTGCCAGAAATCGGTCGGTGTCACTGCGCCGCCTGGCGGCTGCGCTCGATGTAGATCTCGCGCAGCTTGGCGGCGACCGGGCCCGCCGTCCCCTCGCCGATCACCACACCGTCGATTTCCACGACCGGCGAGACGAAGCTGGTGGCCGACGTGATGAAGGCCTCCCTGGCATTCTTTGCCTCTTCGACGGTGAACGGCCGCTCCTCGACCTTCATCTGCAGGTCACGCGCGCATTCCAGCACCGCGTGGCGGGTGATGCCGTGCAGGATGTCGGTGGAGAGGTCGCGGGTGACGATCGTGCCATCCCTGGTGACGATATAGGCATTGTTGGACGAACCTTCGGTCACGAACCCGTCGCGCACCAGCCAGCCGTCGTCGGCACCGGCCTTCTTCGCCATGGTCTTGACCATCGACGGATAGAGGAGCTGCACCGTCTTGATGTCGGCGCGCCGCCAGCGCAGGTCTTCCGCCGTGATCACCTTCAGCGCCAGATCGGCGATCGGCTTGGCGGTCAGCGCCTTCTTCTGCGTGAACAGGACGACGGTATTCGCCGTGTCCTTGGCCGGGAACAGGAAATCGCGATCCGCCACGCCACGCGTCACCTGCATGTAGACGAGGCCTTCGTCGATGCCGTTCAGCGCCACCAGCTCGCGGTGAATGTCGAGAAGATCCTGGTCCGTCAGCGAGAACGGCATGTCCAGTTCTTTCAGCGAACGATGGAGGCGCGCCATGTGGCCCGGGAAATCGACGAGCTTGCCGTCGAGAACCGACGTCACCTCATAAATGCCGTCGCCGAACAGGAAAGCCCGGTCGAAGATCGAAACCCTGGCTTCGTTCTCGGGAAGGAACTCGCCGTTGATATAGACAGTCCGCATGAAATCAGCCCCAGAGAGATGCAGACGGCGGATGCATGATCGAGCCGTCATAGTGAATGGCAGGGTCGCGCTCGGATGCGAGCAGCAGTGGCCCGTCGAGATCGACATACTGAGCGCCCTGCGCGATCAGGAAGGCCGGCGCCATGGCGAGCGAGGTTCCGAGCATGCAGCCGACCATCACGCCGAAGCCCGCCGACTGCGCGGCCTTTTTCAGCTCCAGCGCCTCGGTCAGCCCGCCGGTCTTGTCGATCTTGATGTTGATGAGGTCATACTTGCCCTTGAGCTTCGGCAGCGACGCCCGATCGTGGCAACTCTCGTCGGCACAGACGGGCAGCAGCCGCTCGATGCCGCGCAGCGCCTCGTCCGCACCCGCCGGCAACGGCTGTTCGACGAGCGCCACGCCAAGGCGGACGAAGACAGGGGCCAGCTCGAGATACTGCTCGACCGTCCAGCCTTCATTGGCATCGACGATGATCGTCGCATTCGGAGCGCCAGCCCTGACGGCCTCGATCCGCTCGAGATCACTGTCGGTGCCGAGTTTGACCTTCAGGAGCGGCCGGTCGGCGTTCTTCGCCGCACTCTGGCGCATGCTCTCCGGCGTGCCGAGTGACAACGTATAGGCCGTCGGCAACGGCTTGGGCTCGCGCAGGCCCGCCAGCTGCCAGGCCGGCAGGTCCGCCCGCTTGGCTTCCAGATCCCAGAAGGCGCAGTCGAGCGCGTTGCGGGCGGCACCCGGCGGCAGGCGCTTCTGAAGCCCGGCCCGCTCCATGCCGATCTTCAGGTCGGTCGCAACAGAACGGATGGTCTCGATGACGCCCTCGACCGTTTCACCGTAGCGGGCATAGGGTACGCATTCGCCCCGGCCGGTATAGCGGCCGTCCGTCAGTTCGACAGTCACAACCCTGATCTCGGTGCGGGATCCGCGCGAGATCGTGAAGGAGCCAGCGATCGGAAAGATTTCATCCCGAACGGTAAGCTGCAATCCGCTCATATCGCCTCCAGCGCTTCGGCAAGCCTTTCCGCGCCGTGGCGGAACGGATCGACAGTCGGCAGGCCCATGCGCTTTTCGACTTCGGCGCAATAGGCAAGCGATTCCGCATCCGACATGGCGGACGTGTTGAGCGAGACGCCGACAACCTTGCAGTCGGGATTGACGATTTGTGCCATGGTCAGCGCCAGATCGCGAAGAGCCTCAAGGCTCGGCAGCTGATAGTCCGGCAGGCCGCGCATATGCGGCCGATTGGGCTCGTGGCAAAGGACGAGCGCATCCGGCTGCCCGCCATGCACCAGCGCCAGCGTCACGCCGGAATAGGAGGCGTGGAACAGGCTGCCCTGCCCTTCGATCAGGTCCCAGTGATCGGCGTCGTTGTCGGGCGTCAGATATTCGATCGAACCTGCCATGAAATCGGCAATGACCGCGTCGAGCGGCACCCCGTCGCCCGTGATCAGGATACCGGTCTGGCCGGTGGCGCGGAACGTCGCCTTCTTGCCGGCCGCGCGCATCGCCCTCTCGACGCAGAGCGCCGTGTACATCTTGCCGACGGAGCAATCGGTACCGACGGCCAGCATGCGCTTGCCGCTCCGCTTCTTGCCGTTGGCGATCGGATACTGGACGGTCGGAATGCGCACGTCATGCAGCGAACGGCCGAGTTCCTTCGCCTTCGCTGCGAGGTCCGCCTCGTTGCGCAAGAGATTGTGCAGGCCGGAAGCGATGTCGAGACCTGCTTCGAGCGCTTCGATCAGCACGCTCTTCCATGCCGGAGAAATAACCCCGCCACGGTTGGCGACGCCGATGACGAGTGTCTTGACGCCCTTCCCGACGGCCTCCGCAATGGTCATGTCCGGCAGCTTCATGTCGGCATTGCAACCCTCAAGGCGGATTTGGCCCACGGCAAACTCCGGTCGCCAGTCCTTGATGCCTTGCGCGACCTTGGCCGCCAGCGGATCTGCCGCGTCGCCGAGGAAGAGGAGATAGGGAGTTTCGATCATGATTCATGTATCCGGAAATGTCTGGCTGAAATAAGGGAGGATCAAGCCGGTGCAATGGCCGGCGACCGGCATCATGCGCAAAACTGTCTGCGCACGCAACCGGTATGGAAGACTGATTTTCAATCCCTTATGCCGCAGAGGAAGCAGTCGTCACGACTGCGGACACAACCTTCAGTCGGCTGTGCCGAGCATCTCGATCCGCTCAGTGAGTGCGGTCGCCAGCGTCAGAGCGGCCGCCGTTGCGCCGACCATCTGCGGCAGGATCATCCATTCCAGCGTCCATGCCGCTCCGGAGCGTTCCTGCTCGTGAACGAGGCTGTGATGCAGCCCGGAGACCTGCACTGCATTGAAACGCGCAAGCGCCACCAGGGTCTCGGCCGCGACCGGGTTCTGCTTGTGCGGCATGGCGGACGAACCGCCACCACCGGAAAGACGAATTTCGTCCGCGCGTTCAGCAAGCAACGCAACGTCCTGTCCGAATTTTCCGAGCGAGCCAGTCAACAGCGACAGCAGGGAGGCGAATTCTGCCACACGATCGCGTTGGCTTTGCCATTGTGGCCGATCGGCAAGGCCGAGCTCCCCGGCCAGCGCGGCGCGCACCGCATCGGCCTTTTCGCCGAGCTTTTCGAGTGTGCCGGCAGCGCCGCCGAACTGCAGGGCAAAACCGTCAGCCCCGAACGCATCGAACCGGGCAGCACTGCCGACCAACGGCTCCCGCCACGTCCGGATCCGGTCGGCGGCCGTGATCGGGATCGCCGCCTGCATGCGGGTAAAGCCCATCAGCCGGTTGCCGCCGAAAGTGGCCAGCAAGCGGTCGAGACCGGCTATCACCGCCGATGTCTGCCGGACAAGAATGCCGGTCGCTGTCTTCAAACGCAGCATCAGGCTGGTGTCGATCGCATCCTGGCTCGTGGCGCCGAAATGGACGTGCTGGGCCTCGTCGCCGCCAACGGCCTGGCGCAGCTGGAAAACCAGATCCGGAATGACCACGCCATCCCGACCGACCGCCTCCCTCAAGCGGAAGATATCCGGTCGGAAGGACGCGCAAACCTCGGCAATCCTCAGCCCCGCCGCCGGCGGAATGACGCCGAGGCGGCCCTCGACGCGGGCGAGCGCTGCCTCGAATTGCAGCATGGCACGGATGTCCGCATCCGTCGAAAAACACGCCGCGACCTCGTCGTTACCGACGAGGCCCGAGAGGATCGGATGATCGAAGACGCTATAACTCATATGTCGAAGAAGATGGTTTCGTTTTCGCCCTGGAGATGGATGTCGAACGTCACTGTATCGCCTTCCCGCCTACCGATCAAAGTGGGAATGCGCACCTTGTGCTCGATCCTGCTCAGGATCGGATCGGCGGCATTGGCCTCTTCCTCGTCCGAAAAATACATGCGGGTCTGAAGGCCGATATTAATGCCGCGCGCGACGATCCACAGCGTGACGTGCGGAGCCATCGGCCGGCCGTCATTGAAAGGCACCTTGCCCGGCTTGATGGTTTCGAAGACGAACTCGCCGGTTGTCATATCCGCGGGGCAGCGGCCCCAGCCGGAAAAGTTGGCATCGGCCGTCCCGCGCGTTTCCGAGGGCGAATTGTAGAGCCCCTCGGCGTCCGCCTGCCAGATCTCGATCATTGCATCGCGAAGCGGCGTGCCGGACCCGTCGATCACCCGGCCACGAATGGTGATCCGCTCGCCGCGCGTCTTGTCGTTGACGAGCGGTCCGGCGCCGAGATCGGTTTCGAAGATGCCGTGAATGCCGGTGAAGTTCGGCGTACACCCGATATGGACATAGGGTCCGGCCGTCTGCGACGGCGATTCCTTCAGATAGCCAAGCGACTGCACCATGTCAGTTGCCCTCCTTGCGGTTTTCAAACAGCGTCGACCGGCGGCCGCGCAGAACGATGTCGAACTTGTAGGCGCGCATATCCATGGGGATCGTCGCATTCATGTCGAGCGGTGCGATCAGACGTTCGATTGCTTCCGTGTCCGGGATCGTCTTGACGATCGGACAAATCCAGATGAGCGGATCGCCCTCGAAATACATCTGCGTGATCAGCCGCTGCGCAAAGCCGTGGCCGAAGACGGAGAAATGGATATGGGCCGGACGCCAGTCGTTGACGCCGTTCGGCCAGGGATAGGGACCGGGCTTGATCGTCTTGAACCAGTAATAGCCGTTCTCGTCGGTGATCGTCCGGCCGACACCGCCGAAATTCGGGTCGAGCGCGGCGAGATAGGTCTCCTTCTTGTGGCGATAACGGCCGCCGGCATTCGCCTGCCAGAATTCGACCAGCGCACCGGCAACGCCGACACCGCGCTCGTCAAGCACGCGGCCATGCACCAGAATCCTCTGGCCGATCGGCATCTCGCCGGGCCTGGCATAGTTCAGGATCAGGTCGTTATCCAGTTCGTTCAGCATGTTGTGGCCGAACACCGGACCGGTGATCTCGCTCTTCGTACCCTCCAGCGAGATCAGGGCGCGCTGCGGCGAGCGCAGCACGGAGGTCTTGTACCCCGGCGTATAGGCCGGCGGATGCATGCTGCGGTCACGGGTGAAAAACGAACCTGTCTCCGGCGTCTTGTTGGATAGGTCAGCCATTGCGCTCCTCCGTCGATGCCGTCTCGGCATCCATTTGCTCAAACACCTGCTTGACGATCTTGATTGCCGTATTGGCAGCCGGGACACCGGCATAGATCGCCACGTGCAGCATCGCTTCGGTGATATCCTCTCGCGTCGCGCCGGTATTGGCCGTGGCGCGCACATGCATCGCCACCTCGTCGTGATGACCGAGAGCGGCAAGCAGCGCGATCGTCACCATCGACCGCTCGCGCTTCGTCCATGTCGGACGCGACCAGACATGGCCCCAGGCCGCTTCGGTGATCAGTTCCTGGAAGGGTCTGTCGAATTCCGTCATCAGACCGCTGGCGCGGTCGACATGGGCGTTGCCCAGCACCGACCGGCGCGTCGCCATGCCTTCTTCGAACCGCTTGGATGGCTGGTCAGCCATGGACAATTCCTTCTAGGTAGTGGGAGCCGAGAAAGTCGCGGACAAGCGCGACAAAGGCTCGGGGTTGTTCGATGCAGGGAAGATGGCCGGCGCCGGCAATCACCTCGAACCGGGAACCGGCGATCATGTCTGCCGTCGAGCGGACGAGATCCGGCGGCGTCGAGCCATCCTGGTCACCCACGATGACGAGCGTCGGCAGCGAAATCTTTGCGGTCGACCGCGTGAAATCCGCGTCGCGAATGGCCGCGCAGGTTGCGGCATAACCGTCCGCCGGCTGACGGGTGAACATGTTGCAGTAGATCTGGTAGGCGGCGTTTGCCGGAGACCGGAAGGCCGGCGTGAACCAGCGCTCCATGACCGGATCGAGAATGCTTGCGAGCCCGCTTCTGGCAATAGCGTCGATGCGGGTGTTCCAGCTTTCTGCCGTGCCGATCTTGTGGGCGGTATCGGACAGGATCAGCTTGCCGACGAGCTCGGGGCGGCTGGCGACAAGACCCTGGGCGATGAGACCACCGACCGACAGGCCACAGAGGATGACGTTCTTCAGCGCGAGATGATCGAGAAGCGCCGCAAGGTCGGCGACATGATCCTCGATCCGGTGCGGCGCGGTACCGCAATCGGAGAGGCCATGACCGCGCTTGTCGTAGGTCACGATCGCGTAGTCGCTCTTCAGGAGGTCGACCACATCGTCCCAGATCCGAAAGTCGGTGCCAAGCGAATTGGAAAAGACGATGACCGGCTTCTCCGTGGGCGAGCCGATAACGCGATAATGGAGCGTGATGCCGTTGAGCTTTGCAAATTGCACGTCTGTTTCCTCCTGCGGCGAAGATTGCATCTTCAAATTGGTTAAGTAAAATGATATTTGGCGCCAATAAAATAACCAATAGGTTATGATTATGGCCGATCCGCGCGTAAAATTCCGTCACCTGCAGACCTTTGTCGAGGTTGCCCGCCAGAAAAGCGTGATGAAGGCCGCCGGACTCCTGAACGTCAGCCAGCCGGCAGTGACGAAGACCATCCGCGAGCTCGAAGACATTCTCGGCGTCGCCGTTCTGGAACGCGACGGCCGCGGCATTCGCCTGACAAGATATGGCGAGGTTTTCCTGCGGCATGCCGGTGCGGCGCTGACGGCGTTGCGCCAGGGGATCGATTCCGTCTCCCAGGAGAGGGCCGGCGGCGGACCGCCGATCCGGATCGGCGCGCTGCCGACCGTCTCCAGCCGGATCATGCCGGCCGCCATATCGCTTTTCCTCAACGAAGACACCGGCAGTCACGTGAAGGTGGTGACCGGCGAAAACGCCGTGCTCCTTGAACAGTTGCGCGTCGGTGACCTCGATCTGGTCGTCGGCCGGCTGGCGGCACCGGAAAAGATGCAGGGCTTCTTCTTCGAGCATCTCTACTCCGAAAAGGTCCTGTTCGTCGTCCGCCATGACCATCCGCTGATGCGGTCGCTGCGCTCGCCGTTCGACGGGCTTGCCGATCATCCGGTGCTGATGCCGACACAGGGCTCCGTCATCCGCCCCTTCGTCGAAAGCTTCCTGATCGCCAACGGCGTCGGCCGCATCCCACAGCAGATCGAGACGGTCTCCGATGCCTTCGGCCGGGCCTTCGTGCGCTCGTCCGATGCGATCTGGATCATCTCCGAAGGGGTCGTAGCCGGCGACATCGCCGACGGTTTCCTGTCGGCGCTGCCGATCGACACCAGCGAGACCACAGGACCGGTGGGTCTGACCATGCGCACCGACACATCCCCTTCCCTGCCGCTCTCCATGCTGACCCAGACCATCCGCGAAGCAGCCCGAAGCGTTGCCGTTACCTCCGTCCGATGAACCGTGCGAATTGAGCCATCGACATGCCTGTTGCCGGAGGTAGATATCCCGGAAAATTGCACTTTTCAGGGAGATGTGCGAGAAGACTGCCTGCTGCAAAGCACACACCTCTCGCCCCTGGCGGATTTATTCCGCGTCCAAATCCGGGCTGTCAGATCGCGTGACACATGTCCTGCCGAACATCACTGCTGGGCGCGGCGCGTTCTGAAGCGACGGGACAAAGAAACAAATGCATGATTGCTGCGTTCGTTAAAATGTCACTCCGCAACCATAGTGAGCACAAGACGTTCCAGACTGTAGAAATGCGCGTGGCGACGCCGTAAACGAGAACAAGGAGATTGAAGAATGGAGAAAATCGTCCCGGTCATCCTGGCTGGCGGAAAGGGAACGCGCCTTTGGCCGCTCTCCCGCGCACAGGCACCGAAACAGTTCATCGAGTTCATCGGTGACCGGACGCTCTTCCAGAACACGCTCGACCGGGTCTCCGATGCCAACCTGTTCGAACCGCCGATCGTCGTCACCAACGAGGATTTCCGCTTCCTGGTCGCCGAACAGGCCCGCGAAATGGACGTGACCTTGGCCGCCATCGTGCTGGAGCCGGTTGCGCGCAACACCGCCCCCGCCGTCGCCGCCGCGACGATGATCGCCCAAAAACACTACGGCGCCGGCTGCCTCGTGCAGGTGCTCGCGTCCGACCACGAGATTTCCAACGACGCGACCTATCGCGGCTGCCTTGAAACCGCGGCCCGCGCAGCCGCTAGCGGCAAGCTCGTCACCTTCGGCATCGAGCCCACCGAGCCGGCAACCGGCTACGGCTACATCGAAACCGGTGACGAGATCTTCGAAGGCGCCAACACCGTAAAGCGCTTCGTCGAAAAGCCGGAAGAGGACAAGGCCCGCGAAATGCTTGCCCAGGGCGGCTTCTACTGGAACTCGGGCATGTTCATGTTTGCCGCGTCCGCTTTTCTGGACGAGCTGCAGCGTCTGGAGCCCGGCATGTTCGAGGCTGTCAGCCAGGCGGTTGCCGAGGCTGCCGGCGATCTCGACTTCACCCGACTGGCCGAAGAGCCGTTCTCCCGCGCCGCCAACATCTCCATCGACTATGCGGTCATGGAAAAGACCGCCAATGCGGCCGTCGTGCCCTCGCCGTTTGCCTGGTCCGACCTCGGCAGCTGGGATGCGGTCTGGAAACTCGGCGGCCAGGACGAGAGCGGCAACGTCGCCATCGGCAACGCCACCATTTCCGACAGCTCGAATTCGCTGGTAATCTCCCGCGACGCCCATCTGGCCGTCCACGGCATCGACAACATGGCGGTGATCGCCAGCGAGGACGCCGTCTATGTCGGTCCGCTCGACCGCAGCCAGGAAGTCGGCAATCTCGTCAAGCTGCTCGCCTCGACGTCGGCGACGGAAAACCTCACCAAGACGCACCCGACCTCCTACCGTCCCTGGGGCGGTTACACGTCGGTGCTGAACGGCGACCGCTTCCAGGTCAAGCGGCTGTTCGTGCTGCCGGGCAAGAAGCTGTCGCTGCAGAAGCACCATCACCGCTCCGAGCACTGGGTCGTCGTCAAGGGCACCGCGGAGGTGACCGTTGGCGAGAAAACGCAGATGCTGCGCGAAAACGAATCCGTCTATATTCCGCAAGGCGATGTCCACCGGCTCGCCAATCCCGGCAAGATCCTGTTGGAACTGATCGAGGTACAGACCGGCTCTTATCTCGGTGAGGACGACATTATCCGCATAACCGACGAATTCGGCCGCAGTTGAGCGGATAACGCTTTCATTACAAATGCTTGCAAGGCGGCAGATTCCGCCTTGCTTTATTTCTTTGCATTGCACAAGATCGCCTTCGGAATAATCAAGCGCCACCCTGCATTCCAGTGTGCCCCGGAGAGACGATGTCCATACAAGCCAGCATTTATCATCTGACGCACTACAAGTATGACAAGCCCGTCCGCCTCGGCCCGCAGATCATCCGCCTCAAGCCGGCCTCTCATTCCAAGACCCGCGTCATCAGCCATTCGCTGAAGATTTCGCCGGAAAATCACTTCGTCAACCTGCAGCAGGACCCTTACGGCAACTACCTGGCCCGCTACGTCTTCCCCGAACCGGTGACCGAGTTCAAGATCGAGGTCGACCTCGTCGCCGACATGACGGTCTACAATCCGTTCGACTTCTTCGTCGAGGAACACGCCACCAAATGGCCGTTCGAATACCCGGCCGACCTCGAGGAAGACCTCTCGATCTATCGCAAGCCCGAACCCGCCGGTCCGCTGCTGGCGAAATACGTGAAGGGCATCGACAAGACGCCCGGCCAGGTGACGGTCGACATGATCGTGACGCTGAATGCGAAACTGCAGCAGGACATCGGCTATGTCATCCGCATGGAGCCTGGCGTGCAGGAGCCGGAGGAAACACTCTCCACCGCCAAGGGTTCCTGTCGCGACACCAGCTGGTTGCTGGTCCAGATCCTCCGCCATCTCGGCTTTGCCGCCCGCTTCGTCTCCGGCTATCTGATCCAGCTCGCCCCCGACCTGAAGGCGCTTGACGGCCCAAGCGGCACGGAGGTCGATTTCACCGACCTGCACGCCTGGGCCGAGGTGTATCTGCCCGGCGCCGGCTGGGTCGGTCTAGACCCCACCTCGGGCCTTTTGACCGGCGAAAGCCACATTCCGCTCGCAGCCACCCCGCATTATCGCAACGCTGCGCCCATTTCCGGCGGCTATTACGGCGAAGCGGAAACCGAATTCGCCTTCGACATGCAGGTTCGTCGCGTCGCCGAGCATCCGCGCATCACCAAGCCCTTCTCGGATGAAAGCTGGGATGCGCTGAACGCGCTTGGCGAACAGGTCGACGATCTCCTGCAGGCGCAGGACGTGCGCCTGACCATGGGCGGCGAGCCGACCTTCGTTTCGATCGACGACTTCCAGTCGGCCGAATGGAACACCGCCGCCGTCGGTCCGACGAAGCGCGATCTCGCTGACAAGCTGATCAAGCGGCTGCAGGAGAAATTCGCCCCCGGCGGTTTTCTGCATTACGGCCAGGGCAAGTGGTACCCCGGCGAAAGCCTGCCGCGCTGGACCTTCTCGCTTTACTGGCGCAAGGACGGCATTCCGGTCTGGCACAACCCCGACCTCATCGCCAAGGAGGCCGAGAAATCGGACGTCACACATGAGGACGCCGGACGCCTTCTGGTGGCGATTTCGCAGGAACTGGCCATCGACCCGACCATGGTCGTACCGGCCTTCGAGGATCCCGGCGAATGGCTCCTGCGCGAGGGCAATCTGCCGAACAATGTCGATCCGTCCAATTCCAAGCTGAAAGACCCGGAAGAACGCAGCCGTATCGCCCGCGTCTTCGAGCGTGGCCTGACGAAACCGACCGGTTACGTCTTGCCGGTGCAGGCATGGAACAGCAAGGCGACCGGCATCAAATGGGTCAGCGAGCGCTGGCGCACTCGCCGTGGCCGGCTGTTCCTCGTTCCCGGCGACAGCCCGGTCGGCTACCGTCTGCCGCTGGAATCGCTCCCCTATGTCGCCCCGGCCTGGTATCCCTACATCCATCCGGCCGATCCCTCGATCCGCCGCCGCCCGCTGCCCGAACGCTTCCAGACGCCCGGTCAGGCGATGCCCGAGGCGAGCTTCGTCCCCGATCCCGATGCCATGCAGGACCGTATCGAGCAGTCCGTCGGCGAGATCGGCGGCGCCGTGCGCACCGCGATGTCGGTCGAGCCGCGGGACGGCAAGCTCTGCGTGTTCATGCCGCCGTGCAGCTGGATCGAGGAATATCTCGAACTGATCACGGCCGCCGAAAACGCCGCAGCAGCACTCGGCCTGCCGGTTCACATCGAAGGCTACACGCCGCCGCAGGACGAACGCATCAATGTCATCCGCGTCGCACCCGATCCCGGCGTCATCGAAGTCAATATCCATCCGGCCTCCTCATGGAAGGACTGCGTCGAGACCACGACGACGCTCTACGAAGAGGCCCGCCAGACCCGCCTCGGCGCCGAGAAGTTCATGATCGACGGCCGCCACACCGGCACCGGCGGCGGCAACCACGTCGTCGTCGGCGGCAACAATCCGGGCAACAGCCCGTTCCTGCGCCGCCCGGATCTGTTGAAGAGCCTCGTCCTCCACTGGCAGCGCCATCCGTCGCTTTCCTACCTGTTCTCCGGCCTGTTCATCGGCCCAACCAGCCAGGCACCGCGCATCGACGAGGCCCGCCACGACAGTCTCTACGAGCTGGAGATTGCGCTGTCACAGGTGCCAATGCCCGGCGAAGGCTGGCCGCCACTGCCCTGGCTCGTCGACCGCCTCTTCCGCAACATGCTGATCGACGTCACCGGCAACACCCACCGCGCCGAAATCTGTATCGACAAGCTGTTTTCTCCGGACGGCCCGACCGGCCGTCTGGGTCTCGTCGAATTCCGCGGCTTCGAAATGCCGCCGAATGCCCGCATGAGCCTTGCCCAGCAGCTTCTGGTGCGCGCCCTGATCGCTCGGTTCTGGAAGAACCCGGCCAGCGGCAAGCTGACCCGCTGGGGGACGACCCTGCATGACCGCTTCATGCTGCCGCATTACGTCTGGCAGGATTTCCTCGATGTGCTCGCCGATCTCCGCGAGAACGGCTTTGATTTCCGTCCGGAATGGTTTGCGGCCCAGCTCGAATTCCGCTTCCCCTTCTGCGGCGAGGTCGAGTACGAGGGCTCGAAACTGGAACTGCGCCAGGCGCTGGAGCCATGGCACGTCATGGGCGAACAGGGAGCAATTGGCGGCACGGTCCGCTATGTCGATTCTTCGGTCGAGCGCTTGCAGGTCCGCCTCGAAACACTCAACCCGGACCGCTACACGGTGGCCTGCAATGGTCGGGCCGTGCCGCTCAAGAGAACGGGCACCGAGGGCGTTTCGGTCGCCGGCGTCCGCTTCAAGGCATGGCAGCCGGCTTCCGGCCTGCATCCGGTGCTGCCGGTCAACACCCCGCTCACCTTCGACATCTACGACAACTGGTCCAACCGCTCGATGGGCGGCTGCCGCTACCATGTCGCGCATCCGGGCGGGCGCAATTACGAAACTTTCCCTGTGAATGGTAATGAAGCGGAAGCCCGCAGACTTGCGCGATTCGAGCCTTGGGGGCATACCGCTGGGTACTACCAGCTCATGCCGGAGTCGGTTTCACCGGAATTTCCGCTGACTCTGGACCTGAGAAGGCCTGTGGGGATTTAGAGAACATAGATGACGAGCCTGCCGGGGGGAGATACGAGCGCGCGCAAAAAGCCTCTTGCCGAAAAAAGCAGGAAGCTTTCCTATGCCGCCCTGCCCGGCGTGGCCGACGAGATGGTCGACAATCTCGGCACTGTCCGTCCGGTCTGGCAACGCTTCCTGCAGTCTCTGGAACGCCTCTCACCCGAAGACCTCGCCGAACGCTTTTCGCGAGCCGACCGCTATCTCCGGGAAGCCGGCGTGTTCTTCCGGGCCTATGGTGACAAAGAACACTCCGAACGCAACTGGCCGCTCTCCCACATTCCGGTCCTGATCGACGATCATGAATGGCAGGCGCTTTCGGCCGGGCTCGTGCAGCGCGCCGATCTCCTCGAAGCGATGGTCGCCGACATTTACGGCGACAACCTTCTCGTCAAGGAAGGCTATCTGCCGCCGTCGCTGATCGCATCCAATCCCGAGTTCCTGCGGCCGCTGGTCGGCGTGAAGCCGCGTGACGGCCATTACCTGCACTTCGTCTCGTTCGAGATCGGCCGCGGCCCGGACGGCAAGTGGTGGGTGCTGGCGGACCGCACCCAGGCCCCCTCCGGTGCCGGCTTCGCGCTGGAAAACCGCGTGGCGACCGCCCGCGCCTTTTCCGATATCTATGCCGAGACGCATGTCCATCGCCTGGCCTCCTTCTTCGGTGCCTTCCGCGATGCCATGCTTGCTTCCAAGCAGGGGCTGGAGGACCGGATCGGCATCCTGACGCCGGGACCGGCAAACGACACCTATTTCGAGCACGCCTATATCGCCCGCTATCTCGGCTTCATGCTGCTCGAAGGCGAGGACCTCGCCGTCGTCAACGATCGGGTCATGGTACGCACGGTGGCCGGCCTGAAGCCGGTCAGCGTGTTGTGGCGGCGTCTCGACGCGAGCTACGCCGACCCGCTGGAGCTCAACCAGAATTCCCACATCGGCACGCCGGGCATCGTCCAGGCGCTCAGGGCCGGTTCGATCAGTTTCATCAATGCGCTGGGCTCCGGCATCATGGAGACCCGCGCCTTCCTGGCCTTCATGCCGACGATCTGTCGGCGACTGATGAACGAGGATCTGACCATTCCGTCAATCGCCACCTGGTGGTGCGGCCAGAAGAGCGAACGCGAACATGTGGCCCGCAACATTTCCGGCATGGTGATCGGACCGGCCTATTCCCGCCTCCCCTTCTTCGACGACAACGGCCAGTCGGTACTCGGATCGTCGCTGCGCAGCACGGCACAGGACTCGATTGCCGAATGGCTCGCCTCCGACGGAGCAAAGCTGGTCGGCCAGGAAGTCGTCAAGCTGTCGACGACGCCTGTACTGGTGGACGGAAAGCTCGTTCCACGGCCGATGAGCCTTCGCGTCTTTGCCGCCCGCACCGAAAGCGGCTGGCAGATCATGCCCGGCGGCTTTGCCCGGATCGGCTCGTCCGACGACGTGTCGGCGATCGCCATGCAGTCGGGTGGCCGTGCGGCGGACGTCTGGATCGTGTCCGACAATCCGGTCGAACGCACAACGCTCCTGCCGGCGGCGGAAAAGTTCACCCGCAACATGCCGGGCAGCCTGCCGAGCCGCGCTGCCGACAACCTTTTCTGGCTTGGCCGTTACATCGAACGGGCCGAAGGCACGCTCCGCATCCTGCGGGCCTGGCATTCGCGCTTTGCCGAATCCGCCAATCCCGAGCAGGCGCTGCTGGCCGCCATCACCGACTATCTGGCACCGCTTGACGTCGACACGAAGGAGCCGGTGCCGGATACGCTCGTCCGCGATATCGAAAATGCCATCTATTCGGCGAGCAACATTCGCGACCGCTTCTCGCCCGACGGCTGGCTGGCGCTCAACGATCTCGCCAAGACGGCACGACGGTTCCATGAGCACATCAAGCCGGGCGACGACGCGGCGCATGCCATGACCATTCTCCTGCGCAAGCTTGCCGGCTTCGCGGGTCTCGTGCACGAAAACATGTACCGCTTCACCGGCTGGCGCTTCCTGACGATCGGGCGCTTCCTCGAGCGCGGCCTGCACATGACGCGGCTGCTCGGCTACATGTCCGGCCCGGACGCCCCGGACGGGGCCTATGACCTGCTGCTGGAAATCGGCGACAACGTCATGACTCACCGTCGACGTTACAACGTGAACACCGCGCAATTGACCGTCACCGACCTCTTGGCGCTCGATCCCTTGAATCCCCGTTCGATCCTCTTCCAGCTCAACGAGATCCGTACGGAGATCGAGCAGCTGCCGAACGCCTACACCAACGGCCAGATGTCGGAATTCTATCGTGAGGCAGTCCGCCTGCATTCCGGTCTTGCCGTCATGACGCCGGAAGCCATGAATCCCGCCGTCTACCACAACCTCGAACGCGAGATGGAACAGCTTTCCGACATCCTCGCGCGCACCTACCTCAGCTGACGGGTACCGGCGGAATGCTTTACGATCTCTCGATGCATCTCGGCTACCAGTACGACACTCCGGCGTCGGGGGCCCGGCACATCCTCCGCGTCCTGCCGATCACGATTCCGGATCGCCAGCGCCTGATCGCCGGCTCGCTGACGGTTACTCCGAAGCCGGAAGAGCGCGGCAATTTCATCGATTTCTTCCGTCATCCGGCAACGTCCATCCTGTTTCGCACGCCGCATGCCGCCCTCGACATCCACATGCAGGCCCGCATCCAGGTCGACACCGAATTGCCGACGGCCGACTTCTCTCCCGACCTGTCGCGGCTGCCCGCCGAGATAGCCGACCAGCTGTCCCTCGATCCGGATTCGCCGCATCATTTCTGCGGCCCGAGCCCCCGCCTGCCCGAGACGCCGGAAATCAGCGCCTACGCCCGCGAGATCGCCGCCGATGGCATGACCATCCGACAGATTGCCACGGCGATCTGCGCCAGGATCTACAAGGATTTCAAATACGATTCGGACGCGACGACGGTCGACACCACACCGCGGGAGGCCTTCAAGCTGAAGCGCGGTGTGTGCCAGGACTTTTCGCACATCATGATCCTGGCGCTGCGCAGTCTCGGCATTCCGGCCGGCTATGTCAGCGGCTTCCTGCGCACCATCCCGCCGCCGGGCAAGGAACGGCTCGAAGGCGCCGACGCGATGCATGCCTGGGTCCGCATCTGGTGCGGAAAGACGCTTGGCTGGCTCGAACTCGACCCGACCAACAACATTGCGGTGGCGACCGATCACATCGTCGTCGGATACGGCCGCGACTACTCCGACGTCGCCCCGGTCATCGGCGTGCTGAAGAGTTATGGCGAGCATCAGACGAAGCAGTCCGTGGACGTCATTCCGGTCAAGTGACCGCTTTGCGGGCTGACGCGAAGACCGGCACGAGCCTTTGGGCCTTTTCCCGTTCGACTGCCGCCTCCAACTGAATTTCACGAACACGGATTTCACCTGTTGCCAGCGCATTGGATAGGTGCATAAACTGATCGTGGATTTTTCAAGTGCTCGATCGGTGGCTCCCTAACACTCTGATCGGCTTACAAAAGTATTGGTGATTGCAATGACGAATGACATGCTGAAAGCCAATCTCCCTTCTCCAGCGCCACGTGTTTCGAATCCCGAAATTCTCGCCGAAGAGATCATCGAAAAGCTCGCCTATCGTATCGGCAAGGACGCGAAGGCCGCCAAGCCGCACGACTGGCTGACCGCCGCCATTCTCGTCATCCGCGACCGCATCATCGACAAGTGGATGGAGTCGACGAAGAAGGTCTACGCAACCGGCGACAAGCGGGTCTACTATCTGTCGCTCGAGTTCCTGATCGGCCGGCTGATGCGCGACGCCGTCTCCAATCTCGAGCTGATGAACGAACTGCACGACGCGCTGCAGTCCCTTGGCGTCGACCTCGACGTGATCGCGGCGATCGAACCGGATGCAGCCCTTGGCAATGGCGGCCTCGGCCGGCTTGCCGCCTGCTTCATGGAATCCATGGCCACCGTCGACATTCCGGCCTACGGCTACGGCATTCGCTACGTCCATGGCCTGTTCCGCCAGCAGATGGCCGACGGCTGGCAGGTGGAACTGCCCGAGACCTGGCTTGCCCACGGCAATCCCTGGGAATTCGAGCGCCGCGAAGCCTCCTACGAAATCGGTTTCGGCGGCTCGGTGACGACTATCGAGGACGACAGCGGCCTGCAGCGCTACGTCTGGAAGCCGGCGGAACGCGTGATCGCCACGGCTTTCGACACGCCGATCGTCGGCTGGCGCGGCAAGCGCGTCAACACGCTGCGCCTCTGGTCCGCACAGCCGATCGACCCGATCCTGCTCGATGCCTTCAATGCCGGTGACCATATCGGCGCTCTGCGCGAGAGCAACAAGGCCGAAAGCCTGACCCGCGTCCTCTATCCCGCCGATGCCACGCCCGCCGGCCAGGAACTGCGCCTGCGCCAGGAATTCTTCTTCTCCTCGGCATCTCTCCAGGACATCCTGCGTCGGCACCTGCAGCAATATCCGGATTTCACCTCGCTGCCGGACAAGATCGCGATCCAGCTCAACGACACCCACCCGGCCATCTCCGTCACCGAACTCATGCGCCTGCTGTGCGACGTGCACGGACTGGAATTCGAACAGGCCTGGGACATCACGTGGCGGACGTTCAGCTATACCAACCACACGCTGCTGCCGGAAGCGCTCGAAAGCTGGCCCGTGCCGCTGCTCGAGCGCCTGCTGCCGCGCCACATGCAGCTCGTCTATGCGATCAATGCGAAAATCCTGCTGCACGCCCGCAAGGAGCGCAAATTCTCCGACGGCGAAATCCGCTCGATCTCGCTGATCGACGAAAGCGGCGACCGGCGCGTGCGCATGGGCAACCTCGCCTTCATGGGCTCGCATTCGATCAACGGCGTCTCCGCGCTACACACCGAACTGATGAAGGAAACCGTCTTCGCCGACCTTCACAAGCTCTATCCCGAGCGGATCAACAACAAGACCAACGGGATCACGCCACGGCGCTGGCTGATGCAGTGCAATCCGGGGCTGACGGACCTGATCCGGGAGGCGATCGGCGGCGACTTCATGGACAATGCCGAGGCCCTGAAGGCGCTCGACAGGTTTGCTCATGACAGCGAATTCCAGAAGAAGTTCCTGGGCATCAAGCGCACCAACAAGGAAAAGCTGTCGAACCTCGTCGCGCGCCGGATGGGCATCCGCATCGACCCGTCGTCGATGTTCGACATCCAGATCAAGCGCATCCACGAGTACAAGCGTCAGCTCCTCAACATCATCGAGGCCGTGGCGCTTTACGATCAAATCCGCTCGCATCCGGAACTCGACTGGGTTCCCCGCGTTAAGCTCTTTGCAGGCAAGGCGGCGCCGAGCTACCACAACGCCAAGCTGATCATCAAACTGGCAAACGACGTCGCCCGCGTGATCAACGGCGATCCGGCCGTGAGAGGGCTTCTGAAGGTCGTGTTCATTCCGAACTACAACGTCTCGCTGGCCGAAGTCATGGTGCCTGCCGCCGACCTGTCCGAGCAGATTTCCACTGCCGGCATGGAAGCGTCAGGCACCGGCAACATGAAATTCGCGCTGAACGGCGCACTGACGATCGGCACGCTCGACGGCGCCAATGTCGAAATGCGCGACCACGTCGGGGCCGAGAACATGATCATCTTCGGACTGACGGCTGCGGAAGTGTCGGCGGCGCGCGCCGACGGGCACAATCCGCGTGCCATCATCGAGGGCTCCCGCGAACTGTCGCAGGCGCTTTCGGCAATCGCCTCCGGCGTCTTTTCGCCGGACGATCCGAGCCGGTTTGCCGGGCTGGTCGATGGCCTGTACAGTCATGACTGGTTCATGGTGGCGGCCGATTTCGAAGCCTATGCCAATGCCCAGCGCGAAGTTGACGCATTGTGGACGGACCAGGACGCCTGGGGGTCCAAGGCGATTTACAATACCGCCCGCATGGGATGGTTTTCGTCCGACAGGACGATCCGGCAATATGCGAGCGAAATCTGGAGAGCCGGATGACAGGCTCAGGGGGGAGCGGAGGAAACATGAACATTCCGGCAGGCGCCATCACCGCGATCTGCGACGGCAGCCACTCCGATCCGTTTTCCGTCCTCGGTCTGCACGAGACCCCGGGCGGCTTCTCGGCCCGCTGTTTCATTCCGGGTGCAGAAGCCGTCACCGTACACGATCTGACCGGCAAGGCGGTCGGCACGCTGGAATGCCTTGATCCCGCCGGCTTCTTCGCAGGTCCCGTCAAACTGACCAAACGCCAGCCGCTCCGTTACAAGGCACGCCGCGGCACCGACGAATGGACCGTCACCGACCCCTACAGTTTCGGACCGGTGCTTGGGCCGATGGACGATTATTATCTTCGCGAAGGTTCGCATCTGCGCCTGTTCGACAAGCTCGGCGCCCATCCGCTGACCCTCGAAGGGGTCGACGGCTTCCACTTTGCCGTCTGGGCGCCCAATGCCCGCCGGGTGTCGGTCGTCGGCGACTTCAACAACTGGGACGGTCGGCTGCACACGATGCGGCTCCGCCTCGATACCGGCATATGGGAAATCTTCGCACCCGACGTGCCTGTCGGCTCCGCCTACAAGTTCGAGATCATCGGCAAGGACGGAACGATGCAGCCGCTGAAGGCTGATCCGTTCGCGCGCCGTGCCGAACTGCGGCCGCAGACGGCCTCCATCACCGCCGATCACCTCAAGCAGGAATGGGATGACGATGATCATCGCGCCTACTGGGACAATGCCGATCATCGCCGTCAGCCGATCTCGATCTACGAGGTCCATGCCGGTTCGTGGAAGCGTCATCCCGACGGCAGCTTCTATTCCTGGGACGAGCTCGGCGATCATCTGATCCCCTATTGCGCCGATATGGGCTTCACCCACATCGAATTCCTGCCGATCACGGAGCACCCATACGATCCGTCCTGGGGCTATCAGACGACAGGGCTCTACGCCCCCACCGCCCGCTTCGGCGAGCCGGAAGGCTTCGCGCGTTTCGTAAACGGCTGCCACAAGGTCGGCCTCGGCGTCATCCTCGACTGGGTGCCGGCGCATTTCCCGACGGACGAGCACGGACTGCGCCGGTTCGACGGCACGGCGCTCTACGAACACGAGGATCCGCGCCAGGGCTTCCACCCGGACTGGAACACGGCGATCTTCAATTTCGGCCGCAACGAGGTCGTCTCCTACCTCGTCAACAACGCGCTTTACTGGGCCGAGAAATTCCATCTCGACGGGCTGCGCGTCGATGCCGTCGCCTCCATGCTCTACCTCGATTATTCGAGGAAGGAGGGCGAATGGATCCCCAACCAGTTTGGCGGCCGCGAGAACCTCGACGCCGTCCGTTTCCTGCAGTCGATGAACGCGAACGTCTACGGCCTCCACAAGGGCATCATGACGATCGCCGAGGAGTCCACCTCCTGGCCCAAGGTGTCGCATCCGACGAATGACGGCGGGCTCGGCTTCGGCTTCAAGTGGAACATGGGCTTCATGCACGACACGCTGAGCTACATGTCGAAGGAGCCCGTCTACCGCAAATACCACCACAACGAGCTGACCTTCGGCCTGATCTATGCGTTCAGCGAGAATTTCGTGCTGCCGCTCTCCCATGACGAGGTCGTGCACGGCAAGGGCTCGCTGATCGCCAAGATGTCGGGCGACGACTGGCAGAAATTCGCCAACCTGCGCGCCTATTATGCCTTCATGTGGGGGTATCCCGGCAAGAAGCTCCTGTTCATGGGCCAGGAATTCGCCCAGTGGAGCGAATGGAGCGAGGAGCGCGAACTCGACTGGAACCTGCTCTCCTACCCCAACCATGCCGGCATGCAGAAGCTCGTCCGGGATCTCAATTTCCTCTACCGCGACAAGCCGGCGCTGCATGCGCGCGACTGCGAGGGCGAGGGCTTCGAATGGCTGATCGCCGACGACCGCGACAACTCGGTATTCGCCTGGCAGCGCAAGGCTCCCGGCGAAAAGCCGGTCGTCGTCGTGACGAACTTCACCCCCGTCTATCGGGAGGGCTATCGAGTGCCTTTGCCGGCAGCCGGCACATGGCGGGAGATCATGAATACCGATGCCGACGTCTATGGCGGCAGCGGCAAGGGCAATGGCGGCCGCGTCATTGCCCATGATGATAACGGCAACAAGTCAGCGTCCATTGTACTTCCACCTCTGGCCACGATCATGCTGGAGCTGGAATAAGCGTTCGGGAGGAATGTGATGACGAATAACAAAATGCGACGCCACCAGCCACTGGCCCGTGACGCCATGGCTTACGTGCTGGCGGGAGGCCGCGGAAGCCGCCTGAAGGAATTGACCGATGCCCGCGCCAAGCCGGCCGTCTATTTCGGCGGCAAGACGCGCATCATCGACTTTGCCCTGTCAAACGCGCTCAATTCCGGTATCCGACGGATCGGGGTGGCGACCCAGTACAAGGCACACTCGCTTATTCGCCACCTGCAGCGCGGCTGGAACTTCTTCCGCCCGGAGCGTAACGAGAGCTTCGACATCCTGCCGGCCAGCCAGCGCGTATCCGAGCACCAGTGGTACGAAGGCACCGCCGACGCGGTCTACCAGAACGCCGACATCATCGAGCCATACGGCCCGGAATACATGGTCATCCTCGCCGGCGACCACATCTACAAGATGGACTACGAGCTGATGCTCCAGCAGCACGTCGATTCCGGCGCCGACGTGACCATCGGCTGCCTCGAAGTGCCGCGCATGGAAGCCACAGGCTTCGGCGTCATGCATGTCGATGCCAAGGACGTCATCATCGACTTTGTCGAGAAGCCCGCCGATCCGCCGGGCATTCCCGGCAACGAATCGATGGCGCTCGCCTCGATGGGCATCTACGTCTTCCATACCAAGTTCCTGATGGAGATGCTGCGCAAGGACGCCGCCGACCCGCAGTCGAGCCGCGATTTCGGCAAGGACATCATTCCCTATATCGTCAAGAACGGCAAAGCCGTCGCCCACCGCTTCAACCAGTCCTGCGTACGCGCCGAATCGGAAACGCACGCCTATTGGCGCGACGTCGGAACGGTGGACGCCTACTGGCAGGCCAATATCGACCTCACCGATATCGTTCCCGAACTTGACCTCTACGACAGCAACTGGCCGATCTGGACCTATGCCGAGATCAATCCGCCGGCAAAGTTCGTGCACGACGTCGACGGCCGGCGTGGCCAGGCAATCTCGTCGCTGGTATCCGGCAACTGCATCATTTCCGGCGGCGCGCTGAACCGAAGCCTGCTGTTTACCGGCGTCCGGGTACATTCCTATTCGTCGCTGGACCACGCAGTGGTTCTGCCGGAAGTGACCGTCCACCGCAACGCCCGGCTGTCAAACGTCGTCGTCGACCGCGGCGTCGAAATTCCGGAAGGCCTTGTCGTCGGCGAGGATCCCGAACTCGATGCCAAGCGGTTCCGCCGCACCGAGAGCGGCATCTGCCTCATCACCCGCTCGATGATCGAGAAACTGGACCTGTAGCGGCATGAAGGTTCTTTCGGTCGCCTCGGAGGTCTTTCCGCTGATCAAGACAGGCGGGCTTGCCGATGTCGTCGGCGCGCTTCCGCTGGCGCTTTCTGCCAGCGGCGTCGAAATGAAGACGATGGTGCCAGCCTATCCGAAGGTGAAGGCGGCGCTCACCTCACCGGTGAAACTGCACGAGTTCGATGATCTTCTTGGCGAAAAGGGCACGCTTCTCGAAGCGAAGTGCGAAGGCCTGGACGTTCTCGTTCTTGACGCGCCGGCCTATTTCGACCGCCCGGGCGGCCCCTATACGGATGCAGCCGGAAAGGACCATCCCGACAACTGGCGACGCTTCGCGGCCTTCTCGCGTGCCGGGGCGGAAATTGCCGCCGGCGTTCTCGGCGGCTGGCGACCGGATCTCGTGCATGTCCATGACTGGCAGGCGGCCATGCTGCCTGCCTACATGCGCTATGCGGAGACGCCGGAAATTCCGAGCGTCATCACCATCCACAACATCGCCTTCCAGGGGCAGTTCTCGCCGGCGATTTTCTCCGAGCTGCAGCTGCCGCCGCATGCCTTTTCCGTCGACGGGGTCGAATATTACGGCGACGTCGGCTTCCTGAAGGCGGGGCTGCAGACGGCAACGGCGATCACCACCGTCAGCCCGTCCTACGCCGACGAAATCCTGCAGCCGGAATTCGGCATGGGGCTCGAGGGCCTGATCGCCGCGCGCGTCTCCAGCCTGCACGGCATCGTCAACGGCATCGACACCGATATCTGGAACCCTGAAACCGACAAGCATATCGAGGCGAACTTCAGCGTTGGAGATCTTTCCGAGCGTTCGAAGAACCGTCGAGCCCTCGCCGGCCGTTTCGGCCTCGATGACGACAACGGTCCCCTCTTCTGCGTGATTTCCCGCCTGACCTGGCAGAAGGGCATGGACGTGCTGATCGATGTGGTGGACGACATCGTCCGCCAGGGCGGCAAGCTCGCCGTGCTCGGTGCCGGCGAATTCGCCATCGAAGGCGCGCTGCTGGCCGCCGCTTCGCGTTACCGCGGCCGGGTCGGCATGGCGCTGACCTATGACGAGCCGCTGTCGCATCTCATGCAGGCGGGCGCCGACGCGATCCTGATTCCATCGCGCTTCGAACCGTGCGGCCTGACCCAGCTATACGGCTTGCGCTATGGCTGTGTGCCTGTTGTCGCCCGCACCGGCGGTCTTGCCGATACCGTGATCAACGCCAACCACGCGGCGCTCGCCATGAAATGCGCCACCGGCTTTCAGTTCTCGCCGGTCACCCCCGATGGCATGCGCGGGATCCTCAGAAAGGTGTTTCGCCTTTATGAGGACAAGAAAACATGGACCAAGATACAGAAGCAGGGGATGAAGTGCGACGTCTCGTGGGAAAAGAGCGCAGAGCGCTATGCCACGCTTTACGCCGGCCTTCTTGCCCGTGACCTCTGACACCCCAGGGAGAGCCCAAGACCATGATCGTCACCGTTGAAACCACGCCCTTCGGCGACCAGAAGCCGGGAACCTCCGGCCTGCGCAAGAAGGTGCCGGTCTTCGCCCAGAAGAACTATGCTGAGAACTTCATTCAGTCGATCTTCGATTCGCTGGAAGGCTTCTCCGGCAAGTCGCTGGTGATCGGCGGCGACGGCCGTTACTACAACCGCGAAGTCATCCAGAAGGCGATCAAGATGGCCGCCGCCGCCGGCTTCGGCAAGGTGATGGTCGGCAAGGGCGGTATCCTGTCGACGCCCGCGGCCTCGAACGTCATCCGCAAGTACGAGGCATTCGGCGGCATCGTGCTCTCGGCCAGCCATAATCCCGGCGGCCCGAACGAGGATTTCGGGATCAAGTACAATATCGGCAATGGCGGTCCGGCCCCGGAGAAGATCACCAATGCGATCTTCGCCCGGTCGAAGACGATCACCGAGTATAAGATCGCCGATTGCCCGGACATCGAACTGGACGCGGTCGGCACGCAGACCGTCGAGGGCATGACCGTCGAGGTTATCGACCCGGTCGCCGATTACGCGGAACTGATGGAAAGCCTGTTCGATTTTGCCGCCATCCGCGCGCTGATTTCCGGCGGCACCCGCGTCGTCATCGATTCCATGGGCGCGGTCACCGGTCCCTATGCCACGGAAATCCTCGAACGCCGTCTCGGCGCACCGTCAGGCTCCGTCCGCAACGCCGTTCCGCTCCCCGATTTCGGCGGCCATCACCCGGACCCGAACCTCGTTCACGCCAAGGAGCTCTATGACGACGTGATGAGCCCGGACGGACCGCATTTCGGTGCAGCTTCCGACGGTGACGGTGACCGCAACATGATCGTCGGCAAGGGCATGTTCGTCACGCCGTCCGACAGCCTGGCGATCATCGCGGCCAATGCGACGGTGGCGCCCGGCTACGCCAGGGGCATTGCCGGCATCGCCCGCTCCATGCCGACCAGCGCCGCCGCCGACAAGGTGGCCGAAAAGCTCGGCATCGGCATGTACGAGACGCCGACCGGCTGGAAATTCTTCGGCAATCTGCTCGACGCCGGCATGGCGACCGTCTGCGGCGAGGAAAGCTTCGGCACCGGCTCGGACCATGTGCGCGAGAAGGACGGGCTGTGGGCAGTGCTCTTCTGGCTCAACATCATGGCGGCCCGCAAGGAAAGCGTCGCCGACATCGTCAGGAAGCACTGGGCCGAATACGGTCGCAACTACTATTCCCGGCACGACTACGAGGAAGTGGATACGGATGCCGCCAACGGCCTGATGGCGGCGTTGCGCGGCAAGCTCGCGACCCTGCCAGGCACTAAGATCGGCGCGCTGACGGTCGAGGCCGCCGACGATTTCGCCTATCACGATCCGGTCGATCATTCGGTCAGCGAGAACCAGGGCATCCGCGTGCTGTTTGAAGGTGGGTCGCGCGTCGTCTTCCGCCTGTCGGGCACCGGCACCTCCGGCGCGACGCTGCGCGTCTATGTCGAACGCTACGAGCCCGATCCGGCCAACCACGGCATCGACACGCAGGAAGCGCTCGCCGACCTGATCGCGGCCGCCGACACGATTGCCGAGATCGGCAAGCGCACCGGCCGCAGCGCACCGACCGTCATCACCTGATGCCGGTCATGCTTCGCAGAACTCTGGCGGCATCTCTGGCTGCAGCCGGCATCCTTGCGCCGGCTGCGGCTTCCGCCTTCACGGCGGAGCAGATCGCCAAGGGTGAAGCCCACTACCAGCAAGACTGCGCCCGCTGCCACGCTTCGCCGCAAATGCTGCTGGAGAGTACGCCGGGAGCAACCACGTTCAAAAAAGGCGTCTGGATGACGCCTTTTCTCGCCCGGCACCACGCGCCCGTCCAATCGACGCGCGCGCTGATCATCGGCTATATCGAGAGCTTCGGAGACTGAGCTCTGGAAGCGCCGCCTCAGGCCGCCTTGATGATTTCCACCAGTTCGACGTCGAAGACGAGATCCTTGCCAGCCAGCGGATGGTTGGCGTCGACCGTCAGTTCGTCGTCGCGCACTTCGGTGACGAGAAGCATCAGCGTGCCCCCGTCCTGCGTCTGCGCCTGCAGCTGGATGCCGGGCTTGACGTCGATATTGGCGGGAATTGCCGAACGCGGTACCGACTGGACCTTCTGCGGATCGTGCGGGCCGTAGGCCTGATCCGCCGGAACCGTCACCGTCTGCTGGGCGCCGAGCTCCATGCCGTCGATTTCCTTGTCGAGACCGGGAATGATCTGGCCGGCGCCAACGGTAAACTCCAGGGGATCGCGCCCACTCGACGAATCGAACTGGGTGCCGTCCGTCAGCTTGCCCGTGTAATGGATGCGAACCGTGTCGCCGCTCTTTGCTTGCGTCATATGCTTCAACCTTTCGGCTTGTTTTGGAAGGTGACCGCATACAAGGGACTGAATACGGCCGGTTGAACGGCCTTTTCCTGTGACCTGTCCCAAGCCTAAAGAAAACAATCGCGGGATGCAAACCACCGCGGCTGTCGACAAGCCTCGGAAATTGATTATCAATATCGAACGAAGCGTGCGTTGCCGAACCGGCGGCGAGCTCGGCACAGTCAGACTGGACCCGCGAATGGCTTTCACCTCCCTCGGCGCCAACCTTACCGATAGCGGATGCGATTTCGCGATCTGGTCCAAGCACGCATCGCGGATGAATCTCTGCCTGTTCGATGCCTCGGGAAAGAAGGAAATCAGCCGGCTACCCATGGTGCGCGGCTCTGACGATGTCCATCGTGTATCCGTCGACGGTGTTCGGCGCGGCACGCGCTACGGGTTTCGCGCCGAGGGCGTCTATTCTCCCGATCACGGCCTCTGGTACGACGCGGCCAAGCTGCTGGTCGATCCCTATGCCAAGGAACTCGACAGGCCGTTCACCTACAGCAAGCGCCTCTCCGAATTCGGATACGACACGGCAAACCTTGTCCCGAAAGCGATCGTGACGGCACCGGAGACGGTGGACATCAAGGCACCGCTCTTCCGCCCCGGCGGCTTCATCTATGAGGTCGCGGTAAGGCCGTTCACCAAACTTCATCCGGATATTCCCGAAAGGAAGCGCGGCACCATCGGCGCGCTGGCGCATCCGTCCGTCGTCGATCACCTGCTGAAACTGGGCGTCGACGCGGTCGAACTGATGCCGATCACCGCTTGGATCGACGAGCGCCACCTGCCGCCGCTCGGCCTGAAGAACGGCTGGGGCTACAACCCCGTCACCTTCATGGCGCTCGATCCGCGCCTGGCGCCTGGCGGCGTCGCCGAATTGCGCCAGACAGTGGCGACGCTCAGGGAAGCCGGCATCGGCGTGATCCTCGACCTCGTCTTCAACCACACCGGCGAGAGCGACCGTCATGGTCCCACGCTGTCACTGCGCGGCATTGATAGCCTTTGCAGCTTTTTTCATGCGCCCGACAATCCCGGCCTCTTGGTCAATGACACGGGCTGCGGCAACACGGTCGCCTGCGACGCACCCATCATCCGCCAGATGATCGTCGACAGCCTGAGACATTTCGTTCTGGCGACCGGTGTCGACGGCTTCCGCTTCGACCTGGCGCCCATTCTCGGCCGCGATCTGCAGGTCGGCTTCAGCCGCGATGCGGAAACGCTGAAGGCGATCCAGACGGATAATGTGCTTTCGGACCGGGTTCTGATCGCCGAGCCATGGGACATCGGCCCCGGCGGCTATCAGCTGGGCAATTTCCCGGAAAAATTCCTGGAGTGGAACGACCGGGCGCGCGACGACATGCGGCTCTATTGGCGCGGCGACCGGTCCATGACCGGCGCTATGGCGACGGCTCTTGCCGGCTCTTCGCCCATCTTTTCGCGAAATGGCGGTCGCCAGACGCGTTCCGTCAATTTCCTCGCCGCCCATGACGGTTTCACACTGATGGATCTCGTCTCTTACGAGCGCAAGCACAATGAGGCGAACGGTGAGGAAAACCGCGACGGCCACAATGAAAACCACTCGTGGAACAATGGCGCCGAAGGCGAGACGACCAATCGCTCGATCCTCAAGAACCGTCGAGACGACGTGATGGCGATGCTCTCGACGCTGTTTGCCAGCCGCGGAACAGTCATGCTGACGGCCGGCGACGAAGGCGGCCGCACCCAAAACGGCAACAACAATGCCTACGCTCAGGACAACGAGATCACCTGGCTGAACTGGGAGGCGATGGACGAACGGCTGGTCGATCACGTCGCCTTCGTCTCCGCGATCCGCAAGCGCTTTGCGGCGCTGCGCGAGACAACATTCTTCTCCGGCGAAGACGGCGACATCGAATGGCTGAACCGCCACGGCCAGCCGATGACGGTCGCCGATTGGGAGACGCCGGATCTCGACGGCTTCGTCATGCTGCTGCGTACCCCGGACATCAAGGCCGCCATGACCGACACCCGTCTGGCAATCCTCGTCAACCGCGGCCGAGAGCCGATGGAATTCAACCTTCCCGATCGCGACGGAACCCGCTGGATGCAGGTCTTTGCGCGTGGAGACCGGCCGGCGAGGACACCTGTCGTCCTTGCCCGCCGCACTGTCGCCTTTTATACAGAGCAGGAACTCTAAGCCCCCTTGTGACTCCCTTTTGAAAGAACCCCCTTCATGCCTTCAGAAATTTCACTGTCTGAGGTCACAGGCCTTGTCGGACAGGAGATCGGCGTTTCCGACTGGATTATTGTCGACCAGTCGATGATAGATGCCTTTGCCAGCGCCACGCTGGATCACCAGTTCATCCATACGGATCCTGAAAGAGCGGCCGCGGAAACGCCGTATGGCGGAACCATCGCCCACGGCTTCTTGACGCTCTCGCTGCTGTCGGCCATGAGCTACAGCTGCATTCCGCGCATTCGAGAACAGACGATGGGGGTCAATTACGGCTTCGACAAGGTCCGTTTCGTTTCGCCGGTCAGGTCCGGCAAACGCGTGCGCGCGCATTTCTCCCTCGCCGAAGCGCGCTTTCGCGGCGGCTCCATGCTGATGAATACCTACGGCGTGAAGATCGAGATCGAGGATGAAAAAAAGCCGGCGCTGACGGCAGATTGGCTGACAATCAGCCAGTTCGATCCCAAGGACCGGCCCGACAACGTCTGACCGGCCATGGGACTGTCCATGAGACGCCGCTTCAGAGAGCGGCGTCTTCGGCACCTTCCGTCAGAAGACCAAAGGCGTAATCGGCAAACGAGCGCCAGCATTCGACACGGAATGTGTCGTCGGCCGTGCGCAAAAGAACGATCTCGATCTTGCCGAAGATCGTGCGCGAGCAGGCACCGACCGGAAAGATGGCAAGCGACAGATCCTGCGGGCAGCCGCTGTTGACGGTCGCCTCAGCCCCGGGGCCGGAAACGATGATCGCCGTATTGCGGTGCGATACATCCGTTGCCGAATGCAGCGCGCCCGCAGACGCCGCGGCAGCCATCAGGTCGGCCTCGTTCTCGTCGATGATCAGCCATTCGTCCGGACCGATCCAGAGCGCATGACGGCCGTCGGCGCTGTTCGACGTCTTCGGCTTGACTGGCAGCGTCAGCCCCAGCGCGCCCGAAAGGGCGGCGAGAGAGCCGGCCGGCGCACGCAGCGAAATCCGGCTTGCCGGCGCGGCGGGCGTGATCCGGACGACGGCGGAACCGCCGAACCGGCCGGAGAGAACGCCTTCGCGATTTGCCTGAGCGATATCAGCCATTGATCCGGCCTCCTTCCTTGTCAAAGAACACCATGTCCGTCACCTCGACTTCGATGGTGCGGTCCGCCATCGGCACATAGAGCGTCTGACCCATCCGGGCCTGGCCACCGGCCACCAGCGCGAACGCGATCGAATGGCCGCAATTTTCCGACCAGTAGGCCGAGGTCACGTGACCAAGCATCGTCATCGGCTTCGGCTCGTTCGGATCGGCGACGATCTGAGCGCCTTCTTCCAGCACGATCTTCGGATCCTTCGTCTTCAAGCCGACCAGCTGCTTGCGTCCCTCGCGAACGAGATCCGGGCGCTTCAGGCCGCGAATACCGACGAAGTCCGTCTTCTTCTTCGACACAGCCCAGGCAAGACCCGCATCATAGGGCGTCACCGTGCCGTCGGTATCCTGACCGACGATGATGTAGCCCTTTTCGGCGCGAAGGACGTGCATGGTCTCGGTGCCGTAGGCGCAGGCGCCCATCGGCTCCGCACGCTCCCAAACGGCTTCCCAGACGGCCTTGCCATAATCGGCCGGCACGTTGATTTCGAAGCCCAGTTCACCGGTGAACGACATGCGGAAGAGCCGGGTCGGCACGCCGCAGATCTTGCCCTCGGCAACGCTCATATGCGGGAAGGCTTCGTTGGAAAGGTCAATGCCTTCGACGAGCGGCGCGATGATCTCGCGTGCCTTCGGCCCCTGAACGGCGATGACCGCCCACTGCTCCGTGGTCGACGTCAGCCAGACGTTCAGCTCGGGGAATTCCGTCTGCAGATAATCTTCCATGTGCTGCAGGACGCGCGGTGCACCACCGGTCGTCGTCGTCACATGGAAGCGATCCTCGGCCAGGCGTCCGACGACGCCGTCGTCGTAGACGAAACCGTCCTCGCGGGTCATGATGCCATAGCGGCAGCGACCGGGCTTCAGCGTATCCCAGGCGTTGGTGTACAAGAGGTTCAGGAACTTCGCCGCATCCGGACCCACGACTTCGATCTTGCCGAGCGTGGACGCGTCGAACACGCCTGCGACTTCACGAACCGTCTTGCACTCGCGGTCGACCGCATGATGCATGGTCTCGCCGGCCTTCGGGAAGAACCAGGCACGCTTCCAGTTGCCGACGTCTTCGAATTCCGCGCCCCGCGCCTCGGCCCAGGGATGGATTGGGGTCTTGCGGGCGGGATCGAACAGCTTGCCGCGTGAATGATTGATCAGCGTGCCGAACGTGACCGGCGTATAGGGCGCGCGGAACGTGGTGAGGCCCACTTCCGGAATGTCCTTGCCGAGCATTTCCGCGGCGATCGCCAGACCATGCATGTTGGAAAGCTTGCCCTGGTCGGACGCCATGCCGTTGGTCGTGAAGCGCTTGATGTGCTCGATCGAGCGCATGCCCTCGCGAACGGCGAGACGAATGTCCTTGGCGCACACGTCATGCTGGAAGTCGATGAACGCCTTGACGGCGGTCTCCGGCCCGGCGCCTTCGGCAGCACCGATCATGCCGCCGGTCCATTCATAGGCGGACGATCCGGAGACGGCGACCTTCTCGCCGGTCGCAAATCCGGACTCGGCAGCCATGGCCTCGCCGGCAGCGATCGCCTCGTCAATGGCCGCCTGAATGGCGTCCGTACCGTTGCAGGCACCGACGCAGATGCCCTTCTCGGCGTAGATGTTGGGCAGGAAACGCTGCTTTTCGGCATCGAACTTTAGCTTGCCGCGCGACTGCGAGAAGAGATGCACCGACGGCGTCCAGCCTGCCGATACGATCAGCGCGTCGACGGCATATTTCTCGCCGCGGCTCGCGCCGTTGCGGGAAACCGTCATCGAATTGACGCGCAGCTTGCCCGTCGTGCCGATCACCGAATGACCGATCAGCACCTTGATGCCCAGCCGGTCGGCTTCCTTCAGGACGGCAACGCCCGGCTGCTTGCGGCAATCGACGATGGCGACGATGGACACACCGGCGCGCTTCAGGTCGAAGGCGGCCTCATAGGCAGAGTCATGCGCAGTGTAGACGCCGATCTTGGTGCCGACGGCAACGCCATACTGGTTGAGATAGGTGCGTGCCGCCGATGCCAGCATGATGCCGGGACGGTCGTTGTTGGCGAACACCATATGCCGCTCGATCGAGCCGGAGGCGATGACCACGCGCTTGGCGCGGACCTGCCACAGCCGCTCACGCGGCAGAGCCTTGTCGAACGCGGCCAGGTGATCGGTAACGCGTTCGGCGAGACCGATGAAATTGTGATTGTAATAGCCGAAGGCGGTCGTGCGGGTCAGCACGGTGACATTGCCCATCGCCTTCAGGCGGTTGACCGTGCTTTGCGCCCAGTCGTAACCGTTCATGCCGTCGATGACGACATCGGTGTCGAAGCGCAGCGCACCGCCGACTTCCGGGTTTTCGTCGACGAGGATGACCTTCGCGCCGGTCTTGGCAGCGGAAAGCGCGGCCGAAAGGCCGGAAACGCCGCCGCCGACGACGATCACGTCGCAATGAGCGTAGCGCGACGCGTAGTGATCGGGGTCCGCTTCCTTCGGCGCGACGCCGAGGCCGGCGGCCTGACGGATGAAGGGCTCATAAAGGTGATGCCAGGCGACCTTCGGCCACATGAACGTCTTGTAGTAAAAGCCAGCGGCGAAGAAGGGCGAGAAGAAGTCGTTGATCGCCCCGATGTCGAAGGCGAGCGACGGCCAGCGGTTCTGCGAGGACACCTTCATGCCATCGAAGACTTCCTGGACGCTGGCGCGCACGTTCGGCTGCTTGCGGGCAGCGTCGCGCGAAACGTCGATCAGGGCGTTCGGCTCTTCCGGACCCGCAGACAGGATGCCGCGCGGACGGTGATACTTGAAGGAACGGCCGAGCAGATGCACGCCGTTGGCAAGCAGTGCCGAGGCGACGGTATCGCCTTCAAGCGCGGTGTAGGTGCGGCCGTCGAAGGTGAAACGGGCGGTCTTGGCGGGCGTCAGACGACCTGCGCCGGGAATACGGTTGGCGCCGCTCATTTCTGCATGTCCTTCTGGCTACCGATGGCAACGGCGGCGAGATCCGGCTTCGGCTCGCCCGCCCTGTAGGTGGTGATGAACTTGTCGCTGACGGTATCGCGCGCCGCGTTGAAGAAGCGGCCGCAGCCGTGGATGTGCCGCCAGCGCTCGAAGATGACGCCCTTCGGGTTGTCGCGCAGGAAGAAGTACGCCTCGAACGCTTCGTCGGAGATGTCGGCGATGTTGGCCGGACGGACGATATGAGCGTCACCGGCATTGCGGAATTCGAGCTCGGAGCGCTCTTCCTCGCAGTATGGGCAGTGGATCAAAAGCATGTCTTAACTCCCGGTCGGGTGGAGACCGTCAAATCTGCGAAACATCGGGATCAGTGCGCCACGGCGGCCGCAGCCGCCTCGTCGATCAGGCGACCCGAGCGGAACCGGTCCAGCGTCAGCCCGGCGGCGAACTTGTGCGGCTCGTTCTTGGCGATCAGGTGCGCGAACAGATGCGCGGAGCCCGGCGTCGCCTTGAAGCCGCCCGTACCCCAGCCGCAGTTGACATAGAGGCCAGGCACCGGCGTCTTCGACTGGATCGCCGAACGGTCCGGCGTGTTGTCGGTGATGCCGCCCCACTGGCGCATCATCTTGACGCGGCGGAAGATCGGGAAGATCTCGCAGATGGCGTCGAGCGTATGGGTGATGATCTGCAGGCCGCCGGTCTGCGAGTACGAGACGTACTGGTCGGTGCCGGCACCGATGACGAGTTCGCCCTTGTCGGACTGCGAGATGTAGGCGTGCACCGTGTTCGACATCACCACGCAGGGGAAGATCGGCTTCATCGGCTCGGACACCAGCGCCTGCAGCGGATTGGAATGCAGCGGCACGCGCACGTCGGCCATCGACATGATCGCCGTATTGTGGCCGGACGCCGAAACGCCGATCTTCTTAGCGCCAATGAAACCACGGCTCGTCTCGACGCCGGTCACTTCGCCGTTCGGACCACGGCGGATGCCGGTCACTTCGCAATTCTGGATGATGTGCACGCCGAGATCGGAAGCCGCACGGGCATAGCCCCAGGCAACCGCATCGTGGCGCGCCGTGCCGCCGCGGCGCTGCAGCGCTGCACCGTTGATCGGGTAGCGGGCCGACTTCGAAATGTCGAGCGGCGGGCAATAGGCCTTCGCCTGCTCCGGCGACAGCCATTCATTGTCGATGCCATAGAGCCTGTTGGCATTCACATGGCGCTTGAACGACTGCACGTCATGGACGTTGTGCGACAGCATCATCACGCCACGCGGCGAGTACATGACGTTGTAATTGAGCTCCTGCGACAGGTTCTCCCAGAGCTTCAGGGAGTGCTCATAGATGTGCATGCTCTCTTCATACAGATAGTTCGAGCGGATGATCGTCGTGTTGCGGCCGGTATTGCCGCCGCCGATCCAGCCCTTTTCCAGCACCGCCACGTTGCGGATGCCATGCTCCTTGGCAAGATAGTAGGCCGCGCCCAGACCATGGCCGCCGCCGCCGATGATGATGACGTCATAGGCTGCGTTCGGCTCGGGCGATGCCCACTGCGCGCCCCAACCCTTGTGGTGACGCATTGCCTCGCGGGCAACGGCGAAAATGGAATATTTGCGCATGGCGCCCTGTCACTCCTTGACCAAAGCAAGATGGCCGGCAGAACCGGATTTTGCAGAGCCTAGCAATCGCAAATCGCGCCCCGGCACAACGGCTCTTTTGCGACGCATTCAAGCATCGCTTTCGACACAATGGCGGACAGTACATCAGATGCTGCGCGGGAACGCAAAAAATCTACTACAGCCCCTACTCTCCCGCTGGACTTGACGCCGGTGATCTGCTATCCCGCTTTCCAATCGCAAGGCTTGCGCACTGCGAATTATTATTATTTTGCCTGCTGCAATGCCTGCGGGCACAACACCAACACCAAAGGAACGGGATTCACGTGCAGGTACTTGTCCGCGACAATAACGTTGATCAGGCTCTCCGCGCTCTGAAAAAGAAGATGCAGCGCGAAGGCATCTTCCGCGAAATGAAGATGCGCGATTACTACGAAAAGCCGTCTCAGAAGCGCGCTCGCGAAAAGGCAGAAGCCGTCCGCCGCGTACGCAAGCTGGCACGCAAGCGCGCCCAGCGCGAAGGTCTCGTCGGCAACGGCCGCAGCCACTAATTGACCGGTCGTCTTTTTGACGCTTTCGGATGTATCTTGGGCGGAGGCGATCTGATCGCCGCCGCCTTTTGCTTTTCAGACGAAGAAAACGATACGAACTTCGTACCGTAGGGGGACTTAAGCCTGATGACGGCTGATCTGCGCGACTGCACCATTCGCAACCACGTTTCGGCAACTTCCACGCGAACGATCAAGCGCTCGGCCTTCGCCGTCGTTCTGCTCGCGGGCGCCGCACTCCTGCAAGGCTGCGTCAGCACACCGACCAGCAGCGACGTGATAAAGCTGGACCGGGCACAGGGCTCGGAACAGAACATCTCCTCGCTGACGGCTGTCATCAACGCAAATCCGAACGATCCGCAGGGCTACAACACCCGTGGCTACGCCTATGGCAGCGCCGGCGAGTTCAACAAGGCGCTGGACGACTTCAACCGCGCCATCCAGCTGAACCCGCGCTTCTATCAGGCCTACGCCAACCGGGCGCTGATCTACCGCAACATGGGCAAGCCGGTCGAGGCCGCGCAGGATTACAGTCGCGCCCTGCAGATCAACCCGAACTACGACGTCGCCTATATCGGCCGCGGCAACATCTATCGCCAGGCCGGCCGCATCGATGAAGCCTTCAGCGATTTCAACCGCGCCATCCAGCTGGATACGACCGACGGACGCGCCTACCACAATCGCGGTCTGATCTATCAGAAGCGCGGCCAGCACGAGAAGGCGATCGACGACTTCTCGAAGGCGATCTCGCTCTCGCCGAATTCGCCGGAGCCGTATAACGGCCGCGGCCTTTCCTATGTCGCGCTGAACGACGACGAGAACGCCTTCGCCGATTTCAACCACGCCATCGAGCTGGATCCGAGCATTGCGGAATCCTGGGCGAACCAGGCGTTCATCTACGAGCGCCGCGGCGACTTCACCAAGGCGGCCAAGTCGTACCGCCACGCCCTGGGTCTGGACCCGAAGTACACGCCGGCACGCGATGGCCTCGCCCGCGTTCAGGGCAAGGCCAACACCGCCAGCGCCGGCTGAACAAGCCGGTCGCCATCGCTGGGCGACCCGGCGGTGGCGGATGTCTGCAGCTTATTCCGAGCATGAAAAAACCGGCCCCGGCGTGAAAGCCAGGACCGGTTTTTCAGTCTCTGATCGTGCGTCCGTTACTTCAGGAAGATGAAGCCGGCGACGCAGGCAATGATGAAGGTCAGGATACCGCCGAGGAAACCACCGGCGGTGAAAAAGCCGGCAGCCATGGCGATCAAAAGGGCGACAACGATCATCGTGCCGTACTTGGCGCCGGCGATGAACATGTCGTAGGTCTTCTCGTGTTCCTCATAGTTCATCGGCGCACCGGTTTCGACCGGTCCAGTCGGATGCTCGCTCATCGTATCTTGTCTCCCCTTTGCAAACCGATCGGACAAAGGCGGTAATTCGCCCGATCAGGTCGGAATCCCCGCGAAACGACGCCTGCAGATTCCATCCACTCTTGACTAAGCCGATTACACAAATGCTCCGGAAAGTGCAATGGGCTTGGCGCCACGCCTCCCGAATCGCATCACGGCAAGTCCCGCGCTTCGACAACAATAATGCAACCATATGTAACAAGTTGCGCCGTCCTCGCCCAGCACATGGCCGAGGCGCCAAAATATAATTCGACTCGAGCGACTTAACCGGGCAATTGCCCTTGACAGACGTTGCCATCGGTTTGGCGAGCCTTTAAGGACAGAGGGCGCTTCGGGGAGGAATTCTATGCAGGCTTTACTGTCCTTGAGCCGTATGATCGACGCGGTGACGCGCTTCATCGGCCAGTCCGTGTCATGGTTGCTTTTGGCGGCAGTGCTGATCAGCGCTGGCAACGCGGTCATCCGCAAGGTGTTCGACATGTCGTCCAATGCCTGGCTGGAGATTCAGTGGTATCTTTATGGCGTCGTCTTTCTGCTTGCGGCAGCCTACGCGTTGCTCAATAACGAGCACGTCCGCATCGACATCATTTCCAGCTCCTGGAAGAAGCGTACGCGCGACTGGGTCGATCTCGTGCTGCATGTCATCTTCCTTCTGCCCTTCTCGTCGCTGATGGTCTGGCTGGCATGGCCGTGGTTCTGGACCTCGTTCAATTCCGGCGAAATGTCGCCGAATGCCGGCGGCCTGATCATCTGGCCGGCCAAGCTCGCCGTGCTGGCCGGCTTCATTCTCCTCACCTTTCAGGCCGTTTCGGAAGTCATCAAGCGTGCGGCGGTGATCGCCGGCACGATCGATGATCCGCGTCCCGACAATCATGCCGACCATATCGCCGAGATCATGGAGAACCACTAAGCCATGATCGACCTTATCGCCCACAATCTCGCGCCGGTCATGTTCACCTCGGTGATGGCGCTTCTCCTGCTCGGCTACCCCGTCGCCTTCACGCTCGCCGCAGGTGGTCTCATCTTCTTCGTCATCGGCGTGGAACTGTCGTCGATCTCGCCGGAAATCAAGCTTTTCTGGCCGCTGCTGCAGTCGCATCCCGAGCGAATATACGGGATCATGTACAACGACACCCTGCTGGCGATTCCGTTCTTCACCTTCATGGGGTTGATCCTCGAACGATCGCGCATGGCGGAAGACCTGCTCGAGACGATCGGCCAGTTGTTCGGACCGGTGCGCGGCGGCCTCGCCTATGCCGTCATTCTCGTCGGTGCTCTGCTCGGTGCAACCACCGGCGTTGTCGCAGCCTCGGTCATGGCGATGGGTCTCATCTCCATGCCGATCATGCTGCGCTACAATTATCGGCCGTCGCTGGTCGCCGGCACGATCGCCGCATCCGGCACTCTGGCGCAGATCGTGCCGCCATCGCTCGTTCTTATCGTCATGGCCGACCAGCTCGGCCGGTCCGTCGGCGACATGTATGTCGGCGCGCTCTATCCGTCGCTGATCATTATTGCGGCCTACTGCCTCTACATCTTTGTCATGTCGATGATCCGGCCGAAGTCGGTGCCGGCACTGCCGATCGAGGCGCGGACACTCGGATCGGGCGTGACGTCGCTGATCGTCATGCTGGCGATTGCCGCCGTTCTCTACTATCTCGGCGACACCATTCTGTTCACCGCCATCAGCCCCGAATGGCGGCTGGTCGCATCGCTCGCTTTCGGCATTCTCGTCATCTACGCGGTCGCACTGGTCAACGCCCGGCTCAGAAACAAGATCATCTCGCGGCTAGCCGAGCAGGTCATCATCGTGCTGATCCCGCCGCTGGCGCTGATCTTCCTGGTGCTCGGCACGATCTTCCTCGGCATCGCCACCCCGACCGAAGGCGGGGCCATGGGCGCCACCGGAGCGCTGATCCTCGCCTTCGCCAAGCGCCGGTTGAACATATCGACGCTGAAACATGCGCTGGATTCGACCACGAAGCTCTCCGCCTTCGTCATGATGATCCTGATCGGCGCGCGCGTCTTCGGCCTGACCTTCTACGGCATCAACGGCAATGTCTGGATCGAGGACCTGCTCCTGAGCCTGCCGGGCGCCGAATACGGCTTTCTGATCGTCGTCACCATTATCGTGTTCGTTCTCGGCTGCTTCCTCGATTTCTTCGAGATCGCCTTCATCATGGTGCCGCTCTTGGCACCGGTGGCCGAAAAGCTCGGCATCGACCTGATCTGGTTCGGCCTCATCCTCGGCATCAACCTGCAGACCTCGTTCCTGACACCGCCTTTCGGCTTCTCGCTCTTCTATTTGCGCTCGGTCGCCCCGGCCGGCGCATGGAAGGATCAGGCGACGGGCAAGATGATGAACGGTCTGAAGACGATCGAGATCTACAAGGGCGTCCTGCCTTACATCATCATCCAGTTCGCCGTGATCATGCTGGTAATCGCCTTCCCCTGGCTCGTCACCCACTACAAGGACGACGAACCGCATATCGATCCGAATTCGGTGACCATCGACGTCCCGGGCTTCGGCACGGGCGACTCCGGCCTTCCGGGACTGGGCCTGCCGCCGCTCGGCGGAGCCGACCAGGGCTCGGGCAACAACAACCAGCCGACCTTTGGCCTGCCGCCGCTCAACCTCGGCGCACCGGGATCGGCGCCGGCACCGGATCAGGGCGGCAACAACCAGCCCGCCTTGGGCCTGCCGCCGCTGGACCTCAATCCGCCTGCGTCGACGCCCGCACCAAATGCCGGCGACACACCAAAACCGGCCGATCCGGCAATGGATCTCAGCCAGCCGCCCAAGTTCAACTGAGATCAATCAGTGGATGACGAAACCGCCGCGGAGCAAGCTCCTGCGGCGGTTTTCATTTGCAGCCGGCGAAAGCGGTTCCAATGTCTCTGACGTCCTGAAACGGCCCTGAAGTCCGCGTCCCCAGGCATCTGCCCACAAAAAAGCCCCGGACAGTGTCCTGTCCGGGGCCAAGTCGGTCAATGATGTTTCGGCAGATCAGAGCTTGCCCGAGCGCTGCTGGATCATCATGAAGGTGTCGAAGGTGTACTCGGCGATCTGCGCCCAGAGATAGGCATCCTTCTTGAACGCCAGCTGGTCGTCATAGACCTTCTTGAAGCTCGCGCTCTGGTTCGACAGGTCCGCATAGATGCCGAGGGCGGCGTCATAGCAGGCAGCCATGATTTCCTGCGTGAACGGACGCAGCACGGTGCCTTCCGCGACAAGCTGCTTCAGTGCCTGCGGGTTCTTCGCATCATATTTCGCCATCATGTTGGTGTTGGCGAATGCGCAGGCGTCGGTGAGGATCGCCTGATAGTGCTTCGGCAGGTTGTTGTACTTGTCGAGGTTGAAGAAGGCGTGGACGACCGGACCACCTTCCCACCAGCCCGGATAGTAGTAGTACTTGGCGACCTTGTAGAAGCCGAGCTTCTGGTCGTCGTAAGGACCAACGAATTCGGCGGCGTCGATGGTACCCTTTTCAAGAGCCGGGTAGATGTCGCCGCCAGCGAGCTGCTGCGGCACGACGCCGACCTTTTCGACGACCTTGCCGGCGAGACCGGCGATACGGAATTTCAGACCCTTGAGGTCGTCAACCGTGTTGATCTCCTTGCGGAACCAGCCGCCCATCTGCACGCCGGTGTTGCCGGCCGGCAGGCCGTAGACGCCCTGCGTGGCGAAGAACTCGTTCAGCAGCGTGTTGCCGTTGCCCTGATAGAACCAGGCGTTCTGCATGCGGGCGTTCAGACCGAACGGAATGGCCGTTCCGAGAGCGAAGGTAGGTTCCTTGCCCCAGAAATAGTAAGACGTCGTGTGAGCGGCTTCGACCGTACCGGCGGCAACGGCGTCAAGTGCCTGGAGACCGGGGACGATTTCGCCTGCTGCATACGGCTGGATGGTGAAGTTGCCGTCGGTTGCCGCGGCCACACGCTCTGCGATATCGACGGCACCGCCGTAGATCGTGTCGAGCGACTTCGGGAATGACGACGTGATGCGCCATGTAATCTTCGGATTTTCCTGTGCGATGGCCGGCGCAGCCAAAGTTGCCGCCGCAGCGGCACCCGCCCCTGCAACGCCCGCCTTCTTCATAAATGAACGACGATCCATAAATAAACCTCCCAAGTTTAAGTTGTGTCGGATCCCCTGATTTGTTGGTCGTCACCGAACACTGCGAGACCTAACCATTTTGCATCAGGCGTTTCAAGCATTTCGACTTTCATTCGTCAGCCTTTCGTATTGGCTTCGTTGGAAATTCATGGGTCTGCGTGAGCTGATCCTTGCAAAAGCCAAAAAGTGCTCCGAATATCGGCCGTGATGATCGTGCCTGGTTGACAGCAAGGCGGGTGCGCGTACTCAATTTTCAGAATCGAAATCGAACCGAAGGTCGCATCGCCCATGTCGAAGCCCATCGTCGCAGTCCCGGCCGATATCCGTTTTTTCACCGAAACGAACTGGCATTGCGCCCAGAACCAGTATCTGCAGGCAGCACTCGACGTTTCCGGCGTGATGTCCTTCATCATTCCCGCCTTCGAACACGGCAATGAAACGGATGCCATCCTCGACCGCGTCGACGGGCTGCTCGTCACCGGCTCGGCCACCAATGTCCATCCGTCGCTCTATGGTCAGGATGCAAGAGAAGAGGACGGACCGTTCGACCCCGGCCGTGACGCCACCAGCCTTCCGCTCATTCGCCGCGCGCTCGATCGCGGCATTCCGATGCTGGCGATCTGCCGCGGCATTCAGGAGCTGAATGTCGCTCTCGGTGGCACGCTCGCCAGCGAAATCCATGAGCAGCCGGGCATCTGGGATCATCGCAAGCCGGAGAACGTGCACCGGGACGAAGCATTCGGCATCCGTCAGGACGTGTTCATCAAGGAAGGGTCCTGTCTGGCCCGCTACCTCGGAGCAGGTGCCGTACAGGTCAATTCCCTGCACAGGCAGGCCATCGCCGAAGCGGCACCCGGCCTTCAGGTCGAAGCCGTCGCGGAGGATGGCACGATCGAGGCGGTATCGGTGATCAACGCCAAGAACTTCGCCATCGGCGTGCAATGGCATCCCGAATACTGGGCAAAGACGGACACGCCGTCGCGCCAGATTTTCGAAGCCTTTGGTGACGCCGTCCGCGCCTATGCCGGCGCCAAGACGACCATTGTGGCAGCTGCCGAGTAGGTTCAGCCGTCCTTCTGGGGCGTTTCGGGAACCGGCGTCAGCGCGCGGCCCGAGGAGAACCACTCAATCAGGTTGTCGACCACCAGGTCGGCCATGCCGTTACGCGTCGGCACCGAGGCCGAGGCGACGTGCGGCAGCAGCGAGGCGTTTGGAACATCGACGAGCGCCTGCGGCACGTGCGGCTCATCGTAGAAGACGTCGAGGCCGGCCGCTGCAATCGTGCCGTTCTTCAACGCAGCGGCAAGATCCTCTTCATCCACCGACCAGCCTCGTCCGGCATTGACGAAGACACCGTTGGCGCCGAGCGCCGACAGGATCTCGGCATTGATCACCTTGTGGGTTGCATCCGTCTTCGGCACGATCGAGATCAGCGTATCGACGTCGCGCGCCATGTCGAGAAGCGAGGCGTAATGCTTGTAGGGCACGTCATCCCGCGGCGTGCGGGTGCAATAGCTGATCTTCAGCTTGAACGGCTCCAGCCGCTTGGCGATCTCCAGCCCGATCCGTCCAAGACCGAAAATGCCGACATGCCGGCCGGCAAGCGACAGCGGCGACAGAGGGAACGGACCGTCCTTCTCCCAGCGCCCTTCCCGCAGCCATTGTTCGGCCTGCGGCAGGCGGCGGACGGTGTTGATCAGGAGGGCGACCGTCGTATCGGCCACCTCGTCGTTCAGCACGTCCGGCGTGTTGGTGACGATGATCCCGCGCGAGGCCGCGTGACCGACGTTGACCGCATCGTACCCGACGCCGAAGCTGGCGATCACTTCCAGGTTCGGAAGCATGTCCATCCACTCCGCGCTGAACCCGCCGAAAGCTGCCGCCGCGCCGCGAATTTCGCTGCGCTCGGCCTCTGGAAGCGAGGCCGGTCCGTCGATTTCCATCAGCCGCAGGTCGAATTTCTCCTTGAGGCGCTCGAGGACGCGGGGATGGCTCTTGACGGATGCGAGGACGGGAATGCGGGTATCGGACATGGGACGGGGCTCAGGATCTCTGTGATGACGAAGAAATGGGATTGGTCGACTGCCGGATACGCATTTCCGGCTTGATGAGGTGCAGGCCGTCAGGCTCGTGGCTGCCGCTCAATTTGTCAAGCAGCGCGCGCGCAGCCAGTCGTCCGACCTCCGCCTGACCGTTCCAGACCGTCGTCAGCGCCGGCGTGGCGATCGCCGCTTCCTCGAGGTCGTCATAGCCGGTGACGGAGATGTCATGGCCGGGCACGAGGCCGGCGCGCGAAATGCCGTTCATCAGGCCGATCGCCACCAGATCGTTCCAGCAGACGGCCGCCGTCGGCTTCTGCGGCAATGACAGGAAATGCACTGCCGCCTCGAACCCGCCCTGCTTGCTACGCGGGCCCGGAATGCGCAGGTTGGGATCGACTTCGATTCCTGCCTTCTTGAGCGCTGACGCATAGCCGAGATAACGGTCGCGGCCGGTCGAGGTCTGGTCTGTGCCGCCGATCATGGCGATGGTCCGGTGGCCGAGGCCGATCAGATGGTTGGTAGCGAGCGCGATCCCGTAGCTGTCGTCACCGCGATAGGTGGGAACGTCGATCCCCTCCATCTGGCGTGCGACCAGAATGGCCGGCATGCCGTTGTCTTCGGCAAGCTGGATATCTTCCTTCGGCGTGCCGATCGCCGGCGACATGATGACGCCGTCGCCGCCAAGCTGCAGCAGCGTTTCGATGAAGGTCCGCTGCTTTTCTACCGAGTCGTAATGGTTCGAAAGGATGAAGGTGTGCTGGCTGCGGTCTAGCTCGCTTTCGATCGCCTTCAGGATTTCGCCGTAGAACGGGTTCATCACGTCATGCACGACGACGCCAATGATGCCGGAACGTGAGGTCCGGAGGCTCGCCGCACGGCGGTTGTAGATGTAGCCGAGAAGGCGCGCCTGGTCCTTGATCCGTTCGCGCGTGGCAATCGCGACAAGCGGACTGTCGCGCAATGCAAGCGATACGGTTGCCGTGGAAATGCCAAGCGACTCGGCAATCGTCGATAGTTTGACCTTTTGAGCCACGTCCCCTCCTGGATCGACCGATCCGGCACGAGGTGGCGCCAGTCCGGCTTGCCGGACAAGCTTTAAAAAATTTAATTCAAGAATTCAAATAAAAAGCGACCGGGTGAATTGCCGTCCACATCTTGCGATCAGTCAAGCTGATCGTCTGCCTCGGCGGGATCGAGATTGTGCATGATCGCAACCAGCGACACCGTCAGCGCCTTGATCTCCTTGTTGGAGAGCCCCTTGGTCGCCCGCTTCTCACTGACCTTCAACGCCTGCTCGATCCCCTCAACGGCATTGCGGCCGGCATCGGTCAGGAAAACCTTGGTCAGGCGCCCGTCACCGCCATCGCTGCCGCGGGTCACGAAGCCCTGCGCTTCCATGCGTCCGATCGTCCGGGTCATGGTCGGCGCCTTGACGCCGAGCCGGAGAGCGATTGCCCCGGCCGTCAGTCCGTCTTCCCCGGCAAGTGCCAGAATGACGCCTTCCTGTCCGGCATAAAGCCCGCACGCCGCCAGTTGATGGCTCTGCTCGGTGCGCAGCGACCGGGCGGCCTGCGTCAGGGCCGTCGCCAGATCCTTGCCGCCAGCTTCCGCAAGTTTCGCCTTCTTGAGGGACTTGTCCTTCTTGCCGTCCTTTTTCTTCTTGCCCATTTTCCCGCCGAACTCTTACTAGGAATACCTGGCCGTTAACCGGCCCCATGAACGTCCAATACAGAAAATAGCGAGCGACCGCCATATGCCCATTCCCGCCAGACGTTTCGAAGACAACGACCCGGCGCTCGGTGCCGCGGACAGGAGCCGGTGGATTGCGGTGCTGCCGCTGGGCGCCCATGAGCAGCACGGCCCTCACCTGCCGTTCGAAACGGACACGCTGATTGCAGACGGCATTGCCGGTCGACTGGCCGAAAACCTCCCCGAACATCTGCCGGTGACGATCCTGAAAACGGAACCCGTCGGCTATTCCATCGAGCACATGGACGTTGCCGGGACGAAGACGCTGTCCTACTCGCAAGCCGTGGAGCGGTGGCTCGCAATCGCCGAAGGCCTGTCGCGCCAGGGCATCCGCAAGTTCGTCATGCTGAACGCCCATGGCGGCAATTCACCGCTGATGACCATCGTCGCAACGGAAGCACGGGTGCGCTTCGGCATGCTGGCGGTCGCCACCAGCTGGACACGCTTCGGACTGCCGGAAGGGCTGATTTCGCCGGAAGACAAGGCGATCGACATTCATGGTGGCGATATCGAAACCTCGGTCATGCTGGCGCTTCACCCGGACCGGGTGGACAGGACGAAGGCAAAGGCCTTTCCCTCGCGCCAGAGCGATTTTGCAGGACGCTTCCGCCATTTGCGTGCCTACGGGCCGCATGCATTCGGCTGGAAGATGGCCGATCTCAACGCCGATGGTGTGGCCGGCAATGCGGCGGCCGCGACCGCGGAAAAGGGCGAGCGCATCCTCGCTCATGCCGTCCGGGGGATCATCGAGCTTCTCGAGGATGTCGACGCCTTCGACCTGTCAGACCTTGCCTAGTCGCCGACGCATGAAGACCCGGCGGCTTTCATCCAGACCCTTCGCGATGTGCTCGCTCCGGATCGCGCGCATCGCCGGGGAGAACGCCTCTTCCTCCAGCACCCGAAAGCCGATCCGCTCGTAATAAGGCGCATTCCACGGCACATCGCGAAACGTCGACAGGAAGAGGCTGGAAAGCCCCGCCTCGACTGCTGCTTCCGCGACCCGGCCGATCAATGCGGCCCCGATGCCTTGCCCCGCATGATCAGGCAACACATCCAGCTCCTCGATATAGGCGGCCGTGTCGACCTGCCTGTACATGGCGAATCCGACCGGCAGCCCCGAGGCTGCGACAAATAGCCTGCCATCGCGGATACGTTCCACAAGGTCGGATGCATCGGTCGGTCTGCCGTCGGCAATTTCAGCCATGCCTATGGCGCGGAAGCGCTGTGCAGCGCGCCGCTCGATCTCCTGATAGACAAAGGTTTCTTCCAGCAGGCCCGGTCTGATGATGTAGTCTGGTGCCACTTGCCTCCTCCAGGGGCGCCTTGTGCAAAACCCTTTGAACTCCTCCACTCTATTGCCTATATCAACCGGGATTCAATTCAAGCTCCAGCAGCGCCCATTCTGCGCTGCGCTACTCTTCCGAGAGAGGTTATCATGTCCGATACCGCCCAAAGCCCCATCCCCGTAACCGTTCTGACCGGTTACCTCGGCGCCGGAAAGACGACGCTCCTGAACCGCATCCTGTCGGAAAGCCACGGCAAGAAATATGCCGTCATCGTCAACGAGTTCGGCGAGATCGGCATCGACAACGACCTGATCGTCGAATCCGACGAGGAAATCTACGAGATGAACAATGGCTGCGTCTGCTGCACCGTGCGCGGCGACCTCATTCGTGTCGTCGAGGGGCTGATGCGCCGGCCGGGCCGCTTCGACGGCATCATCGTCGAGACGACCGGTCTTGCCGATCCGGTTCCGGTGGCTCAGACCTTCTTCATGGATGAGGACGTGCGCGCCAAGACCGAGCTCGACGCCGTCGTCGCCCTGGTCGATGCCAAGCATCTGCTCCTGCGCCTGAAGGACAGCCGCGAAGCCGAAGACCAGATCGCCTTCGCCGACGTCGTTCTCGTCAACAAGACGGACCTCGTCTCGCATGAGGAACTGCATCAGGTCGAAGACGTCGTGCGCGCCATCAATCCGTCGGCTCGCATCTACAACACCACCCGCTCGGGCGTCGATCTCGCCAAGGTTCTCAATCAGGGTGCCTTCAATCTCGAGCGGGCGCTCGAAAACGATCCGCATTTCCTCGATCACGAAGACGAGGATCATGTCTGCGGTCCTGACTGCGACCATGATCACCACCACCATCATCATCATGGCCACGACCACGATCATCACCACCATGATCATGACCATGGGCACCATCATCATAGCCATGGCCCCTCGCCCATTCATGACGTGACGGTCACGTCGCTGTCCTTCCGTGCCGGCGAGATGAACCCGGAGCGCTTCTTCCCGTGGATCCAGAAGGTGACCCAGACCTTCGGGCCGCAGATCTTGCGCTTGAAGGGCATCATCGCCTTCAAGGGCGATGACCATCGCTATGTCGTCCAGGGCGTCCACATGATCATCGAAGGCGACCACCAGCGCCCGTGGAAGGAAAACGAGAAGCGGGAAACGCGCCTCGTCTTCATCGGCCGTGATCTCGACCGTGAAAAGCTGGAAGCCAGCTTCCGCGCCTGTGAGGCAGCCGCCTGATGCCGACGGTCGCGCCGCTCGACATCGAAGGTTATGTCGTCTCTGCCGCTTTCCTGAATGATGTACCCTTTTTCGCCGCCGCGTCCGGCCATATCCATCGGCTGGATGGCGGCGACAAGGTCACGGAGGCGCATCAGGGCCTGCTCTCCTGCGTCAAGGATCCCTATTCCGAAACGCTGATCACCGGCGGCGAGGACGGCAAGGTCAACCGCATCGGCGCCGATGGCACCGTCTCGCTCGTCGCCGAAGCGCCGCGCAAGTGGATCTCGGTCGTCGCAGGCGGCCCGCAGGGCGCCGTCGCCTATGCGCATGGCCGCTCGGCACTGGTCAGACTTGCCGACGGTTCGGAAAAGGAATTCGCCGAACAGCGCACCGTCGAGGGCATAGCCTTCGCCTCGAAGGGCCTGAGGATCGGCGTGGCCCGCTACAATGGCGTGACGCTGCACTGGGTCGGCACGGCCGGCCAACCTGTCGACCTGGAATGGAAGGGCGCCCATACAGGCATCACCTTCTCTCCGGACGGCCGCTTCGTCGTCACCACCATGCAGGAAAACGCGCTGCATGGCTGGAAGCTCGACGGCAAGCCCGGCGACGCGCGGCACATGCGCATGACCGGCTACCCGGCCAAGGTCAAGTCGCTGTCCTGGTCGCCGAAGGGCAAATGGCTCGCTTCATCCGGTGCGCCCGCCGCCATCGTCTGGCCGTTTGCCGGCAAAGACGGACCAATGGGCAAGGCGCCGCTGGAACTCGGCACGCGGGCCGACATCATGGTCACTTCGGTTGCCTTCCACCCCACCGACGAAGTGCTCGCCATCGGCTTTATCGACGGGATGATCCTGGCCGTCCGCCTTGCCGACAACAAGGAGGCGCTGCTGCGCCGGCCGGGCAAGGGCGCCATCACCGCCATGGCCTGGAACCGCACCGGCAAGCAGCTTGCCTTTGCGTCGGAGGCCGGAGACTGCGGCGTCGTCGACATTTCGGGCTGACTGCACATGCCGATGCCGCAGGAGTACTTTCAGGCCTCACGCGACTTCGAGCGCTACATGGCCGACTTGAAATCAATATCGCTGCTGGCCACGCATCACCAATGTTACGCAATGACGCGGGCGGTGCTGCATGTGTTCCGCTCGCATCTTCCGGTCGTCGACGCTCTAGTATTCGCCGATGTTCTCCCACCGGTCCTCAGAGCGATTTTCGTCGAGGATTGGGATGCCTCCCAGCCTGTGACACCCTTTTCCGACAGAGAAACACTCACCCGAGAAGTCCGCACGGTCCGCGCGAACCACAACATTTCACCCGAGAGCGCCATCGCGGATGTAGCAGCCGCAGTCCGCAAGAACATCGATCCGCAGGATTGGCAGATAGCGCTAGACAGACTGGCAGCGGATGCGCGCAGCTTCTGGGAAATTTAATCGCGCCGTCAATCTTATTCTGCAATCACTAATATCCAAGCCTTCTCAAAGGCTTTAGAGTGTATCCAACCCAGGTTGTCTTTTGTCCGGGACAGTAGAACCCGACACAAAAGTCCGGATTCACCGTTACTTAATCATCTTCCCACAAAATTTGACAAATTCTAATTTCCTGGGGGTCCCCGACATGAAACTTCTGTCGCGTTTTGGCTTGGTCAAGACGGTCACCATCTTGAGCACCGTTGTGACGCTCGCGGCCCTTGCCGCCACCTTCGTCGTGACCTGGCAGGTCATTTCCACCAACGTCCGCACCAATGCGATCGACGGCCAGAACCGCAGTCTGCGCATCGCCGCCGAAATCGTCAGCCGCGATGTTGACGGCACGAAGGTGACCTATGACAAGAACGGCAATGTCGACAAGATCGTCATGGACAAGGTTCCGACCGACGTGAAGGATCACGCAATGATCGACAGCGTCGGCCGCATTTCCGGCGAGACGGCGACGATCTTTGCGTGGGATGACGCTTCCAAGGATTTCTGGCGTCAGACGACCAACATCGTCAAGCCGGACGGCAATCGTGCGGTCGGCACCCAGCTCGGACAGAAGGGCGCCGTCTATCCGGTCGTCACCAAGGGCCAGACCTATCGCGGCGAGGCCGTCATTCTCGGCAAGCCCTATTACACCATCTACCAGCCGATCTTCTCTCCGGCAGGACAGGTGACCGGCATTCTCTATGCCGGCGTTGACGCCCAGGAAATCAATGCGGTGGCCAGCGAGATCGGCGTCAAGGTCGGTATCGCAGCAATCGTCGCCACTCTCGTTGCAGCCTGTCTGATTGCACTGGCGATGCGCGCAGCACTTGGCGGACTGCCGAAGCTGACCGACGTCGCACGCCGCATGACGGACGGCGAACTTGCCGTCGAGGTGCCCAACCTGACGCTCGGCAACGAGATCGGCGACCTGTCGCGCGCGATCGACATCTTCCGCCGCAACGAGCTCGAAGGGCGCGAACTGCGCAAGCAGTCCGAAACGATCCGCGAGACCGCCGAGCAGGAGCGCGCCGCGACCGAAAGCGAAAAGTCCCGCGACGCCGATCTCATTCGCCATTCGGTCGACCGCCTGGCCGAAGGCCTGACCCGCCTGTCGCAGGGCGATCTGACCGTCAGTATCGATGGCAGCTTCCACGGCGACATGGAACGCGTCCGCACCGATTTCAACGCCTCGGTCCGCAAGCTCAACGAGACCCTGACAGCAGTCAGCACCAACGCCCGGTCGATCGACGACAGCGCGATGGAAATGCGCTCGGCATCCGACAATCTCTCGAAGCGGACCGAACAGCAGGCCGCCTCGCTGGAGGAGACCTCCGCAGCGCTCGACGAGATCACGTCGACCGTCGGCAATGCATCGGCCCGCGCCCGCGAAGCCGCGCAGATGGTCGATGCAGCGAAGAAGAGCTCCGAAGCCTCCGCCCAGGTCGTTGCCGACGCGATTGCCGCCATGGGCCGCATCGAGGGCGCATCCGGCGAGATCTCGTCGATCATCAACGTCATCGACGAAATCGCCTTCCAGACGAACCTCCTCGCCCTCAATGCCGGCGTCGAAGCCGCCCGCGCCGGGGAAGCCGGCAAGGGTTTTGCCGTCGTCGCGCAGGAAGTTCGCGAACTGGCGCAACGCTCGGCGAATGCCGCCAAGGACATCAAGGGCCTCATTGAAAAGTCGGGCCAGGAAGTCCAGAGCGGGGTAACGCTGGTGCGCAATACCGGTGAAGCGCTGGAGGCGATCGCCTCGCAGGTCGCCCGCATCAACGAGTCGATCGGCGCCATCGCGACGAGCGCCAGCGAGCAGTCGACGGGCCTGAACGAGGTCAATTCGGCCGTCGGCCAGATGGACCAGATGACCCAGCAGAACGCCGCGATGGTGGAAGAGACGGCCGCACTCACACACCGCCTCGCCTCCGACGCACAGGCACTGGCCGGCCTCATCGAACAGTTCAAGCTGAGCCAGTCGACGGCAGCGCAGAGAAGTCGCGCGGCATAGTCCGGCTCAATCCGTTCCAAGATGAAGCAAGAAGAGCGGCAATTCACATTGCCGCTCTTCTTCCATGCGCATGAATGAAAGCTAAACGAAGACTTCACAACGCGTTCAGGCGGTGCGGTGTTATCTTCTTCTCACCGGCATGAGGACAGCATGCCGACCATCCAGAGGAGAGAGACAATGACCAACTTCAGCAAGGCTTCGGGCGCTGCCCTGGCAATCACCCTATCCCTATTCGCCGGCAGCGCGCTGGCGGCATCCGGCATCGCCACCGGCAACGTCAACGTTCGCACCGGACCCGGCACGAGCTTTTCCAAGGTCGACCAGCTCTATGACGGCGAGCACGTCGAGATAAAGGAATGCGCATCCGGCTGGTGCTTCGTCGAGCACACCGGCACCGACGGCTGGGTCAGCAGCAATTTCCTGGCCGTCGGCGGCAATAACGGCCCCGCAGACGACGAGGAAGACGCCGGCGGCAACGGCCCGGGCAACCCGCTCGACGATTGCGGCATCCAGATCGGCCCCGGCGGCGTGCAGATGGGGTGCGGCGCCGGCGCACCGTCCAACCAGCCCCCGCCTCCGCAGCCGCAGCCGCCCAAGCCACAACCGCCGAAGCCCCCGATCCCGCCGAAACTGCCGCCCAAGCTGACGCTCAGCCAGGTGTGCTTCTACAGCAAGGTGAACTATCAGGGCCCGCACTTCTGCGTTTCGCCGGGCAAGTCCAACGCCAAGCTTCAGGGCTTCTGGAACGATCGGATTTCCTCGATCAAGCTCATTGGCTCGGCCAAGGTCATGGTCTGCAAGGACTGGTACATGAGCGGCACCTGCACCGCCATCACCCAAAACCGGCCGACGCTGCTTCTGATGAACAACAAGATCTCGTCCTTCAAGGCTTTCTGAGCCGAACCGGACCGCAAGCAAAAGACCGGCGGAGCAAACTCCGCCGGTCTTTTCGTCCTTGTGCTGCCAGTCGGCCTTCCGAAACCCGCCTGACGGTCACCAGGCCAGTTCAAGATGAGGCCTTCCGTTGGAGGTTTTCTCCACCGTGCAGCCGTCTTCGCCGATCGTGCACGAGACTCGCTTGCGGAAGGCCGAAAAACTGTCGAAGGTGACGACGTCCACCGGCTCGTCGAAATCAAGCGTGATGCGGTAACGCCCCGGCTGCGCCGAGACCGCCTGCACGCCGATGATTTCACCGGAGAACGCCTGGCCGAGATAATGGCCGGAGACCCGCGAGCCCAGCATGTAGGGGTTGAGCGGCGGCCGGTTGCCGGCAATCGCCGCAAGCGTGTTCCAGTCGCGAAGGCCATATTGCTTCGCGATCAGTTCCAGGGCTTTCGAATGACTTATGGATGCTCCCTCGCCTTCCAGGGAAGCACGCAGGCGCTTGGCCTGGTCCTTCAATGCGTGAAGGGCGGGCAGCGGCATGGATAGTCCGCTCATGACAGTCCTCTTTTCCGGCATCCCGGTGTGGCCTGATAATGTGGGTGCCCGCATTGCCACCGGCCGGATGCCTTGAAAAAGCATGAACCGTGTCTCTTGGAAGAGGGAACTTCACCATGGGCTTCTTGCAAAGCCAGCGAGCGGCAGGGGTTCCAGCCCTTGCCGCCCGAGATAGTGTGTGACCTTGAAAATGTCAATCCGCGGGCCGCCTTCCCGCGGACGACATGCTCAGGCCGCCGCCTAGAAGCGGTAGGTCACGCCGGCACCGATCAGCCACGGATCGAGCTTGGCCTTGCCGCTGATCGGTGTCCCGCCGAGCTTTGCGTCGTAGTCGGCATTGAGGAAGATCTTCTTGACGTCGAAGTTCACGCCCCAGTGATCGTCGAGCATGTAGTCGAAGCCGGCCTGCAGGGCGACGCCGAAGGTGTCCTTCACCTTGAGGTCCGTAACCGAACCATGGCCGTCCTGATTGTAGAACATGGTGTAGTTCACACCGGCACCCAGATACGGCTTGAAGTCGCCGAAATTGGTGAAGTGGTACTGCAGCGTCAGCGTCGGCGGCAGGATCCAGGTCTTGCCGATGCGTCCGAGACCGTCGATCGATCCGTCGCCATAGATATTGGAGTAGGTCGTACCAAGGATCAGTTCGGCGGCAATGTTGTCGGTAAAGTAGTAGCTGATGTCGAGTTCCGGAATGACCGTGTTGCTGTAGGACAGGTCCGACCCCGACACGCCATCCACTTTACCGTCGTCATTCGGCACGACGCCGAGACCGCGGATGCGGACCTGCCATGGGGTGAGCTGAGCCGCCGGCGCTTCTGCCGCGGGAGTTGCAGGCGCCAGATCGGCCGCCATGGCCGCCGGCGCCGCGGCGATGAAAGTTGTTGTTGCAGCCAGTGCGAAAGTCCAAGCCGTCCAGCGAATGCCCATTTCAATTTCTCCTAAAATAAACAAGGCCATGCCTCGCGCGGAGTAAAGCGGAGCGGAGGAACAGACGATTGATTCAGATCAACGGAAGGGAGCTCTGCGACAAAAAAGACAGAGACGAATAGACATACGTTAAGTTGTATTTCCCAGGAATGACGTCCGTCAAAACAGCCAGGCAATGCGCACCGTCATCGGGATCGATGTGCAAGGACCGAAGGCAAGCAAAACGGCCGCCAACGATGATTCGCCGACGGCCGGAAACAGTTGCGACGGGACGCCGGACAAATTCCGGCTGCCGGATCAAGCGGCCTTGCGCAGCGCCTGGAGCGGAAGCTTGCGGCCTGCGGCCGTCAGCATGCCGGCTGCACCGTCAAGCCAGCCTTCGACAAGCTCCAGCGAAAGGAAGCGCGCACGCTCGAACGGACCCGGCATGACCAGGTGCTGGGTCTTGTCCGCGAAGAAGCCGAAGCGTTCGTAGTAGGCGGCATCGCCGACGAGCAGGATCGCACCATGGCCGCGCATCTTCGCTTCCATGATCGCATGACGCATCAGCGCGCCGCCGATGCCCTTGCCCTCATGCGCCGGATCGACGGCAAGCGGCCCGAGCAGGAGCGCCTTCACCGGCCTGCCGCACGTATCGATGCCGGCCTCGATGTCCCAAAGGCGCACCGTGCCGATGACCCGACCGGAATCGTCGCGGGCGACGAATGCCAGGCCTTCCGACGGAAGCCGGCCACGGCGCAGCTTCTCCGAAGACTTGCGGCGGCGGTTCCTGCCCATGGCCTGGTCGAGCAGGCGCTCACGGGCGGCAACATCGCCCTGATTTTCAACGTCAAGTACGAACGCCGGCGCAAAATTTGCGTGCACGGCACCAAGAACAGCGGCCATGGCGGCCTCCCCATTCCCTAGAAACTTCGAAAATTTGTGAGATTGCCGCTCCGGCTGTTCGCCGGAGCAGGCCTATCAGATCACGTAGGACTTCAAGGGCTCGAAGCCGTTGAAGGCGACCGCCGAGTAGGTGGTCGTGTAGGCGCCGGTGCCTTCGATCAGAACTTCGTCGCCGATCGAGAGCGTGAGCGGCAGCGGGTACATGTTCTTTTCATAGAGCACGTCAGCCGAATCGCAGGTCGGGCCGGCCAGCACGCAGGGCTCCATCTCGTCGCCGTCCCGCTCGGTGCGGATCGGGTAGCGGATCGCCTCGTCCATGGTTTCGGCCAGACCGCCGAACTTGCCGATGTCGAGGAAGACCCAGCGATGGTTGTCGTTGTCCGACTTCTTCGAAATCAGGACGACTTCAGCCTTGATCGTGCCGGCATTGCCGACCATGCCGCGGCCGGGCTCGATGATCGTCAGCGGCAGGCGGTTGCCGAAGTGCTTGCGCAGCGCACCGTTGATGGCCAGGCCGTAGGCTTCTGCCGACGGGATGTCCTTCAGGTACTTCGTCGGGAAGCCACCGCCCATGTTGACCATCTTCAGCGTGATGCCCTGCTTGGCAAGCTGGACGAAGACGCGCTTGGCATCGGCGAGAGCCGAATCCCAGGCATCGACCATGGTCATCTGCGAACCGACGTGGAACGAGACGCCATAGGATTCGAGGCCCAGCTGATGGGCGTAGACGAGCACGTCGACGGCCATCTGCGGCACGCAACCGAACTTGCGAGACAGCGGCCATTCCGCACCTTCGCCGTCCGTCAGCACGCGGCAGAAGACGCGTGCGCCGGGAGCCGCGCGGGAAATCTTCTCGACTTCCTCGTGGCTGTCGACGGCGAAGAGAGAAACGCCGAGCGCGTGAGCGCGGGCAATGTCGCGCTCCTTCTTGATCGTGTTACCGTACGAAACGCGCTCGGCGGTCGCGCCAGCGTCGAGCGCCATTTCGATTTCGGCAACGGATGCGCAATCGAAATTGGAGCCGAGGCTGGCGAGCAGACGAAGGATTTCCGGGGCCGGGTTGGCCTTGACGGCGTAGTAGATGGCGCTGTCCGGCATGGCGTGACGGAACGTTTCGAAGTTGCCACGCACGACGTCGAGGTCAACGACGAGGCACGGGCCTTCCGGACGGCGGTTCTTGATAAAGTCGAGGATGCGTGCAGTCGTCATCGTGTTACCCTTTCGAATTCCAATGGTCCGGAAAACCGGAGGACAAAAGTGTCGGGCGCTCTGCACGAGACCGGCCTTTGGAGCTGCCGGAACCATGGATAACGCTCGATACGCGAAGGCGAACCAAAACCCGCGAGGGTTTCAATTCCGCTTTGTCTGCCTTGGATTGGTTGGGGAACCCGACCGCACTTCCGGCAATGAAGGTGTGCCTCTTCAGTAACCCCGGCTGTTGGAAAGCCGGCAGACACCAGAAAGGCCCGCACCGTCGTTGCTTCAAGATGTCCTCGCATCACCGGTTGGCCGGAGAAACGACTGGAGGGGTTAGTTCCAGGTACCTTACCGTGTCCCTCACCTTGTCGAGAGATCGGCGGACACCCACAGGCACGTGCGACTTTGGGCAAGCGAGGAGATATGATTTCCGCCTGTAATAATCAAGAGTTTTTTGAGAGGTTTTTCCAAAAAATGCATTGAACGAATTGCCGCTTTCCGTTCAATAATCCTGCACGAAGCAGGAGCCCTGAATGGATACCCTCACCCGCATCCGCGCCTTCATCGACGTCGTCGAGGCCGAAGGCTTTTCCGCTGCTGCCAGGCGCACGGGCCGGTCCAAGGCATTGCTGTCGAAATATGTGCGGGAACTGGAGGACGAGCTTGGCGCACTCCTCCTGAATCGCACCACGCGGCAGTTCTCGATGACGGAAGCCGGCCACACCTATTATCGTTCCGCGTCGGACATCCTCAAGGAAATCGACAGCCTCGCCGATCTCGTGCGCGAGAACAATGCCGATCTGAAGGGTAAGCTGCGCATCACCGCGCCGCGCACTTTCGTCGATGCCGAAGTCGGCCAGTCGCTGATCGACTTCATCGTCGAACATCCCGACCTGTCACTGGAGATATCGTCGGAGGACCGATTCGCCGATCTCATCGAGGAAGGCTTCGACGCCGCCATCCGGATCACTAAGATGGAGGATTCCGGCCTGATCGCCCGCAAGATCAGCGATTTCCGTGTCCTGGTCTGCGCCTCTAACGACTTCATCGAGAAATACGGTCCGCTGGAACGCCCGCAGGACCTGACCAACGTGCCGTTCCTCGTCGATACCAACGCCCGCTCGCACAACAGCCTCAGGTTTCACGATCCCGAAGGCGGCGGCTTCAATGTCAATGTCACCGGCCCGCTGGAGGTCAACAGCCCGAGGGCGACGCTCCGCGGGGCGCTTGCCGGGCTGGGCGTCGCCGTCGTGCCGGACTTCGTGGCCCGCAGCCACGTCGAATCGGGTGCGCTGGTCAGTCTGTTCGAGGATTACATGGCCAAGGACAGGGGCATCTACGTCGTCTATCCGCACCGGCGCTATCTGCCGGCCAAGGTTCGGACGTTTGTCGACTTCATGTCGAACTGGTTCAAGAAGTCGCAGGAATGAGCATGGCCGCCGCCGCATTTCGGACTCTTTCATGACCAACGAAGATGCTCCCGTTCAGGAAAGACCGTCGCGATGAAGAAAGCAGCGCTCGCCGCACTCATGTGCCTGACGCCGATCCCGGCGCTCGCCCATCCGCACGTCTTCGCCGACGCCAAGCTGGAAGTCGTCGAAGGGCCGGACAAGACGCTGCTGGAACTCAAGCATACCTGGTATTTCGACGAGGTGTTCTCCTCCAGCGTCATGATGGACTACGACAAGAACACCGACCTGAAGCTCGAGCCCGATGAACTGGCGGACATCTCCAACACGGTGGTCAACTCGCTCGCCGATTATAGCTACTACACGCTGGTGACGCTGAACGGCAAAGACGTCGTCATGGCGCATCCGCACTACATCAAGGCGGATTTCAAGGACAACCGCCTGCTGATCACCTTCGCCATCAAGCCTGCCAAGCCGCTGCCGCTGAAAGGCAATATCAGCGTCGGCGCCTACGACCCCAGCCTCTACACTGCCCTCGACTTTGCCAAGGACAGTGACTTCAAGCTCGACGGCAAGGAGCTGAACGCCTGCAAGCACGCGGTCGTTCGTCCCGATCCCGACCAGATCATCAGCCAGAACCAGGCGAGCCTGACAGACTCCTTCTTCAACGATCCCACCACCATCCCGTCCAAGCTCGTCGCCACCCGGCTGGATCTGTCATGCTGAAGCGCCGCGGCGAGGTGAAGGCGGTCCTTCTCGCCCTGTCGATCGCCGCAATCTTCACCGGCGCTGCCCATGCGCAATCCTCGCTTGGCCTCGGAACCGCGGAACCCGTCGTCAGTCTCGGCAGCGGCGGGCCGCTTGCGCCGCTGTTTGCGTGGGTCAACGTCCAGCAGCAGGCCTTCTACCGCGCACTGACAGACGCGCTGAAGGAGATGCGCCAGAACCCTTGGGCCCTGTGGTCTCTCGTCACCCTTTCATTCACCTACGGCATCTTTCATGCCGCCGGCCCCGGTCACGGGAAGGCCGTTATCTCCTCCTACATGATCGCCAACGAAACCGAACTGAAGCGCGGCGTCGTCATTTCGTTTCTCTCAGCCATGACGCAGGGGCTCGTGGCGATCCTCGCTATAGGCACCGCCTTCTTCCTTTTGCGCGGCACGGGAATTTCGGTGACCAAAACCACCTGGGGCCTGGAGATCACATCCTATTTGCTGATCGTGCTGTTCGGTTTGAACATGCTCTGGCGCAAGCTTCGGTCCATGCGCCGCAAGCCGACCATCGTCGGCGGGCTCTTCGACGACCACGATCACAGCACCTGCACGCATGACCATGCGTTCGCCTTTGCCGGGGCCGCAGGTGGAAACAGGCAGCAGACCTTCGTCTGCGACAGCTGCGGCCATTCGCACGGCGCCGATCCCGCCATGCTGAAGGGTGACCGATTCGGCATCAGCGAGGCGTGGTCGGCCATCATCGCGGTCGGCCTTCGCCCCTGCTCCGGCGCACTGCTCGTGCTCACCTTCTCGCTGCTCAACGGCCTCTATCTCGGCGGCCTGCTCTCCGTCTTCGCCATGTCGGTGGGTACGGCCATCACCGTCGCAACACTGGCCACGCTCGCCGTGACGGCAAAGGACGTCGCCGTCCGCATCGCCGGCGGCGGCTCGCGTTTCGGGTCGTTCATTTCGAACGGCATCGAAATTCTGGGGGCTCTAATGGTGATCGTCTTCGGGCTGATGCTGCTTGGCGCATCGCTGACCGCATGACGCGAAGCTATCGCCGGCGCTGGTAGCGCGACCTGAGCCAGAAGATCACGAAGAAGGCGAGGATGACGAGGGCGCCGAAGGCAAAACCCAGGAAGGGCGAGTAGCCGCCCAGCCAGAGGACGATCTTCGGCATCAGCAGCAGCGCAAGACTGACGCCGACGAGGATCGCCGCCGCAGCGATCATCGCGCTGCGGGAATTGTTTTCGTTGCTCACGATCGTACCTCCGCCGACATTGCATTGCGGATATCGGCGAGCTTGCGCCGCTCCTGCCCTGCCGTATCGAAGTTTTCCGGATCGAGCCAGACTTCAAAAGCGGCTTTCAACAGTGGCCATTCCTTGTCGATCATCGAGAACCACGCCGTATCGCGGTTGGCGCCCTTGGAAATGACGTGCTGGCGAAACAGCCCTTCGAAGGTGAAGCCGTAGCGCACCGCCGATTTCTTGCTCGGCTCGTTGGCATTGTGGCACTTCCATTCGTACCGGCGATAACCGAGGTCGTCGAACACATGGCGAGCCATCAGATAATGCGCCTCCGTCGCCATCGGCGTGCGCGACATCGCCGGACCATGGGCGACCGAGCCGACCTCCACAACACCGTTTGCCGGATCGGCGCGCATGTAATTGGCCATGCCGACGACGTCGCCGGTCTTCCGGTTGACGAAGACCTCCGTCACCCAGCCGCCGGTTTTCTGGTTGACGTCGAGCCAGTCGGCGAACCCGTCGACCGTTTCGAAGATCGGACACGGAAAATAGGCCAGAAGATCGTTGATCTTCTCCGCGCCTCCAAATGCCTGCCACAACGCCTCGGCATGCTCGGCGCGGACATAGGGTACGAGATTGACCGTTCGCCCCTCGATCGAGACGGGCTTGGGCAAAGGGCGGGGCGTCCAGTTGGCGAGATCGTTCATGGCAGTCCGAAGCGGCTGGTTGCGGAATGCGCGATAGGATCACATAGCCGGTCCGCCTTCAATGCTACGCAACCACCCGCCGCTCCGATTTTCGAATCGGCCGGCACCGTCATTTGTTGACAAATTCATTGTATCCATATTACTTGAATTCAAACAATATGGATATCAACAATGTCTCCGATCGAACAACGTGCCGGACTGGGCATCCTCATGGCCGGATTGCAACGCCGCTGGCGCCGCCTCCTCGACCACGTGCTGGCAGAATCCGGTTTCAATGACGCCACCTGGCCGCCACTCCTCCACCTCGCCATCACCGGCGACGGCATCAATCAGACCGAACTGGCCGCACGCGTCGGCCTCGACGGCTCCAGCCTCGTCCGGCTGCTTGACCTCATGGAGACCAGGGGACTGATCGAGCGCCGCGCCAGCAGCGAGGACAGGCGCACGAAGCTGATCTTCCTGACCCCGGACGGGCATGACGCGGCCAGGGACATCCGCACGATCATCAAAAACGTGGAGGCCGACTTGCTTGCCGACATCGACGACACCGAAATCGCACTGATGACTGACGCCGTCTTCCGGATCGACGACCGCATCCAGACCTACAACGGACGCTGAATCATGAAGCTGCAGCGAAATACGGCAGGCGGTGTGCTGAAAGCGCTCGGCTTCGACGAGCAGGTCTTGCCCTATGCGATGCGCACCGCGCTGGCCGCATGCATCGCCCTGTTTACCGCATGGCTGCTCAAGCTGGAACATCCGCAATGGGCCGCCATGACGGTCTGGGCAGCCTCCCAGCCGGTGCGCGGCCATCTTCTCGAAAAGGGCCTGTTCCGTGTCGTCGGAACCCTGATCGGCGTCATCTTCGGTATCGGCCTGATGTGGCTTGCCGACGGCAATCCCTTCGTCCTGACGCTCGGCCTGACCGTCTGGATCGGCCTCTGTGCGGCGACCGGCAATCTGCTGCGCTCGTTTGCGGCGTATGGCGCGATGCTCGCCGGCTATTCCGCCGCGATGGTTACACTGCTTGAGGCCGCCCACCCGGACAAGATCGTCGAAATGGGGGTGGATCGTTTTCTCACCATCACAGTCGGCGTCGGCGTCGCGCTGCTGATTGGCTGGTTCTTTGCCAAGCGGCAGGAGACCGACCCGATTGTGGCCGGAACCCGGATACTGACATCGAAACTGCTCCGCCAGATCGCAGCGGACCTCACGGACAAAAACGAGCCACACGATCGCGACGAGACACAGGCCGCCTTGCTGGCGGAGATGGCCGCAATCGAAGACGCGCTCGACGGACATGGCGCCGGATCGTTCAACCGCCGCCGCACCGCCCGCGCGATCCGGATCCTGTTCATCCGGCACATGGCGCTGATGGCCGGACTGCGCGACGTCTCGCTGGCCACCGACGAAAAGCTGGCCGGCGCGCTCGGAAACCTGGCTGACGCTCTGGAAAATGACATCGCCAGCAGCGATGCCTCCAGCCACCTGCGGATTGCGCTCGCCCTGTCGCGAGACCGGCTGCAAATTCGGGACATGCTGCATGCGCTCGCCGCAGCGCTCCGCGACGGAACGGTGGATTTGCCTCAGGCATCCGTCAGCGCTGAAAGCCTGGTGCTCCATCGCGACTGGCTCGGTGCCCTGCAGGCGATGATCCGCGCCGGCCTCACCATATTCGTCATCGGCACGGTGTGGTCCGTGACAGGACTTTCCGTCGGTCCGTTCATGATGCTCGGCGCCTCCATCATGGTCACGATCTTCTCGGCATTCGACATGCCGCATGTCATTTTGCGATCGGTGGTGTTCGGGCAGGCCTTCGGCGCGCTCGGGGCCATCGCCTGCCGCTGGCTCGTCTGGCCGCTTGCCTCCTCGCAAGCCGAGCTGCTCGTGCTCGTCCTACCCTTCATCCTGTTCGGCGCTCTGATCATGGCCCATCGGAGAACGGCGCGCTTCGGCTTCGACTACAACATGGTTCTCCTTCTGCTGCTGCAGCCGGCTTTCCCGCTCACCGGCACGCCCGGCCACTCATTCCTGATGATGGGCGCGGTCGTGGCCGGTCCGACGCTCGGGCTTGCCGCCTTCACGCTGATCTACCCCGTCAGCCTGCAGCGGCGCTTCGACACGCTGATCGCGATGATGGTGCATGATCTGGAGGCGATGAGCGCGCCCGATGGCCATCGCCACGACATCGAAGTGTGGCGGATGCGCTTTTATCATCGCGTGCTGCGACTGGTCCGCCTTGCCGGACGGATCGGCGAGGCGGAAATTACCGCGGCACGCACGGGCATGACGATATTTGCGGTCGGCAAGGCGGTCCGCCAGATCCACGAAGCGGTTGATTCCGGAACAGCGAATGCAGAAATCAGCGACCGGCTGCGCCTGACCTTGAGGGACCTGCAATCCCTCTCGAGGGATCCGCAACGTTGTGCCCGTTCGCTGGAGCGCACGGCCGACCGCCTGCACGCGGAGGCCGGCATGGAGACAAGCCTTCTCGCCCGCGCGGCGGCGCTGATCGACGAAAATGCCGCCCAGCTCCAACGCGCCGAAAAGGCCGGTCTGCGCGGCCTGTATCCGACGTTCCGGTTTTTCAGGCCGAGCGCGATGCGGCCATGACGGTCGCCTCGATGTGTTCGACGAGCGGATCGGGAAGGCCCAGGCGGCCGGCCAGGAGATCGAGATAGCCGCGCTCGGTGCGCGTATCCGGATCGATCGTCAGGCGTGAAACCGTGTAGACCTCGACGCGCTGCTCTTCCGTCTTGGCGCCGGCCACCAGTTCGGCCATGCCGAGCGGCGCAGCCAGTTCCCGCTCCAGGAACTGCCCCGCCTCGTCGTCCAGAGCGGAAAGCCGGATCTTGTCCATGATGTTGGCGCGTTCGCTCGCATCGATATGGCCATCGGCATTGGCTGCGGCGATCATGGCGCGCACCAGATGCAGCGCAAAATCATTGTCCGTCTGCTGCAGGGAAAAGCCGGAGTCGCTCGGCGGCGGCAGCATGGCCGGATCGGCGGGAACATTGTCGCTCTCGGCCGGCGCCTTGCCCGCCTGATAATTCTTGTAGGCCTGGTATCCGAGGCCGGCCACGACGGCCAGGCCGCCGAGTTTCAGCGCGCTGCCGGTCAGCGAACGCCCGGTCTTGGTGCCGAGCAGAACGCCGAGGACGGCACTGGTCGCCAGCGGATTGTCCTTCGCCGTCTGCCAGGCGCCGCTTGCCTTGTCCTTGACCGTTCCCGTCGTTCCGGGAACCTGCGAACCGAGGAACTGGTCCAGCAATTTCTTGGCGTCGAACATCTTGGCAATCTCCGTTCCGTTGAGCTTGAGGCTGACATAGGAACGGAGATCGGCAATTACAAACCGCGTGTGGTCAGCCTGCGAGAGCGGCTGCTTCCGCGGCCAGCTTCGTGATGCCGTCCCAGTCGCCGGCGGCAACCAGCTCCTTCGGAGCGACCCAGGAACCACCGACGCAGATGACGTTCGGCAGCGACAGATAGTCCTTGGCGTTCTTCAGTGAGATACCGCCGGTCGGGCAGAACATGGTGCCGGCAAGCGGCGAGGAGAGCGACTTCAGATAGGCCGCGCCGCCGGCCTGTTCGGCCGGGAAGAACTTGAGGATTTCGTAGCCTTCCTCGCGAAGCGCCATCACTTCGCTGGCGGTCGCGGCACCCGGCAGCAACGGCACATTGGACTTGCGGGCGGCATCGAGCAGCTCCTGCGTCGTACCCGGGCTGACGATGAACTCGGCGCCCGCGTCGACGGCCGCCTTGTAGTGGTCGGCGTTGAGGATCGTGCCTGCGCCGGCAACAGCGCCCTCGACCCGGTCGGCCACGAGGCGGACGGCTTCCAGCGCTGCCGGCGTCCGCATGGTGATCTCGATTGCCTTCAGCCCGCCGGCGACCAGCGCGCGTGCCAGCGGCACGGCCGATTCCGCATCCTCGACGATGAGGACCGGGACCACGGGTTGAAGTTTCAGGACTGATTTCAGCTTTTCCGTTTTCTCACCCATGATCAGGAATCCTTATGCTTTAAACCGATTGAATTTGCATCTGATACAGGCGTGCGCGCGCCCTGTCGAGATAATTGCTGGCGCCAGCGGAACAGATGCTTCCTTAGCGACCAAGCTTGGTCTAGGGTAACCGCATTGTGCAGCGCAAGGCAAACCGGAGCGATGGCAAAGGAAATCGAGCGCAAGTTTCTCGTTCTCAATGACGACTGGCGGAAAACGGCCGAGAAGGGCAAGAGTTTTCGCCAAGGCTACATCGCTACGACCGATGGCCGATCACTGAGGGTGCGGTTGATCGATGGCAAGAAGGCGCGGCTGACCATCAAGATCGGCGCGGGGACGATAACCCGTGACGAATTCGAATATGACATTCCCTACAAGGACGGCCGCCAGCTGATGGCAAGTGCCATCGGCAACGTCTTGGAAAAGACGCGCTACGAGGTGCGGCACAAGGGCTTCACATGGGAGATCGATGTGTTCTCGGGCGCTCACGAAGGCCTCGTCGTCGCCGAAGTCGAGCTCGACAGCGAGAAGCAGATCCCCTCTTTTCCATCCTGGCTCGGGCGCGAGGTGACAGGCGACCACCGCTATTCCAATCAATCGCTGGCTTTGGGCGGAAGTCTCGAGGAATTGCCCGATGAGCTATCAGCTGAGGCCTGAAAAGTCCTTCACCGCAGACGTCACCGCCGTTGCTCGTGAGCAGATTGCCAAGGCGATAGCGCTGCTGTCCGGACCACCCGAAAGCATCGACACCGGCATCCATCAGGCGCGGCGCTGCTTCAAGCGCATCCGCTCCCTCTATCGCCTCGTCGGCTCTGATGCGCGCAAATTTCAGAAGCGGGAGAATGCGCGCTTCAGGGAGATCGCCGCCAGCCTGGCACCCTATCGCGATTCGGCCGCCATCATCGGCGCCTGCACGGCCCTGCACCAGGCCGCCTTGTCGGGCGAGGAAGCCGCTGCGCTCGACCGGATCCGCCAGGCATTGATCGAACAGCATGACGGCCGGAAGGAGACCGGCGGCGAGCTGTCGGAACGCATAGCGGCCGCGAAGGCAGCCTGTGGCGAGGCCCTCGAAGCCGTCGGCGATCTGGCGTTCGACGACGGGCGCAAGAAGACCGCCCGCCGCCTTGCCGCCGGCTGGGAGAAAACGCTGACCGGCATCGCCGAGGCGCTGGAAGCCTGCCGCAACAGCTCGGACCCATCGCACTATCATGCGCTGCGCAAACGGGTGCAGGATTACTGGCGCCAGAGCGCACTGCTTGGCGGCCTCTGGCCGTCTGCCATGTCGATGAAGCGGACCGAGGCCAAGCGGCTCGCCGACACGCTCGGCGAAGCCAACGATCTCGCCGTCCTCTCGGCGCTTGCCGACAGCGGCAAGCTGCCGGCAGAAGGCGACGACCTGATCCACCTCAAGGTCGCGGTCAACCGCAATCTGTTCGCCATGCAGCGCGATTGCGTGACGCTCGCGACATCGCTGTTTCCCGAACCGCCGGCCGTCGAGAGCCGCGTCATCGGTCTCTTGTGGTACGCTGCAACGGCGCGAGGGCAGGACGTTCCGTTCTGGCCCGACGAGGGCTGACGGCGGCGCTCGACAGAATTGGCGATTGCAACGCAGGCCCGCAGGCAGTATTTGCCGCGCAAAGACCAACGAAGGCAAACTGACCACCATGACCGGCCACGACACGTTCCTTGTAGCTGCGCTCTATCATTTCGCTCCGTTCGAGCGCTTCGAGACGCTGCGCGAACCGCTTCTCGATGTCTGTCAGAAAAATGGCGTGAAGGGTACGCTTCTTCTCGCCCGCGAAGGCATCAACGGCACCATTGCCGGGCCGAAGACCGGAATTGCCAATGTGCTCGCCTTCATCCGTTCGCAGCCGGAATTCGCCAATCTCGAGCACAAGGAAAGCCATGCCTCGAAGATGCCGTTCCTGCGCATGAAGGTGCGGCTGAAAAAGGAAATCGTCACGATGGGGGTCGAGGACATCGACCCCCTGAAGATCGTCGGCACCTATGTCGCGCCCAAGGACTGGAACGACCTGATTTCCGATCCCGACACGATCGTCATCGATACGCGCAACGATTACGAGACCGCGATCGGCGTCTTCAAGGGCGCCGTCGATCCGCAGACCAAGACCTTCCGTGAGTTTCCCGACTGGGTGAAGAATAATCCCGGCCTGCACAACAAGCCGAAGATCGCCATGTATTGCACCGGCGGCATCCGCTGCGAGAAGGCGACCGCCTTCATGAAGGAGCAGGGTTTCGACGAGGTCTACCACCTCAAGGGCGGCATCCTGAAATATCTCGAGGAAGTCCCCCCGGAAGAAAGCCTGTGGGAAGGCGCCTGCTTCGTGTTTGACGATCGCGTATCGGTGACCCACGGTCTGGAAATCGGCGAGCACGCGCTCTGCCATGCCTGCCGCCATCCGCTGACCCCGGAAGACCTGCAGTCACAGCAGTACGAGGCCGGTGTCTCCTGCCCGCACTGTTTTGAAGAGCGCACCGAAGAGGATCGCCTGCGTTACCGCCAGCGCCAGCGCCAGATCGAACTCGCTAAGAAGCGCGGCGAACGCCATCTCGGGTCGTAAATGCGGTGACATTGACCTTGAGGGTCAGGCCTCGGCGGAAAGCTCCATGGGCTTGCCGCTCGAAGCATCCAGCGCCTCCTCGATTTCGGCTGCCGATACCGGCCGGCCGAAATAATAGCCCTGGAATTCGTCGCAGCCGAACAGCCGCAGCATGACGGCTTGGTCTTCGCGCTCGATCCCTTCCGCCGTCACCGGGATTTCCAGCGATCTGGCGAGCGCCACGGTCGCCTGCAACATCTCCTTGGCCCGATGGCCGTCGTCGAGCGCGGTGATCAGCGTCCGGTCGATCTTGAGCCGGTCGAAGCCGAACTGACGCAGATAGCCGATCGAGGAGAAGCCGGCGCCAAAATCGTCGAGCACGATCTTGACGCCCAGCGCCTTCAGGCGGGCGATGGTCTCGCGGGCACGAGCCGTATTGTGGACCAGATAGCCCTCGGTCATTTCCAGCGAGACGAGACGGGCGTCCATGCCGGATTCCGTGAGCATGCCCGCGACCGTATGGACGAAGCCCGGATCGCGGAACTGCGCCGGCGAAATATTGATGGAAATTCTCTTCTCCGGCCATTTGGCCGCCTGCGTGAAAGCCTGCCGCATGATCTGGCGGCCGAGCGCATGGATGAGACCGCTCGTTTCCGCGACGCTGATGAAGACATCCGGACGGACCGGGCCATGCCCCTTGCGGTTCCAGCGTGCCAGCGCCTCGAAGCCGACAACCTCGCTGTCGCGCGCTCTCACCAGCGGCTGGTAGGCGACGGTCAGTTCGTCCGCCTCGATCGCCTTCTGCAGGTCGCGTTCCAGCTCCTTCTGCAGCTGGCGCTCTTCTTCCATCGTCGCGTCATAGGCGATGGTCCGCCCCTTGCCGGCTTCCTTGGCTCGGTACATGGCAAGATCGGCAAACCGCACCAGTTCGTCGCGCGCGGTGACGCCAGCCCTCGATATGGCGTAGCCGATGCTGCACCCCACGACGGCGACATGATCGTCGATGAGCAGCGGCTCGGCGAAGAACCGCTGGATGATATCGCCGAGATCTGACGCCGTCTGCGCCGCATCGTCGGCGCAGAGCGCGATTGCGAATTCATCGCCGCCGATGCGCCCGATCACGGCGTCGGCGGGTGACAGCTGGCGCAGGCCGACGGCCACCCCGCGGATGAGCTTGTCGCCCGTTCCATGACCATAGCTGTCGTTGACGCCCTTGAACCCATCGAGATCGAGATACATCAGCAGCACGTCCGACTTCGTCACCGAAGCCTCTTCGATAAGATCGTCAAGCTTTCCGAATAGCCCGCTGCGGTTCCACAATCCACTCAGGCGGTCCTGTAGAGACATCAGCCATGCCCGTCGCTCGGCGCTCCTCAACTTGCGGATCGCTATCCAGCCAACCGAGAACAGAAGGGCGAAAAACACGCCGACGATGCTCATCGCTGCGAGCACGCGGGGCCAGATCTGGCTGTAGCTCGCATCTCCGGGCCGGCGCGATGTCCACACCAGCTTGCCGAGAACCTCACCGTCCGCATTGGAAATCGCCACGAAATTGGCGGCAGCGGCGTCCGTATCGGCAAGTGCCATGCCCTGCACGACATAGGTTTCGGAGAGGTTGGTGATCTTCTCCGCCGTCAGATGCCGGGCGAATATCAGATATTTGTAATCGGCCGGAGGCACGTCGATGGAACCATCCTTCATCCGCACCAGGGCGACGCCGATCGCGGCGATGCCGGCCTTGGTCCTGACAAAGCCGGACGCTTCCGGAGCCTCGCCGGGCGCAGGATTCTCAGCCCGCTCGATCAAGGTCTGCAGGGAAGGATCGAAAAAGGATGCGACAGGCATGCTGACCGGCACGCCGTCCTTGTACGACAAGACAGCATCGCCGCTTCGGTCGATCACCATGGTGATGTCGAACAGATCGCTGTCCTTCGACATTTCCCCGTAATTCGAGATGACCCAGAACATGTTTGGGCGGCTGTATATGTTGATGGCCGCGTCATCCCAGGCGGCATAATCGTTAAGCGTCAGCCCCAGCTGCTGACGAAATGTATCGAGCGCGCCACGCGTGGTTTCCCGCGAACGGGCATCGTCCAGCGCATTGGCATGTGTCGCCATGTCGTTGAAGGACGTCACGACCAAAAGCACGACGACCGCCGCCATCACCGCGAAAGAGGTGAGGGTCCCGACAACGAGACCGCGGGCGTTCACGCGCAAGGCAGTTCTGATCAATGACTTCAATGGCCGCATCCTGATATGTCAAAGGACAGATTAGCGGCAACTGCAGAATGATTGGTTAATTTGAAGAGGCTAAGGCTTTGTTATAGCTTCGACTAATCGCTGCGACCGACACTCGCCCTGCAGACATCGACAAGCACGCCCAGTTTGTCCTTCATCAGCCCCGAACAATCGGCGATGATCGCATCGCGCGCCGCCTCGGCCTTGCCCAGCAATGGGACCTGCAGAAAGGCGTTCTCGACGATGGCCAGCGACATCGTCCGCAACACTTCGCTGAGCGCGGCGAGCACATGCTGACCGCGGTGCGAGGCATGCGCCAGCATCACCGGCTTGAACGGGACCTCGTCGCCACTGACAAGCCAGTCGAGCGCATTCTTGAGGCCCCCCGGAATTCCGTGGGCATATTCCGGGCAGGCGATAATGAGCCCGTCGGCGTCCCGCACCTTTTCCGCCAGCATGCGGACGGCTGCGGGTGTGAGGTCGTCCTCGAGGTCGGGATTGAAGATCGGCAGATCACCGATCAGCTCGCAGAGTTCGATCTCCACATCGGCGGGTGTGAGCGCCGCCAGCGCCTTCAAGAGCGCAGTGTTGGAGGAGGCGGCCCTGAGACTGCCGGAAATTGCCAGGATCCTGATCATGACAGTGAAAAGTCATGAGTCGGCAAGTCCTGGCAACCCCGAACGCGGCCTGATCAGGCCGCCATGTCGTCCGCCTTCGACGGCGCCGTTGCAAGCGCCTTGAACCATTCACCGCTCTTCTTCACGGTGCGGACCTGCGTCTCGTAATCGACATGGACGATGCCGAAGCGCATGCGGTAGCCTTCCGCCCACTCGAAATTGTCCATCAGCGACCATGCAAAATAGCCGCGGATCGGATAGCCGCCCTTGATCAGTTCCGCCGTCGCCTTGAGATGCGCGGCGAGATAGTCGATGCGCGGCTGGTCGTCGATGACGCCGTCGTCATTGGGGCCCATGTTGTAGCACGCGCCGTTTTCCGTGATGTACATCTCCGGCAGGTCGTAGCGGCGGTAAAGTTCTTCGATGCCGTGCTTCAATGCCGGAGCATAGACTTCCCAGCCGATGTCGGTGACCGTCTGGCTGACGAAGGGAGCCGACTTGATTGCCGGGAATTCCGCGCCTTCGCTTCTATCGTCGGCAACGCGCATCGGCGTGTAGTAATTCATGCCCCACCAGTCGAGCTTCTGGCTGATGATCTCCATGTCGCCGTCTTCGATCTCCGGCATGCGATCGCCGAGCGCCGTCATGAAGGCTTCCGGATACGAGCCCTTGAAGACCGGTTCGAAGAAGACGCCGTTGTGGAACTGGAAGGCCCGCTCTTCCGCCGCCTTGTCCGCCTCGCTGTCGGAGCCGGCCATGGTCACCATCGGATTGAAGACGAGACCTGCCGGCATATTCGGCGCCTCGGCGCGGATGGCCTCGACGCCAAGCCCATGCGCCAGCATGGTGTAATGCAGAGCATGAAGAGCGGCGTCCATGTTCTTCTCGCCCGGCGCATGAACGCCCATCAGGTGGCTGAGCCAGACGGAACACCAGGGTTCGTTGAAGGTTGCCACAGCGTCGAGACGATCGCCGAGGCGGGCCATCACGGTGCGGGCATAGCGCTGGAAGGCGTAAGCGGTCGACCGCGCCGTCCAGCCGCCGTCACCCATCAGGGCCAAAGGCAGGTCCCAGTGGTAGAGCGTCGCAAACGTCTTGATGCCGCGTGCCTTGCAGCCGTCGACGAGACGGTCGTAGAAATCGAGCCCTTCCTCGTTCACGCGGCCCGTCCCTTCCGGAACGATGCGCGGCCAGGCGATGGAGAAGCGGTAGGCCTCGACGCCGAGGCTCTGGATCAGGTCGAGATCCTCTTCGAGGCGGTTATAATGGTCGCAGGCAACGTCGCCGTCATGGCGACCAAAGACGCGGCCCGGCATCTTGGAGAAGGCGTCCCAGATGGACGGCTTGCGGCCATCGGCCTTTGCCGCGCCTTCGATCTGGAATGCAGCGGTGGCAACGCCGAACGTGAAATCACCGGGAAACGCCCGGCGAAGGTCCTGTGGGGTGATGGTCATGATGCGGTTCCTTCGATGTGGCGCCCGTTGGGAGGCCGGGCGCACATAAATGATGATGCTCTAAAACACTCCTGCGGCGCCTGTATAGCCTTCAAACATGCGCTCTTCGTCGCAGAAGCCTCAACATCTCGCGCCTGGCAGATTCCGGACTGCCACCGTAAACAGCGGTATCAGTCCATGCTCTGGTCAATACTCCGTATTTCACGTAATCTCGCCGCCATCAACGGGAGTACAGGAACATGAACAAGTAAGACCCGCCTTCGCTTGAGGGCATCGATACCATCCGCTGGAACCGCGACGAAATTTTGGCGCGGATTCTTTGCCAAACGGCTATTGAAAGGTCTTTCATCATGCCTCTTCTCGACAAATCTCTCCGCTATCCGATCACGACGCCGGACGGCACCAACCTCAAGACCAGCGTCTATCTGAAGAATGCCATCGATCACCCGCGCATCGAGGCCGGTGACTATGCCTATGCGTCCTTCTTCGAGGCCCCGGAAAACGTCGCGGAAGCGATCGCGCCCTATCTCTTCGCCTTCAGCCGCGAAAGGCTGGTGATCGGAAAGTTCGTCCAGATCGCCAACGGTGTGAAGTTCATCACCTCGTCCGCTAATCACCCGATGGGCGGGCTGACGACCTATCCCTTCCGCATCTTTGACCCGTCGACCATGGCCGCCTATCTCGACCTGCCGTTCAGCGATACGGTCATCGGCCATGACGTCTGGATCGGCTATGGCGCTATCGTCATGCCCGGGGTGACCATAGGTTCCGGCGCGATCGTCGCCTCGGGTTCGGTCGTCACGCGCGACGTCGCGCCCTACACCATCGTCGGCGGCAATCCGGCCGCGGTCATCCGCCAGCGTTTCGACGACGAAACCATTGCGGACCTTTTGAAAATCGCCTGGTGGGACTGGCCGATCGACAAGATCGAAGACAACCTGCCTGCGCTCGAAGCTGGAGACATCACAGCACTGAAGAAGGCTGCCTGATACGGAAAGAGCCGGCGGGCAACCGCCGGCTCCCTGTTCTTTCAACCGTCTCAGACGTAGCGGTTGACGATGTTTTCCAGATGCTCCTGGCGTCCGGACTTCGGCTGCGGATTGATGTTTTCCGCCTCGACCATCGCCGTGATCTCTTCCAGCGACATGCCGCCCGACAGCATCTTCTTGGCGCGTTCGCTTTCCCAGCCGGCATAGCGTTCGGCGAGCGGCTTCGAGAGTGCGCCGTCCTCGACCATCTTCGCTGCTGCCTTCAGGCCGCGCGCGCAGGCGTCCATGCCGCCGATGTGACCGTAGAGCAGGTCTTCCGGGTCGATCGACTGACGGCGCAGCTTGGCGTCGAAATTGGTGCCGCCGGTGGTGAAGCCGCCGGCCTGCAGGACCTGGTAATAGGCAAGCGCCATTTCCGGCACGTTGTTGGGGAACTGGTCGGTATCCCAGCCGGACTGGTAATCGTTGCGGTTCATGTCGATCGAACCGAAGATGCCGAGTGCATTGGCAAGCGCAAGCTCGTGCTCGAACGTGTGGCCGGCGAGGATCGCATGGCCCTGTTCGATATTCATCTTCACTTCGTTCTCGAGGCCGTGCTTCTTCAGGAAGCCGTAGACGGTCGCGACGTCGTAGTCGTACTGGTGCTTGGTCGGCTCCTGCGGCTTCGGCTCGACGAGGATCGTGCCCTTGAAGCCGATCTTGTGCTTGTACTCGACGACCATGTGCAGCATGCGCGCCATCTGGTCGAGCTCGCGCTTCAGGTCCGTGTTGAGCAAGGTCTCGTAGCCTTCACGTCCGCCCCACAGAACGTAGTTCTCGCCACCGAGCTTCATCGTCGCGTCCATGCAGGTCTTGATGGTCGCGGCCGAGTAGGCAAAGACGTCCGGATCCGGGTTGGTCGATGCGCCCGACATGAAGCGGCGGTTGGAGAACAAGTTCGCCGTACCCCAGAGAAGCTTGACGCCGGTCGCCGCCTGCTTTTCGGCAAAATAGTCGACGATCTCGTTGAGGTTCTTCGTGTTCTCGGCAAAGGTCGCGCCTTCCGGACGCACATCGGCATCGTGGAAGCAGTAGTAGGGCGCGCCGAGCAGGTCGAAGAGTTCGAAGGCGACGTCGGCCTTCAACTTCGCCTTCGCCATGCCATCGCCATACCAGGGACGGTCGAATGTGCGTCCGCCGAACGGGTCGCCGCCTTCCCAGGCCAGCGTATGCCAATAGGCGACGGCGAAGCGCAGATGATCTTCCATGCGCTTGCCGAGCACGAGCTCGTCGGGATTGTAATGCCGGAAGGCGAGCGGATTGGTGCTCTCCGGCCCTTCATACTTGACCTTGGCGATATCGCCGAAAAATCCGGTGCTCATGATGTTTCCTCCGTAAATGGGCTCGTGTTGTGATGGATTTTGGTTCAGGACAACGCCCGGATCGCCGGGTAGAGCGACCGGTAGCGCTGGTAGGCTTCCTCGTATGCGCCGGCGAGGGCGCCCTCCGGTTCAATGGTCGCAGCCGTTGCGGGCGCGGTGCAGACCGCCACCGGATCGGCGCCGGTCGCCGCGATCAGGCCGAGCCGGGCCGCACCGAAGGCTGCGCCGAAATCGCCGTCGGCGGGAATACCGACCGGCACGCCGAGCGACGTCGCAATCGACTTCAGCCAGTAGTGCGACCGCGAGCCGCCGCCGATCGCCGTGACGCGCGAAATTTGCGTGCCGGCCGATTTCAGCGCCTCGAGATTGTCGCGTATGGCGAAGGTCACGCCTTCGAGCACGGCCTGCGTCAGCGTCGCTCGACCGGATTCGTGGCCGAGGCCGGAGAACACGCCGCGGATGACCGCATCATTGTGCGGCGTGCGTTCGCCGGAGAGATACGGCAGGAAGGTAACGCCGGTCGGTGCCTTCAGGTCTTCGCCGAGTTCCGACGTCAGTTCGGCTGCAGACCGTCCCGCAATGCCGGAATACCAGTTGAGCGCATCGGTCGCCGACAGGATCACGCCCATCTGGTGCCAGGTGTTCGGCAGCGCATGGCAGAAGGCATGCACCGCACTTTCGGGCTTCGGCAGATAGGAGGCATTGGCTGCAAACAGGACGCCCGACGTGCCGAGCGAAACGAAGGCCGCGCCTTCGCTGACCGTTCCCATGCCGCAGGCAGATGCCGCATTGTCGCCGGCCCCGCCGGCAACCACGATCGAACCCGTCATGCCCCATTCCGCCGCCAGTTCGCCGCGCAGCGTGCCGCCGACCTCCGTCCCTTCGACGAGTTTCGGCATCTGCCGTTCGTCGAGGTCGGTCGCGGCGAGCAGCTCCTTCGACCATTCGCGCTTGCCGGTGTCGAGCCAGGATGTTCCGGCCGAATCCGACATTTCGGAGATCCGCTCGCCGGTCAGCCACAGCCGCAGATAATCCTTCGGCAGCAGGACACAGTCGACCTTGGCGAAGATCTCCGGCTCATTGTCCTTGATCCAGGCAAGCTTCGGCGCGGTGAAGCCCGGGAAGACGATGTTGCCGGTGATGCGCCGGAACATCGGATCGGCGTCCAGCCTGGCGGCCTGCTTGTAGGAGCGCGTGTCGTTCCACAGGATGCAGGGATAGAGAACTTCGCCATCCTTGCCGATCAGCGTCGCGCCATGCATCTGGCCGGAAAGGCCGATCCCCTTCACGGCGGCGAGCTCGGCCGCGTGCGTTTTCTTCAGGCCGGCTACGGCGTCCTTCGTGGCGCGGATCCATTCCGCCGGATCCTGTTCGGACCAGCCGGGATTGCGGCGGACGACATCCAGCGAACCGGTCGCCGATCCGACCACCTTCTGCGATGCGTCGATCAACATCGCCTTCACGCCGGATGTTCCAAGATCGAGTCCCAGATACATGCTTTCCTCCCTTGTCTCCCGCCGTCTCACGGCAGGTTGTCTTTCAAGAATATGTCGATGCCGATCTTTTCCTGCGCATCGATGACCGGCTGGCCGTCGGCCTTGGCCTTCAGGATCCGCACCGCGCTGCGCACCTCGTGGCCGGGATCCTGGGCGATGATGACGTCGATCGTGCCGTCTTCCAACGCGGCGCGCGAAGCCGGCGTCAGCTCGTGGGCGACAACCTTCACCTTGCCGGCCAGGCCCCGTTCCTTCAGCGCCCGGACGAGGCCGCGATTGCCCGCGCCGAGACTGTAGATCGCGGCGACATCGGGCCGCTCGTCGAGCAACATGCCGATCTGGCGGTAGACGATCGCGCCGTCATCCCTTCCCTCGATGGGCGCCAGAACGCGCAATTCCGGATGGTCGCGCATCACGGCGTCCCGAAAACCCTCGACGCGTTCGCGATGGTCCTTGACCAGCATCGAACCGGCGATGACGGCAACCGGTGCCCCAGGCGTCGAAACGAAGCGGCCGATCAGCCGCGCTGCGCAACGTCCGGCGGCGCTGTTGTCGATGCCGCAATAATGCGCCCGCGCCGATGCGGTCAGATCGGAAACCAGCGTCACGAAGGGAATGCCCTTCTCGCTCAGCCGTTCCACCGCCACAGCCACCTCGGGCGCATCGACCGCGACCGCAGCCAGCCCGTCGACGCCTTCGGCACCGATTTTGTCGAGCGCCTCTGCCAGCGCCTTGGCGTCGAAGGCCGGTACCTTGACAAGCCGCACCTGGGTCCGCTCGTGCGGGCCGCGCGACTGCGCTTCGGCGATCGCTGCTTCCAGAGCTCCCATGAAGGAATTGTCGCCGTCGGGAAGGATGAAGGCCAGCGAATAGATGCGGCTCTTGGCGAGGTTCGCCGCCGCGACGTCACGAACATAGCCGAGAACCCCGATGGCGTTCTCGACCCGCTCGCGCGTCGCACGCTTCACGCCCGGCCGGTTGTTGAGCACCCGGTCGACCGTCGCAAGGCTGACGCCCGCTGTCGCGGCAATGTCGTGAACGGTCGGACGCACGGGAACTCCTCTCCTTGGAAGGGAGGACTATCGCTTTTTTTGATGTACGTAAATCAGAATTTTGAAAGCCTCATTGACCGCAAGATCAAGGCTTTGAAAAATATCGATTAATCCGTATCAGAGCCGGATCAGTGTCCGGCTCCTGCAGGGGCTGCAGCCTTGGGCTTGCGCAGGATCATCGCCAGGAAGATCAGCGCGAAGAAGAGCATGGAAAGGCCGACAAACACATCCATGAAGGACAGCAGCCATGCCTGTTGCTTGACCACGCCGGCAAGCTTTTCGATCGCGATGTTGGCGCCGTCGAGGCCATAGCTGCTGTAATTCGCACCAACGCTGCTCAGCCAGTTCTGCGCCGCCTGGTTGCCGGCATTGATGCGCTCGGACAGATAGGCGTAGTGGACGTCGGTGCGCTCGGTCAGCGTCGTGTTGATCAGCGCCAGGCCGACCGCGCCGCCGAGGTTTCGCGTCAGGTTGAACAGGCCCGACGCGTTGGCAATGCGCTGCGGCGGCAGGGTACCGAGCGCGATGTTGTTGATCGGCACCATGCAGAGCATCATCGACAGACCGCGCAGGATCTGCGGGATGAAGAGCTCCCAGAAATCCCAGTCCGGCGTGATGTAGGTGATCCAGTAGGTCGAGGCGCCGAAACCGGCGAAGCCGATCATCATCATGACGCGCGGATCGAGCTTGCTCGACAGGATGCCGGAGAGCGGCGCACCGAAGAACATCGCCAGGCCGGAAACGAACATCGTCTCGCCGATCATCAGCGAATCGTATCCGCGGATACGGCCGAGATAGAGCGGATAGAGATAGGTCATGCCGTAGATGCCGACGCCCATGATGAACGAGAACAGCGAGCCGACGGCAAAGTTCATGTTGTTGAACGCCTTCAGGTCCACGACGGGGAAGTCGACCTTGAACGCCCGGTAGAAAAACACCGCAGCGCCGACGGCGAGCGCGACCGTTCCCATGACGATGTGCTCGTCCTGAAACCAGCCCTTGGTATTGCCCTCCTCGAGCACGTATTCAAGCGATCCGAGAAAGACCGCCATTGCGGCCAGGCCCACCCAGTCGAACCGCTTCATGAGGCTGTGGTTCGGCTTGTCGAAATCGATCAGCAGCCAGGCGGCGGCGGTAACACCCAACCCGGGAATCACGTTGACCAAGAACAGCCAGTGCCAGGAAAAGGCATGGCTGAGATAGCCGCCGATGGTTGGCCCGACGGTCGGCGCCATCGTTGCGACGAGCCCGATGATCGGCGAGACGATGTTGCGCTTGGAGGGCGGGAAGATGGTGAAGGCGGCTGCGAACACCGACGGGATCATGCCGCCGCCGATGAAGCCCTGGATGGCGCGGTAGACGATCATCTGGTCGATGTTAGTAGCCGTCGCGCAGAGCATGCTGGCGGCGGTGAAGCCTGCCGCCGATATCGTGAACAGGACACGGGTCGAGAGAATGCGCGCAAGCGTACCCGACAGCGGGATCATCACCACTTCGGCAATCAGGTAGGAGGTCTGGACCCAGGCGATCTCGTCGGTGCCGGCGCCGAGGCCGGCCTGAATTTCCGCCAGCGAAGCCGAGACGATCTGGATGTCCAGGATCGACATGAACATGCCGAAGACCATCGCGACGAACGCGATGGCCCGCCGCGGATCAATGACTTCGGAGGGCGCGGACATCGCCGCGGCCGGGTTCGCTGTGGTTGCCATTTTTCGTCACCAGGCCTTACTTGCCGGCGTCCTTGGCGGGGGCCGTGCGGGAATCGACGTCGACGACGACACTGAGTCCTGCGCGCAGATAGCCCTCGTCGAGCGCATCCTGCGGGATGGCAATGCGCACCGGAACGCGCTGGACCACCTTGGTGAAGTTGCCGGTGGCGTTTTCGGCAGGCAGCATCGAGAAGACGGAGCCGGACGCGGGAGCGACAGAGGCTACGGTGCCGACGAGCGGCCGATCTTCGAATGCATCGACCGTGATATTGACCTTCTCACCCGGCTGTAGGCCTTCGATCTGCGTTTCCTTGAAGTTGGCCTCGATGTAGAGGTCCTTCACCGGAACGAGCGATGCAAGACGTGCGCCCGGCGATACGAGATCGCCCTTCTGGACCGCCATGTTGCCGATGATGCCGTCATAGGGCGCGACGAGGACCGTAAAGCCCAGGTCACGCTCGGCCTTGTCCTTGGCGAGGTTCAGGGACGCAAGCGAGCTTGCCGCCTCGTCGCGCTGGGCCTTCAGGACGACGATATTGGCCTGCGCGGCTGCGATATTGGCATCGGCGCCGACCATGTTGGCCTTGGCCTGATCCAGCGTCGTGGAGGCCTGATCCAGGGTTGCCTGCGAGGCGAAGGACTGTGCCTGCAGCTTCGTCGCACGGTCCGCATTCTGCTGGGCGTTTTCAAGAGCCGCCTCAAGGGAGAGCTTCTGCGCCTTGGCCTGCTCCAGCGAAGCTTCCGCACCCTTGATCTGGGCATCGAAGCGCTTGAGCGACAATTCCTGCGTCGCGATCTGCGCGGCCGCCTGCTTGGCGGCAATGGCGTAGTCGCCATCATCGAGCGTGATCAGCGGTTCGCCGGCCTTCACCAACTGGTTCGCCTTGACGTTGACGTCCTTCACATAGCCGGTGACCTTCGGCGAGATGACGGCGATATCGCCCGAAATATAGGCGTCGTCGGTCGAGATCATGAACCGGCCATAGGTCCACCAGTCATAGCCGAACCAGCCACCACCGGCCAGAAGCGCACCGAGGAGGACAGGCAGCACCTTGCCCTTCAGCCCGCCCTTCTTGGGAGCAGCCGCGGGAGCCTCTACCTTCTGAGCCTCTTCGGATCTCATTTCCGGTGCCGGTTCGATCTTGCGGGCCTCTGCGGCCTCAGCGATTTCGGCAACGTCTGCATCTTGCCCGGAGTCGCCCTGCAATTTGACGACACGTGCGGAGCGGGCATCCTTCATGGTGGACATATCTCTAACCAACTTGAAAATGAATGTGGCGGCATCGAACTAAACTGTTCGGTTCGATTTGACATATAGATAAAAAAATCGCATATCAAGACCAAATCGAACTGATTGGTTCGAAAAAGGTTAAAGGGTGCCGAAGAAGATGCACGCCAATAAAGAAGACACGGATATTTTGGCAAAAGACGAACAGCAATCCGGCCATCATCGCCGGGCGGCCGGGGAAGATCCGGTCAAGCGCGAACAGATTCTCGACGGCGCCAAGCGCGTCTTCATGAAGCTCGGTTTCAGCGCCGCAAGCATGAACGACGTGACGCGTGAAGCGGGCGTCTCCAAGGGCACGATCTACGTCTATTTCAAGAACAAGGAAGACCTGTTCGGCTCACTGATCGAGCGCGAGCGCACACGGATTGCCGAATCCATGCGTCTGGCTCTCGCCGAAGAGGTCAACGTCGAGGACGCCCTGGCGGCCTATGGCCGGACGTTTGCCTATCATTTCACCTCCGCGGACATCATCCGCGCAATGCGCAGCGTCATCGGCGTCGTCGACACCATGCCGGAGCTGCCGCAGCGTCTGTTTGCCTGCGCCCCTCAGAACGCCCGCACCGTGCTGATGGATTACTTCGAGCATCAGGTGCGCGACGGCAAGCTGGCGATCGACGATATCGAACTGGCGTCCTGGCAGTTCATGGACCTGACGACCGGCAGCCTGTTCAAGCTGCGCATCTTCGGCGAATTCAGCGAAAAGGACGCACGGGAGCGGATCGACAAGATCGTGGATGGCGCTGTGCGCGTTTTCATGGCGGCTTACGGACCCAATACGCGATAGGTCGGCGATAGCATGCACTGAAGCGACGAGAGCGGCCTTGAAGCGGGTCCGCCCTTTTCCTATCTGGCGCGAAGTCTCCAAACAGGAACAGCACCAATGGACGGTATCGTCGCCCTTCTGCAGGACCCTGCCGCCTGGATTGCCCTCATCACCCTCGTGGTGATGGAAGTCGTTCTTGGTATCGACAACCTGATCTTCATATCGATCCTCACCAACAAACTGCCGGAGGCGCAAAGACGTCCCGCACGGCGTATCGGCATCGGCCTGGCGCTCGTCATGCGGCTTGCCCTCCTCGGCACCGTGGCATGGATCGTGAAGCTGACGACGCCGGTCTTCGAAGCCTTCGGTCACGGATTTTCGTGGAAGGACATGATCCTCGTCGCCGGCGGCCTGTTCCTCGTCTGGAAAGCCACGAAGGAAATCCACCACACGGTCGATCCTGCCGATCACGAGACGGATTTCATCGCCAGCTCCGCCACCTCCGGCCTGTCGGCGGCAATCGTCCAGATCCTGCTGCTCGACCTCGTCTTCTCCGTCGACAGCATCATCACGGCCGTCGGCATGACCCCGCATCTGCCGATCATGATCGCCGCGGTCATCATTGCCGTTGCCGTCATGATGACCGCTGCAACGCCGCTTGCGAATTTCATCGAGCGCAACCCGACCATCGTCATGCTGGCGCTCGCCTTCCTGCTGATGATCGGCATGACCCTGATCGCCGAGGGATTCGGTGTCCATGTACCCAAGGCTTACATCTACGCAGCCATGGCGTTCTCAGCCCTCGTCGAAGTGCTGAACATGTTCGCGCGACGCGCTCGCCAGCGGCAGAAATAGCCTTTCCTTACGCCTTCGGATCCAGACAAACGCCCGCCTCCTCGGCGGGCGTTTTCGTGTCTTGCGACAGTACAGCCGGATATTTTTGAGGAACAAATATCCCGCCGCGGACTTTCTTGGACATGGCATTCACGAGAAAGGAACGAGCCATGAATAAGAAAACAATCGTTATTGCCGCTCTTCTTGCCACTGCCACGGCCACCACGACGTACGCCGCAGATTCCGCGGTCACCGGCGCTGCCGGAGGAGCCGTCACCGGCGCCGTCGTTGGCGGTCCTGTCGGCGCAGCGGTCGGTGGCGTTGTCGGCGCCATTGCCGGCGCAGCCATCGATCCGCCGCCGCAGAGGGTCGTTACCTATGTCGAAACGCAGCCGGCTCCGCCCCAGCCGGTGATCGTCCAGCAGCCTGTCGTCGTCGGCAAGCCGATCCCGCAGACCGTCGTGCTGACGCCGGTGCCGGAAGATCCGACCTATTCCTATGCGTTCGTGAATGACCAGCGCGTCATTGTCGATCCCAACACCTACGTAGTCGTCGGCGTGTATTGACGACTCTGGAAGGCTGCGGAGCCGCCCCTACTCCGCAGCCTTCCAACCCATTGATGGAGAGGAAGATGCACGTGCCCGAACTCGAGACCGCTACCCAGACCGGTCTGATCGCAATTGGCATACTGACCGTCACCTTGAGCGCATGGGCGATCGGTGCGGACAACCCCGCCAAGCCTGACCTGCAGGCCGCCACGTCCGTCGCCGTCGGCATCCCTTCGGTACCAGCACGAAAACTTGCTCCCGCCGTCAAGGTCCTCAGCCTCTCCCCGAGCCCGTTTGAAGGCCAGCCCGCGTCCTTGTCGGAAGCCGAACGGGATGTACGCCGCGTCGGTCCCCGCTTCCTTCAGGATCCCTCCACCGCCATCGACTTTCGCCATCACCGGAACGTGCCGGAGATCGAGCTCGCCGGAGCCTGACACTGGCCGCGACGCGCCCGCCGCAGCGGCGACCCTCGCGTTACCCTTGACGTGCCTGACTGAATATGGCCTAAGGCCTGCCGAACATACATGCGCCCGACGTGCGGCGATTGCGGCACGCCGGCAATGATCACCGGAAAACGGCGCCGCGCTGCGGCCGACAGCAGTCGGCCTCATGTCAGCGGGGCCGATTTTGCATGTCAGCACAGGCACCTTGAAAAGATGACCACGTCCAACGTCCGCGTCCGCATTGCTCCCTCGCCCACCGGCGAACCCCATGTCGGCACCGCCTACATCGCCCTCTTCAACTATCTCTTCGCCAAGAAGCACGGCGGCGACTTCATCCTCCGCATCGAGGACACGGACGCCACGCGCTCGACGCCGGAGTTCGAGCAGAAGGTGCTGGACGCGCTGAAATGGTGCGGGCTGGAATGGAAGGAAGGTCCCGATGTCGGCGGACCCTATGGTCCCTACCGACAGTCCGACCGCAAGCACATCTACGGCGAATATGTGGAGAAGATCGTTTCTGCCGGCCACGGCTTCCGCTGCTTCTGCACGCCCGAGCGCCTGGAAGAAATGCGTGCCGCACAGCGCGCCGCCGGCCAGCAGCCGAAATATGACGGCCGCTGCCTCAACCTGACCGCCGAAGAAGTCACCAGCCGCATGGCCGCCGGAGAGCCGTCCGTCGTGCGCATGAAAATCCCGACCGAAGGCGCTTGCGAATTCCACGACGGCGTCTATGGCGACGTCTCCATTCCGTGGGACTCGGTCGACATGCAGGTGCTGCTGAAGGCCGACGGCATGCCGACCTATCACATGGCAAACGTCGTCGACGACCATCTGATGAAGATCACCCATGTGGCGCGCGGGGAAGAGTGGCTGGCCTCGGTGCCGAAGCACATCCTGCTCTATCGCTACCTCGGCCTCGAACCGCCGGTCTTCATGCATCTGTCGCTGATGCGCAATGCCGACAAGTCGAAGCTGTCGAAGCGCCGCAATCCAACGTCGATCTCCTATTACTCCGCGCTTGGCTACATGCCGGAAGCGCTGATGAACTTCCTCGGCCTGTTCTTCATCCAGATCGCCGAAGGCGACGAGTTGATGACGATGGACCAGCTGGCGGAAAAGTTCGATCCGGAAAGTTTGAACAAGGCCGGTGCCATTTTCGACATCCAGAAGCTCGACTGGCTGAACGGCCGCTGGCTGCGCGAAGGCATCTCGACCGAGGAATTCGTCGGCCGCGTGCTGAACTGGGCGCAGGAGAACGATCGCTTCATGGAGGGCATGAAGCTCGCCCAGTCGCGCATCGAGAAGCTCTCCGATCTGCCCGGCCTTACCGGCTTCCTGCTGAAGGGCGATCTGGGGCTGACCTCCGCCGACTTCGCCAACATCAAGAAGGTCCCGCTCGCCGACGTTCAGGTGATCCTGGAAACCGCGCAGGCCGATCTCGACAAGATCTTCGAATGGAACCAGGAAGCGATCGAGGCCGAGCTTCGCGCCATCGCCGAACGAATGGAGAAGAAGCTGCGCGACGTGCTCGCACCGCTCTTTATCGCCGTCTCGGGCTCGTCGCGCTCGCTGCCGCTGTTTGATTCCATGGCGATCCTCGGCCGCTCGGTGGTACGCCAGCGCCTCAAACAGGCCGCCGTCGCCGTAAAGGCAGGCGTCGAAGCGGACAAGAAGAACAACGGATAAGAACCATGACCGATCAGACCAAGGAAACCGCCCTCTCCTCCGACGTGACGGAAGTCCGCGCCCAGAAGCTGAAACTGCTTCGCGAACAGATCGGCGACGTCTATCCGGCCCATTTCCATCGCACGATGACGAATGAGGAACTGGCCGAAAAATATGCCGGCATCGAGCCGGACACCGAGACCGGCGACATCGTGACCGTTGCCGGTCGCGTCTACTCGTCACGCAACTCCGGCATGTTCATGGACATCCGCGACGCCTCGGGCAAGCTGCAGATCTTCTCGCACAAGGACATCACCCCGGAAGAAGCCCGCGCGCTGCTGCCGATGATCGACCTCGGCGACATCATCGGCGTCAAGGGCGAAGTCCGTCGCACCAAGCGCGGCGAGTTGACGGTCAACGCGCACGAGATCACCATGCTCACCAAGGCGCTGCTGCCGATGCCGGAAAAGTGGCACGGGGTGTCCGACATCGAGACGCGCTACCGAAAGCGCCACCTCGACATCATGACCAATGACGATTCCAAGCTGCGCTTCCGCCAGCGCTCGAAGATCGTCTCCGGCGTCCGCCGCTTCATGGAGGAAGAAGGCTTCCTCGAAGTCGAAACGCCGATGCTGCACTCCGTCTATGGCGGCGCCACGGCCGAGCCCTTCAAGACCCACCACAACACGCTGAAGCTCGACATGTACCTGCGCATCGCGCCGGAACTCTTCCTGAAGCGCACGCTGGTTTCGGGGCTGACGGACAAGGTGTTCGAGGTCAACCGCAACTTCCGCAACGAAGGCGTGTCGACCCGGCACAATCCCGAATTCACCATGATGGAATGCTATTGGGCCTACGCCGACTACGAGGACATCATGGGCCTCGTCGAGCGCATGTTCGCCCATCTGGCGATGAGCATTCATGGTTCGACCGAGTTCCGCTACGGCGACAAGGACCTCTCCTTCAAGGGACCGTTCCGCCGCGTGCCCATGCCCGACGCCGTCAAGGACGTCACCGGCATCGACTTCCTGGCGATGAAGACGGACGAAGAAGCCCGCGCCGCCGCCAAGGCCGCCGGCTTCGACGTCGAGAAGGACTGGACCTGGGGCGAATGCCTCGCCTTCATCTTCGAGGAGAAGGTCGAAGGCACGCTCATTCAGCCGTCCCACGTCACCCACTTCCCGAAGGACATCTCGCCCTTCGCGAAGGAAGTTCCCGGCGAACCGCGCCTCGTCGAACGTTTCGAGACCTATTGCAACGCATGGGAACTCGGCAACGCCTTCTCCGAGCTCAACGACCCGGAAGAGCAGCGTCGGCGCATGGTCGAACAGCTCGAGCAGGCCCATGCCCGCGGCGAGAAGGAAAAGCAGCTCGACGACGAATTCCTCGACGCCATCGATCAGGGCATGCCGCCTGCCGGCGGCCTCGGCATCGGCATCGATCGTCTGATCATGCTCCTGACCGATGCCCCGTCGATCCGCGACGTCATCCTCTTCCCCGCCCGTCGCCAGAAGGCCGACTGAGCCAGGCGAGTTTCAATTCACTGAAAAGAACGGGACGGTATCCCTCCGTCCCGTTCTTCGTTTCTGAAGCCGCCCTGTCGATCCGTTCGCCTGCGCGTTGAAATGGCGTGGGGATCAATGGCCGGCCTGGTCGTGAGCTCCTCCTTCTTCCTCCGGGGTCTGTTTCACGATCGGCCTTTCGGCCGAACCATGCGGATCTTCGCCGATACCGGCCGCACCGGTCACCGCCTCGGCATCGATTGCCGGTGCAGCTGCGTGACTGCTGCCCTCGGCGACAGCCTCGGCATGTGTCGTCACCGGTTGCGGATCGTGTCCGACCTCTTCCACGACGGCCGAAGCATGTCCGGCCTCCTGGATGACGGGGACATGTACCGCATCCGCCGGCGCTTCCTCTGCGACGACTGCGTGCGCTGCGGGTTCACCATGGTCGCCGTTGCCAACCGCCACAGTCTCATGTCCCGCTGCCGCATCGCCGCTACCATGGCCAGCATCGGCGTTCTCGATGGGTGCATTTCCATGGCCGTCGGTCTCACCATGCGCGACGACCGGCGCATCGGCGGACCCATGCCCGCCTGAATTCGACTCACCATGGCCTTCGCCGGCCGCGCTGTCGCTGGCAGCGGCCTCGCCATGATCGGCTGGCGCCGCATCGTGGCCTGCTCCGGCGTCCGCCGCTGTCGTGCGATCCCCTGCAGCGGTATTTCCGTGACCCCCGCCTTCGACGCCATTGCTGGCGACAGCGTCCTTGGCCTCGCCGTGACCACCATCGGCCTGGCCATCGGAACCGAAGCCGACCATGCTCAGCATCTTCGAGAAGAAGGATGGCTCTTCGGCTGACGCGACAGGCGTTTCGGAATCGCCGCCGCCATGGCCGCCACCGTTCTTCTGGTCGGAACCGTGGCCCTCGCCTTCCGGCGCGCTTTCGCCGTGACCGCCTTCCGTCTTGCCACCGCCATGATCGGCGGCAGGCGCGGCACCATGTCCACCGCTTCCGGACTTCTTGTTCGCCTCTTCCGGATCGACACAGCCTTCGACCTTGTCGAAGAGGGCGGTTATCTTGTCGATTTCATCCTTCGGCACCACCACCTTGTTGCCATAGAAATCGCCGTCTGCATTCGCCGATCCATCGATATACTTCGCCGTGAAGCCCCCTTGCGCGTTGTAATCGGGGATCTTTTCGGGATGTGCGATGAACACGACGTCCGCGCCGACGGCACGGCCGCGCATGTCGGCCCGCTGTTCGGGACCATGCTCGTCGAGTACGACCACCTGCACGAGGTCGGGCTGTTTCTCCTCATTGATGGCCTTGGCAACCCTCAGCGCCGTCTTGACGCGCATCGGCCCGTCGGTCGGCGCCGTCTTGATGAAGGCGCGGATCCAGTAGCGGTCGTCCTGCTTGATGTTGAAGGTCTTGACGGGGGTGCAGGCAAGCCCGTTCAGCGTCTCTTCCGACGGGCCGAAGATGAGTTCCTGGTGGAGATAGACATAGGCAGCCGCGCTCGCGACACCACCGAGAAGCCCTAGGCCTCCGATGATGAAGAGAACCTTCCGGGGAATCCGGAAAATGCGCAGGATGGCTTTCACGCCAGCTGCTCCGTCATCAAACTCCACTCCAACGCGCAAAAATGGATAATCCACCGTAGCCGTTTGGTGTTTCCGAATGCTTAAGGAGGCGTTGAAGGGATTGGTTGCCGCAAGATTAACCGGCGCAATCCGTCGATAAAGACTTTTCCCGGCCAATTGCGGCGGACGCCAGCGTCGTGCCGGCAGCAAAAAGGCCGGTGCGCAGAACGCCCGGCCTCTTCAGAATTCGTCGATCGGACTGCCTGTCAGGCGGCAGCGGCCTGCAGTTCCTTGCGGACGATGTCACGCAGCGAACCGAGATCCTTGGCGAAGGAACGAATGCCCTCGGCAAGCTTTTCGGTCGCCATCGCATCTTCGTTCATCATCCAGCGGAATGCCTTCTCGTCCAGCGAAACGAGCGGATCGTCCTTGGCGTCGGAAGCCGACAGGACCTTCTCCAGCTTGCCGTTGTCGGCCGCCAGTTCGTCCATCAGCTGCGGGCTGATCGTCAGGCGGTCGCAACCTGCCAGTGCCTCGATCTCGCCGGTGTTGCGGAACGAAGCGCCCATGACGATGGTATCGATGCCGTTCGCCTTGTAGTAATTGTAGATCGCCTTGACGGAAACAACGCCCGGATCGGTCTCTGAGGTGTATTCCTTGCCCGTCGACTTCTTGTACCAGTCAAGGATACGGCCGACGAAAGGCGAAATCAGGAACACCTTCGCTTCGGCGCAGGCAATCGCTTGGGCCTTGGAGAAAAGCAACGTCAGATTGCAATCGATGCCTTCCTTCTGCAGGATTTCCGCCGCGCGTATACCCTCCCAGGTGGATGCGAGCTTGATCAGGATGCGGTCCTTCTCGATGCCGCGTTCCTTGTAAGCCGCGATGATCTGGCGTGCCTTGGCGATCGAACCTTCGGTGTCGAAGGAAAGATCGGCGTCGACTTCCGTCGAGACGCGGCCGGGAACCAGTTCGACGAGCTTCGCGCCGACGGAGATGGCGAGGCGATCGGCGACGGCCGCAACCACGGCTTCGTCCTGACCGCCCTGCTTCTTGCCCCAGCTGACGGCCTCGGCCAGCGTCTCGGCGAAGGCCGGCGTCGAAAGCGCCTTCAGGACCAGGGTCGGATTGGTTGTGCAATCGACAGGCTGCAGGCGGGCCACGGCTTCAAAGTCGCCGGTATCCGCTACCACCGTCGTCATTGCGCGCAGTTGTTCTAGCTTGGATGCCATAATCTCTCTCTTCCTGTTCGCGCCGTCTCTACCCAATAGCTAATGCCTCGAACGGACGAGACAAGGGCGAAGAAGCGACGGCTGCCTGCGATAGGCCGGACTATCACCGCGAGGGGATGAGAAAGTCAAGCGACATTTGTCCATCCATGTTGACATAAGTCGCAAAAGAACGATTATCCCGGAAACTTCGCGGCTCGCCCGCGGCGGCATATGAAAAAGGAACCCGCAACGTGGTCAAACTGAGGCGCGGCACCCATCAGGCCTATACCGAAACGGGATCCCTGCGGCTGCGCGCCGCGTGGCTCTACTACAACCAGGGCATGACCCAGAAGGAAGTCGCCGACCAGCTCTCCATCAGCCGCACCACGGTCATCCGAATGCTCGACGAAGCGGTCAAGCGCGGCGAGGTGCAGATCTGGATCAAGGAAGGCGTCGACGACTGCGTCGAGCTCGCCATCAAATTGGAGCGCCTCTATGGCCTCGACGAAGCCCTCGTGGTTCCGTCTCCGGCCAAGGCGAGCGCCGATGCCATCGCCAAGAATGTCGGCCTTGCGCTCGGCCAGTTTCTCTCGGAAGTGATCACCGACAACTGCACTATCGGCACCGGCTGGGGCCGCACGATGACGGCCTCGCTGGCGAGCTTCCATCCGCCGCGCCGGGAAAACTGCCGCGTCGTCTCGCTGCTCGGTGGTGTCGTTGCCGTCCACCTCAACAATCCGATCGACTACACGTGGCAGCTCGCCAGCCAGCTCGGCGCCGAATGCTACATGTTCCTCTCGCCTTTGCTGGTCGATTCGGCCGAAACCCGCCGCAGCCTCATTGAGGAATGCGGGCTCGCCGAAATCTACCGGCTCGCCGAGGAGCTCGACCTCGCCATCGTCAGTTGCGGTGACATCGGCCCGCATTCGACCTCGCAGTCCGAGCGCTTCATCACCGAGAAGGACCGCGAGGAGCTGATCGCCGCCGGCTGCGTCTGCGACACGATGTTCAACTTCCTCGACGCCGAGGGCAACTCGATCGACCACCCGCTGAACCGCCGCGTCATGGCCGTCGGTCTCGACAGCATCCGCAAGGCAAGGCATGTCGTCCTCGCCTCGGGCGGCGCCAGACGTGCCCAGGCGATCCGCGCCACCATCAAGCGGATCGGCTGCAATACGCTGGTGACCGACGAGGCAGCAGCACGCGGCCTTCTGGCGCTGGCGGAAAAAGACGAAGCAGCCTGACCGTCAGACGGCTTCGGACTGGGCCGCCTCCCAGCCGAGGATCGCCCGCTTGCGGGTCAGCCCCCAATGATAGCCGGTCAATGTCCCGCCCTTTCCGAGCGCCCGGTGGCAGGGAACGACGAAGGAGATCGGATTGCGGCCGATTGCGGCTCCGACGGCCCGTGATGCCTTGGGCTGGCCGATGTCGCCGGCGACATCCTTGTAGGTGACGGCCCTGCCGAAAGGAATCTTCAACAGGCTCTCCCAGACGCGGATCTGAAAATCCGTTCCGATCAGCACCACGCGCAGCGGCTGCTCGCCCGTCCAGGCCGATGGATTGAAGACACGCGCCGCATAGGGCGCCGTCGCGCTAGAATCCTCGACAAACCGGGCATTCGGCCAACGGCGCGCCATGTCATCGAAGGAAGCCCTTTCCTGACCGGCATCGGCAAATGCCAGACCGGCCAGCCCGCGACTGGTTACAAATATCAGCGCCAGGCCGAACGGCGACGGGTGAAAACCGTAGCGCATCACCAGGCCGTCGCCCTTCGCCTTCCATTCGCCGGGCGACATCGCCTCATGCGTGACGAAAAGGTCGTGCAGCCGCCCCGGTCCGGACAGGCCGAGCTCGATCGAGGTTTCGAGAAGCGGCATGCCCTCATCGCCGAGCAGCCGCTTGGCATGGTCGAGGGTGACCGCCTGCAGAAAGGCTTTCGGCGACAGCCCCGCCCAGCGCGTGAACGTCTTCTGCAATTGGGTCGGCGACTGCCTTAGGCGGGCCGCGATCGCTTCCAGCGACGGCTGCTCCTGGTACTCCTCGGTCAGCATCTCGATGACGCGGCAGACGGTCTCGTAATCTGTTCCGTCGGGGGTGATGTCGTGCGCGGTCGCAATCTTCATGCTCATGGCAAATCTCCTGATCGTTCCCGATCAGACCACGACAACGGGCCGCAAACCACCCGTTTCCTGCGGTGAGGGAATGCTGTCAAAGCCGGCGCTTCACGGTCGCCAGCGCTCCCTTGAAAGCCTTGGCGAAACTTTCCCGGTCTTCCGGATTGAGGCACGAACCGATATCGGTCGCCCGTCCCTCGCCGCTGACATGCATGGAGAGGATGCCGAACTCCTCGTGCCGATGGACACGGAACTTCGCCCAGAACGGATTGAAGCGATACTGGGCCCGAATCCGTCCCGACGGCGAGAACTTGCGGATCGACAGGTCGGTGTGCGATACGCTGACTTCCTCGCGCGCCCGGCCGGAACGGTAGCTCAGCCAGAAGGCGCCGTAGAGCAGCAGAAAATCGAGCCCGCAGAACATCACCACCGGCCAGGCACCGGTCGTCATGAAGAGAGCCGCCTGCAGCGCCAGCATGGCGAATGTCAGGGTCAGGAGCACCCTGAACCCTTTGCCGCCAAGCGAGCGATAAGGCATGAGCACGGCCGCGAAGACCGGCTGTTCGTTCACATTTTCCGCGTTGCTTTCCATCGTCGGGGCTGACTATAGAGGATTCATGGCAAAATCGTCTCCCAAATCCAGCACCCAAGCGACCCAAAAGTCAACGGCACGCAAGGTAACAAAGCCGCGACGCCGGCTGACGGCCTATTCCCGCGCCGAACTCGAGGAGATTTTCCGCCGGTTTTCCATCCAGCGGCCGGAGCCGAAGGGCGAACTTGCCCACGTCAATCCTTTCACCCTCGTCGTCGCCGTCGCGCTCTCGGCGCAAGCAACCGACGTCGGCGTCAACAAGGCGACGAAGGAACTGTTCAAGGTCGCCGACACGCCGCAGAAGATGCTCGACCTCGGCGAGGAGCGACTGATCGGCTACATCAAGACAATCGGCCTTTTCCGCAACAAGGCGAAGAACGTCATTGCCCTGTCACGAAAGCTGATCGACGACTTCGGCGGCGAAGTGCCGAAGACACGCGAAGAGCTGGTCACATTGCCGGGCGTCGGCCGAAAAACCGCCAATGTGGTCATGTCCATGGCATTCGGCATTCCGACCATCGCCGTCGACACGCATATCCTGAGGATCGCCAACCGGATCAAGCTGGCACCGGGCAAGACGCCCGACCAGGTGGAGGACGTCCTGGAAAAGATCATTCCGAAGGAATACCTCTTCCACGCCCACCACTGGCTGATCCTGCATGGCCGTTACTGTTGCAAGGCCCGCAAGCCCGAATGCGAGCGCTGCGTCATTGCTGACATCTGCAAGTCGCCGGAAAAGACCTGCGATATTCCCGCGCCGCTTGTCGAGCTGCCCAGCCAGATTATCGAGTGATCGCCGGGAACGTCGGGTCCTTGCGGCTCAGCATCTTGTGCAGGTGTACCATCATGCCGGCGGCAAACAGCGGCGTCAGCAGGTTGACGATCGGCACGGCCAGGAAGGCGGCAATCAGCAGGCCGCCAAGGAAGACGGTCGACCCGTGCTTTGCCCGAAACTGCCGGGCCTCCGCATGGGTCCGGAAACGCGTCGCCGCGAATTCGAAATACTCCCGCCCCAGCAGATAACCATTGACGAGGAAGAAGGCGATCAGGTTGACGCCCGGAATGAACAGCATCATCAGCGCGAACAGGTTTCCGAGAATGACGATGCCGAGGAACTTGATCGAACTGAGGATCGCATCGCCGAGTGGCATTGCCGTGCCCGGCGTGTCGGTGGGATAATCGCGCTGTTCGACCACCTCCGCGACATCGTCGAGAAACAGGCCGGCGATCAGCGCTGTGACCGGCGAAATCAGCAGGGCAAGCGACAGGGCGAGACCGACGCTCGCCAGAATGCCGAACACGAAGGCCAGCCAGCCGGCCCAGTCGGGAATTCCCGGCAGGAAGCTTTCGATCCAGGGCAGCGCATAGGCCATGAAGCTCTCGCGCACCGCAAGCCACAGGGCCGCGAGCACAAGCACCGTCAGCCCCAGCACCTTCCAGAAGACGCCGCGCGTCTCGGATGCGAGCAGATTGACAAGGCCCAGCCTGGCCGCCTCGAGGATCATGGTCCGTCTCCTGTTTCACCGAGTCACCTCGGTTGATCAACGCCATGTAGGCATGCCGGTTCCCTCAAGCAAGAAGGCCCGCGGTAAAGCGGGCCTTTGCAACGGAATGAGCTTGGCTTCCGGCCGGTCTCAAGCGGCGCGCTCTTTCAGCACGGCATCGAGCTTGGCCAGCAGCTGGCGGGAAAGGGCGTCACCGCTCTGCGCGCCGCGGGACAGGACCAGCCGGGCGGCTTCGTAATCCGGCGGATCGGACTTGAAGGCATAAAGCTCCCCGAGCGCCGGGAAGACGGCCTGTTCGCCCATTTCATAAGCCTTTTCCAGCCACTCGCGGGCGCCCTTGATATCGACGGATCCGCCCGTGCCGCTCATCATGAACCGGCCGAGATTGACCATCGCGATCGTGTGACCCTTCTGCGCCGCCTTCTTGAACCACTGGCGGGCCCGGGCATTGTCGAGCGGTGTCAGCCGGCCGAGTGTATACTGGATCGCCAACTGGAACTGCGCCGCGACGTCGCCGGCTTCCGCGCCCTTCTCCAGCCAGGCGATCGCCTCGAAGGGATCGGGCGCCACATCGACGCCCTTGGAATAGCGCTGCACCAGTTCGCGGCAGGCGCGGTGATGGCCCATGCGGCCGAGCGAGACCAGCCAGCGCATGCCCATCTGCCGGTCCCGGTCCTTGTGCTCGGGATCGAGATAGTATTTGGCGAGTTCCTCGATCGAGACCTGATGCCCCTTCATCGCCGAGGCAACAAGAATGCGCAGTCCCGCCTGCACGTCGCCTTCCTTGCTGTGGCCCTGCAGCATCAGGACGGCCAGATAGTGGCGCGCCGTCATGTTGCCGGCGTCGGCGGCCAATTTCAGATGCCGTTCGGCCTTCTCGTAATCCGGATTGCCGACCTTGCCGCTGGCGATCAGCGTGCCGATGCCGAGATTGGCCTCGACATTGCCGGCATCTGCAGCCTTGGAATACATGATCCAGGCCGTGCGATAATCGACCTCGCCGCCGATGCCGGAGGCGCAGAGATAGCCGGCAAGGGCCATGCCCTCGATGCTGCCGGCCATGGCCGCGCGCGTGGCGTAGAGCCGCGCTTCGGTCGGACGCGCTTCGAGATCTTCCAGTTCCGACTGCAGCAGGTTCGCCGCCGCGCCCTTGTAGGCCGGAACATTCGGCTGGATGAGATAGAGCTTTGCCAGCCGCACCATGGCGCGTGCATGCCCGGCATCCGCCGCCTGTCGAGCCCAATGGCGGGCGCGGCCGATATCGGCGATCACGCCCTTGCCGCTCTCGTAGAGCTTGGCCAGTTCGTAAGCCGCGTCGCGATGCCCATGCGAGCCGATCCGGTTCAAAAGCCGTGCACCCTGCACGAGTTCGCCGTTGCGAATGTGCTTGCATGCGCGCTTGAACATGAAATTGTCGAGGAAGGTCATCTTCCGCGTGAAAAGATCCATCATGGTTCTCGCATTCCTTCAGTCAATGCAGGGCTTGCGCGCTCGAACAGATAGCCCGCAAGCGTTCTCTTGCCGACGACGATGTCGGAGGTCAGCGTCATGCCCGGAACGAGCCCGTAGCCGGCCGGCTTCGAATCGAGGTTCGGGCTGTCGAGGTCGATCTTGGCCAGGTAGACGGCCTTGCCGTTGCTGTCGTTGTTCTTGCCGATGGTGACGCTGTCGGCCGACAGCGAACGGACGGTTCCCTTCAGTCCGCCGTACTTGGCAAACGGCCAGGCGTCGAGCTTCACTTCCACTTCCTGGCCGGGATGGACGAAACCCTGTTCCAAAGTCGAGATCTCGGCCTCGACTTCGAGCTTTGCATCCGCCGGGACGAGGATGAACATCTTCTGCGCCGTCTGGACGACTGCGCCGACGGATATGTCGCCAACCTGCAGCACGATCGCATCCTGAGGCGCGCGCATCTCGATCAGCTCATGCCGCTTGTCTGCCTTGGAGAGCTGTTCCATGGCGGAATTCAGCTCGCCCTGCTGCTTGACGAGCTGCTGCATGGCGTCTGAACGCCATTGCTGGACATAATTGTCCCGCGCCGCCTTGGCGCTTTCGAGATCATTGGCGCTGGTCGACAGCTGGCCCTGCAGTTCGGCGATCTGCCGCTCCAGTTCCAGCCGGTTGTCCGAGACCTGCAGCAATTCCATCTTGCTGATCGCCTGCCGCTCAACCAGCGATGCCTTCATCTCCTCCGTCTGCTTGAGGATATCCAGCCGCTGGCCGAATAGATGCAGCTCGGAGGAAAGCTGGGTGCGCAGCGCTTCGATCGCCGCCACCTTGCCATTCAGGTTGGTGATGGCCGAATCGTATTGCGACTTGCGGGCGCTGTAGTAGCGCTGCTGCAGTTCGGTGAAGAGGTCGTTGCCGAGCGGCTGGTAGGGACGTCCGTCGACTTCGTCGTAAAGCCGCTCGATTTCCGCCTTCAGCGCACCGACCTGGCGCCGCCACGAGGTGGCATCGGCTTCAGAAAAGGTCGGATCGAGGGTGGCAAGGATTTCACCCTTGTTGACCCGCTGGCCTTCGCGCACATGGATTTCCCGGACGATCGACGTTTCGATCGGCTGGATGACGACATGCGGCGCTTCCGAAATGATCCGGCCGGTCGACGACACGACGCGCTCGATCGGGATGAGGATCGACAACAGAATGGCGACGCCGACAAAGGCCGCGACGACGGTCACGGTCATCCGCGCAGCCTTGGGAATGGCTGCGTTCAGGATTTCCGCACTGTCCGATATGAACTCCGAGGCCGCATTCTGCGACGCATCGGCATCGTCAGGCAACAGCGTTAAGGCCTTGAACATTGCTCTTTGCATCCATCATCATGTGGCGGTTCTGCTGGTTCCACAGATACCGGTAGTCGGGGGACCGCTTCATCAGATCGCCATGCAGGCCCGCATCCCTCAACCGTCCGCGTTCGAACATCAGGATCTGGTCGCAGTTGACGAGCGAAGACAGACGGTGGGAAATCATCAGGACCGTGCGGCCCCGGGCGATCTCGTTGAGATTGCCCATGATGATCGCCTCGCTGTCGGGGTCGAGCGCGCTGGTCGCCTCGTCGAAGACGAGAATGGGCGGGTTGGAGATCAGCGCCCGGGCGATCGCCAGACGCTGACGCTGGCCGCCGGAAAGGTTGGTCGCACCTTCTTCCAGCATGGTGTCGTACCCACGCGGCAGCCGCTCGATGAACTCGTCCGCGCCGGCAAGCTGTGCTGCGGCAATCATCTCTTCCGGCAGCGCATCCGGCTTGCCCGCGGTGATGTTGTCGCGGATCGAGCCCTTGAACATGAAGCTTTCCTGCAGCACCACGCCGATATTGGAACGCAGGTGATAGAGGTCGATTTCCTTCAGCTCGACGCCGTCCATGCGGATAAGACCGCCGTAATTCGAATGCAGGCCCTGCAGGAGCCGCGTCACCGTCGTCTTGCCCGAGCCGCTGCGGCCCATGATGCCGACGACTTCACCCGGCTTCACACGGAAGCTGATCTGGTCGAGCGCCGGCTGCGAACCGCCGGCATAGGTGAACCGCACGTCCTCGAATTCGATCTCGCCTTTCAGCACCGGACGCACGCCGCTGCCTGAACCGCGTTCAGCCGGATGGTTGATGACCGATCCGACCTGCCTCAATGCAGCGCGGGCCTCTTCCAGCGGCTGCATGAGCGCCGCCAGCTGCACGATCGGCTGGGTGGCCCGCTGTGCGACCATGGTGAAGGCCACGAGCGTGCCGGTCATCACCGCGCTGTCGGAGGAGATCGCAATATAGGCGCCGATGCACAGCGATCCGGCGTAGATCAGCTTTTCGAGCGGCGCCAAAAGGGTCTGCGGCTGGTTGGCGAGGTTCAGGAGTTCGGTCTGTGCACGGACGGATTCGGCGACCTTCTGGTCCCATTCGCGCCGCTTGCGGCCTTCCAGCGCCATCGACTTGATCGTGCGGATGCCGTTGATCGTCTCGATCAGCATCGAGGTGCGCTGGTGTTCGGACTTCATCACCCGCGCATAGGCCTTGCGGATCGGCCCCATGTAGATGACCAGCACCAGCGACATCATTGAGGCGATGCCGAGCACCCAGAAGGACAGCACCGGCGAAAGCAGGAACATGGCCGGGATCAGCACGACCAGCGACAGGAGATCGAGCATCGTGCCGAACAGCTGGCCGGTGATGAAGGCGCGCACGCGCTTGGCTTCGCCCAACCGGTAGACGATCTCGCCGGTCGGATTCTGTTCGAAGAATTCGATCGGCAGGCGCGACAGGCGATTGAAGATGTAGAGGTTCAGCCGGACGTCGATGCGCGCGGTGGCGACCGCCGACATCATCCGCTTGAGGTAGCTGAGCGCCATGTCGAAGACGAGCACGACGGCAATCGCGATCACCATCATCATCAGGGTCGAGATGCGGTGATGGACGAGAACCTTGTCGATGACGACCAGATAGAGGATCGACGGCACCAGCGACAGCACGCCGAGCGACATGGCGGCAATCAGGATGTCCCTGAACAGCCGGCGCTCCTTGAAGACCTGGCGCGTCATCCAGGCAAAGTTGAACTCCTCCGGATCTTCCTCGTCGAAATGGTGGAGGACCGGCGCCTTCTTGAACAGCACGACGCTGCCGTCCCAGACCTGTTCCAGGCGCAGCTGGTCGACCGCGACCTTGCCATGGACTGGATCGCCGGGATCGCGCAGCACCACCTGCGGCGTGACCGGATCGTTGAGATACTGATCGAAGACGAGAAGCGTGCCGTCGCGCAGGCAGATGATCGCCGAAATGCTCTGGTCGAGCTGGCTGAGCACGCGCCAAGTCACCTTCAGCGCCCGGCTCTTCATGCCGTGTTCCTTGGCGATCTCGGCCAGAACCGGAAGGTCCGGCACTCGTCCGGAATCGGAAAAGTCGCGCTGGATCTGTTCAAGCGAAAGCGACAGGCCCAGCTTGCGTCCGGCCAGCACCAGTGCCTTGAAGGGGGAACTCACCGAACGCTCTGCTGTCGGATCCCGATCCGTCTCACTCATTCTGGACTACCTCTTGGCGTCTTCCGGCAGGAAAACAGGAAAAAGAGAGAGGGCATCCTGCCCATTCAGGTTAGACCCTATGTGTGGAAGCTTTCGCGATGCTGGATTCACGGCTGATTTTGCGGGCTGGCTGAACTTCGCCTCGGCACGTCAGCGCCACGCAACATTGGCGCTGGATAAGGACGGACAAGCGGACAGCATTTTCGGGAGCCGATGAGAAAACCGGTCATCATTCACTGGGGCATTTCCAGCTTCTTCGGCTGGGGAATCTACGGCCTCAACCTCGCCCTCAACTGGTCGGCCGATGCCGATTTCGAACCAGTCTGCTCCCTGCCGCTCCGGGGCGACCAGATCGCCGTTGATCCGCTGCGCCAGCAGGCGCTCTCCCCGTTTTTCAAGGCCTCGCTCGACTTCGTCAAACGGCTGGAAGAGCGCGCCGGCAAGCCGACCAGCGTCAACGCGCCCGTCCTGGTCGGGCTCGGCAACGATTTCCAGACGATGCCCGGCGCCCATGGCGTGATGCTGCAGGGCGCGCCGAACCTCGGTGTCGTCTTCTTCGAAGTGCCGCAACTGTCCGAGGACGTCCTTGAGCGCGCCCGGTCCTTTCCGCTGATCGTCACAGGCTCGACCTGGAACGAACGGATTCTGCGCGCCTACGGGCTGACCAACGTGAAGACTGTCATCCAGGGCATCGACCAGACGCTGTTCCATCCCGCGCAAAAGCAAGGCGTTCTGAAGGATCGCTTCCTCGTTTTCACCGGCGGCAAGCTGGAACGGCGCAAGGGCCAGGACCTCGTGGTCGCGGCCTTTACCCGCTTTGCCAAGCGCCATCCCGACGCGCTTTTGGCGGCGGCCTGGCACAGTCCGTGGCCGCAGCTGGCAAAGAGCCTGGACGAAAGCGGCATGACCGCGCCCTTGCCGTTTACCGCGGAAGGCAAGGTCGACCAGGCCGCATGGGCGGAGACGAATGGCATTGCCCGCAACCAGTTCCTCGACCTTGGCGCCATCCCCAACGCGCTGATGGCGCCGGTGCTCCGCGAGATGGACGTCGCGGTGTTCCCCAACCGTTCGGAAGGTGGCACCAACCTCGTCGCCATGGAGGCCATGGCCTGCGGCGTGCCGGCGATCCTGTCGGCCAATACCGGCCATCTCGATCTGATCGACGGCAACAACTGCTATGCGCTGGAAAAGCAGACACCGGTGGACGGCAGCGGCGCCGGCGTCGGCTCGGTCGCCGGCTGGGGCGAAAGCGATGTGGACGAGATCGACGAGATGCTGGAGCGCGCCTATCGCGATCGCGCGGATGCCCGCAGGCGCGGCGATCGCGGCGCGGCCAAGCTCGCCGGCTATTCCTGGTCGCGCACGGCCGACCAGATGAAGGCGATCGTCAGCGGCTATCTCTGAACTGAAAGCCAGCCCGAGACCACGTCAACGGCAGCGGCGATCGCCGGGCCGAAATCGCCCGACCGTGTCTGCCGGCAGAGCGTCATGGAAGGATACCAGGGCGTATCGGTCCGCTCTGTCATCCAGCGCCAGTCGGCCGCCGTTTTCAAAAGCGCTACACTCGGCACGCCGAGTGCTCCGGCAAGGTGCAGCGGCGCAGTACAGACCGACACGACCCCGCCAAGATTGGCCATGATGCCGGCGGTGTCGATGAAGGCGTCCGCTCCCGCATCGAAGTCCGGACCCGGATGCTCCAGGACGAAATCCAGTCCGCCGACCTTCCAGCCCGACGGCGTATCGGCCCGCTCCAGCATGCCCGCCGCCAGCTTCTGCAGAGCGATCAGCCGGACATCCGTTAGAGCGGCAAAGGGCGCCAGCTCACGTGGTCCGGCAAGGCTGCGGCCGCGCTCGACCGGTGAGTTCGGATTGCCTTTCCAGACAAGGCCGATCGCCTTTGCGCCGCCCTCGAGCCGCAACGCCTTGCGCCAGTGAAGGATACGCTCCGGTTCGACCGTCAGGTGCGACCGGGCGACCGGTATGCTGCCCGGCGTCAGCTGCAGCCGTTGCGGCAGGCCGAGAAGCGGCGATTGCAGGTCGAAGGATCCGGGATCCTCGCTGTCGCCGACGATGCTGTCGAAACCCTGCAGGCGGGAAAGCAGCCTCACCAGCTTGTCCGGAACCTGCAGGACCAGCCGGCCGCCGAGCGAGCGGGCCAGCGGTAGCAGCTTCGCGAACTGGATGGTATCGCCGAGCCCCTGCTCCGCATGCACGAGCAGCGTCTTGCCGGGATAGGGCCGTCCGCCCCAGTCGGCGACTTCCGTATGTCGCGGTCGTGCGGGAAACTTCTCCGTCCGCCAGCGCCACTCGTAGTGGCGGAAGCCGGCGGCAAAATCGCCGGCCCGAAGCAACGCCAGCGCAAGATTGTAGCGTGCCTCGGCAAGATCAGGATAGACGGCGACCGTCCGCCGCAACATGTCGATGGCGCCGTCGAGATCCCCGGCTTCGACCAGCGCGTTGCCGAGATTGTGCATGGCCGTCTTGTGGCGCGGGTCAAGACCGAGCGCGGTATGATAGGCGGCGATGGCCGCGTGATGATTGCCGCCGCCCACCTCGGCAATCCCGAGATTGGCGTAGACCTCCGCCGTCCTATTGCCGCCGTCAATCGCCTTTTGATAGGCGGCTATCGAATCCGCAAACCGCCCGGCGTCCGCAAGCGCATTGCCGTAGTTGAACCAGACTTCCGCCTGTACGGTCTCTTCTGCCGTCAACCTTTCGAAAAGTACCAGCGCGCCGGCAAGATCGCCGGCGGAGCGCTTTGCCGAAGCGGCAAGCCGCAGCGCGTCGGGATGGTTCGGCGCCTCTTCAAGCAGTTGTTCATAAATCGCAAGCGCCGCCGCGAAATCGCCGGCCGTGTGCAGATCGAAGGCACGCTTCAACATGGCACCATCATCTTCGCCGCCCGTCATCGGCGCCACTCCGCGAAGCTCTTCAGCGCGGTCGCCGCCTTTTCCGCGACGCTGTCCCAGTCACCCATCTTCGGCTGGCGAATGAGCCTGAGTTTCGGGTACCAGGGGCTGTCCGACCGGTCACGCATCCAGCGCCAGTCGGAATTGTATTTCAACAGCCCGAAGGTCGGCAGGCCCTGCGTCGCGGCAAGGTGCAGCGACGAGGTGCAGGAGGAAATGACGAGATCCAGAGCCTGCATCGCCGCTGCCGTGCTGGCAAAATCGCCGAGCGCCTCGCCCGGCACCTCGATGCGATCGGCAAACGGCACGTCACGCAACTGGTCGAGGCCATCGCGAAACTGCAGAGCCACGAAATGCATGTCCGGAAGATCGAAGAGAGGCGCCAGGCTTTTCAGCGGCGGCGAGCGGCCATTGTCGGCGCGCGCATTCGGATTGCCCTGCCAGACGAGACCGACGCGGAACTTGCCCTTGCCGCCAAACGTTGCGCGCCAGGTCTCGACAGCAGCCTGATCGACCGCAAAGGGCACCGGCCGCGGCAGGGTTTCCAGGGTCGTGCCAAACACCAGCGGCAGGCTGAGCATCGGAATTTCGAAATCCGCGATCGGCACAGGATCGATACCCTGACGCGTGATGATAACGTTTTCCGTGCCCGGCAGCGCGCGAAACAGCGGGATCAGCGGATCGCGAAGTTCAAGGACGACGTGTCCGGCCATTGTGGCAGCTTGCACCACGAAACGGGCAAACTGGATCTGGTCGCCGAATCCCTGTTCGCCGTGGACGAACAAAACCTTGTCGCCGATCGGCTCGCCCCGCCAGCGCGGGATCGCCAGTTTCCGGTCCTTCATCTCGAGGCCGAAGAAGCGGTGCTCGTAATCCTTGAAGCCAGCCGGCAGATTGCCTTTCTGCAGATAGGCATGCGCCCGGTCGATCAGCGTCTCCGTATCGCCCGGCGCCAAAGCCAGCGCCTTGTTGAACGCATCGATCGCCTCGTCGGTGCGCCCCACATCCTTCAGCGCGTTGGCGAGGCCCCGATGCGACTTGGAGATTTCCGGCCTGAGAATGATCGCCCGTTCATAGGCCGCGATCGCCTCGGAAAAGCGCCCGTCATCGCGCAGCAGATTGCCGAGCGTCATCTGCGCTTCCGCCGTTTCCTTCTCGGCCAGGCATCCCCTCAGCATCGCCTCGGCCTCCGCAACCTTGCCAAGATTGCGAAGCGCAATGGCGAAGTTCGTGCGAAACTCGCGGGTCTTCAGCCCCTTCTCCTGCGCCTTCAGGAAGAAGAGATGCGCGCGCGCGAAATTCTGCGTCTCCAGCGCCATCGCGCCCAGCATATGCAGCGCTTCCGGTTCGGTCTTCGGCTTGCTCAAGAGCCCGGCATAGCCCTTTCGCGCCACTTCCGTCTTTCCGGCAACATGGGCTCGAATGGCAGCCGCGAACTGCTCGCGCTCGCTGGTGGGTGCCGGAGGCGCTTCCGGCTCGACATGCGTGCGAAACAGAACGGAGCGGTCACCGCGGACCAGCTTTTCCAGCTCCCTGGCGAGGCGACCGACCGCTCCGGCAAATGGTGAGCCCGGCGTTTCGCCGGCGACCTGTCGGAAGAGCCGTGCCGAGGGATACCAGGGGGAATCCGACCGGCCGCGCAGGAACCGCCATTCGGCTTTCGCCTTCAACAGGATCCAGACGGGCTTGCCGAGCGCGCCGGCAAGATGGGCGGTGGCCGTGTCCGATGTGACGATGAGGTCGAGGTTCATCATCATCGCCGCGGTATCGGCAAAGGCATCCGGACCGCTATCGAAATCCTCCGGCGGCTGGTCTATTGCGAAACGACCGGAAAGCGCGGCGATCTGTTCCTCGCCCGGCCCCTTCTGCAGCGCGATCAGCCGAACGCCCGGGATCGCGGCCAAAGGCTCCAGCGTCGAAAGCGGGAAACTCCGGCCGCGATCGACCTTCGGATCCGGATTGCCCTGCCAGACGATCCCCACGCGGAAACCGGGCTTCCGGTTCAGCCATTCCGCCCAGCGGGTCTGCCGCTCATCGTTCGCCGTCAGATAACTTGGATAGCTCGGTATGCTCTCGACGCGCGTGCCGCAAAGCATCGGCAGGCTCATCATGAAGGCATAGTAGTCGGTCGCCGGAAACCGGTCGCCTTCGCGCACCACGCCATCGACGCCCTTGGCCCCGGCCATCAGCGCGGCGATCTTCCCCCGGCAACCGACGAAAACCTTGGCCGCACCCCGTTCCTTGAGAACCGCGGCATAACGCACGAACTGGAAGGCGTCGCCAAAACCCTGCTCGGCCAAAAGAAGAAAGCTCTTGCCCGCCGGGTCTTCGCCCTTCCATTCGTCAAGCTTCGGTCGGGTCGCGCCAAGGCCGAGCGCGCCCACGTTCAGCCGCTCCTCGTAAAGCGGCAGGCCGGCGGCGAGATCGCCATTGTTCATCAGCGCCATGCCGAGCGCCATCTTCGGATCGGCGTAAGCTGGACGCAGTTCGATTGCCTTGCGGAAGCAGGCGATGGCCTCCTCCTCCCGCCCCGCGTCCATTTCGCTGACGCCGAGATTCGACCAGGCTTCCGCATTGCCGGGCCGTGCCGCAACCGCCTGGCGCTGGAACCAGACGGCAATGTCCGGCTCACCATGGCTGCGCTCCTGGACGCCGAGATTGTTCCAGGCATCGGAATTGGCGGGATCGGCGATGATCGCCCGTTCCCAGGCCCTAGCGGCCTCATCGGACCGGCCCAGCGCCAGAAGCGCCGCACCCCACTGGACCAGCAGCTTGCTGTCCGCTGGCGCCAGCCGGCAGGCCTTGGCGAGCGCCCGTTCGGCCTCCTCCGGCCGGTCGATCGCGGTGCAGGCATTTGCATAGGCGGAAAGCACCGCGAGATTGTCCGGATGATGAGACAGCAGCGCCTTGGCGCGCGACAACGCGCCATCGGGATGACCGGCAGCGATTTCGCGACGCACGAGCGAGAGATGCGAAGGGATGTGGGCCGGATCGACCTTCAGCGCGACGATCAGCGCCCGCTCCGAATCCCGGTGAAACCCGGCACTGTCGAGCGCGATGGAAAGATTGCTCCAGAAATCCGTGACGGCCGGCGCCAGCGCCAGTGAGTGCAGCGCCAGAGGCAGGCAGGCGAGTGCCGCCTCGCGGGCCCGTCCTCCCGCCTCCAACTCCGCCATGGCCGTCAGGTTGAGAAGCTGGGCCGACCGCCCACGCCGCGCCATCATGTGCCGGTAGAGCTTCGCCGCGCCGGTAAAGTCGCCACGCCTGTTGACGGCGATCGCCTGCTCCAGGGCGATCGTACCCGGGTCCGGATCGATCGGCTGCGGCGCGTCGACAAGCCCCTTCAGCTCCGTCGCGACCCGCGCCATGACGCCGGCCCAATCGCCCTGCTCCGGCTGCCGGAACAACCGCATGGTCGGATACCAGGCCGTCAGCTCGCCAGAAAGACCCCAGCGCCAGTCGGGCGCGGCCATCAGCAGCAGCCAGACGGGACGCCCCATGGCGCCGGCCAGATGTGCGACGGCCGTATCGGAGGTGATGACGAGATCAAGCGATGCGATGAGGCCGGCCGTATCCAGAAAGGCGTCCGACCCGGCGTCGAAATCGGGACCGGGTTTCAGCAGATTGAGGCCATCGGGCGCCGGCTGATCCGCACCGGGCCCCTTCTGCAACGAAATGAACTCCACGCCATCGCCGAGGGCTCCAAGCGTCGCGAACACCTCCAGCGGCACCGACCGCCCGCGCTCGGTGGCGGCATTCGGGTTGCCCTGCCACGACAATCCGATCCTGAGCGGCCTTGCCGTGCCTTCTGGACGATCGGGAAAGGCCGCCCATTTGTCCTTGCGCTCTGGCTCGGCGGACAGATACGGAAAACCGCCATTCGGCTGATCCGGCTGCAGACCGAGCAGACCCGGAAGCGACATTAGTAGCTTGTGATAATCATGCGTCGGCAACGGCGCCTCACCGTCTGCGACCAATTCAAACCGCTCGGAATTGTCGCGAAACGCCGGAAAGGTCTTCAGCAACGCATGCAACTGCGGCTGGCAGACGAAGATGACTTTCTCGGCCTTCTCGCCGATCAGCGGCAAGAGGCGGACGAACTGGATGGTGTCTCCGAGCCCCTGTTCGTGCAGGACGACGACCGTCTTGCCCGTCAGATCCTCGCCACGCCAGAGCGGCGCGTCCGACACGGTCGCCCGCGCAGGCTGCGGCAACACGCCGACGCGCTTCTCGTAATCGGCCCAGGCCTCGCTCCACCGGCCGAGCAGCAGCTTCGTCCAGGCGATATTGTACGCAAGCGCAGGGAAGTCCTCCGGCTTGAGCGGCGCGCTTTCCAGCGCCGTCAACGCATCCGTCACCCGGCCGAGATTGCGCAGGCAGACGGCGCGGTTGATGATCGCGCCCTGATGACGCGGATCGGAATCCAATGTGCGCCGGTAATACTCGACGGCCTCGCCGTCATTGCCCTGGCGTTGCAGGAGCACGCCGAGGTTATAGCTTGCTTCATGCTCCTCGGGGCGGATGGCAAGCGCCCGGCGCAAGTGCTCTTCGGCCTCTTCCCTGCGATCCAGTTGCAGGAGGATATGTCCCATCTGCGTCAGCAGGGTCGGATTGTCGGCAAAGGCGGACAAGGCCTCTTCGCAGGCGACTGCCGCCTTCTGCCAGTCGCCGCCGCGCGTCAGCGCCAGAATGAAATTGACGCGGGCGCCGAGGCTGCGCGGCGCAAGTGCGACCGACCGCTCTCCGGCGGCAATCGCTTGTTGAACATCGCCGGTGGCCAGAAACGGCAGAACCATGTTCTGGTGAATGGCGGCATTGTCCGGTTCGAGCTCGGCTGCCTTTTTCAGAACCGCGATGCCCTCGGCCGAGCGACCGGAGAGATGCAAAGCGAGGCCGAGATAATGATGAACGTCGGCATCGTCCGGATGGTCCTCGGCGAGCGCCTGAAGGTTCGCCACTGCGTCGGCCGCCTTGCCGGCGCCGATCAGCTTTACACAATCCTGCAGGGCGCCTTGAACCGCCACCGTCCGCAATCGTCCTTCGATACCATTCCGCCGACACCGGGCCGACGCACCAAACCTTACGCATGACCGGCAAAGCGGTCACAATCTCCATTAAGCCTTGTAGGGCTTATAGGATTTTTCCTCAATGATCGCAGAATCAAGGGCTATGTTGATCTTTCGCTTCAGCTCTGCGCGTTCGTCGTTGGTAACGTAGACGGCACGCGCCAGCTTGACGAATTCCGGGCCGAAATTGCCCGCATGTTCACAATCGCGGATCGCATCTTCGATGTCCCAGAGCGTCGCGTTGACCTCGAAAAGCGCCGCACGGATTTCCGCAACCGCCGGCACATTGACCGTATCGCCGAGCTTTCCCTCGAGTAACGCCAGTTCCTTGCGGACATTGGCGAGCTTGCCGTCGTCGGCAATTCGGGCGCTCTTGATTTCGAGAATCGTGATCTTGTCGATCAGTTCGCCATAGGAAACGGGCACTTCAATCATTGCAGTCCTCGGGATCAGCGTCGTCAGTCTTTCATGCAAGGCGTCATGCCAGGCGATTGTCACGCAAGGTTAGGGTCACTGGCTTTTGCGAAACTGGCCGGCCTCGGCCCATGCTAGCGGAGGATCGGGTGCAGCGCCTGCTGGGTTTCGATGAGTTGCTCCAGGTAGAGGCCGGGCATGTCTGCCGCCGGTGCACTGGTTGATGCAGCGCCGATGTTGAGCGCCGCGATCGTCTCGCCCCGCGCATTGATGAGCGGCACCGCAATCGAGCAAAGGCCGAGCTCGAGCTCCTGGTCGATGACTGCATGCCCCTTGGCCCGGATCGTCGCCAGCTCCGCCATGATCTGATCGAAATTGGTCTTCGTCAAAGGCGTGCGCGCCTCGAGGCTCGAATGTTCGAGCACTTCGCGCGCCTTTGCTTCCGGCAGCGCGGCAAGCAGCACCCGCCCCATGGAGGTACAGTATGCCGGCATTCGGCTCCCGGCCATCAGGCTGATCGACATGATCTTTTTCAACGAGGCGCGCGCCACGTAGACGATTTCCGTTCCGTCGAGAACCGAGACGGAGGCGCTCTGCCCGGCCTTTTCGGCAAGCCGGTCGAGATGCGGCTGGACGATCGCCGGCAGCGGGGTCGCGGAAAGATAGGCCTGCCCGAGCCGGAGGATCTTCGGCGTCAGCGCGAAGAACTTGCCGTCATAGTCGGCATAGCCGAGCCCCGACAGCGTCAGGAGACACCGGCGCGCCGTGGCCCGGTCGAGCCCCGTGCGCTTGGCGGCTTCCGCAATCGTCAGCCTCGGCTGATCGCCGCCAAAGGCTTCGATGATGCTCAGCCCCTTGGCAAAGCCTCCCATAAAATCCGTTTCGCGCACGATCACATCTCCAATCTGATGCCCATTATGTGCGATATACGAACAAATGTCAATTATCGCACATATATCATTGCCGCATGTTTCCGATTGGATTATTTCAATGCCCAGCATTCCCGGCGGCAGACAGGACATGCCGGGACGGAGGATTTGATGAACAAGACAATTGCAAGTCTGGCCGAGGCCGTATCCGGCATCGGCGACGGCGCGACCGTCATGATCGGCGGATTTGGCGGCTCCGGCGCGCCGATCGAACTGATCCACGCCCTGATCGACAAGGGACCGAGGAACCTCACGGTCATCAACAACAATGCCGGCAACGGACGGATCGGCATCGCCGCCATGATCGACGCCGGCATGGTGAAGAAGATGATCTGCTCCTTCCCGCGTTCGTCCGACCCCCGCGCCTTCACCGACAAGTATCTCGCCGGCGAGATCGAGCTCGAACTGGTGCCGCAGGGCACGCTCGCCGAACGCATCCGGGCCGGCGGCGCCGGCATCCCGGCCTTCTACACGCCGACCGGCTTCGGCACGGAAATCGCAGAGGGCAAGGTCATCGCCGAATTCGAGGGACGGTCATACGTGCAGGAACGCTGGCTCAAGGCCGATTTCGCCATCGTCAAGGCCGAACTCGGCGACCCCTACGGCAACCTCACCTACAACAAGGCGGGCCGCAATTTTAACCCGCTGATGTGCATGGCCGCCGCAAAGACCATCGCGCAGGTGTCGAAGATCGTGCCGGCTGGCGGCATCGACCCCGAACATGTGGTCACACCCGGCATCTTCGTCGATGGCATCGTTGAAGTGCAGAACCCGCAACAGGAAGAAGAGCTCATCCGAGCCGGAGTGGCCTACGTATGACCCCCGATAACCACTCATTCGACACGCGAGAAGACATCAAGCTTTCCAACGCCCAGATCGCCTGGCGCGCGGCGCAGGATATCGCCGATGGCGCCTACGTGAACCTCGGCATCGGCTTTCCGGAAATGGTGGCGAAATTCCAGCCGCCCGGCCGGCAGGCGATCTTCCATACGGAAAACGGCATCCTGAACTTCGGCGAGGCTCCGCCTGAAGGTGAGGAGGACTGGGATCTGATCAATGCCGGCAAGAAGGCCGTGACGTTGAAGCCGGGCGCGGCCTTCTTCCATCACGCCGACAGCTTTGCCATGGTCCGCGGCGGTCATCTCGACGTCGCCATCCTTGGCGCCTATCAGGTGGCCGAAAACGGCGACCTCGCCAACTGGCGTGTCGGCTCGAAGGGCGTTCCCGCCGTCGGCGGCGCCATGGATCTGGTCCACGGCGCAAAGCAGGTGATCGTCATCACCGAACACGTGACGAAGAAGGGCGAGCCCAAGCTCGTGGAGCGCTGCTCCTTCCCGCTGACGGGCGTCGGCTGCATCACCCGGATTTACACGAGCCACGCCGTCATCGACATCAAGGACGGCCGCTTCCTCGTGCGCGAAAAGCTCGCTGCCATGACAATGGACGAACTGCAGGCTATGACCGGGGCAAAGCTCTACACCGACGGGCCGATTGCCGACCTCGTCGTCCCGGAACTTTGATCAAGACCGGTTTAGTGCCGGACCACATGCATCGAGGAATGACATCATGACTGAAGCCTTCATCTGCGCCTATGTGCGCACGCCGATCGGCCGTTTCGGCGGATCGCTCTCCTCCGTCCGCGCCGACGATCTCGGCGCGGTCCCGCTGAAAGCACTGATGGAGCGCCATCCGAGCGTCGACTTCGAAGCGGTCGAGGATGTCATCTTCGGCTGCGCCAACCAGGCGGGCGAAGACAACCGCAACGTGGCGCGCATGTCGGCACTGCTGGCCGGCCTCCCGGTTCCGGTACCGGGCACCACCATCAACCGCCTCTGCGGTTCCGGCATGGACGCCATCATGACAGCCGCCCGCGCCATCAAGGCCGGCGAGGCCGAGCTGATGATTGCCGGCGGCGTGGAAAGCATGAGCCGGGCGCCCTTCGTCATGCCGAAGGCCGACACCGCCTTTTCCCGCCATGCCGAAATCCACGACACGACCATCGGCTGGCGCTTCGTCAACCCGTTGATGAAGCGTCTCTACGGCGTCGACTCCATGCCGGAAACCGGTGAAAACGTCGCCCGCGACTTCGGCGTCAGCCGCGAGGACCAGGATGCCATGGCCGTCCGCTCCCAAGCAAAGGCAACGGCGGCCCAGGAAAATGGACGCCTCGCGAAGGAAATCGTGCCCGTCACCATTCCGCAGAAGAAGGGCGACCCGGTTGTCGTCGCAAAGGACGAGCATCCGCGCGCCGGCACCGACATGGCGGCATTGGCCAAGCTGCGTCCACTCTTCCCCGAAGGTACCGTGACGGCCGGCAACGCGTCAGGCGTCAACGATGGCGCCGCCGCACTGATCATCGCCTCGGAAGCTGCCGCGAAGAAGCACGGCCTCACCCCGATCGCCCGCATTCTCGGTGGTGCCACCGCCGGCGTTCCGCCGCGTGTCATGGGTTGCGGCCCCGTTCCGGCCAGCACGAAGCTGCTTGCCCGCCTCGGCATGACGATCGACCAGTTCGACGTCATCGAACTCAACGAAGCCTTTGCCAGCCAGGGCCTCTACGTCCTGCGTGAACTCGGCGTCACCGACGACGATCCGCGCGTCAATCCGAACGGCGGCGCGATCGCCCTCGGCCATCCGCTCGGCATGTCCGGCGCCCGCATCACAGGCACGGCAGCACTCGAACTGTCTTTGTCCGGCGGCAGATACGCGCTCTCGACCATGTGCATCGGCGTCGGCCAGGGCATCGCCATCGCCACCGAACGCGTCTGATTTTCCCCCTCCACACCCGACCGGTGGGAGGAAACTCGGGACAGGAACCCGTCGCATTAGCGTCCGCCGGGTTCCTGTCCGTTTTTGTTTCTGGAAAGGGAAATGGGAGAGCCGGCGTCTAGGTCCGCCACTTGATTGCACCCGGATTTCCCCGTCCCCGAATGCGTCACACCGGCTCTCCTGTCGGGCAGTTGTTGCCTGGCCCGTAGGCTTTTGCCACCGCTGGCGAGCCCGGGTCGAATCCGGAGCGCCAGAAGAGGCATGCCTGACCCTATGAACAAAATCCAAGGTCAGGAAAATCCGCAAATATCAGAATCTCCCCATAATTCTTCGGAGCTGGCCACCCTCCGTGCTCGCGACTGGGCCGCCCATAGATAGGCGAGTATTGAAATGTCGTTGATCTTGATCAGAAGGGAAGGGAGAGTGTGAGAGAGTTGACTCAAGGCCCGCCGACCTCGTGCACCGAATGGCCCCATATCCGGAGCAACGTCAACTCTCTCACAATTGGGCGACAAAGCTGCCCAACCAAAACCCGATGCCAATCCCGCTTGGCCCTGAAGTCCTCGCTCGAAGACCGGTTCATCAGCATCTGTGAATATATCTAACCGGCGGATCGCATTTGCGGAATCGCAAGAATTTGGGAGAGACGCCCTCAAATCTTGGGACACGGATGATTCGTCGCTCCGCGCCCTTCGACAGCAGTGAAAGCCCCGGATCGCCACATTTGCCATTGAGATATCGGTCCGGACGCGCTATGGGCCCACCTGCTTTCAAATTTCGGGCAGTCCGCCAACTTGGACCGGCCCGAAGCGACCCGTTGAACCCCTTTGCCGCCCTGCGCCTTAGGCGCGAGAGAGAGGCGCCGGACCGCGAGCCCATGCTGAAAACCCCGTACTACCTCATCGACAAGTCAAAACTCCTGAAGAACATGGAGACGATCAAATACGTGCGAGAGCAATCCGGCGCGAAATCGCTCCTGGCCCTGAAGTGCTTCGCCACCTGGGGCGTGTTTGACTTTATGAGCGAATACATGGACGGCACGACCTCGTCCTCGCTGAACGAGGTGAAGCTCGGCTTCGAGAAATTTCCAGGCGAAACGCATGCCTATTCGGTCGCCTACGCCGACGACGAGATCGATGAGGTCATCGCCCACTGCGACAAGATCATCTTCAACTCGATCGGCCAGCTGACGCGCTTTGACGACCAGTCGAAGGGCAGAACGCGCGGGCTGCGCGTCAATCCGCGCGTCTCGTCCTCCGAATGGCTGATCTCCGATCCGGCCCGTCCCTTCTCGCGCCTCGGCGAATGGGATCCGGCCCGGATCGAGACGGTGATGGACAAGATCTCCGGCTTCATGTTCCACAACAACTGCGAGAACGGCGATCTCGGCTTGTTCTCCGACATGCTCGGCAAGATCGAGGCGCAGTTCGGCCACCTGATCGGCAGGCTCGACTGGGTCAGCCTCGGCGGCGGCATCCATTTCACCGGCGAGGGCTATCCGCTCGACGACTTCTGCGCACGCCTGAAAGCCTTCTCGGAGAAATACGGCGTGCAGGTCTACCTGGAGCCCGGCGAAGCGGCGATCACCAAGTCGGCAAGCCTTGAAGTGACCGTGCTGGACACCATGTTCAACGGCAAGAACCTGGCGATCGTCGACTCGTCGATCGAGGCCCACATGCTGGACCTCCTGATCTACCGCCAGAGCGCCAAGCTGGAGCCGAACACCGGCGACCACGAGTATATGGTCTGCGGCAAGTCCTGCCTTGCCGGTGACATTTTCGGCGAATTCCGCTTCGAGACCGAACTGAAGGCCGGCGACAGAATTTCGATCGCCGACGCCGCCGGTTATACGATGGTCAAGAAAAACTGGTTTAACGGCGTGAAGATGCCGGCCATCGCCATCAGGGAACTGGACGGGACGGTGCGTGTCGTTCGCGAGTTTTCGTACGACGACTACGTCGCCAGCCTGTCCTGAACGAACAACCAATCAACCCCGAACATTGCACGGAGGCTTACGTGTGAGATGAAGAAGAATGTGCTGATTATTGGTGCGGGCGGCGTCGCCCAGGTCGTTGCGCACAAGTGCGCCCAGAACAACGACATCCTCGGAGATATCCATATCGCGTCGCGTACCAAGGCGAAGTGCGACCAGATCATCCAGTCCGTCCACGACAAGAAGGCGATGAAGCAGCCGGGGATTCTTGAAGCCCACGCGCTCGATGCGCTCGACATTGAGGCGACCAAGGCGTTGATCGAAAAGACGGGATCCGAGATCGTCATCAACGTCGGCACCGCCTTCCTCAACATGTCGGTGCTGCGCGCCTGCATGGATACCGGCGTCGCCTACATCGACACGGCGATCCACGAGGAACCGAACAAGATCTGCGAAACGCCGCCGTGGTACGGAAACTACGAGTGGAAGCGCGCCGCCGAATGCGAAGAGAAGGGCATCACCGCCATCCTCGGCGCCGGCTTCGATCCGGGCGTCGTCAACGCCTATGCCGCGCTCGCCAAGGCCGAATATTTCGACAAGATCACCGACGTCGATATCGTCGACATCAATGCCGGCAGCCACGGCAAGTATTTCGCCACCAATTTCGACCCGGAAATCAACTTCCGTGAATTCACCGGCGTCGTCTATTCCTGGCAGAACGGCGAGTGGCAGACGAACAAGATGTTCGAAATCGGCAAGGACTACGACCTGCCGGTCGTCGGCACGCGCCGCGCCTATCTCTGCGGCCATGACGAGGTGCATTCGCTGTCAAAGAACATGGACGGCGCCGACGTGCGCTTCTGGATGGGCTTCGGCGAGCACTACATCAACGTCTTCACCGTCCTGAAGAACATCGGCCTTCTGTCCGAACAGCCGGTCAAGCTTGCCGACGGTTCCGAGGTTGTGCCGCTGAAGGTAGTCAAGGCCTGCCTGCCCGACCCCGCATCGCTGGCGCCGGACTATGAAGGCAAGACCTGCATCGGCGATTTCGTGAAGGGCCAGAAGGACGGCAAGGACCGCGAGGTCTTCATCTACAACGTCGCCGATCACAAGGAAGCCTACAACGAAGTGGGCTCGCAGGGCATTTCCTATACCGCCGGCGTTCCGCCGGTCGCCGCCGCGATCCTGGTCGCCAAGGGCGCATGGGACGTGAAGAAGATGGCCAACGTCGAGGAACTGCCGCCGCAGCCCTTCCTCGCAGTGCTCAACCGCATCGGCCTGCAGACCTGCATCCGCGACGAGAACGGCGAACGGCCGCTCGAATTCGTCGAGCCCTGATCGGTTCAACGTCATCGAAAGAAACGCCGGCCGGCAGATCAACCGGCGGGCGTTTTCCGTTTACATGATGCGGTGCGCCGGACGGCGGGAGTCGGGTTCATCCTGCCCGGTGCAAATCTTGCGACCACCGGTCCACACTCCGGCGATGTGCAGGGTATCGGTCAGATGCAGGAAGTCCGCGCGATGGCCGGGGCGCAGATAGCCGCGATCCTTCAGCCCGAGAAAGCGGGCCGGATAGGAGGTTGCCATGCGCAACGCCTCGGTCAGTCCGGTCTCCATGTTCAGGAGCGTGCAGCGGATGGCGGTCAGCATCTCGAGGTCGGAACCGGCCAGCGTCCCGTCAGGCATCAACAGGCGCGAACAGAAGTCGCCCGCATGCTTTCTGATTTCGGTGCCGTGCAGCATGAAGCTCTCCTCGGCGCTTCCGGCAAGCGACATCGCATCCGTGATGAGGAACAATCGACCCTCGCCCCTCTTGGCGCGATGAGCGATCCGCATCGCCGGCGGCAGGACATGGTGCCCGTCGGCGATGATGCTGCACCAGACGGAGGGATGTTCCAGCGCGGCGCCCACCGCGCCGGGCGCCCGATGGCTGAAGCCGCTCATCGCATTGAAAAGATGGGACACTCCGGTCGCACCGGCGTCGAACAAGGTCATCGCCGTCGTGAAATCGCAGTCGGTATGACCGAGGCTGACGACCACCCCGCCTGCCGTCAGCTCCCGCACCTGCCCCGGAGTGATCTGCTCACCGGCAACCGTTATCATCAGTACGCCCAGGCTCTCCCGCGCCTCGATGTAGTAATCAATGTCGGCATCTTCGACCGGGCGGATATATTTTCCGGGATGGATGCCTCTGCGGGCAGGCCAGAGATGCGGACCTTCAAGATGCATGCCCACAATGCAGGCGTCCTTCATCGCGGCGCCCGTGACGGCCCTGACGGCCGCCCGCATGGCAGACGGGCTGTCGGTCATCATCGTGGGCAGGATCGCAGTCGTTCCCATGGCCCTGAGGCTGGACGCCATTGCCGTCGCGGTGCCGACCGTCGGCGCCGCATTCAGCATCTTGCCGGCATAACCGTTAACCTGCGCATCGATGAAACCCGGCACGAGCATACCGCCATCGAGGCGGGTAACCGGATCGTGCTCGGTCAGGTCCCGTTCCGGAACGACGGCATGGACGCGGTCCTGGCTGACGAGGAGCGCAACCTTGTCGCGAAAGGCATCCCCGTCGAAAATACGCGCGCCGACAAAAGCCTGGCTGATCTGCATGTCCATATGAGCGAAGGATCCCCCAACAACGTACCGTTCACCTCGAGATCAGGGCAGGCACACCAAAAGCGCGAACAGTGTATCCGTATTCCCCTCAATCGGACATAAAGATGCATAGTAAAAATGTAATAATTAAGGAAATTCACTGACCGGATTTGCAATTGCAAAGGGCTCAACAGCAGCAAATGCTGTGATATAGCAGGTGCGTGGTTGCTGCCGGACGCAGCCGGCTGCATGTTCGAAAGAGCGTCCCGCTCGGTGCCAATCCCAGACAGTTCCGGCAGATGGTTCGTCAGATATTTTCAGGATAATGCATAATGATCGTATGCTTTGATATTGGCGGCACGGCGATAAAGGGCGCATTGGCGCATTCCCCGGACGACGTCAGGCCCCTCGGGCGCCGTCCCACACCCACGAACGACTACGCCGCCTTTGTCGACACGCTGCGCTCGGTGATTGCCGAGGCCGGCGAGCGCCCGGACTGCGTCGCCATCTCCAATGCCGGCTCCATCGACCCGGACACCGGAGCGATCATCTGTGCGAATATTCCCTGCATCAACGGACGGAGGCTTGCCGCCGATCTCACCGCGGATCTCGGCGTGGAAGTGCTGATCGCCAACGACGCCGACTGCTTCGCACTCGCCGAAGCCCTGGCCGGTGCCGGACGAGGCCATCACACCGTCTTCGGCATCATTCTCGGCACCGGTGTCGGCGGCGGCGTGGTGGTCAAGGGCAAGCTGATCAACGAGCGTGGCGGCTATGCCGGTGAATGGGGCCACGGCCCCGCAGCGCCGCACTTTGCCGGCCATCCGCCTGTGGCAATTCCTGCCATACCTTGCGGCTGCGGCGGCGAACGCTGCCTCGACCCCATCGGCAGCGCTCGCGGAATGGAACGCCTCCACCGCCATCTGCATGGAACGGAGTTCACCAGCGAGCAGATCGTATCAGCCTGGCAGGCGGGAGAAGCCGAGGCGTCCCGCACCATCGAGGTCTTCGTCGACATCCTTGCCGGCCCTCTCGCCCTGATCGTCAACCTGATCGGCGCAGACATCATCCCGGCCGGAGGCGGACTATCTAACAGCGAGCCGCTGCTGACCGGGCTCGACCGCTCCGTCCGCGCAAAAACCCTCAGGACATTCGACCGACCGCTGGTGGTGCGCTGCGAATGCCGGGTCGAGCCGGGTCTGATCGGCGCGGCACAGCTCGGCTTCACACGACTGCAGGAGATGGCCGAGGCCCTGCCTGTCTGAACCCCGCCGCCGGCGTCACACGGGAGCGAAACGACGCAGACGAGGACAAGAATGTTGTTTTCGGGCCATCTCTATACTAGAGCCTCTGCGAAAGTGCGCGACATCACACGGAGAGGCCGGTAACCGGTATGGAGGCAGCATTGAAGGCAGAGACGACCATTCTTTCTGGCAAGCCCATTGCGGAACGGGTGCTGAGCACCGTCCGGCAGGAAACGGCGGACCTGATCGCTAAAACCGGTGTGCAGCCCGGCATCGCCGTCGTCATCGCCGGTACCGATCCGGCAAGCCAGCTCTACGTCCGCTCCAAGGGCAAGCGGGCAATCGAATGCGGCTTCAAGTCGGTCGAGCACAAGCTCGACGAAACCGTCTCCGAAGAGGAGCTGATGGCCCTCCTGCACACACTCAATGCCGATCCGTCCATTCACGGCATTCTCGTGCAGCTGCCCCTGCCCTCGCATATCAACGAAGCCCGCATCATCCAGGAAATCGATCCGGCCAAGGATGTGGACGGCTTTCACCTGATCAATGTCGGCAAGCTGACGACCGGCATGACGGAGACGGCTGCCATCCCCTGCACGCCGGCCGGCTGCATGATCCTGATCGAGGAAGTCATCGGCAAGGACCTCTCGGGCAAGTCCGCTGTCGTGATCGGCCGCTCCAACATCGTCGGCAAGCCGATGGCAAGCCTGCTGCTGCAGGCCAACGCGACCGTCACGATCGCGCATTCGCGCACGAAGGATTTGCCTTCGGTCTGCCGCCAGGCCGATATCCTGGTTGCCGCCGTCGGCCGTCCGGAAATGGTCAAGGCTAACTGGATCAAGCCCGGTGCGATCGTCATCGACGTCGGCATCAACCGCGTCGCCAATCCGCCCGGCTCGGAAAAGCCGCACCGCATCGTCGGCGACGTCGACTTCGAGGATTGCAAGGATGTCGCCTCCGCCATCACCCCCGTTCCCGGCGGTGTCGGCGTCATGACCATTGCGCTGCTGATGGCCAATACGCTGAAGGCTGCAAAGATTGCCGCCGGCAAATAAGCCGCAGCATCGGACTTACCATTCGATCTTGCTGCCGTCATAGGCTCGAAAGCCGCCCGTCGCCTCTGGCGGCAGGCCATCGAGCGTCGTCAGGATATTGGCGGCAGCCTCCTCCGGTGGGACCGAGGGATGGCCCGAGAGATAGCGGGACGAGAGTGCCGTCGCCACCGTGCCCGGATGAATGCTGACGAGTATGGATTGAGCATGCGTCCGCCGCGCTTCGATGGCCGCCGTGTGAACGATCTGGTTGAGCGCCGCCTTCGACGCCCGGTAGGATATCCACCCACCCAGACCATTGTCACCGATCGAGCCGACGCGGGCGGACAGGAACGCAAAGATGGAACGGCGTTTGCGATCGAGCCGCGGCAGGAAATGCTTGATGACCAGAGCCGGGCCGGCCGCGTTGACGGCGAAAAGGTCGAGCATCGCGGTGGCGTCGATCTGGCGGACGGTCTTTTCCGGCCCTTGCGCGCCTGTCGCAAGCACCCCCGTCGCGCAGATGATCAGCTGGAACGGTTCATCGCCCGATCGCATAGCGGCGTCCTCGACGGCGGCGTCATCGGTGATGTCGAACCCGTCGCCGCTGCGGGAGAGGCTGGAGACCTGACCGCAAGCAGCATCGCGCTCCAAGGTGCCGGCGAGCGCCTGCCCAATGCCGCCGCTGGCCCCGATCACCAGCGCGCGATAGCCGCTTCCAAGTGAAGTGAGTGTAACCGCCACCATCCTGCTCCCGCGATTTGCCTGACAGACAATACGCTGACAATGGGCGGATGGTTCAGAAGAAGAAGGCCGGCGATCCGTGGAGGACCGCCGGCCGGACGCTTAGATAGCCAGGTATTCGTTGCGCAGTTCCTCGTTTTCAAGGACGTCCTGCGCCTTGCCGGAATAGACCACTTCGCCCATGTCTACGATCACCGCCTTGTCGGAAAGCTTCAGCGCCGCGACCGCGTTCTGCTCGACGATGATGGTGGTGATCCCGAGCTCCTTGATCTGGCGAACGATCTTCTCGATCTCCTGGACGATGACAGGTGCCAGACCTTCGTAAGGCTCGTCGAGCAGCAGCAGCTTGACGTCGCGCGCAAGCGCCCGCGCGACCGCCAGCATCTGCTGTTCGCCGCCCGACATGGTGACGGCAACCTGGTTGCGCCGTTCCGCAAGGCGGGGGAAATGGTCGTAGATCTTGGCGATCTCCCACCCCTTCGGCTCGGAGACCTGCGACAGCAGCAGGTTTTCCTCCACCGTCAGGCCGGCGATGATCCGCCGGTCCTCCGGCACCAGCTGCAGGCCGAGCTGGGCAGCCTGATAGGCCTTCTTGTCATGCAGGGAATGACCGTCCAGCCAGATCTCGCCGCGTTTCAGCGCCGGGTCATCGACCCGCGCGATCGTGCGCAGGGTCGATGTCTTGCCGGCACCGTTGCGGCCGAGCAGAGCGAGGATCTCGCCCCGGTTCAATTCCAGCGAAATGCCCTGAACGATATAGGACTCCCCGTAGTAGGAATGGATGTCCTTGACCGAGAAGAAGGGCCGTTCGCCGGGCTTTGCAGCCGGCTGCGCTCCGGCAGTCGCCGGGTTTTCCTGAGAAACAACAGTCATGTCAGTGCGCTCCCCCGAGATAGGCTTCCTGGACCTTGGGATTGCCCTTGATCTCTTCCGGCTTGCCGGAGGCGATCACGGTTCCCTGAGCGAGCACAGTGATACGGTCGGCCAGCGAGAACACCACATGCATGTCGTGCTCGATGATCACCTTGGTCATGCCGGTCTGCTTGATCTCCTTCAAAAGGTCGATCGTCCGGTTGGTGTCGAGGCGGGACATGCCCGCCGTCGGCTCGTCGAGCAGCAGCAGCTTCGGCTCCTGCACCAGGCACATGGCCATTTCCAGACGCCGCTTGTCGCCGCGCGAAAGCGTTGCCGCATTCATGTCGCGCTTGTCGAGCATCTTCACGTCGTCCAGCATCTTCTCGGCCTTCTCGAGGATGTCCCGCTCGCCGGGCACGCTGTCCAGGCCCTGCAGGCGGAACGCCCCGTCGCGATGCGCGAAACAGGGGATCATGACGTTTTCGAGAACCGAGAGCTCCCCGAAGATTTCCGGCGTCTGGAAGACGCGGCTGATCCCCATCTGGTTGATCTCGTACGGCTTGCGTCCGAGAACGGGCTGGCCGTTGAAGCTGACCGAGCCGACATCGGGCGAGATACGCCCGACAAGGCAGTTGAGAAAGGTCGACTTGCCGGCACCATTCGGTCCGATGATGGCATGCACCGTGCCCGCTTCCACCGCCAGATTGACCTGATTGAGGGCAAGCAGGCCGCCGAAGCGCTTGGAGACGTCGTTGACTTCAAGAATGTTCATGGTCGTCTCCCCTTATTCCGCCGCATGCGCAGCAGGTTTGCCCTGCGGCCCGTTTCCGCCCGCCTTGCGGCTGGACAGCGCCCGCCCGATGCGGCGCGCGCCTTCCATCAGTCCGCCCGGCAGGAAAATGACGACAGCCATGAAGATCAGGCCAAGCGTCAGCGACCAGCCTTCGCCGGTAAAGCGCGCGGCAATCCAGACGCAGACGTCCTGAATGCCTTGCGGCAGGAACGAGAACCACTGGTGCAGCACGCCTTCGTTGATCTTGGAAAAGATGTTTTCCAGATACTTGATCAGTCCGGCGCCCATGATGGGACCGAACAGCGTGCCGGCACCGCCGAGGATCGTCATGATCACGACTTCGCCGGATGCGGTCCATTGCATGCGCTCGGCGCCCGCCAGCGGGTCCATGCAGGCGAGCAGCGCTCCGGCGAGGCCGGCATACATGCCGGAGATCACGAAGGCCGCCAGCGTGTAGGGCCGCGTGTTGATGCCCGTATAGCTCATGCGGTTGCGGTTCGTCTTGACAGCCCGCAGCATCAGGCCGAAGGGCGACCGGAACAGCCGGATCGCCAGATAGAAGACGATCAGCATGATCAGCGCACAGATGTAATAGCCGACATTGAGCTGGAACTCCCAGCCACCAAAGTGCAGCGTGGTCGTCGCCCGCATCTCGGCCCCGAAGATCTGCGTCACCGGAATGCCGCCGGTCTGCGTTGCCGTCTGACCGAGGATGCGCGGATCGCTGAGCGTGATCTGCAGGCCGGTTTCGCCGTTCGTCAGCGGTGTGAGGACCGAATAGGCGAGGTTGTAGCACATCTGCGCGAAGGCGAGCGTGAGGATCGAGAAGTAGATCCCCGAACGCCGGAGCGAGATATAGCCGATGACAAGGGCGAAGATGCCCGAGACGATGACGGCCAGCACGATGGCCGGAATGATGTTCATCGTCAAAAGCTTGAACATCCACACCGCCGAATAGGAACCAACGCCGAGAAAGGCTGCATGGCCGAAGGAGAGATACCCCGTCAGGCCGAACAGGATGTTGAACCCGATGGCGAAGATTCCGAAGATCACGAAACGCCGCATCAGGTCGGGATAGCCGGCATTGAACTGCGCGAGTGCGCTGTCCGCCGGGAACGGGTTGAGAATGACCGGCGCGAACAGGCAGAGCCCGAACACCAGCAGGAGAAGACCGAAGTCCTTGCGATCGAGGCCCAGCATGTCAGTCCTCCATCACGCCGACACGTCCCAGCAAGCCGCGCGGGCGGGCCAGGATGATGACGATTGCCACAAGATAGATGATGATCTGGTCGATGCCGGGAAACAGCATCTTGACCTCGTTCATCGACGCGAAGCTCTGCAAGATGCCGAGCACGAAACCGGCGAGCACGGCGCCCGCCAGCGAACCCATGCCGCCGACGACCACCACGACGAAGGACAGGACGAGGAAGTCCATGCCCATGTGGTAGTTCGGCGAACTGATCGGCGCATACATCACGCCGGCGACACCCGCCACCGCGGCGGCGATGCCGAAGGTGATGGTGAACCGCTTGTCGATGTTGATGCCGAGAAGACCGACGGTCTCACGGTCCGCCATGCCGGCCCGCACCACCATCCCGAAGGTGGTGAACTGCAGGAAGGCGAAGACCGCGCCGATCACCACCAGCGAGAAGCCGAAGTAGATCATGCGCCAGTAGGGATAGATGATGACGTTGGGATCGAAGCCCAGCATCGCGCCGAAGTCGAACGATCCGGTGAACTGCGAGGGGCCGGCAGTCTGGATCGGGTTGGCGCCGAAGAAGTATTTGACGATCTCCTGCAGGACGATCGCAAGGCCGAACGTCACCAGGATCTGGTCGGCGTGCGGCCGCTTGTAGAAATGCCGGATCAGCCCACGCTCCATCGCATAGCCGACGATGAGCATCACCGGTATGGCGAGAAGAATGGCGAGCGGCACCGACCAGTTGAGGATGGCCGCACCGACGTCCTGGCCGAACCAGGCCTCGATATAGGCGGTCTTGACCTTCAGCGGCTGGCCGAGAAAGTCCGTTCGTGTCGGGTCGACCGTCTCGAAGGACAGGCCGAGCAACCGTTGCATCGTCACGGCACAGAAGGCGCCGATCATGAAAAGCGCGCCGTGCGCGAAGTTCACGACGCCGAGCGTACCGAAAATGAGGGTCAGGCCAAGAGCGATCAGCGCGTAGGCACTGCCCTTGTCCAGCCCGTTCAGAATCTGAAGAATAATTGCGTCCATTGCCCCTCCCGCTGGAACACACCCGAACCATCAAGCTGTAGAAGCCGGCCGCCCTCCTCCCGAGAACGGCCGGCTGTCGACTGTCACCGAGCGCTTATGCGCCGGCGTTGCACTTGCCGAGGTCGCCACCGGCGAACATCGGATCATCGGGGGCGTACGTCACCTTGTCGGCCGGGGTGATTTCGACAACGTCGAGCACGTCATACTCGTTGTCCGGCTTGTCCTTGCCCTTCACGACGAGAACGTCCTTGAAGCACTGGTGGTCGGCTGCACGGTACAGCGTCTTGCCGTTGCCGAGACCATCGAACTCGTAGCCTTCCAGCGCCGCGACGACGTCGCAGGGATTGAAAGACTTCGCGCGGGCGACGGCATCGGCATAGAGCAGGGTCTGCACGTAGCAGGTCTGCGCAGCCTGGCTCGGCGGGAAGCCGTATTCGGTGCCGAAGGACTTGACGAACGCCTTCGTGCCGTCGTCCTGCAGCTTCCAGTTCCAGTTGGACGAACCCGGAATGCCCTTGATGTTGTCGCCGGCACCCTTGGCCATCAGCTCCGAAATCAGCGGCACGATGATTTCGAACTGCTTGCCGTTGACCTGCTTGTCCTTCAGGCCGAACTGCACGGCCTGGGTCAGCGAGTTGACCATGTCGCCGCCGTAGTGATTGAGAACCAGCACGTCCGCACCGGAGTTGAGGACCGGCGTGAGGTACTGCGAGAAGTCGCCGGCACCGAGCGGGGTCATCACGTTGGTCACGGTTTCCCAGCCGATGGTCTTGAAGGATGCTTCCATCGACTGCTGCTGCGTCCAGCCCCAGGTGTAGTCGGCCGTCAGCATGTAGGCCTTGCGACCGTCGCCGTAGAGGTTCTTCAGAACCGGTGCGAGTGCGGCAGCCGACATGTAGGCGTTGAAGAAGTGGCGGAAGCCATTGGCCTTCTTGTCCTTGCCGGTCGTGTCGTTGGAGTGTGTCAGGCCCGCCATGAAGATGATGCCGGCTTCCTGGCAAAGCGCCTGAACGGCAACCGCGACGCCCGACGACGAACCGCCGGAGATCATGATCGCGCCGTCCTTCTGGATCATCGACTGCGCGGATGCGCGTGCGGCGTCGGATTTGGTCTGCGTGTCGCCGGTCACATAGGCGACCTTCTTGCCGAGAATACCCGTGCCGTCCAGAACCTTGGACGAGAAGGTGTTCAGCATGCCGCCGTCGCCCTCGCCGTTCAGATGCTTGACGGCGAGCTGGAATGCCCGGAGTTCATCGGCGCCTTCATCGGCATAAGGTCCCGTCTGCGGAACGTTGAAGCCGAGCGTGACGCTGCCCCCCTTCGGTTCGTTGACGAAGCCGTAGGCCGAGCGGGTGAAGATCGTCGGGGTCGCAAGAATGAGACCCGACGCGGCACCCGCCTTGAGCGCCTGACGACGCGTAAAGTTGAATTTTGACATTAAGCTCCTCCCATGAGCTGTAATCAGCGATGTAAGTCTGTTCCGTCCTCCCCGGAACAGACATAACCTTAATAAGCTTGCCGAAGCAGGCAAGCGATATATTTCGTTGTGGGTATATAATGATGATCTAAATCGTTTTAGCGCCGCAAATCCTGGTGAAACCACCAGGCCTTGCAGCGCCAAACTTTGATTTTGTCAAAATGGACAGGTCGAATTCACAGACCCGTCGGTCTTTCGGCTGAAATATCAGTCGACGAAGGCACGCTCGACGACGAAACTGCCGGGGGCATTGTTCGCCCCTTCCACGAGACCGCAGGCCTCGAGGATTTCCTTGGTTTCCTTCAGCATGGCCATCGAACCGCAGATCATCCCGCGGTCGACTTCGGGATCCAGCGGCGGCACGCCGAGGTCGGAGTAAAGCTTGCCGGACCGCATCAGATCGGTGATCCGGCCCGTATGGGTGAACGCTTCGCGGGTGACCGTCGGATAGTGGATCAGCTTGCCCGACGCGAATTCGCCGACCAGCGGATCGTTCAGGGTTTCTTGAACCAGATCCTGGCCGTATTTCAGTTCGGCGACGTCACGGCACGTGTGCGTGAGGATCACCTGCTCGAACTTCTCGTAGGTTTCCGGATCGCGAACGAGGCTGGCGAAAGGCGCGATGCCGGTCCCGGTGGAGAACATGTAGAGACGCTTGCCGGGGAGAAGGGCGTCGTTGACCAGCGTTCCGGTCGCCTTCTTGCGCAGGAGGATGGTGTCACCGGGCTGAATCTTCTGCAGGTGCTCCGTCAGCGGACCGTCCGGCACCTTGATGGAGAAGAACTCCAGTTCCTCGTCCCAGGCGGGACTGGCGATCGAATAGGCACGATAGACGGGCTTCTCGGCATTCGGCAAGCCGATCATCACGAACTCGCCCGAGCGGAAGCGGAAGGCCGCCGGGCGCGTGGTGCGGAAGCGGAACAGGCGGTCGGTATAGTGCTGTACCAGCGTCACCGTCTCGGCGTATACATTCTCGGGAATTGCGAATGTTTGCTTCGCCATCATATCCATGATCCATCACCCTCAGTTCAGATATTTGTTGAAAGCTCTTCGTCCGCGACGGTCGGTCTCGACGGCGTTCCACTGCATGCAACATCGTCATTTCATTCGTATACTAACGATAATGAAATCGCGGTCTTCTGTCAATGCCGTCGCGCGCGCTTGCCGGCGATGCAGCCGACCGCAAGACGGGTCGTGACTTGACCCGTTCCGCAACCTATGGAAACAAGAGCATGGCGTCGGCATCCGAATGCAGGGCGCCACCGGCATAGGGGGGACATCCCATCTCAATGGATTCCAACGACAAGAACGCGCTTCCCGCGAACCGTGACGGCTACCGCCTGGAAGACCAGATCGGCTATCTGCTGCGTCTGGCCAACCAGCGTCACACCTCCATCTTTCAGGAGCATTTTCCGGAACGGCTGACGGCAACGCAATTTTCCGCCATGGCACGGCTGGCCGATGTCGGCCCCTGTTCGCAGAACCAGCTTGGCCGGCTGACCGCGATGGACGTCGCGACTATCAAGGGCGTGGTCGACCGGCTGAAGGCAAAGGAACTCGTCGCCATCACCGCCTCGGAAAGCGATCGCAGGCGTTCCCTGATCAGCCTGACCTACAAGGGACAGACGCTCCTGGACGCGCTCTATCAAACGGGCTTCGAAGTCTCGAGGCTGACCCTCGCTCCGCTGTCGGCGGAGGAGAGCCGCACGCTCGTAACGCTTCTGGCGAAAATCACCTAGCCGTGGCCCTGGCCGTGACACAGCCTCTCGATGCAGTCACACCGAGAGGTATTGATCCCTGATCTCCGGCTCCCGTTCGAGCACTTCGAACGTGCCGTCGAATTTCTTCGTCCCGCCTTCGATGATGATCGTCCGGTCGGCGACCGCGCGGGCAAAATGCAAGTTTTGCTCGGAAATGACGACCGTCAGCCCATGCTCCTTGAACTTCAGGATCGACGCGGCCATCTGTTCGACGATCACCGGCGCAATGCCTTCCGAGGGCTCGTCGAGAAGGATCAATGAGGGATTGCCCATCAGCGTGCGGGCGATCGTCAGCATCTGCTGCTCGCCGCCCGAAAGCGCCTTGCCGAGATTGTTGCGCCGCTCCGACAGGTTCGGGAAGAGTTCGAACAGCGCATCCGTCGTCCAGTAGGGAGCACCCGCGCGCTTCGGCTGCCTGCCGACCTCGAGGTTTTCCAGGATGGTCAGGCTGGTGAAGATGCGACGCTCCTCGGGCACATAGCCAAGCCCCTGGCGCGCCACCTTGTAGGCCGGCTCGCCGGTAATGTCGCGACCCTGGAAACGCACGCTGCCGGAGCGCGGCCGCACCATCTGCATGATCGACTTCATCGTCGTCGTCTTGCCGGCGCCGTTGCGCCCCAGCAGCGCCACCACTTCGCCGGGCTCGACGGAAAAGCTCAGATCGTTGAGGATATGCGCCTTGCCGTAGAAGCTGTTGATCGCGGTCAGCTCAAGCATCAACGCCATCCTTCTTGTAGAGAGTGCCGCCGCCGAGATAGACCTCTTGGACCTTCGGATCGGCTTTCACTTCCGCCGCCGTTCCGTCGGCGATCAGCTTGCCGCGATTCAAGACCATGATCCGGTGCGCATGGGCAAACACCACGTCCATGTCGTGTTCGGTGAAAAGCACGCTGATCCGGCGCTCTCGGACGATGTCTCCCGTCAACTGCATCAGGGCGATACGCTCCTTCGGCGCCATGCCTGCGGTCGGCTCGTCCATCAGCAGAAGCTGCGGACCATGGGCAAGGGCGATCGCCAGTTCGAGGCGTTTGAGGTCGCCGTAGGCGAGGATTGCGCAGGCACGATCCGCCTGATCGGCCATGCCCACGAGATCAAGCAGCGACAGCGCCTCGTCGCGGTAGAGCCTCCAGGCCCTTGGCCACAGCGAATTCAGCCGCCGGTGATAGCTGATCAGGGCCATCTGCACGTTTTCGGCAACCGTCATGCTCTGGTAGGTGCCGGTGATCTGGAAGGTCCGGCCAACACCCATCCGCCAGATCTTGCGCGGCGGCAGGCCGGTGATCGGCTTGCCCTTGAAGTAGACGCGTCCCGACGTCGGCTTCAACTGCCCCATCAGCATGTTGAAGCAGGTCGACTTGCCGGCGCCATTAGGCCCGATCAGCGCCTTCATCTCCCCCTCGGCCACGGCAAAGCTGACGCCGGCCACCGCCTGCACGCCGCCGAAGGACTTGCTCAGATTTGTAACGTCGAGAACCGGCTTCATACCCGTTCCTCCTTGTCGGCATAGAAGCCGAGCCGTGTCGCCAGCCTCTGCAGTGTTCCGGCAATGCCATAGGGCGCGACGATGACGACGGCGATGATCAACAGACCGAGGAGGAGGCGCCAGTATTCCATGCGCGTCAGCCAGTCCTTCGCCGACGCCAGGAACGCACCGCCGACGACCGCGCCGGAGAGTGTCTTCACCCCGCCGAGGAAGACGACGATCAGAGCGTCGAAGCTCTTGGCGATCTCGAGTTCGTTGGGGAACACCGATCCCTTGGAAAAGACGAACAGGCCGCCGGCAAGACCCGCCAGCGCACCGGCGATCGCGAACGCCGTCCACTGGATCATCTTCACGTCGATGCCGGTGGCTTCCGCCTGCCTGGCGCTGTCGCGCGTCGCCCTCAGCGCGTAACCGAACGGAGAGTGGATGATGTGACGCAGCACGAGAATACCGCCAATGCCGAACACCAGCGTGAAATAATAATAGGCGGTGGTCGACGACAGCCACGACGCCGGCCAGATGTTGAGAATGCCGTCGTCGCCGCCGGTGAAATCGCCCCACTGGAAGACCAGCGACCAGATGAGCTGGCTGAAGGCCAGTGTCAGCATGGCGAAATAGACGCCGGAAAGCCGGATGCAGAACCAGCCGACGATGACCGCCAGCAGCCCGGCTCCGAGCGGCGCAAGCAGGAAGGCAAGCTCCATGGGCGCGGCGAAATACTTGACCGACAGCGCCGCAACATAGGCCCCTCCGCCGTAGAAGGCGGCGTGGCCGAAGCTGACGAGACCGCCGGTGCCAAGCATGAACTGCAGCGAGGCTGCGAAGAGGCAGAAGACCAGGATGTCGATGATCAGAACCTGTGCGAAGTTCGATCCGAGCGCCGGAACCGCCGCCAGGCAGGCAACCAGCGCCAGGAAGAAGATCTGGCCTCGGCGTCCGAACGGACGGATCGGCGGCTCGATCTCGCCGGCCTGACCGTGCTCGCCGGCCACCTCAGGCTTGCCCAGCAGACCGTAGGGCCTGAAGATCAGCACGACCGCCATGACGACATACATCAGCACCAGCGTGCTTTGCGGAATGTAGGTGACACCGAAGACGTTGAGGACGGAAATGATGACCGCGGCGATGAAGGCGCCCGGCAGCGATCCCATGCCGCCGATGACCACGACCACGAAGGCGCCGGCGATGATGTTGAAATCCATCAGCAGGTCCGCACCGCCCTTGGGCAGCTGGATCGCCCCGCCGAGACCGGCCAGCGCCGAGCCGAGGAAGAAGACGCCGGTAAACAGCCAGGCCTGGTTGACGCCGAGCGCGCCGACCATCTCACGGTCCTGTGTCGCCGCGCGCACGAGGATGCCGATGCGCGTCTTGGTGATGAGCCACCAGAGGAAGAGAAGGATGAACGGGGTGATGGCGATCAGCGCCAGATCATATTGCGGCACCGGTTCGCCGAAGATGCGGATCACCGACTTGAGGCCCGGGGCGCGCGGTCCCAGGCGGTCCTCGGGTCCCCAGATCATCAGCGTCAGGTCCTGCACCACGAGGATGACGCCGAACGTCGCGACCAGCTGGAAGAGTTCCGGCGCCTTGTAGATCGGCCTGAGCACCAGGATTTCCACGACCACGCCGATCAGCCCGACCGCGATCGCAGACAGCACGATCGAGCCCCAGAAGCCGACGGCTCCGGGCAGGATCTGCATCAGCGTGACGCCGATAAAGGCTCCGAGCATGTAGAAGGAGCCGTGCGCGAAGTTGACGATGCGGGTCACACCGAAGATCAGTGACAACCCGGAGGCAACGAGAAAAAGCGCCGCCGCGTTTGCAAGCCCGGTCAGGAGCTGCGCTACCAGAAGTCCCATAGATGTCCGCTCGATGTCTGAGAAGGGGCTGGCTCCGGCCGGTTCGTGGCAAACCGGCCGGATCGATCGTCAACCGTGATCAGTTGGCCGGACGCATGGCTTTGACTTCGTCATCGCTCGGCATGTAGGGGGTCGGGTCCTTGTAGGACCAGTCAACCATCACGCCCTTGCCATCCTTGACGGCCGTCGTGCCGACATAGGCACCCATCGTCGACTGGTGGTCGATGTCGCGATAGGTGATTTCGCCGACCGGCGTTTCGACCTTCAGATCCTTGAACGCTTCAAGCAATGCCGGCGTATCGGTGGAGCCCGCTTTCGTCAGAAGTGCGGCAATGCTCTTGGCGGTCATGTAGCCGACAAGGCTGCCGATCTTCGGCCCGTCGCCGTAAGCGGCCTTGTATTCATCGACGAAAGCTTTGCCCGGACCATCCTGAATGTCGTACCAGGGATAACCGGTCACGAACCAGCCTTCCGGCGCCTCTTCGCCGAGCGGATCGAGATATTCCGGCTCGCCGGTCAGGAGACCGTAGACCTTGCGGCCTTCGAACAGCCCGCGCGTATTGCCCTCGCGGACGAACTTGGCGAGGTCGGTCCCGAATTCGACATTGTAGATCGCATCGGGCTTGGCCTTCTCGATCGCCTGCACTTCAGCACCGGCGTCGATCTTGAAGAGTGCCGGCCACTGTTCGGCGACGAACTCGACATCCGGCTTCAGCTTCTTCAGCTGCGTCTTGAAGGCTTCGACGGCGGCCGTACCATAGGCATAGTTCGGCGCGATCGTCGCATAGCGCTTGGCGTCCGTCTTGGCGGCTTCTTCGGCCAGCATGCCGGCCTGAACCCAGGTCGAGGCGCGCAGGCGGAAGGTGTAGGGGTTGCCATTCTTCCAGATCAGCTCGTCGGCCAGCGGCTCGGACGCGAGATAGACGTAGTGCTTTTCGCCGGCGAGCGCGGAGAGCGCCAGGCCGACATTCGAGAGGATCGAGCCTGTCAGCATGACGGTGCCGTCACGCGTCATAAGCTCTTCGGCGATCTTGACGGCGTTGCCGGGATTGCCTTCATCGTCGCGGTAGACGAATTCGAGCTTCTTGCCGAGCACGCCGCCGCCATCGTTGATTTCCTTCAGCGCCAGCTCGATGCCCTGCTTGTAGGGCTCGGCAAATGCCGCCATGCGCTTGTAATGATTGATTTCGCCGATCTTGATCGTGTCTTCGGCCAATGCTGCCGTCGACAGGGCGAGCACCGCCAGACCTGTTGCGGCCAATTTATTGAATAATTTCATGTCGTTCTCCTCTGACGGCTTGTTTTCGCCTTTTCGTGATTCCGGTCTGCGCCGGATTGTTACGGATTTAGTCGTGATAGATAAAGGCCGGTGTCGGATCCGACGCGATATCGTGTGTCCGCTCCTTTTCCAGAAGTTCGGTGATCCGCTTGCGGTAGACCATCGGTCCCTTGTCGATGGCAATGCGGATCGGACGGCGTTTCAGGGGGCGTTCCTCTTCCGCCTGGACTGCTTCCAGGATCTCCTTGTCTTCATTAAAGGCGATCCGGAACATGGCGTCCATCGCCGCGCTCGCCTCTTCGTCACCGACGGCCCGGTTGCGCAGATGCATCCACCGGTCGATGGTGTAGTTCCTGGTCACCGGCGTCATGAAATGCAGCGCAAAGATGCGCACGCCCTTGTCGCGCTCGTCCTCGGCGATCTGATCTTCCACCGGCGCCGAGCCGAAATCGATGACCGCCGTGCACGGCGTGTAGAGATAATAGTAGTGCCAGCGATCGACATTGCCGGAAAACCCGCCGAACTTCTTGAAGAAGCCAACCGGCTCGGCATCGCGGATCCAGCGCCAGGCGACGATCGCCTTGCCTTCGGTCACGACATGGACCGGCACGTTCTCGGAGGCCGCGCTGCCGAGCGTCGTCGGATGCACGAAGCTCACATGTGCCGGATCGACCAGGTTTTCAGCGACATTCAGATAGTTGGATTTGAGATGCAGCGCCTCGCCCTGATGGGCGTGCCAGCTCGGGTCGTAGAATTCCGGCATGTCGAACACGTCGTCGGCATTCGCCTTGTCCTTGTCCCCCATCCAGATCCAGACGATGTCGTTCTTCTCGACGATCGGAAAGGCTTCGACATAGGCGGAAGCCGGCAGGTTGCTCTGTCCCGGCACCCGCACGCATTTCCCCGAACAGTCGAAGGTCAGCCCGTGATAGCCGCACTGGACGGTGTCGCCGATACGCTTGCCCTTGGAAAGCGGCAGAAGGCGATGGGGACAGCGGTCCTCCAGGGCAACAACCGAGCCGTCGGATTTGCGGAACATGACGATGTGTTCGTCAAGGATTGTGAACCGGCGGAGTTCCGCATCGATTTCCTTCGACCAACCGGCCACGTACCAGGCATTTCTGACAAACTCCATGGATCCGTCTCCTTGTTCGAGCGCTTCGTTCTATCTCAACCCGTCTTCACCAATTACGTCTTCATGCTTCAGTCCACCGACTCGCGGCAGCGGGCGCCCGCCCGCCGTGACCGCGATGGCGACCAGTATTTCATTGGCCCGCGGCGCGTCGGCGACACGGATTTCCATGCCGTCGAAATGCGAGCGGACATAGGCCGCATCCTTGTGGCCGAGCGGGACGTCGAGCGGCTGGCCGGGAGCGCCCATCTTCTTGTTCGACGGCACCAGCGCGGCACCCTTTTCGACCGCCTTGCGCAAGGGGGCGCCCATCTTCGGATGCAGGAGGGCGGCGGCATGTTCCAGCTCGCCGTTCTCACCGACGAGAGCCGCCTTGCCGTAGCCTTGCGCCTCCGCCGGCGAAATCCCGAGCGCGGCGACGCATTTCTCACCGAGCAATGCGCCGAGCTCCTCACCGATCGCGACCAGTTGGTCGAGATCGGCGGAATAGCGCCCGGCATAAGGGTTGGCGATGACGGCAGCCGCAACCGCGCGGCGCGCATGCGGCGTCACCGGCTGGCCCATTTCGAAGGCCACATCCTCAAGAACGGTAACGATCTTGCGGATCTTCACAATCACCGCAGGCCATCCTCCCCCTTGACGTCTGCGTGCTTGAGGCCGCCGACGCGTTCGTGAATGCGCGCACCCGTGGTCATGACCAGCGCCAGCAGGATTTCGTCGGCCTTGGGAGAATCGTTCAACCCGACTTCCATGGCGTCGAAATGCGAGCGGACATAGGAGGCATTGGTATGGGTCACCGGCACGTCGAGACGTGCGCCCGGACCGCCGACCTTCTTGGTCGACGGAACGATCGCCGCCGAGTTCGGCAGGATTTCGCGCATCGCATAGCCGCCCGGCACATGCCAGAGCGCGCCGTGCTCGATTTCACCGGCAGAGCCGACGATCGCGCCCTTGCCATAGCCTTCGATGACGGAGGCGTCGCCGCCCAGCGCATTGACGAGGTCCTGCGCCATTTCCAGCCCGAGAGGATTGAGGTCGTCCATGAAGCCGGCAATCTCCTCGACATACTGGCCTGCAAAGGGATTCTTGATCACGGCGAGGCAGGCGGCACGCTTCAGCGTACGCCCCGGAACGGGACCGCCCTCGTGAAAGATTTCCTCGACGATGATCGCCTTCTTGCGGACGACGGGCTTAGGCATGGATGATCTCCCTGGGATTATTGTGGTTCGGCGCGGCATCCACTGTACGGCGCTCGCCGGAAAGACTGAGATAGGCGGCGCGGATCAGGCCGCGCTGACGGTAACCATAGGCAGCCCGCTCGCCGGACGAAAGGGCTTCTTCGACTTCATCGCGATCAAGAGGGGCAACGCCTGTCGTCACCAGACGATCGCCGAGGTCGCTGTCGTGGGAAAGATCGCGGGCCGGTACGCGCGTTACCTTGGCGGACAGCGGCAGATCGACCTTGTTGGCGATCATGGTCGCGGCGGCGTCCGCCTCGGCGGCGCTTTTTGCCAGCACGGTCACCGCGTCGGCGATGCCAAGGGAATGCGAACGTCCGCGCCAGCCGCTGGTGGCAATGCCGCCGATACCGTCTTCAGGCCGGATTTCGACAGTGCCGCCGGCCTCCCCGGTTTCGGGATTGTCGCAGATGCGGATGCGGAACGATCCTTCGGAAAGATGGATGGCGATGTCACCGCCATTGTTGACATAGGCGCGCTCGAGCCGGGTTCCGAACCGCATCGCCGCGAGAATGCGATCGGCAACACTGCCAGCCACCGCCGCCATCGGCGTGATGAATTCCGGTGCATAGGGCGCAACGGCCGCTGCCATACGGCTGGCGACCACGCCATGGGGCTCCGCTCCGCTCGCGGAGCGCAACCGTGGCAATTCGAGAACGAGATCGGCAAGCAGGGGATCGAATGCGGCCCGCGCCTGCTGGTAGGCCTGCCGGACATCGGCGGGCGATCCGACGGCCTCGATGACGAGATCTATCGGTCCGTGCTGAAGATGCAGTCGGCGGCTGTCCGGCAGCAGAACCGCGATCGCACCCGATTTGCCGCCTGCCGCCACCATTCTCAGCTCACCTTCTTCTGAGGCGCGGGTTTGGCGCGCGGCGGCCAGGGATTGTCGCCGCTGGCGGAGAGGTTGCGGCGGCCCTTCAGGAGATGGTCGTTCTGCCGCCCGGTCTTGCCGCCAAGCGCTTCCATCAGCGGCATGACGTAGTCCATGTGTCCGCCAAGCGCTGCGTAGTCGTCAGCGCGCATGGTGAATTCGATCGGGGCGACCAGCGCCGGGGTCGGGACGTAGCCGAAGGAGTTCTTCGGCATGCGCGTCACGTCGACCATCAGCGTAATACCGCCGCCGGGCCAGACATAGGCGGGTGCGCCGCCGCAGGAGACGTAGGTCAGCGCCTGCTGGACCGAGCGCGTGAGGCCAACTGGGTTTTGCGTCGCACCGGCGCGCAGCGATCCGCCGGCGCCCGCCATGAACAGGACGGACGTCATTGCCGGCTCACAGTTTTCCTCGATCCGCCTGACCGAGGGGAGAAGCCGCTCCGGCATCTCCATTTCGATGGGACAGAGGTGTTCGTCGAGTTCGTAATAGGCGGCGTGCTCGCCGGTGGTCGAGACCATCAGCAGCGACTGGCCGGGCTTTGCCGCCTTGGGATCGAACTTGCCGAGAATGGTGAGCGGATCGGAGAGATCGGTGCCGCCCCAGCCGGTGCCGGGTTCGGCCACCTGAAAGTATCGGCCGGGCGTCGAACGCCGACCGTTGATCTTGATGCCGGTCGGCTGCCAGCCGATGACCTTGCCGGCCTGATGCTCGGACATGACGCCGGTGATGTGATCATCGACGACGACGACTTCATCGACCAACCCCATCCATTGCGCCGCGAACATGCCGACCGTCGCCGATCCGCAGCCGACACGCATGCGGCTCTCGGCCACGCCATTGACGATCGGCGATTTGCCGGCCTCCACAATGAGCGTCGCACCCTCGTCGATCGAAACTTCGACCGCCTCGCCGTTACAGAGCTTCAAGAGCGTATCGCAGGTGACGCGACCTTCCTTCTTGGAACCGCCCGTCAAGTGGTTGACGCCGCCGAGCGACAGCATCTGGCTGCCATATTCCGCCGTCGTCACATGACCGACAGGCTCGCCGTCGACGCGGACGGTGGCGCATTCGTGACCAAGGTGGCGATCGGTGTCGATCTTCACCTTCACGCCGCAATAAGAGAAGATGCCTTCGGTGACGACGGTAATCATGTCGGCGCCATCGACCTCTGACGAGACGATGAAGGGCGCCGGCTTGTAATCGGGATAGGTCGTACCGGCACCGACGGCAGTCACGAAACTGTTCGAGGCACCCACCACGTCGCCGTCCCAGTCGCGCTCCAGGAAGGGCACGACATCGCCGCCGCTTGCCGAACGGTTTTCGAGGATAACGAGGGGATCGAGACGGATCAGCTGCCCGCCTTCATTGGCGTAGCGGTCGCAGGCTCCGGAGCGGCCGTCGGCGATGTAGCACATCACCGGACAGGCATCGCAGCGTATCTTCTCGGCCTTGACATCGGGGGCAGTCGTCACATTCGGCTCCCATGCGCCTGAACATCATTCGTTCGTATACAAACATCTAACTTGAAGACCTGTCAACGGTCTGTTTTCCGCAGAGGAGAAATTGTTTCCGACGACGAATGTGACGCTTGACAGTCGTCCAGCTTCATTCATAGTCTGTTCGTATACAAATGATAAATGGGGTTCACGATGCAGGACGATGTGCTGGCCGCCGATCACGCGGGCAAACCGGTGGATTTGGCGCCAACGGTCCAGTCCCAGGTCGCCGGCATCGACGTCGGAGGCACTTTTACCGACCTCGTCCTTGTCGACAGCGCCACCCGCACGGTTCGCCTCGCCAAGACCCCGACCACGCTCGACAATCAGGCCGGCGGCGTGCTGAACGCGCTGGAAGCGGCCGGCGCGGATCTCCATACGCTCGACCTCATCATCCACGGCACGACGACGACGACGAACGCGGTTCTGGAACGCACGCTCGCCAAGACCGGCCTCATCACGACGACCGGCTTCCGCGACGTCCTCGAACTTGGCCGCCGCACCCGTCCCAATCCCTACGGCATGAAGGGCGACTTCCAGCCCATTATCCCGCGCGACCTGCGCCTCGAGATCCCCGAGCGCATGGACGCCGGCGGCAATGTCGTCACCCCGCTCGATGAGGACGCGCTGAAATCCGCTCTTCAGGCGCTGATCGCCAAGGGCTGCGAATCCCTCGTCATCCATTTCCTGCATGCCTACGCCAATCCCGCCCATGAGCTGCATGCCGCCGAGATCGCCGCGGACATCTGGCCGAACGGCAACATCACCATGGGCCATGCCCTGCTCTCCGAAAGCCGCGAATTCGAACGCGGCGTGACGGCGGCCGTCAACGCCTCTGTCCAGCCACTGCTGCGCCGCTATGTCGAGCGTCTGGCCGACAAGCTCGCCGAGCGCGGCTATCGCAACGACGTTCTGGTGATGAACGGCAACGGCGGCATGGTCTCGGCCCGGCACGTCTCCAACGAAGCCGCCAAGACCGTCATGTCCGGCCCGGCATCGGGCGTCATGGCCGCAGCCTATACCGGACGGCGCGCCGGCATCACCAATCTCCTGACCTATGACATGGGCGGCACCTCGACCGATGTGGCGCTCATCAAGGGCGCGGAACCGGCGGTCTCCAACGAGATCGAGATCGAATACGCCATGCCGATCCACGTGCCGATGGTCGATGTGCGCACCGTCGGCGCGGGCGGCGGCTCGATCGCCAAGGTGACGGCCGCAGGCCTCCTGCAGGTCGGACCGGAAAGCGCCGGCGCCACGCCCGGCCCGATCTGTTACGGCCGCGGCGGCACGCGACCGACCATTTCGGACGCCAACCTTCTGCTCGGGCGCATGAACCCGGACAAGCTCAACTCCGTTTCCTCGAAAATCTCCCTCGACGACATCCGCGCGATCTTCGAACGCGACCTCGGCGTGCCGCTCGGCCTCGATGCGACAGGTGCCGCCGCCGCCGTGCTGCAGATCGCCAACGCCAAGATGGCCGGCGCCGTGCGCATGGTCTCGGTCAGCCTCGGCGAAGATCCGCGCGACTACGCCCTCTTCGCCTTCGGTGGCGCCGGCCCGCTGCATGCCGTGGCAATCGCCCGCGAACTCGGCGTGCCGCGCGTCCTTTGTCCCTCCCGGCCGGGCATCACCAATGCACTCGGCTGCGTCGTCGCCGATCTCCGGCACGACTTCGTCAACACCGTCAACAAGCCGCTCGATCTCGCCGACATGGATGCCGTCCATGCGCTGTTTGCCCATCAGGGCGAAGAAGGACGCCGGCTGATTGCCAAGGAGCCGGTCGAGATCGAGGAACTGAAGGAGATCTATTCGGTCGACATGCAGTTCATCGGCCAGACCCACCTCCTGCGCGTGCCGCTGGACACGCCGACGCCGAGCCGCGAGGAGCTGCGCCAGCGCTTCGCCGACGCCTATTTCAACCGCTTCCACGTCGAGCTCCCGGAAATCCGCCCGAGCCTCGTCAACGTCAACACCTCGGTCATCGGCCGCCGCAAGGACATTGACCTGTCCCTGCTGATCGACGCGTCGGGCCGCAAGGCGACGCTCGCCGAGGCAAAGACCGGCGAACGCGCCGTCTGGTTCGACGGCTGGGTGACGACGCCGGTCTACTGGCGCGACCATCTGCCGGCAGTCGCCACCGTCACCGGCCCCGCCATCATCGAACAGATGGACACGACGATCGTCGTCGAACCCGGCGACACCGCCGCGCAGGACCGCGACGGCAACATCATCATCACCCTCAAGGGAGCGCTCGCATGACCATCGATCCGATCACGCTCTCCGTCATCCAGAACGGCCTGCAGCAGGTCTGCGACGAGATGGACCTGACCTTCTCGCGCGCGGCCTTCTCTCCGGTCATCGCCGAGGCGAACGACCGCTCCGACGGAATCTATTCGGCCGAAGACGGCGCACTGATCGCGCAAGGGGCCGGCGGCCTGCCGGTCTTCGTCGGCACCATGCAGTATTCCACCCGCACGCTGATCGAGATGATCGCCTCGGGCGACGCGGCCGAACCGCAGCCGGGCGACATCTATATCGTCAATGACCCCTATCTCGGCGGTACGCATCTGATGGATGTGCGCTTCGCCATGCCCTATTATCGCGACGGCAAGATCTTCTGCTGGCTGTCGAACACCGGCCACTGGCCCGATACCGGCGGCGCGGTGCCGGGCGGCTTCTCCGCCTCCGCGACCGCTGTCGAGCAGGAAGGCCTGCGCCTTCCGCCGGTCCGTCTCTTCAAGAAGGGCGTGCTCGACAAGGAAATCTACGCCATCATCTGTTCCAACATCCGTGTCGCCGAACAGCGCATCGGCGACGTCAAGGCGCAGGCCGCCGCTCTTCTCGTCGGCGAAAAGCGATTGAACCGGATTCTCGACCGTTACGGCGATGACACCGTGGCCGAGGCGATCGGCGAACTGAAGCGCCGCGCCGCCGAGCAAATGCGCGCCAACATCCGCCTCATCCCCGATGGCGTCTACACCTCGACCGCCTATGTCGACAGCGACGGCGTGATCAACGAACCACTGGAGATCAGGCTCACCGTCACGGCCAAGGATGGCGAGCTGACCTTCGATTTCGCCGGCTCGTCCGCGCCCTGCATGGGGCCGATGAACTCGGTGCTGGCGACGACGCATTCCTCCGTCTATCTGGCCATGCGCCACATCTTCCCAGATGTGCCGATTTCGGCCGGCGCCTTCGAGCCGCTCAGCATCGTTCGCCCGGAAGGCACCTTCCTCGATGCCCGATATCCGCGCCCCGTTTCAGGCTGCGCCGCCGAAGTCTCGCAGCGCATCGCCGAAGCGGTCTTCGCCGCACTCGTCGAGGCACTGCCCGACCGCGTCACCGCCGCCCCTGCCGGCTCGTCCGGCAATTTCGGCCTCGGCGGATACGATCCCGAGCGCGGCCGCAACTTCGTCATGTATCAGATTTCCGGCGGCGGCTATGGCGGCAATGCGGAAGGCGACGGCATCGCCAATGGCTGCTCGACCATCGGCATCTCCAAGGCGCCTCCGGTCGAGATCATGGAGCAGCAGTTCCCGGTGCTCTATCACCGCTACGCGCTGCACGAAGGCTCCGGCGGCGCCGGCAAGCACCGCGGCGGCTTCGGCCTCGACTACGAAGTCGAACTCCGGCGCGGCCAGGCGACGGCGAGCTTCGTCATGGATCACGGCCGTTTCGGCCCGCAGGGTGCGCTCGGAGGACACGACGGCAAGGTCAACCAGGTTACCGTCTGGCAGGACGGCAAGCCGGTGACGCCGGAACACCTGTCGAAGGCGCAGGACATTCCGATGCGGCCGGGCGACCGGGTGCGGGTGCGCACACCCGGCGGCGGCGGCTACGGCGATCCCCTGACCCGCGACCCTGCGCTGGTTGCCGAGGACGTGCGGCTGGAACGCTACACGCGAGAGGAAGCCGGCACGCTGTTCGGCGTTGTCATCGCCGACGGCGGCATGCCAGACTGGCAGAAAACCGAAGCCCTGCGGACGCATCTTCGAACATAACGGACAAGAGGGGCAAACAGGGTGACCGATCCATGAGCATTCCCCATGAGATCACCGTCAATGGCAGGACCGTCACCGTCTCTGCCAACCCCGAAACGCCGCTCCTCTATATCCTGCGCAACGATCTCCAGCTCAACGGTCCGAAATTCGGCTGCGGGCTCGGCGAATGCGGCGCCTGCATGGTGCTTGCAGGCGATCGCGCCGTGCGTTCCTGCACCGTGAAAATCCGCGATGCCGCAGGCCGCGCCTTCACCACCATAGAAGGCCTTGGCGATGAAGAGCGGCCGCACCCCGTCCAGCAGGCCTTCATCGAGGAAAACGCTGCCCAGTGCGGATATTGCCTCAACGGCATGATCATTGCCGCAACAGCGCTTCTCAAACGCTGTCCGACGCCGAGCGAAGACGAAATCCGCGCGGCGCTGAAACACAATCTCTGTCGTTGCGGTACACATATGGAAATTCTGGCCGCCGTCCGGAAGGCCGCCGGCCTGATGCGTGAGCCGTCACCGATCGAAAGCACCGCCGGATGAGCGACAGCCGCGATCTCCCCAAAAGCGCATGGTTCGCCAGCGACGACATGCTCCTCGTCACCGGCGGTGACGGGTCCGACATTTACATAGCCATCGATGGACATGGTGCGGTGACGGCCTTCAACGGCCATGTCGATCTCGGTACCGGTATCCGGACGGCGCTTGCCCAGATCGTCGCCGAAGAGCTGGACCTCGCCTTCGCCAGGGTCGAAATGGTGCTAGGATCCACCGGCTCCGTTCCGGATCAGGGCGCGACCATTGCCTCGGAAACGATCCAGATCACCGCTAAGCCCCTTCGCTTCGCCGCCGCGACCGCGAGGCGACATCTGCTCAAGGAAGCGTCCGAGCGTCTGGAAATCAGCCCCGACGCGCTGGTCTTCGATGACGGGATCATCCGCGAGAAGGACGGCAACCGCTCGATAAGCTTCGGCGAGATCATTACCGGCCGGCATATCGATATCCCTCTCGACCGCGACGCGCCGGTCAAGTCCGTGTCGGCCTATCGCCTGGTCGGTACGCCGCAACGGCGCAGCGACATTCCGGCAAAGGCACGCGGCGCCTGGGTCTATGTCCACGATGTGCGCCTGCCCGGCATGCTGCATGGCCGCGTCGTGCGCCCGCCCTATGCCGGCTACGACCAGGGCCCGCATGTCGGCAACAGCCTGATCGCGATCGACGAAGGGTCCGTCGCCGATATCCCCGGCATGGTCGGCGTCTTTTCCGAAGGCGATTTCGTCGGTCTGGTGGCGGAGCGCGAAGAGCAGGCGATCGCGGCGATGAAGCGCCTCAAGGTCGACTGGAAGGAGCCACCCGCCCGGCCCGATCTCAACGACCCCTACGACCCGCTCCACCAGAATCCGGGCATTGCCCGCAAGCTGGCGGACAAGGGCAATGTCGACCGCGTGCTGGAAGGTGCCGCCGAGCCGCTCACCCGCAGCTATGTCTGGCCCTACCAGATGCATGCCTCGATCGGCCCCTCCTGCGCCGTCGCCGACTGGCGCGAGGATGGCCTGACGGTCTGGTCCGGTACCCAGAACCCGTTCTGGATGCGTCGCGATCTTGCCCAGCTCCTCCATGTGCCGGAAAGCTTCATCACCGTGGAGCGGCTGGAGGCGGCAGGCTGCTACGGCCGCAACTGCGCCGACGACGTCACCGCCGATGCGGCCCTCCTGTCGCGCGCCTGCGGACGCCCGGTCAGGGTGCAGCTGACGCGCGAGCAGGAGCATGAATGGGAGCCGAAGGGTACTGCCCAGGTGATGGACGTGCGCGGCGCGCTCGATATCGAAGGCGGACCGGCGGCCTATGACTTCGAGAGCCGCTATCCGTCGAACGCCGCGCCGACGCTGGCGCTGATCCTGACCGGCCGTCTCGCGCCTGTCGCCGATACGCTGCAGATGGGCGATCGCACCGCCATTCCGCCCTATGATTTCGGCGCCGTGCGCGTGACCGTCCACGACATGCCGCCGATCGCCCGCGCCTCATGGTTTCGCGGCGTTTCATCGATGCCGAACACCTATGCGCACGAATCCTTCATCGACGAGCTCGCCGCCGCCGCCAAGGTTGACCCGATCGAATACCGCCTGCGCTACATGAAGGACGAGCGCGCCATCGATCTCATCAAGGCGACTGCCGAACGCGCCTCTTGGACGCCGCGCACGACCTGGGGAACGATGGGCGGTGAAGGTGACCTGCTCTATGGCCGCGGCTTTGCCTACGCCGTCTATGTCCACGGCACCTTCCCCGGCGTCGCCGCAGCCTGGGCCGCCTGGGTGACCGATGTCGCCGTCAACCGCAAGACCGGCGAGATCGCCGTCACCAAGGTCATCTGCGGCCAGGATTCCGGCCTGATGATCAATCCGGACGGCGTGAAGCACCAGATCCACGGCAACATCGTCCAGTCCGTCAGCCGCACGCTGAAAGAGCAGGTTGAGTTCGACAACACGAAGGTCGTGTCGAAGGATTGGGGCAGCTATCCGCTGATCACCTTCCCGGACGTGCCGGATATCGACGTGCTGCTCATGCCGCGCCGGAACGAGCCGCCGCTTGGCGTCGGCGAATCCGCCTCCGTGCCCAGCGCCGCCGCCATCTGCAACGCAGTTTATGATGCAACCGGCATCCGCTTCCGGGAATTGCCGCTGACGCCGGAGAAGGTGCTCGCCGCGCTGAAAGGCGGAGAACCGCAAGCAAAACCTCAGTCGGAGAAGCCGGGAAAGAAGGGGCTGCTCGCCGGCCTGTCGTTTGCCGGCATAGCCGCCACGCTCGCCGGTCTTTCATGGGTATCGCCCTTTCCCGCCTCGATCGCCCCGGTGGCGAAGCCGCAGAGCGGCGTCTACAGCGCCGAGACGTTGGAGCGCGGCCGGCTGGTCGCCGCCGCAGGCGCCTGCAACGTCTGTCACGTCGGTGCGGACGGAACCGCCTATGCCGGCGGCAGGGCCTTCGAAACGCCGTTCGGCAATATCCATGCGCCCAACATCACGCCCGATCCGGACGCCGGCATCGGCGCGTGGTCCTATCCCGCTTTCGCCCGGGCCATGCGCGAAGGCGTCCGCCGTGACGGTCATTTCCTCTATCCCGCACACCCCTACACGTCGTTTGCCGGCGTTGAGGAAAACGACATGCAGGCGCTCTATGCCTACATGACCAGCGTCACGCCGAGCCCACAGAAAGCGCCGGAAACGGCACTCGCCTTCCCCTTCAACATCCGCACGCTGATGGCCGGCTGGAATGCGCTCTTCCGCAAGCCCGAGCCATTCACGGCGAATGCGGCAATGAGCGCCGAATGGAACCGTGGCGCCTATCTGGTTGAGACGCTCGGCCACTGCTCCGCCTGCCACACGGAGCGCAATGTCCTGCAGGCGGAAAAGACAGGTGCTTACCATCTTGCCGGTGGATTTGCCGATGGCTGGGAGGCCCCGGCTCTGACCGGCGCATCGAAATCGCCCTCCGGCTGGTCCGCCGACGACCTCTACGCCTATCTGCGCCACGGCTATTCCGAAAATCACGGCGGCGCCGGCGGACCGATGGCCGAGGTGGTCGCCTCGCTGGCACCCCTTCCGGACAGCGATATCCGCGCCATGGCGACTTATCTCAACGCCTTGAACAGTGGCGCGCACCGGGCCGTCGATCCGAACGCTGTGATAGCGGTCAGCGACGCCGCGGCTGAAGCGGCTGCTCTTGCCGAACCGCGCGGCAAACGGATCTTCGACGGGGCCTGTGCGTCCTGCCACGAGAATAATGATCTGCTGACGCCGCTCGCCCTTCGCTCCGCCGTTGTCAGCGACAATCCGGCCAATGTCCTGCAGGCGATCGTCAACGGCGCCGAGGCCCCCGCCCGTCTGGCAAACCTGACCGGTGGCACGCATGAGGAAATCATGTCGATGCCGGCCTTCGGGCAGACGCTGACGGACAAGCAGGTCGGCGAGCTTGCCCGTTATGTCCGCGCCCGCTTCGCACCGGGGACGCCCGCCTGGAGCGGGGTCGAGCACGCCCTTGGAGAAATCCGCCACTGAACGATTGCATCCGAAAAAGCCGTTTCTTCCTGCAAGGCTTTGGCGTATGCATCGGACAACGAGCCGGAACCTGTTGGAGGAGTATGACTATGGTGCGCGCGCTGATGATCGAACGGGAAAACACGACCGTTTTCCATGATATTGAGCCCTCGCCCATGGGCGAGGGCCAGGTGCGGATCGCAGTCCGGCACGTCGGTCTCTGCGGCAGCGATCTCAACACCTTCAAAGGCCTCAATCCCCTCGTCGAGCTGCCGCGCATTCCCGGTCACGAGATCGGTGGCGAGATCATCGAGACGGGCGCAGCGGTCGATCCGGCCTACCAGCCCGGCAAGCGCGTCATCGTCATGCCCTACACCAATTGCGGCAACTGCTCATCCTGCCGCAAGGGCCGCCTCAACGCCTGCCGCTACAACAAGACCCTGGGCGTCCAGCAGAATGGCGGTCTTGCCGACGAGATCGTCCTGCCGGCCGAAAAGGTCATTCTCAACGACACCCTGAAGCCGCTGCATCTGGCGCTGGTCGAGCCGCTGTCCGTGGGCTTTCACGCCGTCGAGCGCGGCCGGGTCGCCAAGGGCGACCGCGTCGCCGTCATCGGCTGCGGCATGATCGGCATGGGCGCGGTCATCGCGGCTGCGTCGCGCGGTGCCGAGGTCATCGCCATCGATCCGAGCGAACAGAAGCGCGAATTGGCAAAGCGCTTCGGCGCCGCGCATGCCCTGCCCTCGGGCGCCGAGGAACTGGTCAAGGCCGTCTACGACCTGACGGATGGCGACGGCGTCGATGTCGCCTTCGAGGCCGTCGGCCTGCCGCAGACCTTCACCCAGGCCGTCGATCTCGCCTGCTTTGCCGGGCGCGTGGTCTATGTCGGATACTCCAAGGCGCCGGTCACCTATCAGACGCAGTTCTTCAACCTGAAGGAACTGGACATCATGGGCTCCCGCAATGCCACCATGGCGGACTTCCGGTCGGTGATTTCCTACCTCGAATCGGCGGGCGACACACCAGACCTGCTGGTCTCCAGGGTCGTGCCCTTTACCGAGGCGGAATCCGCGCTGCCCTACTGGGATTCGCACCGTGACGCATTGAAAGTGGTCATCAGCAGATAGCTGTCAGCGCGCTTGCCACAATATGACAAGTGCAATTGATTGGCCTCGAATTTCATACTATGAGTTGAAGCAATCACCTGTTGGGAATGGGTGATGCTTCCGTAATTTTTGCGGAAGTTATCAGACAAGATAGTTTGTCCACTGGCAGTTAACGTCTTGGAGGAGACGCCTGCCGGTGGAATTGTCCGCCGAAGGCGGCACCCTAGGAGGAGGGAAACCATGAAGATTACACGCAGAACGGCCACGTTCGGCCTCGCCGCCCTGTCGCTGTCGACGGCTCTGTCCGTTCCGGCCAAGGCCGCCATGGAACTGAAATGGGCACACGTCTACGAGACGTCCGAACCCTACCATGAACAGGCGCTCTGGGCCGCCGAGGAGATCAAGAAGCGGACCAATGGCGAGATTTCCATCTCTGTCTTCCCGGCGTCCCAGCTCGGCAACGAAAACCAGATCAACGAAGGCCTCGGTCTCGGCACGGTCGACATCATCTATACCGGCGTCGCCTTCGCCGGCTCGATCTACAAGCCGATGGCGATCTCCAACGCGCCGTTCATCCTGCGCGACTTCGACCATTGGAAGGCTTACCGAGACTCGCAGCTTTTCCAGGATCTGACCGGCGGCTACAATGATGCCTCCGGCAACCATGCCGTTGCTCTGACCTATTACGGCCAGCGCGACCTGACCGCCAACAAGGCGATTACCAAGCCGGAAGACATGAAGGGCATGAAGCTGCGCGTGCCGCCGGCGCCGCTGTTCCTGATGTTCACCAAGTCGGTCGGCGCCAACGCCACCCCCATCGCCTTCTCGGAAGTCTATCTCGCCCTGCAGCAGGGCACGGTCGACGGCCAGGAAAATCCGCTGCCGACCATCAAGGCGAAGAAGTTCTACGAAGTGCAGAGCCACATCATGCTCACCCAGCACATCACGGAATCGCTTCTGACCATCGTCGGCCCGCATGTCTGGTCGCAGCTTTCGGACGACCAGAAGAAGATCTTCGAGGACGTTCTCCGTGAAGCCGCTGCAAAGGCAACGGACCAGATCCGCGATGCCGAAGGCAAGCTCGCCGCCTGGTTCACCGAGCAGGGCAACACCGTCGTCGAAGTCGATCGCGGTCCGTTCATCGAAGCGGCCAAGCCTCTGCACAACGATCCCGACTCCGGCGCCGGCTGGACCAAGGAACAGTACGACGCCCTGCAGGCTCTGTAAGGCATCCGCCGTCGACACCGCCGGCCCAGAGGCGACCCGACAGGGCGCTTCGGGACCGGCGGGAAGTCAGGACAATCCGCAATCGCGGAAGCCGATAATGGATGGGGGAAGAGCCGCATGGCGATGGACGACGACAAGCCGCAGGAAGAGCTGAGCGCAGCACAGGCCCTGCACATGGAAGACGAACAGGACGGGCCGATCGAACATCATTTCGACGACTGGCTGTCCTTCCTGCTGTTCTGGGGAATGGCGATCGTCACCTTCCTGCAGTTCTTCAGCCGCTACGTGCTGAACGATTCCTATGCCTGGACGGAAGAGATAGACCGCTATCTCCTGATGTGGCTGACCTTCATCGGCGCCAGCGTCGTCTTCCGCCGCCGCTCGAACATCGCCGTCGACATCCTGCCCTACATGCTGCCGGAAAAGGCCGGGCGGGTGCTGCGGGTGCTTTCCGACACGATCACACTGGCTTTCGTCGGGCTGCTGGTCGTCTTCTCCTGGACCGTGATGGAGAAGATGAAGATCCAGCGCATGACCGTCTTCGACATCTCCATGCAGGTCGTCTACGCGGGCATCGCGATCGGCTGCCTGATGATGCTCTGGCGCGCCGTCACGAGCTTCATTGCGAGCGCCCGTCGCGGCTGGCGCGAAGATGAAAACAGCACCCCGCTGATCATAGACTGAGGTTCACGATGCTTCTCCTACTCACCGTCTTCTTCGGTCTGCTCATCATCGGCGTGCCGGTCTTCGTCTCGCTGGGCGCAGCCTCGCTCGCCTATGTCTATTTCATCGGTCATATCCCGGCCTTCGTCGTCCTGCACCGCATGGCGGGCGGCGTCGACAGCTTCCCGCTGATCGCCGTGCCGTTCTTCATTCTCGCCGGAAACCTGATGAATTCGGCCGGCATCACCAACCGCATCTTCGACTTCGCCACCGCCGCCGTCGGCTGGCTGCGCGGCGGCCTCGGCCACGTCAACGTGCTTGCCTCGGTGATCTTTGCCGGCATGTCGGGCGCAGCCGTCGCCGATGCCGGCGGCCTTGGCACCATCGAGATCAAGGCCATGCGCGACCGTGGCTATGACGACAACCTGTCCGTCGGCATCACTGCCGCCTCGTCGACGATCGGCCCGATCATGCCGCCATCCCTGCCGATGGTCGTCTTCGGCGTCATGGCCAACGTCTCGATCGGCCAGCTGTTTGCCGCGGGCTTCATTCCAGGCCTGCTGATGGCCTTCGCGCTGATGCTCTACGTCACGTGGTATTCGCACCGCAAAGGCATCGGCCGAGACCAGGCCTTCCGCGTCACCACGCTCGGCCGCACCTTCGTCTCCGCCGTTCCGGCATTGATGACCCCGGTGATCATCATCGGCGGCATGTCGTCCGGCGCCTTCACCCCGACGGAAGCGGCGATCGCCGCCTGCGCCTGGGCACTGCTCCTCGGCTTCGTCTTCTACCGCACGCTCACCTTCCGCCGCTTCTACAAGATCAGCATCCAGACCATCGAAACCACGGCCAGCGTCCTCATCATCGTCGCCGCTGCATCGCTGTTTTCCTGGGTGCTGACGGTGACGCAGGTGACGACGCTTGTGACCAACTTCCTGCTCGGCGTCAGCGACAATCCGCTGATCATCCTGCTGATCATCAACATCCTGGTGCTGATCGTCGGCTGCTTCATGGAAACGATCGCCGCGATTTCGATCCTCGTGCCGGTGCTCATGCCGGTGGTGGTTCATGTCGGCATCGACCCCGTCCAGTTCGGTGTCATCATGGTGCTGAACCTGATGATCGGCCTGCTGACACCGCCGGTCGGAATGGTGCTGTTCGTGCTGTCGCGCATCTCCGGCCTGTCGGTCGAAAAGACGATCAGGGCGACCGCACCCTTCCTCATCCCGCTGCTTCTGGTGCTGGCCGCCATCAGCATTTTCCCGTCCATCACGCTTTATCTGCCGACGCTCTGGTACCGGTAGCCGAAGCGCAATCCGGAAAAGTTCCCGCCGAAATTTGAATTCGGGGAACTCTTTCTATAGAAACCCGTTACCAGAAGGCGCGGCTTGGTCCGCGCCTTTTTTGTTTTGACTGCAACAGCGCAGGGTCGACAGCCCTGCAGAACAGGAAGGTGTCACCGTTATGTGTGGAATTGCCGGAGAAGTCCGTTTTGATGATTCGTTTGCCAATGCCTCGGCTGTCGGCAGGATGATGGAGGTGCTGGCACCTCGTGGTCCGGATGGTGCAGGTGTGGTGTCGAGAGGACGGATAGCCTTCGGCCACAGGCGGCTGAAGATCATCGATCTTTCCGAAAAGGCCGCCCAGCCGATGACGGACCCCGATCTCGGCCTGACCATCACATTCAACGGCTGCATCTACAACTACCCCGAGCTGCGCAAGGAACTGCAGGAAGCCGGCTACCGCTTCTTTTCCGAAGGCGACACCGAGGTCATCCTCAAGGCCTTCCACAAGTGGGGCGAGGCCTGCGTCGACCGCCTTCACGGCATGTTCGCCTTCGCCATCCACGAGCGCGACACGGGCGCCGTGACGCTGGCGCGCGACCGCTTCGGCATCAAGCCCTTCTACATTTCCGAAGACGGCAAGCGCCTGCGCTTTGCCTCCAGCCTTCCGGCACTGGTTGCCGGTGGCGACATCGACACCGGCATCGACAAGGCCGCGCTCCACAACTACATGAGCTTTCACGCCGTCGTGCCGCCGCCGCGCACGATCCTCAAGGGCGTGCGCAAGCTGCCGCCGGCGACCGTCCGCCGGATCGAGCAGGACGGCACGAGCCGCGAGCGCCGCTACTGGCAGCCGGTCTATGAGCGCCGCGAGGAAGACAGCGGCCTTTCCCGCGAACAGTGGCGCGAGCGCGTGCTGGAAGCCCTTCGCGTCGCCGTACGCCGCCGCATGGTGGCCGACGTACCGGTCGGCGTCCTGCTGTCGGGGGGCGTCGATTCCAGCCTGATCGTCGGCCTGCTTGCGGAAGAAGGTCAGAAGGACCTGATGACCTTCTCCATCGGCTTTGAAGAAGCAAACGGAGAGAAGGGCGACGAGTTCGTCTATTCCGACCTGATCGCCAAGCGCTTCGAAACGGATCACCACAAGATCTTCGTTCCGGCAGAAGACCTGATGGGTCATCTGCCCGACACGATCCGCGCCCAGTCGGAACCGATGGTCTCCTATGACAATATCGGCTTCTACCTGCTGTCGCGCGAAGTCTCCAAGCACATCAAGGTCGTCCAGTCCGGCCAGGGCGCCGACGAAGTGTTTGCCGGCTATCACTGGTATCCGCCGCTGATGGGCTCCAACGATGTCGTCGGCGATTACGGCAAGGTATTCTTCGACCGCAGCCATGAGACGTTGGCCACGCAGCTGTCGGGCGAATGGATGGCCGACCGCGACGAAAGCTTCGAGCTGGTGCGCGACCATCTGATGATGTCCGGTGCAGCCACGCCCGTCGATCGTGCCCTGCGCCTCGATTCGCAGGTGATGCTGGTCGATGATCCGGTCAAGCGCGTCGACAACATGACGATGGCCTGGGGCCTCGAGGCCCGCGTGCCCTTCCTCGACCACGAACTCGTCGAACTGGCCGCCACCGTTCCGCCGGAACTGAAGCTCGCCGACCAGGGCAAGGGCATCCTCAAGGACGCCGCCCGCCAGGTGATCCCGAGCGAAGTGATCGACCGCAAGAAGGGCTACTTCCCCGTCCCGCAGCTCAAATACATCCAGGGTCCGTTCCTCGACATGGTGCGCGACGCCCTGACCTCGCAGAAGGCACGCGAGCGCGGTCTCTTCCAGAAGCAGTGGCTCGACCAGCTCTTCGCCGACCCCGCAGCCCACATCACGCCGCTGCGCGGTTCGGAACTGTGGCAGGCCGCCCTCCTCGAAATGTGGCTGCAGGCCCACGACATCTGAGGTGCAGACATGTCGGATACAAAGAAGACGACGCCCGTGAACCAGCGCGGTCGCGACGGACACCGGCTGAAGCGGATGCGCGATCAGGGGCTGAAGCCGCCGATCGCGCATCCGCAGCCCGACGAGGACCAGAAGGCGGAATCGGATTTTGCCCTCGACTGCGGCTGGGGGCGTCTGGTCTTCGCCCAGACCTTCAACAGTCCGGATGCGCTCGCCGGCGCGCTCCGCGAAGAAAAGGCGGACCGCCGCGACATCGCGCTTTACGTCCGCGACCCGCATGTGCTGCTGGCCAGCGCACCGCAGGAGATCTTTCTCGATCCCTCGCACACCTATCGGCTCGATCTTGCCGGTTACCGCCCGTCGAAACGAACGCCGAAGGGCTATTTCATCCGCCGGCTGACCTCCCAGCAGGATGCGATCGCCATCAACCGGATCTATGCCTCGCGGGCCATGGTGCAGGTGCCGCCGGAGTTTTTCTGGTCGAAGCGCGATGCGCGGGCGATCATCTATTTCGTCGCCGAAGACGAGCGCACCGGCCAGATCATCGGTACGGTGACCGGCGTCGACCATGCGCGCGCCTTCAACGACGGCGAACGCGGCTCGTCGCTGTGGTGCTTGGCCGTCGATCCGCAGGCCCGCCACCCGGGCATCGGCGAGGCGCTGGTGCGCCGGCTGGCGGAGTACTATGCCGCCCGCGGCGCGAGCTTCCTTGATCTCTCCGTCCTGCACGACAACGAGCAGGCGATCGCACTCTACGAAAAGCTCGGTTTCCAGCGCGTGCCGTTCTTTTCGGTCAAGCGCAAGAACTCCATCAACGAGCGGCTCTTCACCCGGCCGGAAACCGATGAAGGGCTGAACCCCTATGCGGCGATCATCGTCAAGGAAGCGCGCCGACGCGGCATCCAGGTCGACATCATGGACGCCGGCGGCGGCTTTTTCCGCCTGACGCATGGCGGCGTCTCCATCCGCTGCCGGGAAAGCCTGTCGGAGCTGACGTCCGCTGTCGCCATGTCGATCTGCGATGACAAGGCGACCACACGGCGGATCGTCGAACAGGCGGGTGTGACGGTACCGCCGCAGGTCAGCGGCGACGCCGGCAACGATGCGATCAGCGCATTTCTTGTCGAACATGGCTCCGTGGTGGTCAAGCCGGCCCGCGGCGAACAGGGGCGCGGCATCTCCATCGGCTTGACGACAGAAGAAGAGGTTGCGGCAGCCGTCGCCGAGGCGAAGACGGTTTCCAACGACGTGCTCATCGAGGCAATGATCGAAGGGCAGGACCTGCGTCTTGTCGTCATCAACTATCGGCTGGTCGCCGCCGCGATCCGGCGCCCGCCGATCATCGTTGGCGACGGACGCAGCACCGCCGCAGAACTGATTGCCGCACAAAGTCGCAGGCGGGCCGCCGCGACGGGCGGCGAATCCGAGATACCGGTGGATGCGGAAACCCGGCGGACACTTGCGGCCGCCGGCTATTCGTTGAAAAGCGTCATACCGGCAGATCAAGAAGTCATGGTGCGGCGAACGGCCAACCTGCACACAGGCGGTACCATCCATGACGTGACCGAGGAGGTGCACCCGGTCCTGATCGAAGCGGCGGTAAAGGCGGCCCGCGCGATTGACATACCGGTGACAGGCATCGACCTTATGGTGAAGTCGCCGCATGAAGCCGACTATGCCTTCATCGAGGCGAATGAACGACCGGGGCTTGCCAACCACGAGCCGCAACCCACCGTCGAACGCTTCATCGACCTGCTGTTTCCGCTCTCCATGCCGGAATCTGTACGGCAGGCCATGCGCCGGACGGGAATTTGAGGAGGACACATGAGACGGCTGACGATCGACAGCGACTATCTCATCAAGGTTTTGAAAGACCTGCTCACCATTCCGAGCCCGACGGGCTACACGGATACGATCGTACGCTATGTAACCGGGGAACTTCAGAAGCTTGGCCTTGAAGCCGAGCTAACCCGTCGCGGCGCAATCCGCGCCGTCAGGCAAGGATCTCGCCGTCAGGGCGCGCGCGCCGTGGTAACGCATCTCGATACGCTGGGCGCCCAGATCAAGGCGCTGAAACCCAACGGCCGGGCCGCGCTGGTGCCGGTCGGCCATTGGTCCGCCCGCTTCGCCGAGGGCGCGCGGGCGACCATCTTCACAGAAAAGGGCTCCTATCGCGGCACCATCCTGCCGCTGAAGGCGTCCGGCCACACCTACAATGACGAAGTCGACACGATGCCGATCGGCTGGGACTATGTCGAAATGCGCGTCGACGCGATGTCGAGAAGCGCGGAGGATTTGGAAAAGCTTGGCATCGATATCGGCGACATGGTCGCCATCGATCCGCAGCCGGAATTCATCGACAACGGATTCATCGTCTCTCGCCACCTCGACAACAAGGCAGGCGTTGCCGTCGAACTTGCCGCGCTGAAGGCCCTGCAGGACGAAAAGGTCCGCACGCCGGTCGACATCCACTTCCTGTTCACGATTGCAGAAGAGGTCGGCGTCGGTGCGGCCTCGGTGCTGACCCCGGAAGTGGCCTCCATGATCGCCGTCGACAACGGCACCTCGGCCCCCGGTCAGAACTCCTCCGAGTTCGGCGTCACCATCGCCATGGCAGACCAGACCGGTCCCTTCGATTATCACCTGACCAAGAAGCTGGTCGACCTCTGCCGGGAAAACGATATCCGCTACCAGAAGGATATCTTCCGCTATTATCGGTCGGACTCCGCCAGCGCGCTTGAGGCCGGCGCCGATGTGCGTACCGCTCTGATCACCTTCGGCGTAGACGCCTCACACGGCTATGAGCGCATCCATCTGCATGCGCTGCGCTCGCTCTCCGAACTGATCACCGCCTATGTGACAAGCCCGGTGGCCATCACCCGCGACTTTTCGCCGACGGCGGAAGGCGTGAAGGGTTTCACCCGGCAAAACACCGACGAGGCAAGCCAGGACCTGTCGCCGGATATCGGGGACAACGAACTCGACGCCGGAGAATAGAACGAGCTGACGTCGCAGCGATCACGTCGACCGCGAAAATTTAAGCGTTTGGGGAACCATTCCCCATCGGAAGCATTCTTGGTTGGGGCGTACCAGATGGTCGCCCCTCGCCGCATTGTGTCCGGCGGCGACATGGGAACCAAGGGGGAGCCGCCATGCGTTTTGCAGCCATCGTGAATGCCGCAGGCGGAACGCTGCGCACGATCGACGTCGAGCAGTTCACCCGGCATATCGAGACCGCTTTCACTGAGGCGGGCCATGAGGTCGAAATCGTCATGGCGTCCGGCAAGGATGTGGTGGAGGCCGTCGAACGGGTGACGACAGACCCTCGCCTTGACGGCATCATCGTCGCCGGCGGCGACGGAACGCTGTCGCTCGGCGCAGCCGCCGCCTGGAAGCATGAGAAGCTTCTGGCCGTTGTCCCCGCCGGTACCATGAACTTCTTCGCCAAGTCGCTGGAGCTTCCCACCGACATATTTGCCGCGGTCGAGGCGCTCGCCACCGGCGAGGAAAAGCGCGTCGACATTGCAACCGCGAACGACAAGCCGTTCATCCATCAGTTCGCCGCCGGGATTCACCCCAAGATGGTCCGCCTGCGCGAATCGCTGCCCTTTCGCTCGCGCATCGGCAAGATCCTGGCGAGCATGCGTGCCGCGCTGACGGTCTTCCGGCGTGCGCCGCGCATCAAGATGCAGATCCTGTGCGACGGCGTGCCGAAAAAGAGCGGCCGCTTCAGCCTGGTGGCCGTGTCGAACAACATGTATGGCGCCGGTCACCTGCCATATTCCGACAGGCTCGACGAAGGCATTCTCGGCCTCTACACGCTGCCGCCGGCCACCTTCGGCACGCTCATCAAGCTTTCCTTCGGCCTGATCAGGGGCCACTGGCTCGACGATCCCGACATAGATATTTCGTCGGCGCGCGAAGTCAGCCTGAAGCTTCTCGACAGCCGCCGCAAGACCCATGTGGTCATGGACGGAGAAATTGTGCTGTTTGAAGGCGAGGTTGTTATCCAGCTTCACCCGAAGGCATTGCGAGTACTCGTGCCGAAGCGAGACACCTCTGAAAATTCATCCGTTTTCGGTGAACTTTTGTCTGACCGTTGATCACATGCAACTAGGAATTCAATCCGCGGCGCGCTAACGTGCGGCCTTCGAGGAGACCGGTCAAGGGGTATGCCCCTGCAGGACAGACGCTAGCGGCTTATATGGAAACACGCATACTCTACATTGATGACGACCTTGCCCTCGCGAGTTTGGTCAAGAGAAATCTTGGCCGGGCGAGTCACGATGTCACGCACACGCATGACCCGGAAATCGCGATCAGCTACCTTCGCGAGCAGTCTTTCGACGTGATCGTTCTGGATCACTACCTGAGCAACATGACCGGCCACGACATGCTGAAGCGCTTTCAGGAGCTCGGCATCGGCATCCCGGTGGTCTACATAACCGGCTCGCACGAGGCGCGCATCGCCATCGATGCGTTGAAGTCCGGCGCATCCGACTATGTGCTGAAAAGCGTCAGCGAGGATTTCTTCCCCCTTCTGGTCGATGCGATCAACCAGACGGTCAGCAATGCGCGGTTGCGCGAGGCGAAGGCCCGCGCCGACGAGGAAACACGGCTCGCCAAGGAAAGGGCCGAAGCCCTGCTCGCGGAAATGAACCATCGCGTCGCCAACAGCCTGGCGCTCGTCGCCGGTCTTCTGCGCCTGCAGGCCAACAATTCCGGCAATCCCGAAGTCAAGGAAGCGCTGGAAGAGACGCAGGCCCGCATTTCGGCCATCGCCGGAATGCACCGCAGCCTCTACACGACGGACGATGTTCGCAACGTCGAGATGCAGCCTTACTTGAACGCACTGGTCAAGGACATTACCGCGACTGCCGCGAAGGGCTCGTCGACGTCGATCAGCATCGATGTCGATCGCATCCTGCTACCCGCCGACAAGGCGGTCTCCGCCGGCATGATCGTCACCGAGCTGGTGACGAATGCGTTGAAATACGCCTATTCCGAAAGCCAGCAGGGTGAAATCCGCGTTCTGTTCAACCAGAGCGACGAAACCTCCGCCCGGCTTGCGGTCGAAGATGACGGTGTGGGGGTCAATGCCGCCCAGCCGAGCGCCGCGTCGACCGGACTTGGACGCAAGATCGTCAAGACGATGGCCGACACCATCGGCAGCGGCATCCGTTATCCGGAGACCGACCGCGGCACGGTCGCGGAAGTGATCGTGACGCTCGCCAAGCCGGAATAAAAAAGCCGGCGTCTTGCGACGCCGGCGAATTGTCAGAATGTCTTATTGTTATTTCGTAGCCGGAGCGGCCGCATCCATCGGATACTTGGTCGCATCGAACTGCGGGGCCGATTCCAGCTGTTCCTTGGTCATCGCCGTCTTGACGGAGAAGTTGCCGTCGGCATCAGCCATGATGGTCAACTGGTCGGGGGCAATGGCAACCGGTTTGTCGCCGATACCCAGGAAACCGCCGACATTGACGATGTAGGACTGTACGCCACCCTCGGTGGAGAGGATGATGTCGCCGATTTCGCCGATGCTCTCATCGTTGCCATCGGTGATCGAGGTGCCGATCAGCTGGTTGGCAGCAAATTCCTTGCCTTCCAAGTTCATCATCGGCTTGGCCTGGGCGTCAGCCGTAACATCGGCGGTACCGGCAGTGCCGACGCCCGGAACGGCCGGCTTGGTGTCCATGGTGCCGGTTGCAGCACCGGAATCCATCGTCGCGGCACCGCTTGCGCCGGCGTCGGTGTTGGTGCTCTGCGCCATGACCGGGAAGGCAACGGCAGCGGTCAGAAAGGTCGAAGCAATAAGTGCACGAAACATGGGATGTCTCCTTTGGTTTCTCTCTCTATCCGGTCAGGCTTGGGAGGTTTCTTGTCTTTCCGACCGGTTACAGGAGGTAAACGTGATGAGCTCTTTAAAGGTTCCTGAAATCATCGGCAGAATTTTTCTTTTTATTTTATTATTACAATTCAAATAGATAAGAGAAAATCTAGATGAACGGCCGTTCAGCTTCGGCTCTTGGTTCCCATTGTGCGACCGCGCAGAGGCCGTCGGCGTCAAGGATTTCGCACCCCTTTTCCTTCCAGGCCACGAGCTTGCGGGCGGCGAGCTTCTTCAGGGTCTTGTTGGTATGCACGATCGACAGTCCGAGCGTGTCGGCGATCAGCGCCTGCGTGACCGGAAGGTGTGCTCTGCCCTTCGAGATCAGACCCGAGGTGAGGCCCCTGTAATAAAGAAAGGCCAGCAGATAGGCGGACCTCTCCAGCGCGGAACGACGGCCAACGCTCAGCAGATGCTCATCGAGGATGCATTCTTCCCGCGAAGCGATCCAGGTCACGTCGAATGCCAGATCGGCATGCTGCTCGAACAGAGAAAAGAAGCGTTCCCGTTCGAACACGCACAGGCGCATGGGCGTCAGGGCCTCGACGCTGTGATCCATGTATTTGAGAACGGCGCCCTGCAGGCCCACCATATCTCCGGGAACGACAAAATTGAGGATCTGGCGACGGCCATCCTCAAGCGTCTTGTAACGGAAGCCCCAGCCGTCGAGAACCGTGTAGAGATGCGGGCTGTAGGCACTCTCGGCGATCAACGTCATGCCGGGATCGCAGGCGAGTTCTCCGGACTTGAAATCCTGGACGAACTTCAGTTCCGGCACCGACAGCGGCCTGAGGCCCGACAGTTTGCGCAGGCTGCAATTCTTGCAATCCTGCGACGGCCTGGTGTCAACTTTTGTGTCCACGACGGGATCTCCTGTTCAACTCTCATGAACGCCGATGCTGCGGGTTTGTTCCGCAAAAGCGATTTCACATGTCATATTTAAATGACTTGTTGCCCAACTCGGTCTTTCGTGTCGCCAATCGTAGTTGCTCCCCGGCCCCCGCCTCGAGAACTGCAGACTTTCACTCCGCCACACAGTTCTCGACCGTGTAGACGACAACGATTCGCAGGATGAGATGACCCAACGCCGCCGCCAGATTCTGATTGCCGAGAACGAGTTTTTCATTGCAATGGACGCGGAAAGGGCTGTGCGCGAACTGCTCGACTGCGAGATCAGCCTCTGTCGGCGCGATCACCTCGATGACATGCTGGCGCATTCCCAGCGCGATCTCGTGCTCGTCGAGGCTGGCGCCACGTTCCAGGAATGTTGCGAGCAGGCAGAGAGGATCATGAAAGCGGGCTCGCAAGTCGCTTTCCTGACGGCCAATCCGAATATCCGGGAAAAATTGCGCGCGGAAACCAGTTACCCCGTCATCGACATACCGTTTACCGATGATGCCATACGGGCATTTCTGGAAGGCTTGTACGGGGCCTGACGGCCCCGTTTGCCTGTTGTTACGCGGTCAGAGTCTGCTTGATGACGGCAGCGCTATGGGCGTCCGGGCCATAATCTGCTTCACCGCTGACGCCGAGAAGTTCCTGAAGGCGGCTTCTTGCCCGGTTGATGCGGCTCTTGATGGTGCCGACCGCGCAACCGCAGATCTCGGCCGCTTCCTCGTAGGAAAAACCGGACGCGCAGACCAGGACGATCGCTTCGCGCTGATCTTCACTGATCTGTTTCAGCGCATGCAGGAAATCCTTCATGTCGACGGATCCGTACTGGTTTGGGTGGACGGACATCTGCGAGGTATAATAATCGTCGGGATCGGAAACTTCCCGCCCCTTCTTCCGCATCTGAGAATAGAATTCGTTGCGCAGAATGGTAAACAGCCAGGCCTTGAGATTGGTGCCCGGCTCGAACGATTCCTGCTTCGACCATGCCTTCACCACGGTCTCCTGGACAAGGTCGTCCGCCCGATCGTGTTGGCCGCTCAATGACACGGCGAACGCCCGCAAGCTGGGAATGGTGGTCAGCAGCTGGCTCTTGAAATCAAATCCGGCTTTGGTCTTGTCAACCATCGACTGTACCCTTTGAAGTCTGAACTTTGGCGCCGGCCTTTTCGGCGGCATCAAGCTTTTCCAGGAGCTGAACGAGGTTGTCGGGAATACCCTCGTCTTCGAGGACCCCGTAAAACTCCTTGAGCTTGGAGGCTATGCCGTCATGGGCGAAATCTGTTGACGCGTCGGCCCCGCCGGCCGTCCCGCCAACTTGTCTGGAATCTGTTTTGCGCATTTCGAACCACGTATCTTTGTTTCTGTTTTCACCCTAACGGTGCCCGTGGGGTGAAAGTTCCCCGCAGGAATTGCAATTTCGTCAGCCTCCCGCAAATTCCATACAATGAACGAATTCCTTTATAAGTCCATGGGAACGACTTCGTGTCCGGCGCGTTTAGCAAGCATCTGTCAAAGGAGAAGTGACATGCTTTACTACGCCCTGGTATTTCTGGTTATCGCCCTTGTTGCAGCAGCCCTCGGTTTCGGCGGCATCGCCGGTGCATCGGTCGGCATCGCGAAGATCCTTTTCTTCGTCTTCATCATCCTGTTCGTCCTCTCGCTGATCTTCGGCGGGTTCCGCCGGGGCGTCTAACCGCCCCGTCAACCGACGGACCAAAAAATGCCCGGCATGACGCCGGGCATTTCTTTATGCGCAGTTCAGGCCCTCCCGAAGGCAGGCCGCAGAGAAGCGTCAGACGAAGAAGAAATAGATCGCCGTGCAGGAGGCCAGACCGCAGATGATGTTCATGGGGACACCGATCTTCAGGAAATCGACAAAGCGATAGTCGGCCGCGCCATAGACGAGCGTGTTGGTCTGGTAGCCGATGGGCGTGGCGAAGCTGGCGCTGGCGGCAAACATCACGACCACCAGGAGCGCGACCGGCGGCAGGTCCAATCCTTCCGCCGCCGACACCGCGATCGGGCCCATCAGGATGGCGACCGCGGCATTCGAGATGATCTCGGTCAGGAATGAAATCAGGACATAAAAGGCGATCAGCACCATGAAAGGCGACAGGCCCTTCAGATACGGCAACAGGGTGTCGACGATCAGCTGCGCCGCGCCGGATTTTTCCATCGCAGTCCCCACCACAAGCATGCCGAAGATCAGCATGACCACCTCGCCGTTGACGGCGGGCCATGCATCCTTTGCGTCCAGGCCGCGGATGAGGAGCAGAAAACCGACCGCGATGATGACCAGCCCCACGATCGGCATCACATTGAATGCGGCCAGCACGACGACGAAGACCAGGGCAAGGATGGCGAGAATTGCCTTGTTGCGACGGAAAGGCGGAGCCAGCCCGCTTTCGGACGCGATCAGAGACCGGTCGCGCGCAAGCGTCGCAAGCTCCTCCTTCGGACCGCTGACCCAAAGCCGGTCGCCTGGTTTCAGGATCAGGCCCGACAGGTCCGGGCCGGCGAGATTGCGGAAGCGGCTGGCGCCGACGACCGTGACAGCCGAGCGGGAAAAGAAGGTTGCATTCGGCAGCGTCGATCCGATGGCCGGACTTTGCGGCGCTATGCTCACGCGCAGGATCTCGTCTTCGGGATTGAACCGGCCACGCACGCTGAGCCCGACGCGCACACCTTCGACGGTGCGCAGCGTGGCGAGTTCCTCAGCCGTTGTCCGCAGCACAAGACGGTCCCCGGCCTCCGCCACCGTCGCGGCGTCCTCCTGATCGAGCTTCACCCGGTTGCGGTAGATCGCGACAATCTTGACGCCGCGCGGCTTCAGCTCCGAAATATCGCCATAACGCTTGCCGAGCGACGCGAAGGTATCGCGCAGACGCAATTCGGTGATGATGTCCGGGCGCACGATCGTGTCGTCGTCGCTCTCCCTGTCCGCCGGCAGAAGCCGCGCACCGAAAAGCAGCATGAACGTCAGACCGGCGGCTGCCGTGATCAGCCCCACGGGCGTGATGTCGAAAATCCCGAAGGCCGGCAATCCGGCCTGCCTGCCGACGCTGTCGACCAGAAGGTTCGTCGAGGTCCCGATCAACGTGCAGGTGCCGCCGAGGATCGCCGCGTAGGACAAGGGGATGAGCAATCGCTTGGAATTGGTGCCGAGCGCGGACGCGAGATTCTTCATCAGCGGAATGAGGACAATCACCACCGGCGTACTGTTGACGAGGGAGGAAAACAGGACGGAACCGCCAAGCATCATGGCCAGCGCGCTGCGGGGTCGGCTTGAAGCGGCCGCAACAACATACCCGGCCAACGCTTCCAGCACGCCGGTCCGCACGAGGCTGGCCGAGAGGATCAGCATGCCGCAGATCGTGATGACCGCACTGTTCGAGAAGACGGCAAGCGCTTCATCTGTCGTCACCAGACCAAGGGCAACGATCAGGCTCGCCCCGATCGTCGCAACTGCCGAAGCGGGCAATTTCTCCGAGACGAAAGCGGCAAACAGGGCGGCAAGAATGACAAGGCAAATAACGGCGCCATGCGCCTGGACGAAGCCAGCCAGATCCATGCGTTCTCGAACTCCAAAAGAGGAAGGGGCGGACGGACTGCCAGCTTAAGCGAATGCTTGTTCGTCGGAAATCGTCAGCCGATGGAAACGTAGAGAATTGCGATCAGCGCAAGCGCGATCAGGCAGAAGAGAACAGCCATGAAGAAAGATGTCGAGCGCTTCCAGGTCGGCGGAACCATCGATTCCAGGTCCTCGTCGAGCTGGGCATCCTGAGCCATCTTGCGGATTTCGAAGTCTTTCTCACTGGAATTTGTCATGATCGTCTCCTGTACGGCGTCTAGTTGGAAGCGCGCTGGGCCAGGGTCCTTTCAAATTCGGACGTAGAGAAACTCATAGCCTGGCCTGTCGGCGCGGCAGTGACACGGGCAGTCTTGTAGGCACTAGCGCCCGCCGTGAAATTGATCGGGGTGCGCGTTGTCACCAGATTGGCATCAACGATGTTGCACGATCCGTAGATCTTCATCCCGTATTTCCCAGCCCGCTTGGTCTCGATCGGAAGTCTTCTGTCGCATTCCGCGACGCTTTCGTAGGATACCACGCGGACAGGTTCGCGAACGCATTCGCCATATCCCACCGGGCAAGCCACCAAAACCAGAATTGCTGCAAAGCCGCTCATAGCCGCCTCCGTTTTTCCATGATGAAGAAACGGCCATGGCGAAGTTTTGTTCCTTTTCAGGCCTGGGCGTGCACCAGGTGGTGGATGAAGCCAAGCTTTGCGATCACATCCTCGGAGAACACGAAGGGATAAAGATCCGGCTGCCCGATGCTCCGGTTAACCGCGTTGACGGCAATCGACAGCGAGACCCAGGCGTTGACCATCTCTTCGACCGGCTGGGCGGCATCGTAGGGATCATAAGGCATGGCCGCGTTGGTGGATTTCAGCCCGTACGACTGCGCCGTCTCCAACCCGTCGACGATATGGAGGTAATGCGCCCAGCTTTCGGCGAAATCCTCCCAGGGATGGCTTGAGGCATAGGCGCTGATGAAATGGTCCTGCCAGGCGGGCGCCGGACCATTGGCATAATAGCGCTGCAGCGCCTCGGCGTAATCCTCGCTCTCATCCCCGAAAATCGGGCGCGCCTCCGGGATCTTGCCCCGGTCGCGCACCAGGCGGTTCCAGTAATAGTGGCCGGATTCGTGGCGGAAATGCCCTATCATCGTGCGCAACGGCTCGCCCAAAGCTTCCCGGCGTGCCTCGCGCTCAGGATCGCTGCCCTCGGCGATGTTGATTGTGATCAGGCCATTGTCGTGCCCGGTCATCACCGCACCGCTGTCGTCGCCTGGCTGATCGGCCAAGAGTTCGAAGGCGAGCCCCTCTTCGGGATCCTCCTCGCGCGACACGATCGGCAGGCCGAGGCGCATCAGACCGTAGAGAAACTGGCGCTTGGCGCTCTCCAGCCGCCGCCAGCGCTCGGCATGCTCCGGATTGGAGAGGTTCGGCACCATCAGGTTCAGCCGGCAGGCGACGCAGAAGGGATGGCCCTCATCCGCATCGACGAGCCAGTTGCAGCTGGCCGCATCCGCATTCGCGCAGCGAATTCGCCCTGCTGGCAGCTGCTCCGTAAAGGCAAGCATCTCGAATGTTTCGTGGCTGTATCCGAGCGACGCGCCGCAATTGACGCAGACGTGATTGTCGAAATGGACGTCATTGTTGCAATTGCTGCATTTGAAGATTTTCACGGGTTTCTCCTGGGAGATGTCGGCTCTCCGATGGCCAGCGTCGGGATGATGTTGGTCAGGATCGCCGAGCAGATGAGCAGCGACGGAACGGCGATGAAACCGCCGATCGGACCCCACAGCCAGAGCCAGAATGTGAGCGCCAGAAAGATCAGAAAGGGATTGAGCGTCACCGACGAGCCGAGCACGCGCGGTGTGACGAACTGCGATTCGATGAAGTTGATCGAAAGGTAGACGAACGGCGGCAACAGGGTAGCACCCATCGTGTCATTCGTTGCGAGCGCGACCGCCAGCAGGATCACCGTCATCAGGGCCGGCCCGACATAGACGACGTAGTTGAGAACCGCCGCCAGCATGCCCCATAGGAAGGCCGACGGAACTCCGATCAGCCAGAGCGCCAGGCCGACGACGATGCCAAGGCCGATATTGACGATGGAGATAGACAGCAGATAGCGCGACATCAGACGTTCGGCGTCGCGAAAAATCCGTGCCGCGCGCCAGCGCAGCGGTCGGGTTATGCAGAGAGACAATACAAGCACACGGAAATTATCGCGCGTCGCGAGGAAGAAATAGAGGCTGAGCAGAAAGAGGATGATCTCCGCGACATAGGCCGGCGCGAGTGTGATCACCGTTTCGACGCCGCTGTTGCCGTCCACGCTGACCTTCATCTTGCTCGCGTCGCCGGCGACCTGGCCGAGCCGTTCCCAGAACGCATTCAGCGAGGAGATCGTCGATCGCCAGTCGGAAATGCGCAATTGCAGCGACTGCCATATCTCCGGCGCCTTATCCACCCACGCGGAAATCGGAACTGAGAAAGCAATGATCGTACCCATGATCAGAATGAGAAGCGCCAGGACCACCACTCCGGACGAGAGCCAGGGCGAACAGCCGATCCGTTCCAGCCGCAAGCCGAGCGGCGCGAGCATCAGCCCGATCACGATCGCCAGCACGACCGGCGCGATGATGACCTGCGCATAGTCCATCGCCGCGATGCAGGCAAACAAGGCGAGCACGATCAATGACAGCCTCGCAAGAAGATTGAGAAGGCTGTCCAGATTGATTCTCTTATGGCTGTAGTTCGACCGTCTGACGGTGATCATTGTCTGTGTCCCCAAGGCCACGGACAACGAACGGGAGCCGTGTTTGTTCCTTTGTGAAAGTGTGTCCCAGTCCGAATTCAGTCGCGGACGTCTGCCGGGAATGTCAGCTCGTAGTGGATGCCGCTCTCGTCGACCCGGTGGATCGCGCGGCCGTTGACGGAGGCAGGCACGACCTTCTGCAGGACCGTGCTGCCGAACTGGCCCTCGATCGACTTCGCCTCCTCGAACGTCCCCGACGACGGCTGCTCGGTCCAGACGATCTTGATCTCACTCCCGGCGGCCGTCTGGATGCGGTGACAGCTGACACGAACCGTTCCGGTGCCTTTCAGGATGTCACCATGGCTGATGGCATTGATGATCAGTTCATGCAGGGCAAGCCCCACATGCATCGCCGCGTTAGGAGACAGAAGGATGTTCTCGGCAGAGACCTCTATGGCGGTCGAAGTGTCGGCAACATAGCGAGACAGTTGACCGCGCAGCAGATCCAGGAAAGTGGCGCCCTTCCAGCTCGATTCGGTCACCAGATCCTGCGACTGGGACAGCGCATAAAGCCTGCCCCTGAATTTCTGCAGGAACGAATCGAGCGATCCGGAAAACCGTGCGGTCTGCGAGGCGATCCCCTGCACCACCGCAAGCAGGTTCTTCGAGCGATGACTGACTTCCAGCAGCAGCGTTCGCAGGAGTTTTTCACGCTGGCGCTCTTCGGACTTGTCGGTGATCGACGTGATGTAATAGAGGCCGCGCTCGGGAATATCGACCTTTCGGCAGCGAAATTCGAAGACGGTCTCCTCGTCGGGACTGACATCGATGCGGTCCTGCATGCCGGGATTTGTCAACCCCTTCTTCAGCGCGCTCAGCCGATCGGCGATTTCGGGACCGAAAAGGCTGAGATCGGTCGGCGTCTCGACAAGCGTGCGCGTCCACGGATCCGGCAGGCGGGTTATGCAGATGCACTTGTCGCTCTCGTCGTAGAGCAGATAGCAGGCGCCCATATCGAGAAGAGCATGGATGAAGAAATCGCGCGACAACGCGTCAATCTCCCCCGACTCAACCCACGACAATCTATGCACCAGTCAAACCCTCTGTGGGGCGCCCGTCGACCATCGCCGACGGTGCCGCAAATGAACTTTCGAAACCGGTTTGCGCAGCCGATTTATTACGCCTGTTCCTTCACCTTCTCGTTGAAGAACAGAGCCTGGCTGATCAGAGCCTTCACCATGTCCGGGTTGAACGGCTTGGTCACGAGGAACGCCGGCTCGGGACGTTCCCCCGTCAGCAGCCGTTCCGGGAATGCCGTGATGAAGATCACCGGCATCATGTCCTCTTTAAGGATATCGTTGACCGCGTCGATACCGGAGCTGCCGTCGGCAAGCTGGATGTCGGCGAGGATCATCTTCGGCGCGCTCTTCTTGAAGAGAGCGACGGCTTCCGTGTGCGTGCGCGCCACGCCGGTCACCCGGTGGCCGAGGTCCTCGACCATCTGCTCGATGTCGAGCGCGATGAGCGGCTCGTCCTCGATGATCATGATGTCGGTCGCAACCTGCTGGGAAATCTGTCGCGAGGCTTCCTCGATCAGGCGCGAGAACTGCGCTTCGTCAACGTCGAGAATCTTGGCGGCGTCGGAGGGGGAAAATGCTTCAACCGAGATGAGCAGGAACGCAATGCGCTCCGTCTTCGGCAGGTTGGCAAGATTTGCCGCGGCCCGCTTTTCCCAGGCGAAGGGCGATTCCAGCGGCGCGACCTCGACATCCAGACGTTCGAAGATCTGAACAAACAGCCTGTAGAGGCTGACCCGGTCATTGCCGGTATCGCAGAAAAGCGAGAGATCCTCGATGAGAGCCTCGAGCATGGCGGCGACATAGGCGTCGCCAGAAGTCTGAGAACCGGTTACGGCCCGGGCAAAGCGTCGGAGGTATGGAAGGTGGGTAGCGACGCGTGCAGTCAGCGACATATGAAATATCTCCAGATTAGGAAACCAAGACTCAATCCGGAAGAAAACGTCTGGTCCAGAAAAAAGTTCCCTTCATCGGAACTTTTTTTCAACTCATCGATTATTAAGTGCGGCCGGCCGCCTTTTGGTGGATAAATGGCCTCGAAATCATCTCAACGGACGGGGCATAATGGCGTCTAATAACACCGGCAGCGAAAACGGCGACCCACCGGAAAAGTTCATCACCGAGAAGGCGACCGGGCTTATCGAAGGCAGCCTGAGAACCTTCTATGATGGCATTGTCGAAGAAGGAACTCCCGACAAGCTTCTCGACCTTCTCGAGAAACTCGACGCCGCAGAAAAAGCGGCAGTCGAGAAGCGCAAGTAGTTCATCTGCTAAAGCGTCGCGGCGCTTTTTTCCTCGGCATCGCTCAGTCCGTCGTCACCGAGATCGGCAAGCGCCATCTCGATGGTGCGCAACGCATCGTTCAGACCGTCATCGTCGACCATCGAACTTTCGCTTGCGGCGCGCTGTTCACTACGGGCGTATTCATAGAGCTCCCGCAACTTTGCGATCTTGTCCTGGTCATTCAGCGCCGAATCGTCCCTGACGGCTTTCGCCTGGCGCAACAGATCATGTTCCATTGTCGGCCTCCTTTCAGTGTCGGATTTCACGTCCGGGGATCGACGGCGGCATCCCGCCGTCGAAAGTGCGTGCGTCTTTCAGGCCATCACTCGGAAATGATGGCACGCAGCATCCAAAGAGCCTTCTCGTGGAAGGTCAGATGCTGGGTAAGCATGTCTTCAGTCACGAGGTCGCCGGCGTCTCCGGCCTTCTCGCCTGCCTTGCGCATCTTCTTGACCGCATCTTCATGGTCGGCGATGAGGTCGGCGACCATGCCCTTGGCGGTGTCATGCGCGGTATCGCCGGCCTTCGGCGTGAAGTTGGCGGTGGCGCCCATGTCGACCGGGGCCAGGTGACCGATCGCACGGATACGCTCGGCAATGACGTCGGCCGCTGCAAAAAGCGCCTCGTAATGCGCTTCCGTCAGTTCGTGCAACGGCTTGAACAGCGGCCCGACGACGTTCCAGTGATAGATATGGCTCTTGATCGTCAGCTTGTACGTGCCGTTCAAGATTTCGGTGAGGTGACCGGCCATTTCCTTGCGGTAAGCCTTCGTCAAGCCGATATCGATGTCTTCCGCATGAGAATGCGCCTGAAGGACCTTTGCGGTCGTAGCCATTGTCTTATCCTTTCGTTCCATCATGGAAGCGTGAGTGTTTCCTCTGTCGGCCAACCTGCGCGATGAATGCGCGAGCGTTTTGACCCTATTTCGGATCGGCGCGCTGGGATTTCATCAGTGCATAGGCAAGGCCGGATACGAAGACGAGCGTGGCGACAGGACTTTCCCGAAGCATCGCCGGCATCGTCGACATCGCACCCTGAACGAGCTGGCTGTCGATCGACGCCGCCCGCGCCTGGCGCTCCAGTTGCAGTTTGTGACGAGCCCGCCGGTTGAGTTCGGCGGTGACGCCCCAAACGATCAGCGCGACGAAGAGCGTGCCGGCCGCGATGAGCGCACAGCTGATTGCAGGGCCGTAGTACGGCAACAGGGCGAACCAGGCGCCGATCATCGAGGCGATGTAGGCCGTAATGACCAGCACCGCGATAATCGCGCCGCCGAGCGCGTTTCGTTGAACCTTCTCCGTCGTCGGCAGAAAACTGCCGACGAGCGTTCGGGTGATGAGTCCCGCGATTGAAGTCACGAACTCACCTTTTGGACATGAGCGCCGCGAGAAAGCCGACACCGGCGGCAATGCCGATGGCTGCCAGCGGATGGGCGCGAACCTGATCTTCGAAATCGCTCTCGGCGCTGACGAGGCGCTTTTTGGTGTCGGCGGCAACCACAGCGGACCGTTCGACCATATCGTCCTTGAGCGTGCGGGCCTGCTTGACGGCTTCATCCATCTTGCCGTTGCCGAAGTCCGCCATCGTCTTGGTCAGCGCCGCGACGTCGGCGCTCAGCTTCTGCAGCTGCTCTTCAATATCAGCAGCGCTGGCATAATCGGTCTTCGCATTATTCTTCAGAACAGTGGCAGTAGCCATGTGCGTCTCCTGTCGTTGGTTTGCATTGATAACTGACAGGACAACGCCGACCGTCGCGCTTTGTTCCTTCCACTGTCCACCGAATCTCCAACATCAAAGATGCACGCTCACCGGGAACGAAAGACAGGCGGCAACGTTGATGAGGGCGAATGAAATTCTGCCAACTATACAAAGGAGACACCCATGAACTGGAATCAGATCGAAGGAAACTGGGAACAATTCAAAGGCAAGGTCCAGAGCCAGTGGGGCAAGCTGACCAACGACGATCTCGACGTCGTGGCCGGCAACCGTAAGCAGCTCGCCGGCCGCATCCAGGAAGCCTACGGCAAGAGCCAGGAAGAGGCTGAAAAGGAAATCGACACCTGGCTCGGCCGCCACTAAGCCTGGCCCCGACTACATCCTCCCAAGCATGACCGCGCCCTCTCCACCAGGGGGCGCGGTTTTGTTGCTGAAGGGGGGTGGAAACAGTCGGGCGGATGGATAAAGTGTTGCCACATATGGATGAAACGCCCCCGGCCGGGAACGCCGCGTCGGATAAATCCGCGAGTTGGGGACGATCGGAAAGGAATTCGATGACGTTCAACAAGAGCTTCGTGCGCATATCGCTGCTGATGATCATATTCGGTCTTGCGATGCTGCTTGCGATCATCGGTTCCGCACTTCTTCTCGTCCAGCGAACACACGATTCCTTCCAGACACTGGTCGACGAGCGCGCGATCCGGAGTTCGGCTGCCGACCTGTTCAGCCTGCTGCAGGACGCAGAAACCGGTCAGCGTGGATATCTTCTGACACTGAACGAGGATTTTCTGACACCCTATAACGAGGCCGTCGGCGAGATCCGCACCGCGGAAGCCAAGCTTTCCGGACTGATCGCGGGAGACCAGTCCTATCAGGGCGACATGCAGCCGCTATACGAGCTGATCGACTCCAAGCTGCAGGAAATGGCCAGCACCATCAGGCTGGCGAAATCAGGAGATACCCAGCAGGCGATCCGGGTCGTCCAACAGGGCTTCGGCCAGAAGGTCATGGAAGGCATTCGTACCCGGATGCAGAATATCATCGACATCTCCGATACCCATATCCAGGCCAACATTGCCAAGCAGCTCCGCGGTTCGGTCACGCTGAAGTGGATCGTGCTCGGCGCCGGCGTCGCAATCGTCATCGTGCTCGGCGGCGCCATCTTCGTGATCATGCGCCATATCCAGTCGATCAATGCCACGCGCCGCGAAGTGCTGAGGCTGAACGAGGATCTCGAACAGCGCGTGGTCGAGCGAACGGACGATCTGGTCAAGGCCAACCAGGAAATCCAGCGCTATGCCTATATCGTGACCCATGACCTGCGCGCGCCTCTGGTCAACATCATGGGTTTCACCAGCGAACTGGAGATGTCGCTCAAGCAGTTGCAGGCCTATGTACTGGCCGACGGAGAACCGCTCAGCGAGCAGGAAATCACCGATGCGCGGAACGCCGCGAGGGAGGATGTGCCCGAAGCCCTCGCCTTCATCCGCTCGTCGACCTCGAAGATGGACGGGCTGATCAGCGCCATCCTGAAAATCTCCCGGGACGGCCGACGCCAGTTGAAGCCGGAGCGCTTCAACCTGAAGGAGATTCTCGACAACAGCGCGGCCAGCCTCCACCATATTGCCGATTCCGCCGATGGCTCGATCGAAGTCCAGTCTCCACCGATGTTTGTTGTCAGCGACCGGCTTTCTCTTGAGCAGATATTTACCAACCTCATCGATAATGCTTTGAAGTACCGGAACAAGAATCGTCCGCCGCAGGTTGTCATCAAGGCAAGCCTGAAGGGGAAGATGCTCGAAGCCGAAGTGATCGACAACGGCCGCGGTATCGGCGCCGACGACATGGAACGCGTGTTCGAGCTATTCCGTCGGGCGGGCCCGCAGGACCAGACAGGTGAAGGCATCGGTCTTGCGCATGTCCGATCCCTGGCGCGAAACCTCGGCGGCGATATCTCTGTCCGGTCCGAACCAGGCGTCGGATCGACGTTTACTTTGAGAATACCAGCCGACCTGACGCAGGTCCTGAGGAGTGTTTGAGTATGAAGGCAAGCGGCAAGGAAGTGACCATCGTCATGGTCGAGGACGACGAAGGCCATGCGAAACTGATCGAGAAGAACATCCGCCGGGCCGGCGTCAGCAACCAGATCATGCCGTTTACCGACGGCACGTCTGCGATGGACTATATTCTCGGCGAGGATCGGAGCGGCGAAGTATCCGCCGACCGCTACCTGTTGATCCTGCTCGACCTCAATCTGCCGGACATGTCCGGGACGGAAATCCTGGAGCAGGTCAAGAACAACCAGCACACAAAACGGCTGCCGATCGTCATCCTGACCACCACGGACGACGAGATGGAAATCCAGCGCTGCTACGACCTCGGCGCCAACGTCTACATCACCAAGCCGGTCGAATATGAGAGCTTTGCCAACGCGATCCGGCAGCTGGGACTGTTCTTCTCGGTGATGCAGCTTCCCTGAGGACGCTAGCCGGCGCATTCGAACTGCAGGCCGCGCGGAAACGGGCGGCCGTCATCGTTCTAGAGGATTGAAGCGTGGACCCAATTTGGGCTGTCGGACTGATGACGGGCACGGTGCTCGACGGAAATATCGACGTCGCCTTGTTGAAGACAGACGGGGAAAGCGTCGAGGCTTTCGGATCCTACACACTGGCTCCTTATCCGGCGGAAACCCGCGAGCTGCTTGAAGAGACCCTTCGGCAGGCGCGTGCCTGGAACTTCGACGGACCCGAACCCGAGATCTTTGCAAAGGCCGAAGAGACCCTGACGCGGGCGCAATCGGCCGCCGTCGCCGCCTTGGTCCGGGACGCCGGTCTGTCGATGAGCGACATCGGCATCGTCGGCTTTCACGGCCAGACCGTTCTCCATAGAGCGCCGCAACCCGGCCGCATCGGCGCCACCCGGCAGCTTGGCGATGGCGCCCTGATGAGCGAACTCCTCGGCGTCAAGGTTGCCTATGATTTCCGCAGCATCGATGTCAGAACCGGCGGACAGGGTGCGCCGCTCGCCGCCGCCTATCATGCCGCCCTGCTTGCGACCGCCGACAGCAACGGCCGCGCGGCCATTCTCAATCTCGGCGGAGTCGGCAACGTCACCTGGACGGACGGCGCAGGCCAGCTCGTCGCCTTTGACACCGGCCCCGCCAATGCGCCGATCAACGACTTCGTCAAGCGCCACGGCAAGGGCGAGATGGACATCGACGGACGCTTCGCAGGCGCAGGCAAGGTCGACGAGGAGCGCCTTGGCCGTCTTCTGCAACATCCCTATCTGACCGCCCCCTACCCCAAGTCGCTGGACCGGTTTTCCTTCACCGCGGACATGGCGGACGGGCTTGGCCTGGAGGACGGAGCGGCGACGCTGACCGCCTTTACGGCGAGCGCCGTCGGCAAGGCGCTCGACCTTCTGCCGCAAAGGCCGACTTCGATCTATGTCAGCGGCGGCGGCCGGCACAACCCGACACTTATGAAGATGCTGACCGAACGGGCTCGGGTCGACGTCCAGCCCGCCGAAGTGCTCGGCTGGCGCGGCGACGCCGTGGAAGCGGAGTGCTTCGCCTTCCTCGCCGTTCGCGTGCTGCGCGGACTGCCCATCAGCTTCCCGACGACGACCGGCGTGCCGAAACCTCTGACGGGCGGACGCCTCGCAGGTTGAGCACCTTCGCCTCAGTTCCTAGGCCGAGTGGACGCACGTGCCGCCAATCCAGGTCGACCGAAGCCGCAAATCGTCGGTAAGCACCACGAAATCCGCGTCGGCACCTTCCGACAAGTGTCCCTTGCTGTCGGCGCCAATGGCGTGAGCAGGATAGAGCGCCACCATGCGCAGCGCCTCTTCGAGTGAAAGCTCCAACCTTTCATGGACAAGCCGCAGGCAGGCGAGCATGTCGATGTCCGCGCCGGCTAGCGTTCCGTCTGCGAGCGTCAACCGTCCGTCGCGGCGGTAGATCGTCCGGCCGTTGAGGGTGAAGGTCTCCTCCTCGGTGCCGATGCAGGACATGGCGTCGGTGACGACGAAGATGCGCCCGGGACCGACCTTGGCCCGCATGGCGACGGCGGTCGTCGTCCAGTCCACGTGATGTCCGTCGGCAATCAGGCCGCAATGGAGTTCGGGCGCTGAAAGCGCCGCGCCAACCAGCCCCGGCTCGCGGTTCTGCAGCTGACTCATCGCATTGAAGATATGGGTAACGAGCGTTGCCCCCGCCTCCACATAGGCGAAAGCGGTCTCCGCATTACAATCGGTGTGGCCGAGACTGACATGATATCCTGCGGCTACGAGCGCCCGGACCTGGTCTGCGGTGACATTTTCCGGTGCGATCGTCGTCTTGGCGACGCCGAAGGTGCCCGCAGCTGATGTCAGCGCCGCCAGATCACCCGCCGTCATCTCCCGGATGAGGCTCGGATCATGCGTTCCCTTGCGTGCAACGGAGAGATGCGGCCCTTCCAGATGCAGCCCGAGATAGCCCGGCACCTGGGCCTCAGCGGCCGACCGGCCAGCGTCGAGCGCCATGTCCCGCACCGCCGGGGTATCGGTGATCAACGTCACCATCAGCGCCGTCGTGCCGTACTTCGCATGCGCAGCACAGATCGTCCTGATACCGTCCGCCGTTGGATCGTTATTGAAAAGGACCCCGCCGCCGCCATTGACCTGCAGGTCGACGAAACCTGGCACGATCAGCCCTTCCGCTTCGACAACCTGAAACTCCGCGGGAACTCGTGCGCGCGGCAAAATGCCCGTGATGCTTCCGTCATTCACGAGGAGAGCGGCATCCTCATGGAAGCGCTCCCCATCGAAGATTCTGGATGCATGATAGGCAATGGGCTGGGTCATGTCTCAACTGTCCGCTCGTTATGAAAAGGACTCGCCCGACCTTTCGGCCGGGCGTCATCTTCAAGACACAGGAACAGGGCCTCGAAGTCAAACCCAATTTGTCCGGGAACCGAACAAAGGTTGGAGAGACCTCAGACGATGCCGCCACCTCCACCGGATACGGCCGGGCGCTCATCGGCGACCTTGGCGCGATAGCCAGCGGCACGATAGGCCGAGACCGGATCGATGGCGGCGCCCTTTTCCAGCCGCGCCATGGCGAGGATCGGCTCGACATCGGTGCGGAAGGCCTGCTTCAGCGTCGCCGTCGCCATCAGCGCGTCATTGCCTTCCTGGAAACCTTCCAGCGCCTTGCGGTCGACCAGCAGGGCGGCTGCATAGGCACGCTGCACCTCCATCGCCGAAACCATCAGGCTTTCGATCGGGTCGGTCACATTGTGCGACTGGTCGAGCATGTGGGCAGGGTTGAAACCCCTGGGCTGACGCAGTTCCGCATCCACGAGCTCGTTGAAAACCAGGAACAGCCGGTACGGATCGATCGATGCCGTATCCAGGTCGTCGTCGCCATATTTCGAATCGTTGAAGTGGAAGCCGCCAAGCTTTCCGAACTGGATGAGTCGGGCAACGATCATCTCGATGTTGACGTTCGGTGCATGGTGGCCGAGATCGACGAGACAATAGGCCCTGTCGCCCAGTTCCTGGGCAATCATATAATTGGTGCCCCAGTCCTGCACGACCGTCGAATAGAAGGCCGGCTCATACATCTTGTGTTCGGTGAAGATGCGCCAGTCGTCCGGCAGAGCCTTGTAGACCGAGCGCATGGCGTCGAGATAACGTTCGAACTGCCGCGTGAAATTCGTCTGGCCCGGGAAGTTCGAGCCGTCGCCGATCCAGACCGTCAGGGCCTTCGAGCCGATCGCCTTGCCGATCTCGATGCATTCGATGTTGTGCTCGACGGCCTGCTGGCGCGTTGCGCCATCGGCGTTGCTCAGCGAACCGAACTTGTAGGAATGCGCCTGGTCGGCCTGGTCCTGAAACGTGTTCGAGTTCATGGCGTCGAAGCTCAGGCCGGTTTCCTCAGCCTTCGCCTTCAGATCGGCCGGATCGGCCTTGTCCCACGGAATATGTAGAGACACCGACGGCGTCGCCCCCGTCAGCTGATGGATGACGGCACAGTCGTCCATCTTGTCGAAAATGTTGCGCGGCTCCCCGGTACCGGGAAAACGGGCAAACCGGGTACCGCCGGTGCCCACGCCCCAGGACGGAACGGCCACACCGTAGGCGGCGACCTTCGCCTTCACCGCATCGATGTTGACGCCGCGGCGGGCAAGCTGCTCGCCGAGTGCCTTGTAATCGGCCTTCAGGGCCGCGGATGCGCTGTCATTGACGCGCGCGATGACGTCTTTTTCAATCATCTCGATCTCCTCCCAGTCGGTCCGAAACGGTGCTAGCGCGTGAACGCCTGCACATTGCCCGCGTCGACGTTGATGATATTGCCGGTCGACTTGGCGGACGCTTCCGATCCGAAGAAGTAGACGGCTTCGGCGATATCCTCGGGCAGGACCGAGCGCTTCAGCATGGAACGCTGGCGGTACATTTCCTCAAGCCCTTCCTTGTCCGTCTTGTAGGTCGAGGCGCGCTGGTCAAGCCATTCGCCGGACCAGATCTTGGAGCCACGAAGCACCGCGTCGGGATTGACGACGTTGACCCGGATACCCGCTTCCGCCCCTTCCAGAGCCAGGCAACGGGCCAGATGGATCTCGGACGCCTTGGCCGTGCAGTAGGCCGATGCATTCGGCGAGGCGGCAAGGCCGTTCTTCGAGGCGATGAAGATCATCGAGCCGCCCATTCCCTGCTTGCGCAGCATCTTGAAGGCTTCGCGCGCCACCAGGAAATAGCCCGTCGACAGGATCGACATGTTGCGGTTCCAGAGTTCGAGCGAGGTCTCCTCGACCGGCGCGGACGATGCAATGCCGGCATTGGAAACGACGATGTCAACGCCGCCGAACTGCACCGCCATTTCGCCATAGGCGCTGGCGACCGCAGCCTCGTCCGTCACATTCATGTCGACGGTGCGCACCACATCCTTCGAATAGGAAGCTGAGAGCTGCGCGGCCGTCTTTTCAAGTGCCGCCGCATCGATATCGGCCAGCACCACGCAGGCACCTTCCGAAAGAAGCCGAGCCGCCGTCGCCGAGCCGATGCCGCCGGCACCGCCGGTGACGATCGCCACGCGTCCGGCGAGGCTCTTCGGCTTCGGCATGCGCTGCAGCTTCGCCTCTTCGAGCAGCCAGTATTCGATGTCGAAGGCTTCCTGCTCGGGCAGACCGCAATATTCCGACACGGCGGACGCGCCACGCATGACATTGATGGCGTTGGTGTAGAATTCGCCGGAGATGCGCGCCGTCGCCTTGTCCTTTGCGAAGGTGATCATGCCGACGCCGGGCACCAGATAGACGATCGCGTTCGGATCGCGCATGGCCGGGCTGTTGTCATGCTTGCAGCGCTCGTAATAGGCCGCATAGTCCTTCCGATACTGCTCGACGCTCGGAGAAATGCCGGCGAGCGTCGCATCGATGTCCGGTTTCGCCGGGTCGAACTCGACCACCAGCGGGCGGATCTTGGTGCGCAGGAAGTGGTCCGGGCAGCTGGTGCCGAGGGCCGCGAGCGCTTCCATGTCCTTCGAGCAGACGAACTGCAGTACGGCATCGGAATCGTCGAAGTGCCCCACCATATGGACTTCGCCGGACACCATGCCGCGAATGGCCGGCATCAGGCTCGCAGCAACTTCCCGCCGCTGCTCGGCTTCAAGCGTTTTGTGCTTGACGCCGCCGAAAGCGGCTTTCCCGGCTGTTTCGGTTTCGAACCAGGCGATCGCCTGATTGATGATCTCGATGGTGAGGGCATAGCAATCTTCCGCCGTATCCGCCCAGGTGAACAAGCCGTGGCTTTCCAGGACGACCCCCTTTGCATTCGGGTTGTCCAGGCAGAACTTCTCGAGCCACAGGCCCAGTTCATAGCCGGGGCGCTTCCAGGGCAGCCAGCCGATATCGTCGCCGAAGATCGTCTGCGTCAGTTCGCGGCTGTTGGCGGAGGCGGCGATCGCGATGATCGCGTCCGGATGCATGTGGTCGACATGCTTCCTGGGCACATAGGCATGCAGCGGCGTGTCGATCGAGGCCGCCCGCGGGTTGAGATTGAAGGTGCAATGCGGCAGGTAGCCGACCATCTCGTCTTCGAATTCGACGCCGCGATAGAGGTTCTTCAACGCCCGCAGCTTGTCCATGTAGAGGGTCGAGAAACCGTCCATCTTGATGGTACCGACATCGCCGCCGGACCCCTTGACCCAGAGCACCTCGACCGTGTCGCCGGTCAGCGGATCCTTCTGCATCACCTTGGCCGACGTGTTGCCGCCGCCGTAATTCGTGACGCGCTTGTCGGAACCGAGAAGATTGGACCGGTAGAGCAGCAGTTCCGGCTCGCTCATCCCTGCAGCACGGCTGCCATCCCACAGATTTTCGAGCCGCGAACCGGCTTGCTTCTCCGCCATCGTTTCCTCCCTGCATCCATGCAGACCACGTGATTTTGATCTAGGGATGCCCCAAATACGGATGCCAGTCAATCATAAATGGTCAATAACAATCATATCGCAGTGCAATATGATTTATTTTGATTGATCTTGATTGACAGAATGACCGTTTGATGAAAGCATCATGATCAGGAGGAGCCCATGCACGAGAAGGAACGCCATCGCATCATTCTGTCCGCGGTCCAGGAAAAGCCTGTCGTGACCGTGGCCGAAATGGTCGACCTGACGGAATCGTCTGAAGCGACGATCCGGCGCGATATCGCGACGCTTCACGTGCAGAAGAAGCTGCGCCGGGTGCGTGGCGGCGCCGAGGCGATCAATCCGCCACAGTTTCCCGGCCTTGCCGGACGCCCCTTTTCCGTCAACGAAACGATCAACATCGCGCAGAAGCGCGCAATCGCCCTCAAGGCGGTCGAACTCTGCAATGACGGCGACCCGATCATCATCAACGGCGGCACGACGACCTTCCAGATGGTGCATCCGCTCGCCAACCGCCGCATGCAGATCTTCACCAACTCGTTTCCGATCGCCGAACATCTTCTGAAGCATTCGAAGAACACGATCATGCTGTCGGGTGGAGTCATCTACCGCGAGCAGAACATCATCTTGAGTCCCTTCGAGAACGACGTGACGCGCAACTTCTACGCAAAGCGGATGTTCATGGGCGCACAGGGCCTGAGCCACCTGGGACTGATGGAGGCCGACCCGCTTCTCATCCAGGCGGAGCAGAAACTCATCGACCAGGCGGACGAACTCGTCGTGCTGATCGATTCGTCGAAGTTCAGGAAGCGCTCGAGCCTCATCCTGTGCCGGCTGGAACGCATCACCACCATTATCACAGACAACGGAATTCGCGACGAAGACCGCCGCATGCTGGAGGATGCAGGCGTGTCGCTCATAGTCGCGGATAAGACTGCAAGGGAGCAGCCTTCGTCCGTGGCATGAGCCCGGGAAGGCAAATTTATCAGCAAGGGAGGACCAAGATGAGTCTGCTGAAGAAACTGGCAATGACCACCGCGATCGCCGCGGCAATGATGACCACCCAGGCCATGGCCGCCGAGCGGATCGCGCTCGTCGTCAAGTCGCTCGGCAACGGCTTCTTCGATGCCGCAGCCAAGGGCGCCGAGGAAGCAGCCAAGGAACTGGGCGATGTGGAAGTGATCTACACGGGCCCGACGTCGGCGACCGCAGAAGGGCAGATCGAGATCATCAACTCGCTGATCGCCCAGAAGGTCGATGCGATCGCGATTTCCGCCAACGACCCGGACGCCCTCGTCCCGGCCTTGAAGAAGGCCATGGACCGCGGCATCAAGGTGATCTCCTGGGATTCCGGCGTTGCCCAGGACGGCCGCATGCTGCACCTGAACCCGTCCGACACCAACCTGATCGGCGAAACGATCATCAAGCTCGCCGCCGACTACATGCCGGACGGCGGTGAAGTGGCAATCCTGTCCGCCGCCTCGACGGCAACCAACCAGAACGCCTGGATCGATGCCGCCAAGAAAGTGCTTCCGGAGAAGTTCCCGAACATCAAGCTCGACGCCGTGGTCTACGGTGACGACGATTCCGTCAAGTCCACCAATGAAGCCAAGGGCCTGATCTCCACCTATCCGAACCTCAAGGCGATCATCGCACCGACCACCGTCGGCGTCGTTGCCGCTGCACAGGTCGTCACCGACCAGAACCTGATCGGCAAGATCAACGTCACCGGTCTGGCGCTGCCGTCCGAATTCAAGAAGTTCATCGACAATGGCGCGTCGCAGGCCGTGGCACTCTGGAACCCGATCGATCTCGGCTACTCCGCCGTCTATCTCTCGGACCAGCTGATCAAGGGCAAGGAAGCCAAGCCGGGCGAAACCTTCTCGATCGGCAAGGTCGGCGAGATCAAGCTTGACGATACGAACTCGGCTGCCATGGCTGCGCCGTACACGTTCGACAAGTCGAACATCGAAAAGTTCTCCAAGATCTACTGATATCTGCGAGACACCGGCCGGCGGACCTCGTTCCGCCGGTCAGGTCCCCCTGTTTTCCGGCTGCCGAATGTTCGGCACTGCCGACGACGCTCCGATTTCCCGCGCGATGACCATGCACACCACAAAGCAACCAAAGATCACGCTCTCGGGCATATCGAAGAGCTTTCCGGGCGTCCGCGCACTGCACCGCGTCGCGCTCGATCTCTATCCCGGTGAAGTGACCGCGCTGATCGGCGAGAACGGCGCCGGAAAGTCGACGCTGGTCAAGACCATGACCGGCATCTACCAGCCGGACGACGGTGAAATCCGCGTCAACGGCCGGCCAGTGACGCTCGCCTCGCCGCACGCCGCCTTCCAGGCCGGCATCACCGCCATCCATCAGGAAACCGTCCTTTTCGACGAATTGTCGGTGGCCGAGAACATTTTTGTCGGCCATGCGCCGAAGACCCGTTTCAGGATGATCGACTGGCACGCGATGAACAAGCGCGCTCGCACGCTGCTTGAAGATATCGGCGCCGGTCATATCCACCCGGAAGCCCGGCTGAAAGACCTGAGCATTGCCAACAAACACCTCGTCGCCGTTGCCCGCGCACTGTCGATCAACGCCGAAATCGTCATCATGGACGAGCCGACGGCGGCGCTGTCGCACAAGGAAATCCAGGACCTGTTCGCACTGGTCGAACTGCTGAAATCACAAGGCAAGGCAATCCTGTTCATTTCGCACAAGTTCGACGAGATCTACCGGATCGCCGACCGCTACACCGTCTTCCGCGACGGCGAGATGGTCGGACACGGCCTGCTCAAGGACACCTCGCAGGACGAGATCGTCAGGATGATGGTCGGTCGGGCCGTCGATCAGGTCTTCCCGAAGAAACCGGTCGAGCCGGGCCGCGAAGTGCTGCGGGTCGCCGGCTACTGTCATCCGACGGAATTCGCCGACATCGGATTTTCGCTGCGTGAGGGGGAAATCCTCGGCTTCTACGGTCTGGTTGGCGCCGGTCGCAGCGAATTCATGCAGGCCCTCTTCGGCATCACCAGGCCGTCGAAGGGCGCCATCAACATTGACGGCCGGGTCGCCGTCATCCGCTCTCCCGCCGAAGCGGTCGCCCATGGCATCGTCTACGTGCCGGAAGACCGCGGCAAGCAGGGCGCCGTGACCGGCATGCCGATCTATCAGAACATCACCCTGCCCTCCCTGTCGTCGACATCGAAGAACGGCTTCCTGCGCCTCGCCGAGGAATTCAGGCTGGCGCGCGAATATGCCGAGCGGCTGGACTTGCGCGCTGCATCCCTCGACCAGAATGTCGGCAATCTTTCCGGCGGCAACCAGCAGAAGGTCGTCATCGCCAAATGGCTGGCGACGAAGCCGCGGGTCATCATCCTCGACGAACCGACCAAGGGCATCGACATCGGCTCCAAGGCCGCCGTTCATGAATTCATGAGCGAACTCGCCTCGCAGGGCCTCGCCGTCATCATGGTCTCCTCCGAACTGCCGGAGGTCATGGGCATGAGCGACCGCATCATCATCATGCGCGAGGGCCGCATCGTCGCCGATTTCGACAATAACAAGGAGCTGAAACCGGAGATGCTGGTCCGTGCGGCAGCAGGCATTGGAGAAGCCGCATGAAGTCCCTGTTCCGCTCGCGCGAAATCTGGCTGCTGCTCGTCATCGCCGCGATGATCTTCGCAACCGACCTGCGCGCCCCCGGCTTTGCATCCCTGCCGCGGCTTGAAGACATCCTGGAGGATTCCTCGATCCTCGCCATCCTGGCGCTCGGCCAGATGATCGTCATCCTGACCCGCTCCATCGATCTGTCGATGGCATCGAACCTCGCTTTGTCCGGCATGATCGTTGCCTTGATCAACCAGTATTACCCTGGCGTTCCGGTACCGGGTCTCATGGCGATTGCGACGCTGTCAGGCCTGCTTCTCGGCGCCTTCAACGGCCTCTTCGTCTGGCGTCTGGGCATCCCGGCCATCGTCGTCACGCTTGGCACGCTCACCATCTATCGCGGCGTCATCTTCCTGATTGCCGGGGGACAGTGGGTGAATGCCGATGCCTTCACGCCGGATTTCGTCGCGCTGACCCGCATCGAAATGCTCGGCCTGCCGCTGCTGATCTGGTATGCCGTGGCGATCATCGCCGCATTCTACGTGCTGATGACCCGCACATCGCTGGGCCGTGCATTCTACGCCATAGGCGTCAATCCGACGGCGGCAGTTTATGCCGGCATCAATGTCGGCAAGACGACCTTCTGGGCCTTCTGTCTGTCCGGCCTTCTGTCCGGCTTCTGCGGCTATCTCTGGGTGTCGCGCTATGTCATCGGCTCGGTGGAAGTCGCCAAGGGCTACGAGCTGACCATCGTCGCCGCCTGCGTCATCGGCGGCATCTCGATCTCCGGCGGGGTCGGCAATGTGGCCGGCGCCGTCCTCGGCTCGCTGTTCCTCGGTGTCATCAACGTGGCGCTGCCCGTCATCAACATCTCGCCCTTCTGGCAGATGGCGATTTCCGGCGCAGCCATCATCCTGGCAGTGGTGCTGAACAGCCGTGGTGAAAAGCGCGGCGCACGACTGATCCTCAAGAATGCGGAGAGTGCATAAGTGACCGAGATATCGCACGAAACCAGGTTCATACCCGATCGGCTGGAAAAGCCCTGGCGCTCGGCTTTCTTCTCCTGGCCGACACTGCTTCTCGCCGTGGGCGTGATCCTTTTCATCGTCAACTCCTTCGCCTCGCCCTATTTCCTGTCGCCCTGGTCGCTCTCGGATGCGACCTTCAACTTCACGGAAAAGGCGCTGATCGCGCTTGCCATGGCCTTGCTGATCATTGCCGGTGAGATCGACCTCTCGGTCGCGTCCATCATCGCGCTCGCATCGACGATGATGGGCCTTGCCCTGCAATATGGCGTCGACACACCCGGCCTCGTCTCCATCGGCATCGTCACCGGCATCGTCTGCGGCATGTTCAACGGCTTTCTGGTCACCGGTCTCGGCCTGCCGTCGATCGTCGTCACCATCGGTACGATGAGTTTCTTTCGCGGCATTTCCTACATCATCCTTGGCGACCAGGCCTTCAAAGGCTATCCGGAAAGCTTCGCGTTTTTCGGCCAGGGCTATGTCTGGTGGGTGTTCTCGTTTGAATTCGTGCTGTTTCTCGTCTTCGCGCTTCTCTACTACGTGCTCCTGCACCGCACCAATTTCGGCCGCCACGTCTTTGCCATCGGCAACAATCCGGTCGCAGCCCAGTTCTCGGGCATCCGCGTGCAGAGGGTCAAATTCCTGCTGTTCTGCCTGACCGGCATCATGTCCGGCATCGCGGCCGTGCTGCTCACCTCGAGGCTGGCCTCCACTCGCCCTTCGATCGCCGTCGGCTGGGAACTGGAAGCCGTCACCATGGTCGTGCTCGGCGGCGTTTCCATCCTCGGCGGAGCCGGAACCATTCAGGGCGTGGTGATCGCCGCCTTCATCATGGGCCTCGTCACCTTCGGTCTCGGTCTCCTGAACGTGCCGGGCATCGTCATGTCGATCTTCATCGGTGCACTCTTGATATTCGTCATCGCCCTGCCGATCGTCTATCGCAAGATCAAGGAGCGGCGCGCATGACCAGCGACACGATGGAAAAGCACGCCTTCAAGATGTTCCTGAACCCCGGCATGACGGCGGAATACAAGCGCCGCCATGACGAGATCTGGCCGGAACTGGTGGACCTTCTGCACAACGCCGGTGTCTCCGACTATTCGATCTTTCTGGACGAGGAAACGAATGTGCTGTTCGGTGTCCTCTGGCGGCGCAAGGACCATAGCATGGCCGATTTGCCGAACACGGCCGTCATGCAGAAATGGTGGGCCCATATGGCCGACATCATGGCGACCAACGAAAAGAACGAGCCGATCGCCATCGACCTGACGCCCGTCTTCCACATGGACTGACGCCATGGCCCACACCGCCGTCATCGATATCGGCAAGACCAACGCCAAGGTGGCGCTGGTGGACATGGACAGTCTCGCCGAAATATCCGTCGCCCGCCGTCCGAACACCGTTCTCGCCGGGCCACCCTATCCGCACTACGACATTGACGGCCTGTGGACCTTCATCGTCGACGCCCTGAAATCGCTGCAGGCCGATCACGGCATCGATGCGATCACCGTCACGACCCATGGCGCATCGGCGGTCCTGCTCGACGCGAGCGGCGATCTGGCCGCACCCGTCCTCGACTATGAGCACGACGGCCCGGACAGCCTCGCCGCAGACTATGATGCCGTGCGTCCGGTCTTTGCCGAAACCGGTTCGCCGCGCCTGCCGATGGGCCTTAATCTCGGGGCGCAACTCTTCTGGCAATTCCACACCTGGCCGGAGATGAAAGCCAGGACAGCGCGGATCCTCACCTATCCGCAATACTGGACCTATCGGCTCTGCGGCGTCGCCGTCAACGAAGTCACCTCGCTCGGCTGTCATACCGACCTGTGGCACCCGAACGCCCGTCGCTTTTCCTCGCTGGTCGAGCGCGAAGGCTGGACAGACCTGATGGCGCCGCCTGCGCGGGCAACCGACCGGCTCGGCACCATCCTGCCGGATATCGCCGCCTATGCCGGCTTGGCACCCGAGACGCCGATCTACTGCGGCATCCACGATTCCAACGCCTCGCTTTACGCCCATCTTGCGGAGCGAGCGGCGCCGTTCGCCGTCGTTTCGACCGGCACCTGGGTCATATCCATGGCGATCGGCGGCGACAGCGGCCATCTCGATCCCGCCCGCGATACGCTGGTCAACGTCAACGCGCTGGGCGATCCCGTCCCTTCCGCCCGTTTCATGGGCGGACGCGAATTCGAACGCCTGATCGGCGCCAGCTATCAGCCCGCCACCGATACCGAAATCGACAGGGTGCTGGACGACAGCGTCATGCTGTTTCCCGCAGTCGAGACGCAGTCAGGGCCCTTCCAGGGCTGGACCTTCTCCTGGAGTTGCGACGAGAACCAGATGGCTCCTGGGGAACGCCACGCCACGGTCTCCTTCTATCTCGCCTTGATGACGGCGACCGGCCTTGCGATCACCGGCGCGACCGGCCCCGTCCTCGTGGAGGGACCGTTTGCCGCCAATGCCGCCTATTGCGCCATGCTGGCATCTGCGACGGGACGCCCGGTGCATGCGGTTTCCGGCACCGGCACGAGCGGCGGCGCCGCATTGCTGACCGGACGGCATGTCCACGAGAAGGCGAAGGAAACCGGCCGCCGATATCTGCCGGAGACCGACATGACCGATTACGCGGAACGCTGGAAAGCTGCGGTCAACGCGGAGGCCTGACGTCGACAGGATTCATCGCGGCAGGCAAGGCTGCGCATATCGGCTGCAGTGAAATATTTTTGCATGAGCTTTGGACGATTGCGCAGACCCATAATCCAGAGTTTACAGAGCGGCGCCAAGAAACAGGTACGGATTTGGCCCAATTGAAAAGACAAAAAGAAAAATATTTTCATTGATGTAGAGACGAATTCTTGCCCTTCGGGTGCAGACATTCCGGGCAAACTGAACTATCTAGCCTCTGACACTTGAAACGCCGATGCCGAAATTTCACGGGCGGATTGAATGACGCCGCATCGTGGTTTTCCGGCGGCCAGGGCAGCAGGTTTCTTGAGGCCGACGGCCCCTGAACAGCCCTGGGAAGGAAACAGGAACCAGGAGGATGCCCCGATGCTGAAGGTCGAGACACGTCACGCCATTCACCCCGAACACGCCAAGTCCATGGACACGCAAGCGCTGCGGAAGAACTTCCTCGCAGAGGGCATATTCGCCGATGGCGAGATCCGCCTGATCTACACCCACTACGACCGCTTCGTCATGGGCGGCGCGGTACCGGCCGGCAAGTCGCTGACGCTCGACCACGTGGACGAGACAAAGACGCCCGGCTTCCTCGACCGCCGCGAAATGGGCATCGTCAACATCGGCGACGCCGGCACGGTCGTTTCCGACGGCAAGACCTACGAGATGGCGCGCGGCGACGTCCTCTATCTCGGCATGGGCTCGGGCCCGGTCACCTTCAGCGGCGCCGGACGCTTCTACATCACCTCCGCGCCGGCACACCGCACCTTCCCGTCCAAGCTCGTCACGCTGGCCGATTGCCTGGAAGTGAAGATGGGTGACGTGGAAAATTCCAACAAGCGCACCATCAAGCAGTTCATCCACCCGAAGGTCATGGAAAGCTGCCAGCTGATCCTCGGATACACCTCGCTCGAGGACGGCTCCGTCTGGAACACCATTCCCTCGCACATCCACGACCGCCGCATGGAGGCCTATCTCTACTGGGGCATGGACGAGAAGTCCCGCGTGCTGCACCTGATGGGCGAGCCGCAGGAAACCCGCCACCTCTTCATCGGCAACGAGGAAGGCGCAATCTCGCCGCCATGGTCCATCCATTCCGGCGCCGGCATCGGCAAATACACCTTCATCTGGGCGATGGCAGGCGATAATGTCGACTACACCGACATGGACTTCATCCAACCTATGGACCTGCGCTGATGCTCAACCTTTTTTCTCTCGAGGGCCGCAAGGCCCTGGTCACCGGCGCCAATACGGGCATCGGACAGGCTATCGCTGAAGCCATGGCCGCCAGCGGTGCTCATGTTGTCTGCGCCGGACGCCGCGCCTGTGATGAAACCGTCGCCAGTATCGAAAAGGCCGGAGGCACGGCCGAAAGCCTGCTGATCGACTTCGCCGACCCGTTGGCCGCCAGAGACATCTTCAAGGATGCCGGCTTCGACCTGCTCGTCAACAATGCCGGTATCATCCGCCGCGAGGATGCCGTCAATTTTTCCGAACAGGATTGGGACGACGTGATCGACACCAATCTGAAGGCCTTGTTCTTCACCTGCCAGGCGTTCGGCCGCGAACTGATCGCAAAAGGAAAGCCGGGTGCGATCGTCAACATCGCCTCGCTCCTGAGCTTCCAAGGCGGTATCCGCGTTCCGTCCTACACGGCCTCCAAGCATGGCGTGGCCGGCGTCACCAAGGGCCTTGCCAACGAATGGGCGAAGTTCGGCATCACGGTCAACGCGATCGCTCCGGGCTATATCGTCACCAACAACACGGAAGCCCTGCGCAACGACCCGGAGCGATCCAAGGCGATCCTCGATCGCATCCCGGCCGGCCGTTGGGGCGAGGCTGAGGACATCGCCGGCACCGCGGTCTACCTCTGCTCGCGGGCGGCGAAATACGTGACCGGCGCGGTTCTGAACGTCGACGGCGGCTGGCTGGCGCGGTAGTCGCTCGGCTTCGTCGACAAGGGTATAGGTTGGGGTGTCGAGACCGGTTTCCTGTCCAAGGCGCCCCTGCCGCATTTTGGCATCCCGAAGCTGATTCCATGATGCAATTCTGTCTGAAAATGGGTATCGCTATGATCCCGAAACCTGACTTGGTCTCCCGGACGAACCGCCATCGGTGCCGGCTCGCCACGTGGTGAAAATCCCAAGTCATTCTCAAGGGCGACAGCGTCGAAAACTGTCGCCGGCATAAAGGACATTCTTGATGAACGCGTTAAAGCAGCGGCTTCTGGCCGGTGAGTTCATATCGGCAGCCTGGGCGGAGATGGGCTCCGCCGACAACGCCGAGGTCATGGTCTACAACGGCTGGCCCGTCATCGTCATCGACGGCGAACATGGCATCGGCGATCTCGAAACCTGGGTCGGCATGTCGCGCGCCATCGAGGCGGCCGGCGGCCATGCGGTCCTGCGCGTACCCAACAGCCAGCCCTGGATGCTGAACAAGATCCTCGACCGCGGCATCCGTTCGATCATCGTGCCGCGCGTCAACACGCCCGAAGAAGCACAGATCATCGCCGATGCCTGCCGCTATCCGCCGCGTGGCAATCGCGGCTATGCCGCCCCAATTCTGAGGGCCTCCAATTACAGCGCGCGGCCCGACTACGCCCTGAAGGAAGCGCATGACGACGTCCTCGTGATGGTCCAGTGCGAACATGTGCAGGCGGTCGAGAACATTGCCGCAATCGCCTCCATCGACGGCATCGACGCGATCTTCATCGGCCCCAACGATCTCGCGGGCTCGGTCAACCATCTCGAGCGGCTGACGGAAGCCGAGCCGCAGGCGCTCATTCAGCGCGCGGAAGAAGGCTGCCTGGCGAAAGGCAAGCTGCTGGCGACGATCGCCGGCGCCGGCCGCAGCTGGGCCGACCTCAAGGAGATCGGCTATCGTTTCGTGGTCGGCCCGAACGATGTCTCGCTGCTGATCAACGGCGCCCGGCAGGCCGCCGCCGAGCGCGACCAGTCTCTCGGCACCGAGGCTGCTCCTCTCAAGAAGCCGGGCGCGTCCTACGGCTGGTAATGTCTGACGAAACGGCGAGGCGATGGATCCATCGCCTCCCCGTTCTTGTGTCGGCAAGATCAGCCGGCCGGCGCCGGCCCTCCGAGATCAGAGTTCGGCGAGCCGCAAGCCGTCCTTGTCGAAAAGATGCAGATGCTTCGGCTCGAAGCTCAGCCGGATTTCATCTCCGGCGACGAGCTCGTGCTGGCCGGCCAGCACCGCGAGCATGATCTCGCCGGTCGATAGCCGGCAATGCACCACGGTTTCCGATCCCAGCGCCTCGACGAGATCGATGGTCACGGCGATGCTGGCCTCATCCGGTCCGGCAAGACGGATGTGCTGCGGCCGGACACCGATCGTCACGTCTTCACCACCAGTCATTGCCTTCACCGGAACGGTCAGCGTTTCCTCGCCGAGAATGCGGATCGTCGTCCCTTCGGCGCCTGTGCCGATGATGCTGCCCGACAGGAAGTTCATGCTGGGCGCCCCGATGAAGCCGGCGACGAAGCGGTTCGCAGGCCGGTTGTAGAGCTCCAGAGGCGTGCCGACCTGTTCGATCTGCCCCTTGCGGAGAACCACGATGCGGTTTGCCAGAGTCATGGCCTCGACCTGATCGTGGGTGACGTAGATCATCGTCGTCTTCAGCCGCTTGTGCAGGGCGGAAAGTTCGGCACGCATCGATATCCGCAGTTCCGCATCGAGGTTCGACAGCGGCTCGTCAAGCAGAAACGCCGTTGGATTGCGCACAATCGCGCGGCCGATCGCCACGCGCTGGCGCTGGCCGCCGGAAAGCTGCCCCGGCCGCCGCTCCAGATAGTCGCCGATCTCAAGCATGCGCGCCGCTTCTGCGATCCGGCTTTCGATCTCGGACTTCGGCATGCGGGCGTTCTCGAGCCCGAAGGCGAGGTTCTGGCGAACGCTCATATGCGGATAGAGCGCATAGGACTGAAACACCATGGCAAGCCCGCGGTCTGCGGCCGGCACGTCGGTGACAACCTTCTCGTCGATCGTGATCTTGCCGCTGGTCGGCTTGTCGAGGCCGGCGATCTGGCGCAGCAGCGTCGACTTCCCACACCCGGACGGCCCCACGAAGACGACGAACTCGCCGTCCTGGATATCGAGATCGATGCCATGCAACACGTTGATCGCGCCGAAGGACTTGGTGATTTTTTCCAGTGTGATCCGGCCCATGCCGCACTCCCTACTTCAAACCCGATGTCGCAATGCCGCGTGTGATGAACTTCTGCAGGAACACGAACACGAGGACGACGGGGATCATGGTGACGACGGTCATCGCCAGTATGTATTGCCATTGGACGTTGAGCTGGCCGGCATAGACATTCAGGCCGACCTGCAGCGTGTAGAGCGAGGATCGGCTGAGCACGATCAGCGGCCAGAGGAAATCGTTCCAGCGCCAGACGACCGAGAAGATCGCAAGCACGGCAAGCGCCGGCGTGGCCAGCGGCAGCACGATGCGCCAGTAGATCTGCCACTCCGACGCCTTGTCCATGCGGGCCGCATCGATGAGCTCGTCCGGGATCGTCAGCATGTACTGGCGCAGCAGGAAGACGCCGGTCGGCGTCGCCACCGTCGGCAGGATCACGCCCCAGAGATTGTTGAACAGGCCGAGCGCCGACACGATCGAATAGAGCGGCACCATGATGACGCCGAGCGGTACCATCAGCGTTCCGACGATGATGATCAGGATCAGGCTCTGGCCACGGAACTTGTATTTCGACAGCGCGAAAGCGGCCATCGAATTGATTGCCAGCGTGATGATGGTGGCCATCACGGTCACGAACACCGAGTTCCAGAGATAGCGCAGGAAATCGAACTGGATGAAGGGCTCGGTGTAGTTCTCGGTCGCGAACTCGATCATGTCGACCGGTTTGCGGTTGTTGATATTGATCTTGTAGACCGTCGACGGGTTCTTCGGATCGATCATCTGCGCGACGATCCCGACACGGCGCTTCTCCACGAGCTTCGCCGTCGTGCCGTCCGGCAGGGTGACCTCATAGAGCGGCAGCGGCTTGTCGAAGCCTTCGACCTTCACTTCCTGCGTCACATAGGGCAGGACCGTCGGCGGAAACTTGGAAAGCGCCGCCGGCGACTTGAAGGAAGAGAGCGTCAGCCAGACAGCCGGACCGAACATGATGATCAGCCCGCCGATCAGCCACACCCAGGTGACGATATCGGTCCAGTGCCAGCCGTCGCCACCACGGCGGCGGAAAATGAAGCGCGAGATGGCCGACATCAGCGCTCTCCCTTCTTCTCGTTACGGCGGGACGCCGCCATCTGCATGAGGGTCAGCACCACCAGCACGGCACCCATCAGGATCGACGCGGCAGCGGCAAGGCCGGGGTTTCTGAGTTCCGACGCGAAGCCCATCTCGTAGATGTATTGCACGATATACATGGTGCTGGTTCCGGGTCCGCCGCCGGTCAGGACGAAGGCCTCGTCGAACACCTGCACGGCGCGGATCAGTGCGAGCACGAGCACGACGATGAGGTTCGGCATCAGGAGCGGCAGGGTAATGCGCCAGAAGACGCGGCTGCGCGAGGTGCCGTCCATCTGGGCAGCCTCATAGAGGTCCTTCGGAATTGCCTGCAGGCCGGCCAGCAGGATCAGCGTGTAGAAGCCCATATGCGCCCAGATGGTCACGCCGATCGTCGCCATGAAGGCGGTGGTGCGATCGGTCAGCCAGTTGAACGGCTCGGCGCCGAACCACTCGTAGAGAATGAAATTCAAGAGGCCCTGGCGCTGCAGGATCCACCGCCAGATCAGGCCGGTGACGACGGGCGACAGGAGAACAGGGAAAAAGAACACCGCGCGCCAGAAGCTGCGGCCGATGATCTCGCGGTTGAGGATGAGCGCCGTGACCAGGGACAGCACGATAAGCAATATGACCTGGAGGACGACGAACAGCGCCGTGTTCTGCACCGCGGTCCAGAACCCGTCCTGCACGCAGGAGTTCGGATCGAGATAATTGCCGCAGGAGAAGATTTCCCGATATTGCTGCATGCCGACATAGCGACGCTCGTCCAGGAATATCTGCGCGCCGCCGGTCATCGAATAGATGAAGTTGATGACGAACGGGATCAGCACGAAAACGCCGAAGACGGCCATGTTGGGCAACAGGAAGAACGAGGCCATGCCGGTCTGGCCGGTCGCCTTCTGCCAGCGCCTGAGCGGGATGTCGATGATCCCCATGATGCGTTCGACCACGGCCATCGTGAGGCCGCTCGCCATGGTCCCTAGCGTCTTTCGGTTTTCGGACATGATCAAAACTTTCCTTCACGCCGGCGCACGATGCGCCGGCGTTTGGTGTCGGACAGGGAGGATTTACTTCGCTTCCTTCACCTTGTCGGCAATGTCCTGATCGATGCGGCCATAGGCTTCATCGAGGCTCATTTCACCGGCCATGACCTGGCTGACGCGGCTGACAAGGGCGCCGTAATAGGCGTCAGACCACTTCCAGCCCGGCAGCTTCAATGCTTCCGGAGCGGTCGTCGAAGACGCCTTCACGAAGGTATTGAGCGCTTCCTTGGCGAACTGGTTGTCCGTCTTGAAGTCGAGGCCGCCGGCGATGACTTCCTTGTTCGACGGCAGGAACAGCGTCCGTTCGGCGAACTCCTTGGCGACCGGAGTGGAGGCCAGGTAATCCATCACCTTGGCGACGTCCTCCGGGTTTTTCGTGGCCTTCATGGCAACGAGGCCAGCGCCGCCGGGCATGCCGGTGCAGGCAGCCGGGCCACAGGGGCTTCCGGTGGCGACCCAGTCGAAGTCCGTGCCGATCTTGGTCATGAAGTTCGGGATCTGCCACGAACCGGCATAGTAGAAGGCGACCTGCGAATTGATGAAGTCGTCGGCTGCCGCACGGTAGGTGGTTCCTGCAGCAGAAACCCAGACGTCCCGTTCCGCAATGCCGTCCTTCGTCCAGCCCACGAGGTCGGAGATGAACTTCTTGCCCTTGTCGTCCAGCGGCGCCGGCATGCCGTCGGCACCGATATAGTTCGCGCCATAGGAAATCATCGGCCCGGTGATGCGGTGGCCGGAGCGGTCGATCGCGAAGGCGTAGGGAATCTGCTGGCTCTCGGCGACCTTTTGCGTGGCCTTGGCCCAGTCTTCCCAGGTCGCATCCGGGCCCGGAAGGGCAACGCCGGCCTGGTCGAACAGCGTCTTGTTGGCAAAACCGCCGGTCAGCGTGATCTGCGTCATGAAACCGGGAATGATGTCGGATCCGTCCGGACGCATCCAGTCGAGCTGGTCACCGTAGTTCTTCTTCCAGAAATCGACGTCCTTGAGATAGGGCGTCAGGTCGAGCCAGTACTGCGACAGCGACTTCAGGTTCGTCACGCGGGCGATGTCGGGCCCGTTGCCAGCCGCCAGCTGCACCGGAAGCTGCTCCTTGATGACCGAATAGGCCACCTCGTCGATCGTGACGTGAATGTCCGGATTGTCCTTTTCAAACCGGCTGATGAGGTCCTTGAGAACCTCTCCTTCGACGCCATCGGAATACCACATGATGCGGACGTCGCCGGCAAAGGCCGCCGTCGTGGACATCAGCGCCATGGCGGCGGCTGCAATTATGGTCTTGTTCTTCATCATCGTCTCCTCCTTCGATGAACGGCGTTGTGCCGTCGGTTGCATCCGGCGAGGGCCCCTTCCCATGGCCATCACCGCATTCGTCATCCGCGGGTGGCGATCGCCCCCTGCGGCAGAACTTCTGCATGGCCCTCGACGCTCCAGCCGGCCGGATCGAGCACGCGCCCTTCGGCGCTGATCCGCCCGTCGGCATGAAGCGTCACCAGGCCATATTCCGGGTCATCGATGGAAAGCGTCCCATCGGCATTTTCCTTGACCGCGAGACCACCGAAGCGTTTGGCGAACGCCGACTGATCTCCATCGTGATCCGTGCTGCCGAGACGGACGATCCAGGTCCCCCTGTGTCCGGCAAGCCGCAATTCGTTGCCCGCCGTCGGACCTTCTCCGACCAGCTGAAGCGCCGAGCCGCCCTTCAGCAGCACCAGCCCCTTGCCGGACGTGGCAAACGCAACCTCACCCTCGACAGTCGAAGAACCGAAGATCTGGCGCGGGAACCAGGCATGGGTGAAGTCCGGCTGTTCAGGTGCGCATTCGAAGATCGCCACCGCCAGGCCGCGATAGTGCCAGAGCCGCGGCAGGCTGCCGGAGCCGCCCCAATAGGATGGACGGCCGTAACCCGAATGAATGGTTTCGCCCGGATGGTTGATCCAGATCTGCGCATCCGGATCGTCGCCGAGGCGCACATGCAGGACGGTTTCCTGATACCCCCATTCGTTCCAGCGGTAATGCGCCGCCGTGCCGATGGAATAGGCTTCGGTCTTGTAGTGATAGAGACGCGCCATGCGGTTTTCGCCCTGCGCGAACACCCATTCCTGCGCATCGTTCGACCGCCAGTCGGCAACAGCGGCGAGCTCGGCGGGGATTTCCAGGCCGTGATCGCGAAGGCAGACCGCCATCTGCGGCAGCGCATGCACCCGGCGACCGTAATTGCCGGTCCCCCAGATCAGCCGGGCAATGCCGGAAAGCTCCAGCGATCCCGCCGCCCGCAGCGTGTGCTCGTAGGAACGCCCCTGCGCACCCGTCAGGATACCGTGATGCGCCGAGCGCGCGACGATGGTCACCAGCCGAACGATCGCCTTGCGCGCCCGCTCGCGGACATCCGCATCCGGCGCCAGCGCAAAGAGCGCCGTCAGGCCCTTCAGGTCGATCGGGAAATAGGGTGCCGAATTGAACTCGGCCATTTCCCACTTTTCGAAGTGATCGAGCCAGGCGCGGACACGGGCGAGCCCCGTCGCGGACTGATCGCGTCCGGAACGTCTCGAGCGCCGGAAGGTCGCGTCCGGCAGCAATGCGCCGGCGAGATAGGCGGCCGTGTGGAACAGCAGCGCGTGGTTTTCCGAAAAGTACCACTGCACGTCGTTGCCGGGTTCATCCATCCAGTAACGGTAGGACAGGATCGCCTCGTCGATCTTCGCGACCACTTCCGGCGCGATATGGGCGCCATAGGCAGTGCGGCACCACAAAAGCGGCACAAGCGCGAAATCGGCGCAGTCGTGGCAATCGACGATGGTCGGCAGCGTTTCGGCGATCATGCGGTCCGTGTCGGTGCCGTAGCGGCCCGAGGCGAGACGCGCGAGCGCCGTCACATTGTCCGGTTCCCCGTAGTCTGAAATCTCGTCCAGCGTCTCCCGGATACGACCGGGAATGTCTGATGCCGCGACACCCTGCCGCTCGCCATGGCAGATCTCGACACCGAAGACCCGGCTTGCCGTGAACCCGCCGACGGACAGATCGACATGGAAGTGGCGGAAGTCGGACGGCAGGTTTTCCGTCTCGCCGACCGCAATGCGCGATTGCCCGGCCTTCAGTGTCCGCGACACCTTCATTGGCTCTTCGCGCGACATGAAATCGCCGGCGATCGTCACCGTCGCCTCGGCATCGACGGAGATGCCGGCCGATGTCGTCAGCGCCACCTCGCCGGTGCGATAGACCGGCCGTTCGAAATGCATACGGTCGAGAGCGACCTCAATTTCGGCAGCCACGGCACCGTCGACCGGAACCGGCAGCGCCTGCTCGGCCTCGGGGCCGGAGACGTAATCCAGCTGGAAGAAGTAGCGAGCATCACGCTCGGCGAGATCGTCGAAGAAGATCGCGATCTCGTTCTCGCCGGCGGCAAGCTCGACCGTAAATTCCTTCTTGGCTTCCAGATTGCGGACATAGTCGGCCATCCAGCCGGCTTCCGCTCCATTGACGAAGAGGACAGCGCCGCCACAGGTGCCGAGCCGGAGCGTCGCAGTGCCCGCTTCCTTCACCGAGATCATGGTGCGCGCCCAGGTGCCGATGACCGTCGGACGGAACCAGAAGCCGGAGAGATCGACCCGTGGGGAAGCGAAGGGCATCCAGAAGCGCGACAGCGCGAATTGTCCGGCGACCTCCGGTCGCTTGCCTCTGCGCTCTGCGGCAAAGGCCGTGCGGCAGGGATATTCGTGCGGGATGAAATTCTTGTGCTTCGTCAGGAAGAAGAAGGGATCCATTTCCCCCTTCATCGGCTGGTCCGGCACATCGTAACGCGCCTCGGCGGTCGCGCCGAGCTGCCAGTAGGTGACGGGCGCGCCGGCCGGCAGGGGACGGCGCAGGTGGTCTTGTTCGGTCACGGTCTTCATCGCCACGTTCATTTCAAATCCGCCACAGGAACCGGGTTGACGTCGGTATAGGCCTGGTTTTCGCCGGTCATGCCCCAGACGAAGGCGTAGGGGCCGGTGCCGGCGCCCATATGGATCGACCAGGCGGGCGACAGTACCACGTCGCCGTTGGCGACGATGAGGTTGCGTGTCTCGTCCGGCCGGCCCATGAGATGGATCACCCGGTCGGCCTCGTCGAGGTCGAAATAGCAATAGGCCTCCATGCGCCGCTCATGCAGGTGCGGGGGCATGGTGTTCCAGATGCTGCCGGGTGCGAGATCGGTGATCCCCATCAGTAGGAGGCATGATGGAGCGACCTCGGGGTGGATGTACATTTTCAGCCGCCGCTTGTTGGATCGGGCGTCTTCGCCGAGATCCAGCGGCTTGGCTTCTTCCTTGGTGATCAGGCGGTGCGCGATGTCGCGGCCCGCCGGAACGGAATTCATGTAGAAGCGCGCCGGCGCCGAAGCATCGTCGCTCGTCAGCGTCACCTGCCTTGCACCGCGACCGACATAGAGGATGTCGCGGTTGGCGAGCGCGAAGGTTTCACCGTCGACGGTGATCCGGCCGGCTCCGCCGAGATTGGCGATCCCCATCTCGCGGGCGGTGAAAAACAGCGGCGTGCCGACATCCGCGCCGTCACCGAAGGTCAGCGCTTCGCCCGCCGGGCAAGCCGCGCCGACGATCATCCGGTCGACATGGGTATAGGCGAATTCGATCGCGCCCGGCTGGAAGAGCTTCTCGACGAGGAACTCCGCGCGCAGGCGCTTGGTGTCGAAGGATGGGATATCGGCCGGCGAGACGCCGTAGAGGACACGCATCGTCATGCCGCAGCCTCCTCGTTTCTGCCGACATGCTGCAGACCTTCCGTCAGGCAGAGGATCGCCAGCGCCTGGCCGTAACCGGTCGGCTGGATCGGGATGTCCTTGTAGAACTGCAGGTCGTGCCCCATGCGGGTGCCGTAGGACACGTTCGAGACCGTACCGCTGTCGTCGATATTGTCGACCACGACCTGAAGGGCGCGAAGCCCGGCATCGCGGCATTCCTTCGGTCCGACACCGAGGCGTGCGGCCTTCATCAGCCCGTAGCCGAAGCCCGCCGTCGCCGAGATCTCTTCGTAGGAGGTCGGATCGTCCAGCAGCGTGTGCCAGGCGCCCGACGGTGCCTGCAGCCTGAGAAGCGCATCGATCTGCGTTTCGAGAACGCCGATCAGGAAGGTGCGGACCGGCGCCGGAATGTCGGCAAGCTCGATCAGGTCGAGGATGCCGAGCGTGATCCAGCAATTGCCACGCGCCCAGAGCGCCCGGGCGAAATTGTGCCGACCGTCGAACGTCCAGCCATGGAACCAGAGGCCGGACTTGGGATCGGCCAGATAGCGGGTGTGCAGCAGGAACTGGTGGCAGGCTTCGTCGACCAGTTCCTTGCGGCCGGAAGCGTGACCGTAGGAGGCGAGGAACAGGCCGACCATGACCAGCGTGTCGTCCCAGAGTTCCTGATCGTTGATCTTGTCCGAGACGATGTGCGGCAGGCCGCGTTCCGGCGTGCGCGGCATCTCTTTCAATATGCGGTCGGCCCACTGATCCATGACCGGGACCCAGCGCGCGTCGCGCGTTTCGCGCCACAGGAGCGAGAGCGCCAGCATCGGCGCGGTGGTGTTGATGTTGAGCGTCGGCAGGCCCGCCGCGATGCGATCGCCATACCACTTTTCAATAAGCGGCTTCAGCGCCGCATCGCCCGACTGCTGCCAGAGGCGCACGAGGCCATAGAGGCCGACGCCCTGCGGCCATTCCCAGGAATTGAAGCTGATATAGTCGCCGGGCGTGCCGTCCAGGTTCGGCTCGTCGTACTGCCCGTCATGGCGCAGGTTCGTCATACCATCGACAAGCAGCGTCAATCGTTCGCGCAAGGCGCGTCCGTCTGGAATCATTTCGGCAATCCTCCCGTATCGCGCCGTCTCGTCTCCATTCAACTCTACCGGACGGCTTGAATGAAACGGTGCCACAGCGAAATTTATTGCGCAATCTGAAAATTTTTTGCAGTTTATGCGAACTAATGGGAGGACATTGCCTTGAACACGATTACCGGAAAGCGGGGCAGGCCGAGCCGCAAGGTGCGGCTGGAGGACATCGCGGCGCGTTGTGGCGTGTCGCTGAGCACGGCGTCGCGGGCGCTCGCCGGCGAAAAGGGCGTGCGGCCGGAAATCCGCGCGCAGGTCGCCGAAATGGCCAAGACGCTGAATTACAGCGTTCCCGCCTCCGTCGCCGGCAGAAAGGTGATCCTGGCGGCCAGCAGCGTCGCGATGATCGACTATGTGCGCAACCAGTTCACCGCGCAGGTGCTGGAAGGGCTGCATCAGCGGGCCGAAACGCTGGGCGTGGAGATCGTCACCCAGCCGGTTTCCAATACGGCAAGCGACATCGACACCCTTCGCCAGTCGCTGGAAGACGAGCAGGTCGCCGGCTTCCTGTTCATGACGCTGGACGAGGAGGAGGTGCTGGCGCTGACCCGCGATTTCGGCAAGCCGGTCATCCTGGTCAACGGCGACGACCCCTTGATGCGCCTTTCCAGCGTCACGCCCTGCAATCGATCCGCCGCCGCAATGGGCACCGATCACCTGCGACGCCTCGGCCACGAACGCATCCTCTTCCTCATGCGCCGAGGCCGGCGCACCATCGAACGGCGTTACGAAGGCTGGCGCGACGTCATGCTGCAACAGGGCGCGGAAGACATTGCCGACCTGGTCGTCGAGGTCGACGACTGGCTGCCCGACCTCGCCGCCGACGCCATCAAGAAGCGCATCGAGGCGCGCGGGCTGGACTTTTCCGCCATCCTGACGGCGGGTGAAAGCCTTGCGCTCGGCGCCATGGCCGGCGTCAGCCGTGCGGGCTACCGCGTGCCCTCCGACGTGTCCGTCATTGGCATGGACGACCTGCCGCAGGCGGCCTTCTACAGTCCGCCGCTGACCTCGATCCACGTGCCGATGCGCGATATCGGCGCTGCGGCGCTCGACCTTCTGATCGACAGCGTGAGCGGCATTCCCGGCCCGGCCCGACGTGTGGAACTCGCCTGCCATATCGTCGAACGCCAATCCACGGCCCGCGCCAGACACGGATGACGCGCCGCACCTTAGCCGGCTAATCACTCCATGTCTGAAGCGGATTGATCCTCTCATCAGCGCACCTTGTAACCCACTGCGGTCAGATCGACCGCCTGGCCGGTCGTCGCCGACTGCTGCGCCGCCATGCCCATAGCCACGGCCCACCAGCCGTCCTTTAGGCCGACCTCGACCTCCTGCTGACCGGCGACCACGCGCTGAAAGCGCTGATGCTGGTAGAAGGTCGAGCCGTTGTGATCTCCGGCGGCAAGAAGCTGCGGATCGACGGGAATTTCGATGGTGCGGGGACCGGCAGGTTCGCGCGGCGACACCACGACCTCGGGCACTGGCGGCGCGCCGAGATGCTCCGGCCAGAAGCGTCCGGGACCCGGCACGTGGCACTCGATCTTGCCTTTTGGCCCGACGGCGGAGATCTCCTCCTGAAAGCGCGAGCCTTCGGCGAACATGCAGAGTTCCAGCATCGCCCGCGCGCCCGACGCAAAATCGACGATCACATAGGCGTTGTCCCAGATGTCCGACCGCTCGCCATCATAGAATTCGTCGAGATGGTTCACGGACTGGCCGCCCGACGCCATGATCCGGACCGGATCGGACTTCAGGATATGGCGCATCAGGTCGAAGAAGTGGCAGCATTTTTCGACCAGCGTGCCGCCCGTGTTGCGGTTGAAACGGTTCCAGTCGCCGACCTTCTCGAGAAACGGAAACCGATGCTCGCGGATCGTCAACATGCGGATGCCGCCTGTCGCCTCGTCCGCCTGTTCGATCAGGCGGGCGACGGGCGGCATGTAACGGTACTCCATGGCCACCCAGATGGGCGCGGGATAGGCGGCGCGCAGCGCGGCAAGGCGCTCGGCATCCGCCGGTGCCGTGAACAGCGGCTTCTCGACGAGCACGGGCAGCGGCCGGATGGCCGCGATTTCCTCGAGCTGGGCGAGATGCAGATAATTCGGGCTGGCGATCAGCAGGCAATTGACGTCATCGACCGCGAGAAGCTCGGCAATCGATCCGGCAAGCACCGCCTCCGGCACCATGGCCGATGCCGTTGCCCGCATGGCGGCGTCGGGCTCGAAGATCGCCGCCACCCGGGCGTTCTGCAGGAGCGCGATGTTGCGCAGGTGCTCGTGCCCCATCATGCCACAACCGATAATGCCGTAATTCAGCGTTTTCATGCTCATTCCTATTTGAGACGGGCGACGTAGCGGGCGATATCGGGATCGAACCAGCTGAAGGAAACTTCGGCGCGGGCGCCATCCTGGGCCTCACTGACGCGGGTCACGAGCGGCACGGGCGCGCCAGCAACCATGGCAAATGGTGCCCGCGTCCAGTCCGGAACGGCGCCGAGACCCACCTGATCTTCGGCGCGCGTAATCCAGAGGCCAAGCTTCTGCCGGTAGAAGAGGTAGAGGGATTCAGAAAGGTCATCCAGGGTGATCGCCTCCGCGTAGCGACTGTCGAGCCAGATCTCCTCCAGCGCTGCCGGCTTGCCGGAGAGGTAGCGGATCCGGCGAATGCGATGGGCGTCCGGCGACGCACCGAAGGCCGGCAATCCATCCGGCTTTTTCAGGCGTTCGACGCTGAGCGCCTCGGCTGTCGGCAATCCGCCGCCGCCGATCAGTTCGAGCCGGAACATGGCATAGACGCTTTTCGGGTCGCTGATCGCGCGGACGTAGTTGCCGGAGCCCTGGACCCGCTCCAGGAGGCCTCGGCTTTCGAGTTCCGCCAGCGACTTGCGCAATGTGCCGACCGCGACACCCAGCTGGGTCGCCATTTCTCGCTCCGGCGGCAGCCGCTCGCCATCGACCAGCCGGTTCGCAGCGATATCGCGAACGAGCAGTTCGACGATCTGCAGATAGGCCGGAAGGCTGCCTCGCGTTTGATTTGACTGCATTTTTCTTTGCTTCCGGTGGCGAACGGAAAAATTGATACACTATTGATCTATATCAATGCGGATGTTATGCAAAGAAAAAAATGCGCAAGCCGAGGAGTTTTTCCCGATGACCATCGTCCCCGTCACCTCTGCCGACCTTGATGCCGCGGAAGTGTCCTGGTTCTCCGCCCTGTGCTCGGACGACTATGAATTCCTCGGCGTGCCGGACGGCCGCCTGCGGTCTGATTTCGAACACTGCTCCGACATCGTGACGACCGCCGAGCGTCTCGGCTTCCGCAACATCCTCTGCCCGTCCTCCTATCAGGTCGGCCAGGACACGCTTTCCTTTGTCGCCGGCTGCGCGCCGCTGACCGACAGCATCAACTTCCTCGCTGCCATTCGCTGCGGAGAAATGCAGCCGATCATGCTGGCCCGCACCGTGGCGACGCTCGATCACATGCTGAAGGGCCGGCTGACGCTGAACGTCATCAGCTCCGATTTTCCGGGTGAAGTCGCCGACAGCGCCTTCCGCTACAAGCGCAGCCACGAGGTCGTCGAGATCCTGCGCCAGGCATGGACGCGCGATACGATCGACTTCGAAGGCGAGGTCTACAATTTCAAGGGTGTGACGACCGAGCCCGCCCGGCCCTATCAGCAGAATGGCGGACCGCTTCTCTACTTCGGCGGCTACTCGCCGGATGCGTTAGAGCTCTGCGGCGCCCAGTGCGACGTCTACCTGATGTGGCCGGAACCGAGGGAGCAGCTCGCCGAGCGCATGAAGGCCGTCAACGAGCGCGCAAGCGCCCATGGTCGCACGCTGGATTACGGCCTGCGCGTCCACATGATCGTCCGCGACACGGAGAAGGAAGCGCGCGAATATGCGGACCATCTCGTCTCAAAGCTCGACGACGAATACGGCAAGCTGATCCGCGATCGCGCCCATGATTCGATCTCGCTCGGCGTTTCCCACCAGGCACGCGCACGCGAGCTCGCCGACAAATTCGGCTATATCGAGCCGCATCTGTGGACCGGCATCGGCCGTGCCCGCTCGGGCTGCGGCGCCGCGATCGTCGGTTCGACCGACCAGGTGCTGTCCGAACTGGAGGCCTATCGCAATATGGGCATCCGCGCCTTCATCCTTTCCGGCTATCCGCACCTTGACGAGGCCGAACATTTCGGCACCAAGGTTCTGCCGCAGCTGAAAACCTGTTCGCTGCCGCATGAATATGGACGCGTGCCGGCTGAAACCCCGGCGACGCCACTTGGAAACGGAGTTCGCCACTGATGGAACGCATCGACATCGCCCCTGGTCTCACCCTCAGCCGCCTCGTCTACGGCATGTGGCGTCTCGCCGAAGACACGGACACCTCGCCGGCCCGCATCGAGGCGAAGGTGGAGGCATGCCTCGAACAGGGCATCACCACGATGGACCATGCCGACATTTACGGCGGCTACACGGTGGAAGGCATCTTCGGCCATGCACTAAAGGCCGCGCCGGCGCTGCGAGACAAGATCGAGATCGTCACCAAATGCGGCATCGTGGCACCCGCCGGCCGCCATGCGGCCACCCGCGTCAAGCATTACGACACCTCCGCCGCCCACATCAACGCCTCCGTCGAGGCTTCGCTGAAGGACCTTGCCACCGATCGCATCGACCTTCTGCTGATCCACCGGCCGGATCCGTTCATGGATGCCGATGAAACCGGTCCGGCGCTGGATACACTGGTAAAATCCGGCAAGGTCAGAAGCGTCGGCGTTTCGAATTTCCGCCCGTGGGATTTCTCGCTTCTCCAGTCGTCGATGGAAGAGACGCTGGTCACCAACCAGATCGAACTGAGCCTCATCCACACCCCGGCCTTCACCAACGGCGACCTCGCCTTCCTGCAGGAGCGGATGATTGCGCCGATGGCATGGTCGCCGCTCGGCGGCGGGTCGCTGTTCGATGGTTCGCGGCCGGAGCTGCTGGCTGCCCTGAAGCGGATCGGGACGGAACAGGGCGTCGACGAAACGGCGGTGGCGATTGCCTGGCTGCTGGCGCACCCTGCCCGCATCATGCCGGTTCTCGGCACCAATCGCCTCGACCGGATCGCCCGCATCGCCGACGCCGCCAAGGTCGAGATCGATCGACAGACATGGTTCGAACTCTACACGATCGCCACCGGAAAAGAGGTCCCCTGATGATGATTGCTGGCAATGTGCCGTCCCACGGCGAACATGTCTTCGTGCCGGATGCAGAGAATGCGCGGCCGTTCCGCAATGCGCTCGGCAGCTTCACGACGGGTGTGACCGTCGTCACCGCGATGGGGCCGGAAGGTCCCACCGGCATGACGGTCAACAGCTTCGCCTCTGTCTCACTCGATCCGCCGCTCGTCCTCTGGTCGCCGGCAAAGAGTTCGGCCCGTCACGGCATCTACACCGACGCCGAGCATTACGTCATTCATGTTCTTGGCGCCGACCAGCATGATCTCAGCGCCCGCTTCACCCGCGGCGGAGCCGGTTTCGACGGCCTGCCCTGGTACGAGAATGGCGAAGGTGCGCCGATCATTCCCGGCACGCTTGCCCGCTTCGAATGCGCCCGCTCGACCCTGCACGACGCCGGCGATCATACGATCGTCATCGGCAGGGTGCTGCGCGCCGCCCATCGCGAGGGCGATCCCCTTTGCTTCTCGCGCGGCAGCTTCGGCCGTTTCGCCTTGAACGGCTGACCGAGGCCCGGAAGGCCGTCGGATGGTCAGATATCCTTGGCAAGCCGCAGCGCGTCGTAAATGGCGGCATGCGTATTGCGCGCGGCAACGGCATCGCCGATCCGGAACAGCTGGAAGGTCCCGTCCGGATTGCGGACCACCGCCTGCGGGGCCCCGGCAATCAGTGCATCCTGGGCAATCTCGCCCCGATTGGATGACAGCGGCTTCAGCTCGAAATAGAGATCGTCGAGCGGAATGGTGCCGTTGTTGACGACGATCTGGTCGAAGGAGCGCGTCTTTGTGACACCGCCGTAGTCGCTGCCGATCTCGGCCAGCAGTTCGTTGCCGCTCTTTTCCACCGCCTCCAGACGGTAAGTGACGGTGAACGTTGCATCGAGCTTCTGCAGCGAGCGCATATAGGGCGTCAGGTTCATTGCCATGACCTCCGGCGCAAACGAGCGGTCCGGCGTCATGATCTCGACCTTGCCACCCGCCTTGGCAATGAACTCGGCCGCCTGCAGGCCGGCATGGTCCCCAGCATCGTCGAAGATCAGCACGTTGCTGCCCGGCTTGACGTCGCCGGAAATGATGTCCCATGCGGAAATCACCAGTTCGTTGCCGTGCGACAGGACCTCGGTGTGCGGCAGGCCGCCAGTCGCGATGATCACGACGTCAGGGTTTTCCGCCTGAACGGCATCGGCTTCCGCCCAGGTGTTGAAGCGGAACGTCACGCCAAGCTTTTCGCACTGGCTCATCCGCCATTCGATGATGCTGATCATCTCGCGGCGGCGCTCGCTTTGCGCCGTCAGACGGATCTGTCCGCCGGCCTTGTCGGCTGCCTCGAACACCACGACCTCATGGCCGCGCTCGGCACAAACGCGGGCGGCTTCCAGACCGGCAGGCCCGGCGCCGACGATCACCACTTTCTTCCGCGTCTCGGCTTTCGAAATAATGTGCGGCATCGTCAGTTCGCGGCCGGTTGCCGGATTGTGTATGCAATAGGCTTCCCCGCCCTGATAGATACGATCGAGACAGTAGTTGGCACCCACGCAGGGGCGGATGTCCTCCTCACGCTTCTCGATGATCTTGCGCACCAGATGCGGATCTGTGAGGTGCGCACGGGTCATGCCGACCATATCGACCTTGCCGGCGGCGATCGCATGCCGGGCCGTCGCGACATCAGGGATCTTCGCCGCATGGAATGTCGGGAAGTTGGTCGCGGCGCGGATTTCTCCGGCAAAGTCGAGATGCGGAGAATTCGCCATGCCCTGGATCGGAATGACATCGGTCAGGCCCGGATCGGTGTCGATATGGCCGCGGATGACGTTCAGATAGTCGATCAGGCCGCTGTCCTTCAGCCGCCTGGAAATCTCCATGCCGTCCGATTTGCTCGTACCTCCGGGCAGCCGCTCGTCGGCGGTGTAGCGGACGCCGAGAATGAAGTCGTCGCCGACCCGCTCCCGCATCGCCTTGAACACGTCGAGACAGAAGCGCAGGCGATTGTCGAGCGAGCCACCATAGGGGCCGTCGAGTTCATTGGTCAGAGGCGAGACAAACTGGTCGATCAGGTGTCCGTAGGCTTCCAGCTCGACCCCGTCCATGCCGCCAGCCTTCATCCGCTCCGCCGCGTCGGCGAAATCCTTGATGACGCGCTCGATATCCCAGTCCTCGAGCTTCTTCGGATAGGCCCGGTGAGCCGGTTCGCGGTGATGCGAGGGCGCCAGCACCGGCAGCCAGTCGCCCTTGTCCCAGCGCGTGCGGCGGCCGAGATGGGTGAGCTGGATCATGATCGCCGCCCCCTGCTCGTGCACCGCGTCGGTCATTTCCCGAACCCACGGCACGATCTCGTCCTTGTAGGCCAGCAGGTTGTTGAATACCGGCGGGCTGTCCTTCGATACCGCCGCCGATCCGGCCGTCATCGTCAGTGCCACCCCGCCCTTCGCCCGCTCCACCGTATAGGCCCGATAGCGCGCCTTCGGCATGCCCTCTTCCGGATAGGCCGGTTCGTGCGAGGTGACGATGATGCGGTTTCTGAGCGTCAGATGCTTGAGCTGATAAGGCTGGAGAAGGGGATCGTTCGACATGGTGCGGGCTCCGCGCGGGCTGTTTCTGAAGCGAAGCTAAAGCGAAATGTACACAGGTGTCAATTTTAAAAATGGACACAGCTGTACATTTTGATTGAGCGTGTCCGGCAGCGCTGTTAGAAATCCCCCATGGAAGAGATGACGAACGAGAGTGGTTGGCGCGGATCGCGGGAGGGCTGGCTCGACGCGGCCTCGGAAGCCTTGCTGGAGGCGGGAGTCGATTCGGTGAAAATCCTGCCGCTGGCAAAGAAGCTCGGCCTGTCGCGCACCAGCTTCTACTGGTTCTTCAGGGACCGGGAGGAACTGCTTCAAGCTCTCGTCGGAAGATGGCGCGAAAAGAATACCGGCGGCCTCGTGCAGCAGACGCTCGCACCGGCCCTGACGCCGGCCGAGGCCATGCTCAACATCTGCGACTGCTGGCTCGACAGCCGCATGTTCGATTCAAAGATGGAATTCGCGATCCGAAGCTGGGCACTGCAGTCCGACGACATATCGGCGGACGTGAGGAAAGCCGACCAGGAGCGGCTCGATGCGCTGCGCCAGATGTTTGTCCGCTTCGGGCTTTCCGAGGTGAATGCCGACGTGCGGGCTCGAACCACCTACCTCGTGCAGATCGGCTACATCACCATGCAGACCGAAGAGGACATCGAGACGCGCATGCAGCGCATTCCCGACTATATCGAGGTTCTGACCGGAACCACGGCAACGCAAGCGGAATTGCAGCGCTTCGCCGCCCGCCACGGCTACCGTCCGGCCTGACCCATCCCGTCGCGAGCCGGCAGGGTTCCCCCGCTAGTGTTCCGCCGTCACATGCGCCATTGGCCGGCGGCCCTGGTTCCATTTGCCGTCGATCGCCCGCTCCACCTGGGCGGCAAGCTGCAGCAGCAGTCCGTCATTGCCCTGCCGGCTCTGCGCGTGAATGCCGAGCGGCAGTCCGCTCTCGAGCGTTGCCAGCGGCATCGAGATGCCCGTCGTGCCGCAGAGATTGGTGAGCGGCGTGTAGGCGAAAAAGCCCCAGAGATTGCCGAACCAGTCGAGCGCCGACGGATTGTCGGTGATCGTCAAATATTCGGTCGTCCCGAGCTTCGGCGTTTCCCGCGACGTCGTCGGCGTCAGGATGACGTCCCACTCCTCGAAGAAGGCCCCGAAGGCGCGGGCGGTATCGTTGAAGGCCAGTTGCATGTCCGACCGCTCGGTATAGGTCGCATCCTTGCCCTGTTCCCAGATCCGAATGTTCATCGGCTCGAAGAGATCGGCCGGCGGCCGGTCGAGCCCCTTGGCGCGAAGAAGATTGTTCACCGTCTGCGCGAAATTGGTGATGTAGCAGGTCGTCTGCGCGCGATAAGCCTTTTCGAAGTCGACAGTCGGCACGATCCACTCGACATTATGGCCGAGGCTTTCGAGGAAGCGGGCCGCCCGTTCCAGCTCGCCGACGATATGCGGCGTCGCCTTGTAAGGTCCCCATTCGTGCGAGACGGCAATTTTCAGAGGCTTCGGGTCGCGCTCGATCAGCTTGAGGAAGGGAACGTCCGGCGACCAGTAGGGCATGAACTCGCCCGGCGCGCCACCCCGGCAATTGTCGATGAAGGCGGCCGTGTCACGCACCGTGCGCGTCAGGCAACCTTGCGTGGAGACCACTGAGGTGAAGTCCGACCCATAGGGCGCAATGGAAAACGTGCCGCGGGTAGTCTTCATCCCGATCAGCCCGTTGACGCCGGCCGGAATGCGGATCGAGCCGCCGCCGTCGCTGCCATGCGCGATCGGCACCGCGCCGGAGGCAACGGTAACGGCAGCGCCGGCCGACGATCCGCAGCTGGTATAGTCGGTGTTCCACGGGTTGCGCGTGACATACATGGCCGGGTTTTCGGCCGAACTGCAGCAGCCGAATTCCGGCGTCGTCGTGCGGCCGATGATGTTGAGGCCGGCGCCCTTGATGCGGGTGGTGAGGTGACTGTCGGAGGATGGCCGGTTGCCCTTCATCGAGAGCGAGCCCATTTCCTGCAACCGTCCGCCGACCGTCGGCCCGAGATCCTTCATGAGAAACGGAAGGCCGGCAAAGAAGCCGGAAAGATCGGTTCCGATCAGGCCGGGATCGGCAACCGTATCCTCGAAAACTTCGATGACGCCGTCGATGGCCGGATTGACCGCCGCGATCGCCTCGGCCGCCTGAACCGCAAGCTCGGCGGGCGTCACCTCGCCGCGCCTGATCAGGTCTGCCAGCCCGACACCGTCGCTTGCCGCCCATTCGTCCCAGCTCATCGTCAGCACCATCGCTGCAATCCTTTCAGTCCGTCAATCGGTATCTTGCAATCAGTCGAGACGCATCATCAGGCCGGCGATCAACCGGGCGCGCTCTACGAGGCTGTCGATGAAGACGTGCTCGTTCTTCGTATGCAGTCCCCTGCCGCGCGCGCCGATCGAATCGAGTGTCGGAATGCCGAGCGCGCCGGTGAAATTGCCGTCGGAACCGCCGCCGGCACTGCCGTGGTCGAGATGGAAGCCGATATCGCCGGCAACCCCCTTGGCGATTTCGTAAAGCGCCATCGTCCCGTCATCCGGCTCCCAGACCGGCCGTGTCACCGTGCGCCAGACTTCTGTCGTGATGTCGTTTTCCTCGCCCGCCAGCGAGAGCATCCGCTCGACGCCCCGGTCGAGATCGGCCTGCCGCTTGGCCATCGAGAGAACCTCGATCTCGCAGCTGTCGGCAACGCAGTTGACCCATTGCCCGGCATGGATGACGCCGACCGAGAAGGTGCAGTCGTCGCCCGTCATCGCCTCGATCTCGAGGATCTTGCGGGCCATGCCGTTGATGGCCGACCGGCCGTCCTTCAGCGCCCAGCCGGCATGGCTGGCCCGGCCGCTCGTCTTCACCTTGAAGCGGGCGATGGCATAGCGGCCGGTGACCGCATTGCATTTCGGATCGGCCGGCTCTGGAACGAGCACATACTTGCTCTTGCGGGCCTCCATCTCGATCAGCTCGCGTGTCGAAGGCGTGCCGACCTCCTCATCCGGGGTGAACAGGATCGTGACCGGCAGCGGCGTTTCGACAGCGGCCAGCGCCAGCTGGCGCATGGCTTCGACGGTAAGATAACAGCCGGCCTTCATGTCCTGGATACCGGGGCCGTAGCAGCAGCCATCCTCGATCCGGAACGGATTGATCTCGAGCGTGCCGACGGGATGGACTGTGTCGAGATGGCCGGAAATGAGAATACCGGGCTTGCCGTAATCCTTGTGCGGAAAGCGGGCGCGCACGGAGCCGCCATAGCCCATGCGACCCGGGATGCGCTCGATCGTGGCACCGGCGGCCGAAAGGTCGTAGGCGGCGAGATCCATCATGCGGTCGACGGCAGCGGCATCGAAGGTCGGGCTCTCGCATTCGACCCACGGCTTCAGGGCCGCCAGCATGTCGTCGGTATCGAAGGGAATGTCATTGGGGTTCATGTCTATATGGCCCTCAAATGTAAGAATGGATTTACGCAGCGCCGAGGCGGCGCTCGACGATACGGGCCATGATGGCGGCTCCCACCGGCAACAGGTTGTCGTCGAAAGTGAAACCAGGATTGTGGACGGGCACCGTGCCGGCATGGCCGATGCGGCAATAGACGCCCGGCGCCGCCGCCAGCATGTCGGCGAAATCCTCGCTGCCCATCACCGGCTCGACATCGGTGAAGACATTCTCCGCACCGACGATGTCGGCGGCGGCCTCGGCATAGCCGGCAACCAGCTCTTCGGTGTTCATCAGCACGTCGAAGGCGTTGCGGTGATCGAGCCGGACGTCCACGTCGTAGGTCGCGGCAATACCCTTGCAGACGGCTTCCATCCGTTCCTTGACGAGCTTGCCGACCTCGCGGTCGAGAAACCGCACCGTGCCGGTGATCGTCGCCTTTTCCGGAACCACGTTATAGGCCGTGCCCGCATGGATCTGGGTGACTGAGAGCACCGCGCTCTTCAGCGGCTTGACGTTGCGCGACACGATTGATTGCAGGGCCTGGACCAGCGCGGTCGCGGCGACGATCGGATCCTTAGAGTGCTCCGGCATCGCGGCATGCGAACCGACGCCGGTGATGTGGATGTCGAAGAAATCGGCGCCGGCCATGGCCGCGCCCGGCTTGATCTCGACTTCGAACGGCTTGCCGTTCGGGGAATTGTGCATCCCGTAGATTTCGTCGCAGGGGAACTTTTCGAACAGGCCATCGGCGATCATCTGCCGCGCGCCACCGAGCCCCTCTTCCGCCGGCTGGAAGATCATCACGGCGGTGCCGGCGAAATCCGGGTTGGCGGCGAGATAGCGCGCAGCACCCAGAAGCATGGTCGTATGGCCGTCATGGCCGCAGCCATGAAACTTGCCGGGCACCTTGGAGGAGTAGGGAAGGTTGGTCGTCTCGTCCATCGGCAGCGCATCCATGTCGGCCCGCACGCCGATCATCTTGCCCTCGCCCTTCGTGCCGCGAATGACGCCGATCACGCCGGTCTTGCCGAAGCCGGTATGAACCTCGACGCCGTAGCTCTTGAGCTTCTCGATGACGATGGCGCTGGTGCGCACCTCCTCGAAGCCGATCTCCGGATGCGCGTGGATATCGCGCCGGATGTCGACCAGTTCTCCCTTGAAGCTGTCGATCTTTTCGAGCACGGACATGGGCATTCCTCTTTGTGTGTTTGGCATTCAGCCGAAGACGGGACCGTTCGGCGCGAGCTTCATGCCCTTGGCGAGCCGCGTAAACGGCAGCGAGACGGGCGAAACCGGCATCGGGCCGGGCGCGGCGCAGATGATGATCTCTTCGGCGATGGGGGTGAAATCGGCGCGGAAATGCACCGAACTCTTGTTGACGAGGATCGCCGCCGTCGTCGGCTCGATGCCGACGAAGCGGTACATGGCCTGGTCGGCGAGCTGAACCTTGTGCGATCCGACGACGACGCGCACACCGCCGATCTTCAGACAGGCGGAGAGCCCAAGCTCCATGTCGCTGTCGCCATAATAGGGACCGGTAGTCCGAAAGCGTCCGTCGGAGAGCTTTTCCACTGTGAACATCCCTTCGAACGGGCTGTCCCCCGGAATGCCGGACCTGCCGCCGATCGCAAGCCTTATGGTCGCGCCCTCGCCGGCCGCATGCGCTGCCTTGGCGGCGTCGATATCATAGAGCACGCCAATGGCGGCGTTTTCCGCCCCGCAGGCGACCAGCGCCTTGAGCATGCCGGCGGTATCGCTGTTGCCGCCAGCGCCGGGATTGTCCTGCGTATCGGCAATGACGATCGGTCGGCTGGCGGTCTTCGCCCGCTCCATCGCATAGCGTACGCCCTCTTCCGGCGCATAGACCTTGCCGTCGAATGCGTCTTCGAAGCCTTCGACAAAAGCCGCAATCTCCGTTGCGGCAGCGTTTGCATCGTCCGCCGTGTCGCCATAGGCGATGACGACCGGGCCGCAGCCCTCGAAATCGGCCGCCGGAAAGCCGGGGAAGAAGGAAAGCGACGTCACACCGTCCTTTTCGCTTGCGGCCACACGCTCGTAGATGGTCCGGCAGGGTTCGGCTTCCGTCGCCTGCCATGAGATCGGGATCAGGAACGGGATTGTCACCAGCGCCTTTTCCGGCCGCTTGCCGCTGGTCAATATGCGGTCGAGTGAGGATGCCGTCCTCTGGCCGGTCTCGGCCATGTCGACATGCGGATAGGTGCGGTAGCCGACCATGACGTCCGAATTTTCGACCATCAGCGGCGTGATGTTGCCGTGCAGGTCGAGGCTGACGGCGATCGGGACATCCCGGCCGACGGCCTGCCGCAGGCGCCGCAGCAGCTCGCCTTCGCCGTCATCGGCATTCTCCGCCACCATCGCGCCGTGCAGGTCGAGATAGATGCCGTCGAGCGGTCCGAGCCCGACGATCCGGTCGATCAGTTCGGTAACGATTCGTTCGTAAGCTTCGGCTTCCACATGGGCGGATGGCGTCGCACCGCACCAGAGTGTCGGCAGGGTCTCCCAGCCGGCCTTCGCCGCATAGTCGACCGCGCCGGCTATGCCGATATTGACGCCTTTCACCTTCGCCGGGATCTCGCCGCCGCGCACCATCGGCAGCGGACCCCAGCCCTTTTCGAAATCCGCATAGCTCGCCTTGCTCGGTGCGAATGTGTTGGTCTCGTGCATGAAGCCGCCGATGGCGATGCGTTTGGCGCACATGAAAAGTCTTCCTCCGTCATCCGGCGTCTGTGGCCGGTCGGGATGTCAAATGGATCAGGCGGGGATCGCGGTACCGAAGGCGCGCCCCTTGCCGGGGGCGGCATCGAACAGCGACCTGGTGTATTCGTGTTGCGGATTGGCGAAGATCGAAGCGGTTTCGCCAAGTTCCACCACCTCGCCGCGATGCATGACCGCGATCCGGTCGCACACCTGGGCCGCGACCCGAAGGTCGTGGGTGATGAAGAGAACGGCGAGATTGAATTCCTCGCGCACGGTGTCGAGAAGTTCCAGCACCTGCTTCTGCACGGAAACGTCGAGCGCCGAGACGGATTCGTCGGCGATCAGGATCTCCGGCTCCATGGCGAGCGCCCGGGCGATGCAGATGCGCTGGCGCTGGCCACCGGAGAACTGGTGCGGCAACCGGTCGAGCGCGTCCGGCGACAGACCCACGAGGCCCATCAGTTCGCGCGCCTTTTCAAGCGCCTTGCTTTCCGGAACGCCGAAATTCACCGGACCCTCGATGATCGACTGGCCGACGCTGACGCGCGGATTGAGCGAACGGTAGGGATCCTGGAAGACGATCTGCACCTTGCTGCGCATCGGCTTCAACAGCCGCTGGCTGAGATTGGCGATATCCTGCGAGCCGACCAGGATGGCCCCGGACGTCGGATCGACAAGCCGGACGACGCAGCGCGCCAGCGTCGACTTGCCGGAGCCGCTTTCGCCGACGATCCCCAGCGTTTCGCCCTTGCGCACCCGAAGATCGACGCCCTTCAGCGCATGGACGACCCGGTCCTTCTTCAGGAAGCCCTTGCCGCCATAGGTCTTCTCCAGCTTCACCGTCTCGAAGGCGACCTTGTTGGCCGCTTTCGAGGGACGGCTCGGCGGCGTCATGCCGGGCACGGCAGCCATCAGCATCTTGGTGTAGTCGTGCTGCGGCCGGGAAAGAACGTCGTCGACCGGCCCCGTTTCGACCACTTCGCCGCGCCGCATGACGACGACACGGTCGGCGATCTCGGCCACCACGCCGAAGTCGTGGGTGATGAAGAGCACGCCGGTGCCACGCCGCTCCTGGATGTCGTTAACGAGGCTCAGGATCTGGGCCTGCGTGGTGACATCAAGCGCCGTCGTCGGCTCGTCGGCAATCAGCAGGCCGGGATCGAGCACCAGCGCGCTGGCGATCATGATGCGCTGCCGCTGGCCGCCGGAAAGCTGGTGCGGATAGGCACCCGCCATCGCCACCGGATCGGGCAGGTTGACCGCCTTCATGATGTCGATCACCCGCTCGTAGCGTTCCTTGGCCGACAGGCCGGTATGGATGCGCAGGACCTCGTCGATCTGCTCGCCGACCTTGATGACCGGGTTCAACGCCGTCATCGGTTCCTGGAAGATCATCGCCATCTCGGTGCCGCGCATGGCGCGCAGTTCCTTGAGGCTCTTTTCGACCACGTTCTGCCCATTGACGAGGATGCGGCCGGAGGCGACCTGCAGTTCCTTCGGCAAGAGCCCCATGATCGCATGCGAGCTGACGGATTTTCCCGATCCGCTTTCGCCGACGACGCAGACGATCTCGCCCCGATTGACCGTCAGCGACACATTGCTGACGGCGTCTTCACGGTCCGCACCCTTCGGCAGCCGGACGGTGAGGTTCTCGATCGACAGGACTGGACCTTCGCCGCTCATGCCATTTTCCTTGCAATACGGGGGTCGAGACGGTCGCGCAGGCCATCGCCGAGAACATTGACGGCGAGGATGGTGAGCGCGAGGGCAAGCCCCGGAAACAATACTATCCAGGGGGCGAGCGGAAAGAAGACACGGCCTTCCGCCATCATGTTGCCCCAGCTTGGAAATTCGGGTGGCGTGCCGGCGCCGAGGAAGGACAGGATCGCTTCCGTCAGCATGGCGTTGGCGCAGACATAGGTCGCCTGCACGATCAGCGGCGGCACCGTATTCGGGAAGATGTGCCGGTAGAGGATCTTCAGGAGCGGCGTGCCGAGCGAAACGGCGGCTTCCACGTAGGGCTCCTCGCGCACCGTCAGCACCACGGAGCGCACCAGCCGGACGATGCGGGGGATCTCCGGCACCGAGATCGCGATGATGACGGTATAGAGGTTGGCCGTTCCGGAGACGGCGACCAGCGCGATCGCCAGGAGAATGCCCGGGATCGACATCAGCCCGTCCATGAACCGCATGACGATGGCATCGACGGCGCGGAAATAGCCGGCGAACAATCCGGTGACGAGGCCGATGGCGACGCAGATGAGCGAGGCGGAAATGCCGACCGTCAGCGACACGCGCGTGCCATAGACCACACGGCTCCAGACATCGCGGCCGAACATGTCGGTGCCGAGCCAGTGGTCGGCCGACGGCGGCTTGAGGCGTTGAGACGGCGTCATGGCGATCGGATCGACAGTGCCGAGCCAAGGCGAGAAGATCGCCGCCAGCAGCATGATCGTGATGATGACGCCGCCGGCGAAGGCGAAGGGATAGCGGCGCGCGACCCGGACGAAGCCGGCTGCAAAGCCACCGGCACGACCGGCGGGCATGTTTTCCGGCACGGTGCTCAATAGCGTATCCTCGGGTCGACCAGCGTGTAGATGATGTCGATCAACAGGTTCAGCATCACATACAGGAAGGAGAAGAACAGGATGAGACCCTGGATGATCGGGTAGTCGCGCTTCTGCACGGCATCGACCACCAGACGGCCGAGGCCCGGAATGTTGAAGACCGTCTCGGTAACGACGACGCCGCCGATCAGGAGCGCCACGCCGAGACCGATGACCGTGATGATCGGCACGGCCGCATTCTTCAGCGCGTGCACCAGCAGGACCTTGCTTTCGACCTGCCCCTTGGCGCGGGCGGTGCGAATGTAGTCCTCCTGCAGCACTTCCAGCACGCTGGCGCGCGTCATGCGGGCGATCAGCGCAATGAAGATCGCCGACAGTGCCAGAACCGGAAGCACGGACTGGCGCAGGAAGCCGAAAAAGTCCGTGAACGGGCTCTTGTAGCCCTGCACCGGCAACCATTTCAGCTCGATCGAGAAGCCGTAGATCAGCACATAGGCAACGACGAAGACCGGCACCGAGAAGCCGATGACCGAGAGGATCATGATGGCCCGGTCGATCCAGCTGCCTTCCTTCCACGCGGCCAGCACCCCGAGCGGCACGGCAACCAGCGTCGAATAGATGATCGTCACCAGGGACAGCATCATCGTCGGCTCCAGTCGCTGGCCTATAAGGGTGGTGACAGGCAGGTTCGTGAAGATCGAAATGCCGAGATCGCCGCGAAGCAACCGGCCACCCCAGATCAGGAATTGCATGAGCAGCGGCTGGTCGAGGCCGAGGCGCTCGCGAATGGCGGCAATCTGCTCAGGCGTGGCGTAGTCGCCCGCAATGACAACCGCCGGATCTCCGGGCGCAAGCCTCAGGAGAAGGAAAACGATGAAGGCGACGATGACCAGAACCGGTATCGTTGCCAGCACCCTCTTCAGGATGAAGAACCACATGGGCGCTCCCTGCTGACTGGAATTCGATGTCCGGGGCGGGGCCCTTCAGCCCCGCCGCCTTGTCGTCCTGCTGGAGGCGTCTGTGTCAGACCTTTTCCATGTTCCAGAAGAACTGGACCGGCGACTGGATCATGCCCTTGACGCTGTCGGAATAGCCGCAGGGAACGAAGAAGGTGCCGAGGTTCGCGAACGAGGCGATCGCGAAGATGCGTTTCTGCACTTCGGCGGCGATTTCCTTCTGCTTGTCGAGGTCGGTCGCCTCGGCGAACTGGTTGCGCAGCTCCTCGAGCTTTTCGTCCGATGCCCAGCCGAACCAGCCCTTTTCGCCATTGCCGCCGAACTGGACGTTGGCCAGCGGATGGACGGAGTCGCCGCCGATCCACCAGGTGAAGAAGATGCTCCAGCCGCCATTGTCCATATCTTCCTTGGATGCGCGGCGCGACAGGACGGTTGACCAGTCCATCGCTTGCAGGTCGACATTGATGCCCATGGCGCGCAGCTTCTCGGCGGCAACCAGAGCGAAGGCCGAGAGTACCGGATTGTCGGTCGACTGCAGCACGACCAGCTTCTCGCCCTTGTAGCCGGATTCGGCGACCATCTTCTTGGCGGCTTCCAGATCGCCGTCGACCATGTCGGCATCCGCGTCGGTCGCGAAGGTCGAGCCGGCCGGATAGATGCTCGGGCTGACCTTGTAATATTCCGGATTGCCGATCGCCGACTGCAGGAAGTCTTCCTGCTTGAAGCCCTTGGCAATCGCCACGCGCAGCTTCTCGTTGGCCGTCGGGCCGACGAGGCTGTTGAAGCGGGCCATGCCCATCGAGCCGAGCGTATCGAGGACCGCCGTCGAGATACCGTCATTGCCGCCGACCAGCGGCGCCAGATCCGGCGGCACCTGCTCCCAATAGTCGACTTCGCCGGAAATCAGCGCATTCATCGCGGTCGTCGGATCGCCGATCGTCAGCCATTCGACGCGGTCGGCCTTGGCGACCTTGCCGCCGGCGGCAGCCGATACCGGCTCCGAGCGCGGCACGTATTTCTCGTTGCGCAGGTAGACGACCTTGGAGCCCGGCACCCATTCGTCGGCCTTGAAGATGAACGGTCCCGAGCCGATCGATTCCTTGATCTGCTCGTTGGCATCCGTTTCGGCAATGCGCTTGGGCATCATGAAGGGCACGTTCGAGGAGATCTTGCCGAGCGATTCCAGCACCAGGCCGTAGGGCTTGGACAGCGTCATGAAGATCGTCTTGTCGTCGGCGGCCTCGAGCTTGGAAATGACGCCGAACAGGCGCTGGCCCATGCCGTCGCGCTTGCCCCAGCGCGTGAGTGACACCACGCAGTCTTCGGCGGTCACCGGCGGCCCGTCGTGCCAGGCAAGGCCGTCACGCAGCCTGAAGGTCCAGGTCAGCCCGTCGTCGCTCTTCTCGTAGGTGTCGACCATCTGCGGCTGCGGCTTCAGGTCCGCATCCATCGCAAACAGCGTGTCGTAGATCATGTAGCCGTGATTGCGGGAAATGTATCCGGTGGTCCAGATCGGATCGACGATCTTGAGGTCGGCATGCGGAATGACCTTCAGGAGCGGCGTATTGGCATAGGCGGTGCCTATACCGAAAGGGAGCACCGTTGCGGCCGTCGCGGCGGCTGCCGTACCCAGAAACTGCCTGCGTGAAATATGCATATGTCAGTTCTCCTCGTTATATTTTTTGATTTGTCCGGCATCGGCGGCCGCTTGTTGTCGCAACCGCTTGATCGCGATGACTTGCCCAAAAAGTGAGCTATCGACAGTGTTGCCTATTTCCTGTCGCTCCATAAAGTGTATTCTGACCAGAATGTTTATCTATTTTATGCAGTAATGCACGTCATGAATCTGACGCTACGGCAAATACGCTATGTGTGCGAGGTCGCCCGCCAGGGCAGCATCCAGCGAGCGTCGCAAGCGCTGCGAATATCCCAGTCATCGATCCTGGCGGCAATAGCCCTGGCGGAAAGCCAGCTCGATGCAAAGATCTTCGACCGCCGGCAATCTCGCGGCGTGCTCGTCACCTCCGAGGGCGAACGCTTCCTGAATGCCGCCCGCGCCCTGATGACCGCGGAGGCCGAATTCTCACGCTCGATAGGGCAGCTTGGACAGGGACGGCCGGACACTGCCCGCATCGGCTGCTTCGTGCCCTTCGGGCCGGCCTACATGGTCGATGTGCTGAAGGCCTATCAGGAGCGCTGCGGCATCAATTCGATCGACCTCACGGAAGGCGGGCAGCCGCAACTGCGTGAATGGCTGGCGGCTGGAGAAATCGAATTCGCGGTGACCTACGATATCGGCCGCGGCATCGGCGACGGCCACACGCCGATCTGCGAATTGCCGGCCCATGCCGCCCTGCCTGCCAGCCATCCGCTCGCCAATCGGAAAAGCGTTGCGCTTGCCGACCTGGTCGACACGCCGTTCATCCTGCTCGACCTGCCGGAAACCTCGGTCTACCTGATGACCCTCTTCGACGTCATCGCCAAGCGGCCGCATATCGCGCTGCGCTCGACATCCTACGAGACTGTGCGTGCGGCGATCGCCAACGGCATGGGATTCTCGCTGCTCAACACGATCCCGCGCAACGATTTCAGCCGTGACCGCGCCCAGATCGTCCGCATCCCCCTGACCGATCAACTGCCTGCGCCGAAAGTCATCGTCGCCGACCTCTATGGTCACCGGAAGCCCGCCCACGTGACGATGTTCATCGAGATCCTGAAAGATTATTTCAGCCATCTTCCCGGCGTTGGCGGAGGGAAGGCAGACTGACGCCTGAGACGACGCCGTCCGCAACGGCGCGGGAGAGCTTCACTCGACGGGCAGCAAAGCCCGCGCCGCACATCTTGGCTTGTTTTTGAAATACCGTTGGTATACTGAAAATTGAAGCCAATGGAAACTCGCCCGCAACGGCGCGTGGACGCCTGCGCTTGAGCGGTCGCCCCAACCCGACCGTTCCTGTCTCGACGTCGTCCCTCGGCTTCGACAAGAAATGAAGAGGAGAGCCCCATGACCCTGCTGACCAGCGACGCAAAAGGCGTCTTCGTGATCGCCGTGACGCCGTTCACGGACACGGGCGCCATCGACGCCGCCAGTGTCGACAGCATGGTCGATTTCTATTTCGACAAGGGCGCGAACGGCCTGACGATCCTAGGCATGATGGGTGAAGCGCCGAAGCTGACACTGGCCGAGTCGGTCGAGGTCACCCGCCTGACGCTTGCGCGCGCCGAGGACCGCCCTGTCATCGTCGGCGTATCTGCGCCCGGCCTGGCGGCGATCGGCGAATTAACGGCAAGGGTTATGGATCTTGGCGCATCCGGCGTGATGGTTGCGCCGCCCGGCTCACTGAAGACCGACGAGCAGATCGTAACCTATTACAGCAACGTGGTCGAAACGATCGGCACGGATGTGCCGCTGGTCCTGCAGGACTTTCCGCTGACCACCGGCGTTCACATTTCGCCGCGAACCCTGACGCAGATATTCGACGCCAATCCGAGCATCGTGATGCTGAAACATGAGGACTGGCCCGGACTGCAGAAGATCTCGGATCTGCGCAAGGCCGAGGCCGAAGGCCATCGCCACGTCTCCATTCTCTGCGGCAATGGCGGGGTCTTCCTGCCGGAGGAAATGCGCCGCGGCGCCGACGGCGCAATGACCGGCTTCGGCTATCCCGAAATGATGGTCGATGTCTGCCGGTTGTCCGCAGCCGGTCAACTTGACGCAGCGCAGGACGTGTTCGACTGCTACCTGCCGCTGGCGCGATACGAACAGCAGCCCGGCGCCGGCTTGGCCGTGCGCAAATACGTGCTCGCCAAGCGCGGCGCGATCGCCAGCGCCGCCCAGCGCAAGCCGGGCGCTTCACTATCGCAGGCAGCCACTGCCGAAGTCGAACACCTCATAGCCCGTCAGACGGCCAAGCTAGCAGGATTGAAGTAACATGGATCTCGGATTGAAGGGACGCAAGGCGCTGGTTCTCGGTGCAAGTCGAGGCCTGGGTCGCGCCATCGCATCGGCACTCGCAGCAGAAGGCGCCACTATCTACGCCGCAGCCCGCAACGCCCAGAGCGCCGACCTTGCCGATGGCGTAATCCCGGTCACGCTCGATCTTTCGGATCGGAATTCGGTCGACGCCCTGACGAAACGCCTGATCTCGGAAGGGGGCGTCGACATACTCGTCAACAACTCCGGCGGACCGAAGCCGGGGCCGGCTGCCGGTCAGGACATGTCCGCCTGGGCATCCGCGTTCGAGCAGATGGCACTATCGATCTTCGCCATCACCGACGCCCTCCTTCCCGCGATGATCGCGCGAGGCTGGGGCCGCATCATCACGATCGGCTCCTCCGGGGTCGTCCAGCCGATCCCGAACCTCGCACTTTCCAACGGTGTGCGCGGCGCCATCAGCGGCTGGTCGAAGACGCTGGCCGCGGAGGTCGCTGCACACGGCGTTACCGTCAACATGATCCTGCCCGGCCGCATCGAGACCGATCGCCTGCGTGAACTCGACGCCAACAAGGCCACCAAGACCGGCATGTCAGCGGAGGCCGTGCGGAAAGCCTCCCACGGCGACATCCCCGCCGGCCGCTACGGCACACCCGAAGAATTCGCCGCGGTTGCGACCTTCCTCGCCAGCAAGCAGGCAAGCTATGTGACCGGAACTCAGATAAGGGTTGACGGCGGCCTCGTCAGAGGATTCTGAGGCACCCATCATTCTGGCCGCTCCGCGACGGAGCGGCGCCTCTCCACGACTATGCGAACAACACAAACGGAGCCATCAATGCGTTCTCTCTTCCATCTCGCCTACCACGTCACCGATCTCGATGCCTCGCGCAAATTCTACGGCGACGTGCTCGGATGCGAAGAAGGCAGGTCGACCGACACCTGGGTCGACTTCGACTTTTTCGGCCACCAGATTTCCCTCCACCTCGGCAAGCCCTTCGAAGTCACCCGCACCGGCAAGGTCGGTGATCACATGGTGATGATGCCGCATCTCGGTGTCATCCTGCCGCTCGATGACTGGTTCGCGCTGGCAAAACGTCTGGAAGACGCCGGCATCGCCTTCGATATCCCGCCCGTCGTCCGCTTCCAGGGCGAACCGGGCGAACAGCGCACCATGTTCTTTTTCGACCCCTCCGGAAATCCGATCGAAGTGAAGGGCTTCAAGGATTTCGACAGCGTTTTCGCGCAGTAAATCGAAACCGAAAGTCATATGAACACGGCGAACGGCATTGAAAGTGACTGCGCCGTTCGCTCCTTGGCTTGTCAGCCAACGATCGCCGAGTTCGTATAACCAAATCACATAATTCAAGTCGTATTATAATTATCAATTATATTGCACCGCAACATTCTGTGTGAAAGCATACCTGCCAGAACAAGAGACCGAAAAGGTCGCAACCACCAGCAGGAGAACAGGATGAAACATTTTCTCAAGGCCGGCCTCGCCGGCCTGACCCTCATTGCATGTCACGCACAGGCCAACGCCGAAGGCACCCTGAAGACCGCGCTCGACGGCACCTTCGCGCCGCATGCCATGCCCACGCTCGACGGCAAGGTCGAAGGCTTCAACGTCGATCTCACGGACCTGATCGGCGAACGGCTCGGGAAGAAGGTCGACCTGACGGCCGCGCAGTTTTCGGGCCTCATCCCGGCGCTGCAGGCAGGCACCTACGACTTCCTGGCGGCACCGGTGACCGTCACCAAGGAACGGGCCGCAAACCTTCTGTTCACGGAAGGCTTCATGGACACCAACTTCGCATTCGTCGTGCCGGCCGGCTCCCCCGCCTTTGACGGCCTCGATGCCTTCAAGGGCAAGACCATCGCCGTCAACAAGGGCTCGGCCTATGAGAGCTTCCTGCGCGACAAGGCAGGTGAATACGGCTGGACCGTGGAAAGCTACGGCACCAACACCGACGCGGTGGCGGCCGTTCTGGCAGGCCGTGCCGATGCCAATCTGGCGGGCGCGACCGTCGCGGCATGGGCCGTCAAGCAGAACCCCAAGCTGCAGCTGTCCTATGAATATCCCACCGGTCTCGTCTGGGCACTGGCGCTGCGCAAGGACGAGGTCGACCTGCGCAACACCATCGACAAGGCGATCGAATGCCTGAAGATCGACGGGTCCATGGCCAAGTTGTCGGAAAAATGGTTCGGCGTCACGCCGAAGCCGGGCACCACGATCGTCACGCCGGTAAAGGGCTACGGCACGCCGGGCTTCGACGGCTATGCCGAAGACGACCACACGCCCTCCTGCGATCTGAAGTAAGCGGCGTCGAGCCCCTGACTGCCGACAGAACGGAGAAGCAGCGTGACCACACGTCCCATGCTCGAGATAGTCGCCCTTGAAAAGCGCTTCGGCGACAATGCCATCCTCAAGGGCATCGATCTCAAGATTGCCAAGGGTGAACTGGTTTTCATCATCGGCCCTTCCGGGTCCGGCAAGAGCACGATGCTGCGCTGCTGCAATCTCCTGGAACAGCCGTCCGCCGGCGACATCGTCGTCGACGGACGCAACATCATGCAGGGCACCAGCCGGGACCTCGACCGCATGCGCCTTCAGGTCGGAATGGTGTTTCAGGGCTTCCACCTCTATCCGCACATGCGCGTCCTCGACAATGTGACGCTTGCCCAGCGCAAGGCGATGGGACGCAGCCGCGCCGAAGCGGAAGCCCGCGCCGTCGAGATGCTGGAACAGGTCGGCATGGCCCACAAGACGGATGCCTATCCCGCCGAACTGTCCGGCGGACAGCAGCAACGCGTGGCCATTGCCCGGGCTCTGGCGCTCGACCCCAAGGTCATGCTCTTCGACGAGCCGACCTCTGCGCTCGATCCCGAACTCGTCGGATCGGTGCTGAAGGTGATGAAGGACCTGAAATCCAAGGGCATGACCATGCTTGTCGTCAGCCACGAGATGAGCTTTGCCCGCGAAACAGCCGACCGGGTGGTCTTCATGGATGGCGGCGTCATCGTCGAGCAGGGCCGCCCGGACGAAATCTTCGGCAATCCGAAGGCGGCGCGGACGCAGGAATTCCTCGCCCGCGTGATCCACTGAGGCGATCATGTCCGGACTCGATCGCTTCCTTCAGACCTTCTTCAACCCCGCCGTCATCGCCACCTACTGGCGTGACATTCTGGCGGGTGTCGGCACCACCGTCGCGGTCGGGGTCGCGACGATCATTGCCGGCATTGCCCTCGGCCTCCTGCTGGCCAGCATCCGCTGCTACCGCTTCAAGCCGGCCAACTTCGTCATCATCTGCTTCGCCGACATATTCCGCGCACTGCCGCCGCTGATCCTCATCCTCATCCTGTATTTCGGCCTGCCGTCGACCGGCGTCATGATCCCGGGCCCCGCCGTCCTGTTCATCTCGCTCAGCCTGACGCTTGCAGCCTTTGCCGAGGAGATCTTCTGGGCCGGCTTTGCCGCGGTAGAAGCCGGGCAATGGGAAGCCGGCATCGCAACGGGCCTCGGCTACAACAGGACACTCGTCTATATCGCCTTGCCGCAGACGGTGCGGCTTGCAACCCCGCCGCTGGTCAACCGGGCGCTTGCCATCACCAAGATGACGGCGCTCGGCTCCGTGATCGGCGTACCGGAAATCCTCTCTGCCGCAACCTCCGCCCAGAGCTTTTCAGGCAGCGCCACGCCACTGTCGCTCGCCGCGATCGCCTATCTTCTGCTGTTCCTGCCGCTCGTCTTCCTCGCCCGCTACCTGGAAACGCACCAGCGCTGGAATAGGAGCTAGGAGTACGGCTGTGCAGACACTGATCGACGAATTCTTCAATCTGGACATCATGGCCAAGGCTTTCCCCCTGATGATGAAGGGGCTGGGCATGACGCTGGAGCTTTGCGCTGCCGTGATCTTGCTGGGCCTTGTCGGCGGATTGTTCCTGGCGCTGGCAAACCTCAGCCCGAGGCGATGGCTGCGGCTGACATCGATCGTCTTCACCGACATCTTCCGCGCTTTGCCGCCGCTAGTCCTGCTGATCTTCGTCTATTCCGGCCTGCCCTTCGCAGGGATAGAAATATCGCCCTTCACCGCGGTGGTCCTGTCCTTCTTCCTCAACAACTCCGCCTATTACGCCGAGGTCTACCGCGCCGGCATCCAGTCGGTCGCCAAGGGACAATGGGAGGCGGCCCGCTCCACCGGCCTGACGAAGGGGCAGATGTTGCGCTACGTCGTGCTGCCACAGGCGATCCGCAACGTCCTGCCGGATCTCCTGTCCAACACGATCGAAGTGGTCAAGCTGACCTCGCTCGCCTCCACCGTATCGTTCGCCGAACTGCTCTACGACGCCAACATGGCGCGCTCGATCACCTACAACGCTTCGCCGCTCGTGCTCGCGGCATTGATCTACCTCGTCCTGCTCTGGCCCCTGGTCCGGCTCGTCAGCCGCTTCCAGCGACGCCTGGCGCATTGACGGGCAAAACCTGAAAGGAAAACCATGACACGCATGCATATCGCCGGGGCCCAGATGGGCGCGATCCAGAAGGCAGACAGCCGCGCACAGGTCGTCGCGCGCATGCTCGACCTCATGAACGAAGCCGCCTCGAAGGGCGCCGACATGATCGTCTATCCGGAACTGGCGCTCACCACCTTCTTCCCCCGCTGGTACATGACCGATCCGGCCGAGGTTGACAGCTGGTTCGAAACCGAAATGCCGAATGCGGCCACCATGCCGCTCTTCGAGCGCGCCCGCGAACTGAACATGGCCATGACCTTCGGCTATGCCGAGAAGACGCCGGAAGGGCTGCATTACAACAGCTCCATCCTGACCAACCGCAAGGGCGAGGTCGTCGGCAAGTACCGCAAGATCCATTTGCCAGGACACTCGGAATACGACAACGAGCGGGCCTTCCAGCATCTGGAAAAACGCTACTTCCTGCCGGGGGACCTCGGCTTCAATGTCTGGCGCAACGAAGGCGTGATCATGGGCATGGCGATCTGCAACGATCGCCGCTGGCCGGAAACCTTCCGCTGCATGGGCCTGCAGGGCGTCGAGCTGGTGACGATCGGTTACAACACCCCCTCGGTCAATTCGCAGATGAGCGCCGAGGGGCTGGAAAAGCGCCTCTTCCATTCCGACCTCTCGCTGCAGGCCGGCGCGTATCAGAACGCCACTTATGTCGTCGGCGTCGCCAAGGCCGGCGTGGAGGACGGGCATCCGCTGATGGGTGGCTCGATCATCGTCGATCCCGACGGTTTCGTTCTGGCCCGCGCCGAGACCGAAGAGGACGAGCTGATCATCGCCGAATGCGATTTCGCCAAATGCGCCTTCGGCAAGGCCACCATATTCGACTTTGCCCGCCATCGTCGCGTAGAACATTATGGCCGCATCACGTCGCAGACCGGCGCCATCATCGAGGTTTAGGAGATCAGTCCCGTGAACACGTTCGACACAGTCATCCATGGCGGTCGCGTGGTGACGGCCGCAGACACGTTTGAGGCCGATATCGGCATCCGGGACGGCCGGATCGTCGCGGTCGCGGAAGGCCTTGAAGGTGGCGACCGTCGCATCGACGCGCGTGGCCGGCTCGTCATGCCCGGCGGCATCGAGGCCCATTGCCATATTGCTCAGGAAAGCTCCTCGGGCATCATGACCGCCGACGACTATTATTCCGGCTCGGTCTCGGCGGCCTTCGGCGGCAATTCGACCTTCGTTCCCTTCGCAGCCCAGCACCGCGGACAGGCGATCGCCGATGTCCTGTCGACCTATGACGGCCGCGCGGCGCCGAACTCGGTCCTCGACTATTCCTACCATCTGATCATCTCGGACCCCTCTCCGTCCGTCCTTGATGAGCTTCCCGGCGTCTTCGAGCGTGGCATTACGTCCTTCAAGGTGTTCATGACCTACGACCTCATGAACATCGGCGACGGCGGCATGCTCGACATCCTGACGGTCGCGAAACGGCATGGCGCACTGACCATGGTGCATGCCGAAAACAACGACATGGTCAAATGGATGAACCGGAAGCTCCTGGACGCCGGTCTCGACGCGCCGAAATATCACGCCGTCAGCCGGCCGGAGCTCGCCGAGGAGGAAGCCATCAACAGGGCCGTCTCGCTCGCCAAGCTGGTCGACGCACCCCTGTTCATCGTCCACGTCTCGACGCGCGGCGGCGCCGAGATCGTCCAGCGCGAGAAACTGGCCGGCGCCAAGCTCTTCGCCGAGACATGCCCGCAATATCTCGCCCTGACGCGCGACGATCTCGATCGTCCCGGCATGGAGGGGGCGAAATACATCTGCTCTCCGCCGCTGCGCGACAGCGAGACACAGGCCGCCCTCTGGCGCCACGTGCAGGCCGGCACGTTCGAAAGCGTGTCCTCCGATCACGCCCCCTACCGCGCCGATGAGACCGGCAAGTTCCTGAACGGTGCGAACGCGCCCTACCCGAAGATCGCAAACGGCATGCCGGGCATCGCCATGCGGCTGCCCTACCTGTTCTCCGAAGGCGTCCTCAAGGGCCGGATCACGCTGCAGCAATTCGTCGGCCTGTCGTCAAGCAATGCGGCAAGGACGTTCGGGCTGACAAAGAAGGGCGCCATCGCCCCCGGCTTCGACGCGGACATCGCCATCTGGAATCCCGATGAAACGCGCACTGTCACGGCCGCCGACCAGCATGACAACATGGACTACACCCCCTTCGAGGGACTTGTCGTGACCGGCTGGCCGGAAACGGTCATCAACCATGGTGAACTGATCGTCGACAAGGGCACCCTTGTCGCAAGCCGCGGACGCGGGCGCTTCATCGCCAGGGCGCCGACCGATCTTGGCGGTCGCCCCGGTTACAAGGCGAAGGAAATGCAGGTTCTTGAGGCGCTCGGAATGGATATTCACTCATGAAACGCCCAATCGTCGTCATCAATCCCAACAGCTCGGAAACGGTAACCGAAGGCCTGCGCGAGGCCCTTGCCGGCTTCATGCATCACCCCGGCATCGCCATCGAATGCCTGACGATCGCCGAGGGGCCACCCGGCGTGATCACACAGCGCCACCTCGACGAGGCGGCGCTCAATGTCGGCAAGGTCGTCGAGGCACGGCCGGATGCCGGCGCCTTCGTCATTGCCTGCTATTCGCAGCCCGGGCTGGATCTTGCCCGATCGCTGACCAAGGTCCCGGTCTACGGCATCCAGGATGCCGGCGCGCTGACCGCGCTTGCCGCTGCCGACAGTTTCGGCGTGATCGCCGTCTCTCCGGCATCCATACCGCGTCACCTGCGCACCCTTCGCCGGCTGGGCGTCGAGCAAAGGCTTGCCGGCGAAGTCGCGCTCAGCGGCAATATCAGCGTTGCCGATAGCGGTCATGGCGAGGAAAGCTTTGCCGGCCTGCTGGAAGCCGGCGAAGAGCTGAAAAGGATGGGGGCCGGCGCGATCGTTCTCGGCTGTGCCGGCATGTCCGGACATCGCCAGAGGCTCGAAGCCGCACTGTCGCTGCCCGTCATCGATCCGACGCAGGCTGCGGTCGCCGTGGCCTTCGGCGACATGGTAACCAGGCTCCCATGAAGGACGATACCCCGGACACCGACGTTTCGCTGAGACTGCTCGAAATCTTCGGGGCGATGATGCGCTGCGAGACGACGGTGGAGGCGGCCGAACAGCTCGGCATTTCCCAGCCGGCCGTTTCGAACGGCATCCGACAGCTGGAAAGCCAGCTCGGCGTCACCCTGTTCGAACGCCTTCACCGGCGCCTGCAGCCGACGGAAGAAGCGCTCCAATTGTATGAGGAAGTGCGGCCGGTCTTCGGCCTGCTGCGATCGTTTTCGAACCGCGCGCGCAGCATCCGCCAGGGTCTTTCCGGCCGCCTGAGGATCATCGCCACGCCGCCGCTTGGGCATACGGTCGCGCCGCTTGCGCTCAAGCACTTCCTCTCCACCCGTCCGGACGTGATGGTGTCCTATGACGTCCGTCGGCTGGAGCATGTCATCGAAGCCGTGCAGAACGGGACGGCAGACCTCGGGCTCGGGCTGGCGCTCGACCGGAAGAACCCCTCGGTCAATATCGAGCAACTATCCACGGGACATCTCGTCGCGCTGGTGCCGAAGGAGCAGCCGCTCGCCGGGGAAAACAGCATTTCGGCCAGGAACCTCACCTCCGGGTCCTTTATCGGCCTCGAAGCGGAATCCCGCATAGGCCAGATGCTGCGGCAGGCGTTTGAACACGACGAATCGATCTACGATCCCCGGGTGGAGGTCCGCTACTGCTCTACGGCCACGGTCCTTGCCGGCGCCGGGCTCGGCATCGCGGTCGTCGATCCCTACAGCGCCGCCGCCCGCGACGCCGACCGGGTCACTCTCCTGCCGTTCCAGCCACCGGTCGAAGTCGCCGCCTGCCTGATCACCCGCAAGGGCGTGCCGCGCTCGCGTCTGGTCCACGCCTTCATCGCCGACCTCAAACGGACGATGGCGGAAGCGACGAGCTTCGGGCACTGACGGTCTTCGCATGCATTCGGACGTGTCACCGCCGCCCGGGGACGACGGCGACAGTCGTCAGATAGCCCCCCTGCGGCGGCTTTCGATGTAGAGATTGCGGAGGTTTGCCGCCGCCTGTCCGGGCTTTCCGGTGCCGATCGGAACACCATCGATTTCGACGACGGGAAGCACGAAGTTGGTCGCCGAGGTGATGAAGGCTTCGCCGGCGCTTTTTGCCTCGTCTGGTGTAAACGCGCGTTCCTCGACCGGCATCCCGGCCTCACGGGCGAGATCGATCACGGATGACCTTGTGATTCCAGGCAGGATTTCCCGTCCCAATGGCCGCGTCACCAGCCGTCCGTCGCGGGTGACGATATGCGCGGTCGCCGAGCTCGCCTCCGTCACCAGACCATCGGCGACGAGCCAGGCGTCGTCGGCGCCTCGGCGCTTTGCCTCCATCTTGGCAAGGCTCGGATAGAGCAGCTGAACCGTCTTGATGTCGCATCGCTTCCAGCGCTGATCCTCGAGCGTCACGACGGAAATCCCGGTCTTCGCCTTGGGATTGTCGATCACCGACTTTGCCTGGGTGAAGAGGCTGAGCGTCGGCTGCATGTCTTCCTCGAAGACGAAATCGCGGTCGGCAACCCCGCGCGACAGCTGCAGGTAGATAAGGCCTTCCCGCAGGCCGTTGCGTTCGACAATCTCGCGGTGCACGGCCAGCATGTCGTCGTCGGATAGCGGGCTGCTGATGCCGATTTCGCCCAGCGACCGCTTCAGGCGGGCGGCATGGCCGGCGTAATCCAGCAGCTTTCCGTCGAGCACGGCCGTCACCTCGTAAATGGCGTCGGCAAACAGGTAACCCCGATCGAAGATCGAGACCTTGGCCTCGCCTTCGGCCAGCCAGTCACCGTTCAGGTAGACGATACGCGTCATGGAATATTCTCTTTTCTTACAGTGTTGAAGGCAATGCGAACGGCTTGATGTCTATGCCTTCGGCTTCGAATGAGGTGCGCAACATGCGGGCGGTGTCAACCGCGCCGGGCGTGTCCCCATGGACGCAGACCGTTGCCGCCTCCACCGGCAGGCGGGTTCCGTCCGTGGTCGGGATGTAGCCGTCCTTGACCATCGCGAGCGCGTGGTCGGCACTGCGTTGCGGATCATGGATCACCGCGCCTTGTACCTTGCGGGAGGTCAGCATGCCGTTGGCGGTATAGGTGCGGTCGGCGAAGACTTCGCAGGCGATCGTCAGCCCGGCCTTCTGCGCAGCCTTCATCGTCTCCGAATAGGGGAGCGTGACGAAGACCAGGGACCGGTCGACCGCCGCGATGGCGCGCACGCAGGTCTCGGCGAGACCTTGGTCTTCCGCCGCCATGTTGCCAAGCGCGCCATGCGTCTTCACATGCGTCATCGGCCAGCCGAGCGCTTGCGCCATGCCCTGCATCGCGGCGATCTGATAGATGAGCTGCGCTTCCAGATCCTCGGGACTGTCGCCGATGATGCGCCGGCGCCCGAAACCGTAGAGATCCATGAAGGAGGGATGCGCGCCGACGGCAACGCCTCTCGCCTTTGCCGCCAGAATGGTATCGCGCATCACGACGGGATCGCCGGCGTGGAAACCACAGGCAACATTGGCCGTCGTGATGATGTCGAGCATGGCCGCATCGTCACCCATGGTGTAGGCGCCGAAGCTCTCTCCCATGTCGCAGTTGAGATCAACCGTCCGTGTCATGCCGGCTCCTTTCAAGGGCCACGCCCGCAGGGCTTCCGCATATTTTCTATGCACCCTATTGCATTGAACAAAAAATCACCTTAGCGTCTTTCCCTATTGGACATACAAGCGGTATACCGAAATCGCAAGTCCATAGTTTTCCCATGACGCATTCATGCAAACAAAAATTATCGAGGGGTAGATATCAGATGAAGAACAGCTTCCGCGCGCTGCTGACGGCAGCGGCACTTGCGTTGACCACGCAGGCACACGCCGAAACCAATTGGGACATGTCGGTCGTCTGGCCGGAAAGCAATTTCCACACGCAGGACGCGATGAAGTTTGCCGGGGCCGTGAAGACGGTCACGAACGGCGACGTGGTGATCACCGTGCACGCCGGTGGCGCGCTCGGCATCAAGGGGCCGGAGGGAATGACCGCGGTCCGCGACGGGCTGGTCCCGATTGCGGATATCCTGATGAGCCAGCAGGTCGGCGAAGCGCCGATCCTGGGCATCGAAAGCCTGCCCTATCTCGCCCCGACGATGGCCGACCTGGCACTGCTGCACAAGTTCTTCCGGCCCAAGGTCGAGGAGGTTGCAGCCTCCATGAACCAGAAGCTTCTCTACATGGTGCCGTGGCCGGGCCAGGCCGTCTACTCGAAGAAGCCGATCAACACGATCGACGATCTCGCCGGCCTCAAATTGCGCGTCGTCGACGCCAACGGCCAGGCATTCTTCACCGCGCTGGGCGCTGCTCCGCTGCAGATGCCCTGGGGTGAAGTCGTGCCTTCGCTTGCGGCCGGCACCATCGAAGGCGTGACCACCTCCTCCTCGTCCGGCGTCGACGGCTCGTTCTGGGAATTCCTGAAGAACATGAGCGCCTTCAACTGGCAGGCCTCCAGCAACATCGTCACGGTCAATCTCGACGCCTGGAATGCCTTGTCGGCCGAGGACCAGAAGGCGATCGAAGAGACCGCGAAGAAAATGGAAGGCGAGTTCTGGCTCGCCAGCCGCGCCGAAGACGACGCCAAGATCGCCATCCTCAAGGAACACGGCATGGAGGTCACCTCGCCGTCTCCGGAGCTGAAGGCCGAACTGATCAAGCGCGCCCAGCCTCTCTGGGAAGCCTTCAAGCAGCGCGTGCCGGACGCCGCCCCCTACATCGACGCCTATCTCAAGGCCAAGAACTGAGCCCCAGGCCTGCCCGCGCCAAACGGTGCGGGCAGGCCCTTCAACACGATTGCCCCTGCCAGTTGGAGACGGATCATGCACTCACGCGAGGACCGGAAATTCGGCGCGATCATCGAGCCGATCGACCGCCTGACCTTTGCCGCAGGCGTCGTCGGCGGCATTTGTCTCGTCGGTATCTTCGCCTTCATCTTCGCGGAGATCATCAGCCGGAACCTCGTCGGCGTCAGCCTGCCTTTCAGCTGGGACTACGCCGCCTACATGATGGGGGCGTGCTTCTTTCTCGCCGCCGGCGCAACCCTGAAAAGCGGCGGTCATGTGCGGGTCACCGCGATCCATGACTACCTGCCGCGCCGTGGCGTCCTGCTGCTGGACGCCTGCGCAACCATGGTCGGCCTGCTGATCGCCTGCGCGATGGTCTTCGCCATCGGCGACATGGCCTACCTGTCCTTCATGCGAGGCTCGGTCGCCTCTTCGGTGGTCAGAACTCCGCTCTGGATTCCGCAGGGCGTCATGACGATCGGCGCGGTCGTCTTTGCCCTGCAGATGCTCGCACAACTTCTCGGCATCCTCGGCGGAACGCCGCTTGCAGGCGAAGCCGCCTCTGAGGATCAATTGTAATGGGTAAGCTTTCACTGACACTTCTCGGGCTGCTTGCCCTGCTGCTGGGCGCCGGCGTCTGGGTCGGACTGGGCTTGATCGGTTCCGGCATTATGGTCCTGTCGATCTTCCGACCCAACATGCCGGTCGAGAAGCTCCTGGCCCAGCAGATCTGGAATTCGGCCGTCAGTGCCGAAATGCTGGCCTTGCCGCTGTTCATCCTGATGGCCGAGATCCTGTTCCGCACGAAGCTCTCCGAAGCGCTGTTCAGCGGACTGGCCCCCTGGACACGCAGGCTTCCCGGCCGCATGAGCCACATCACCGTGCTGGCATGCACCCTCTTTGCCGCGGTATCCGGCTCCTCCGCGGCGACGACCGCCACCGTCGGACGCATCACCGCGACCGAGCTTTTGAACCGGGGCTACGACCGCAAGATGGTGATCGGCAGCCTCGCGGGCGCCGGCACGCTCGGCTTCCTGATCCCGCCATCGGTGATCATGATCATCTACGGCGTGCTGGCGGAAGAATCGATCCTGCGCCTCTTCATGGCCGGCATCATTCCCGGGGGTCTGCTGGCCGCTTCCTACATGATCTACCTAGCCGTCAGGTCCATCCTCGATCCGACGCTGGTCGGCAAGGCGCCGCCGTCGACGGGATGGTCGGAAAAGCTCGCGGCACTGCGCGGTCTCGGCCCGGTCCTCTTGCTGATCCTCAGCGTCATAGGCTCGATGTACGGCGGCATCGCCTCGCCGACAGAAGCCGCGGGCGTCGGCGTCGCCGGATCGATACTGATCGGACTTTTCCAACGATCGCTGACCGTGCGCAATCTGGCCGAAGCGGTCTATCACGCCGCGCAGACCTGCGCGATGATCGGCTTCATCATCATTGGCGCCATGTTCCTGTCGGTCGGCCTCGGCTATCTCGGCCTGCCCGCCTATATCGCCGCCAGCATCCAGTCGCTCAACCTCTCGCCCTTCGTGCTGGTGATCGTTCTCCTGATCTTCTACGCCATCCTCGGCTGCATCATGGAAGGCATGTCCGCGATCGTGATGACATTGCCGATCACCCTGCCGCTGATCCTTGCCGCCGGCTACGACAAGGTCTGGTATGGGGTCTTCCTCGTTCTTGTTGTGGAAATGGCGCAGATAACACCGCCGGTCGGCTTCAATCTGATTGTCATCCAGCGGCTGACGGGGGACAGGATCGGCACGATTGCACGCGCGGCCTTGCCATTTTTCTTCATCATGGCCGCATTTGTGCTTCTCATTGCAGTCTTTCCGGGCATAGTCACATGGCTTCCGGATACGTTGTCACAACGAAACTAGGTCCTTGATAATGCGCATACTACCGGCCGGCGACCAAGCGCTGACTGTAGAACTTTCCGATCAGGTGGACGACGCCACGAACCGGCGCGTGATCGCGCTTGCCGAAAGTCTCGCGGCTCGACCCGTCGACGGCATAACCGAAACGGTTCCCACCTACCGCTCCCTGCTGGTCTGCTACGATCCCGCAATCGTCCGCGCCTCCGCACTTGCCGACACGCTGGCAGAAAGACTGGCATCGCTCGATGTCGAACACACACCCTCGCGCCACTGGACCGTTCCCGTCTTCTACGGCGGTCCGGCCGGCATGGACCTCGAAGAGCTGGCGCGCATGAAGGGCATCGACGTGGACGAGGTGATCAGGCTTCATTCCGGTGCCGAGTACCGGGTCTACATGATCGGCTTTGCGCCCGGCTTCGCCTATCTCGGCGGGTTGCCGGAAATCCTGCACACGCCGCGGCTGACGACGCCGCGCCAGCATATCGTCGCCGGCTCCATCGGGATCGGCGGCAAGCAGGCCAGCATCAATTCGCTCGCCGGCCCGAGCGGCTGGCGCTTCATCGGCCGCACGCCGGTGCAGCTCTTCGACCCGCAGCGTCAGGAGCCCGCTCTGTTCCGGGCCGGCGATACGGTGCGCTTCGAGCCCGTCAACGAAGCCGAGTTCGAACGGCTGGAGGCGCGTGTCGCGGCCGGCGAGACGATCGCGGAGCCCGTGCTGCCATGAACAAGCTTCACATCGTCAAGGCCGGCATGATGGTCTCGGTTCAGGATCCCGGCCGAAGGGGAATGCTGCACAGCGGCATCTCCGCCTCCGGCCCGATGGACCCGGCGGCCTTCGCCTTCGCACAGGCGCTGGTCGGCAACGCCCCCGCGCTCGCCGCGCTGGAGTTTGCGCATCTCGGCGGCAGCTACCGGGTCGACGCGCCAACCCGCATCGCAGTGACCGGCGGACAGGTTGACATCCGCATCGACAGCAGGCAGGTCGCTGCCTGGGAGAGCCATTGGCTGCAGCCCGGAGAAACGCTTGCCGTCGGCGCCATGGTCGGAGCCGTATGGGGCTACATCGCCTTTTCCGGCGGCATCGACGTGCCCCCGTTGCTCGGCTCGCGCTCAACCCATCTTCGAAGCCGCATCGGCGGCCTTGACGGGCGCACCCTACAGGCTGGCGACGCCCTGTCGCTCGGATCGTCCACCGATGCCCCCTGCCTTCGCCTTGCCCTGCCCATTCATCGCGGACGCGGACCGATCCGCGTCGTTCCCGGCCCGCAGGACGACTATTTCGACGGCGCCACATGGGACATGTTCCTGCGGTCGGACTTTCGGGTCTCCTCCAAGCGCGATCGCATGGCGACCATGCTGGACGGTCCCGTAATCAGGGCATTCCGGGGTCATGACATCGTCTCGGACGGCACCCCGCTCGGTTCGATCCAGGTGCCGGGCTCCGGCCAGCCGATCGTGCTGACTGCGGAGCGGCAGACGACGGGCGGCTATCCGAAGATCGCGACCATCGCATCGGTGGATCTGCCGCGGCTTGCGCAGACGCCCTCCGGCGCCAGCATCCGTTTCGCACGCATTTCGCAGGCGGCAGCCGAAGATCTCCTTGTCGCCGAGCGACTTCGTTTGAAGGCGAGCCTTGAAAACCTTCAGCCCGTGGACACGGTGACGCCATGACCGAACCCCTCGCCAAACGTGCTCATGCCCGCATCATCGGCATGATCTTCTCCGGCGAACTGGTCGCCGGCGACGCCCTGCAGGAAGCAAAGCTCGGCGAAGCGCTCAACATGTCGCGCACGCCGGTGCGCGAGGCGATCAAGAGGATCGAGGCCGAAGGCCTAGCCGAGCGTGACGGCCGCTTCCTGCGCGTGCGACAGCTCAGCGCCGAGGAAGTGGAGGAGATCTTCTTCCTGCGCGAAACGCTCGAGGCGCACGGTGCCCGGATGGCGACGAGACTGCCGAAATCGACGCTGGAAGCGATGAAGACGCGCATCCACGCCCTGATGCAAGCCGGTCCTGGCGAAGGCGAGGAACACTGGCGCGTAGACAACGATTTCCACCGCATGCTGGCCGATGCCGCCGGCAACGAGACGTTGATCCGTACGATCGACGACCTCAGACTGCGGACCTGCATCTTCGACCATACGAGGGTGCCGCAACGCTTCCTCAAGGGGTGCGAGGAGCATCTCGCGATTATTGCGGCTCTGGAAAGTGGAGACGCCGAGCAGGCCGGCGAGCTGATCGCTGCGCACATACGAAATGCCCGCGACGCCATTCTGGAATGGCTTACGGTCTTCAATGAAGGAAAAGCCCCATGAAGTGCCTGATCGTCCAGCCGATTCACCAGGATGGCATTGCCATGCTGCGCGACGCCGGGATCACGCCGGTCCTCTGCCCGACGTCAGACATGGAAACCGCAAGCCGTCTCGTCCCGGGTTGCATCGCTGCCATCACCCGTGATGCCGGCTTTTCAGCGCAGGCCTTCGCCGCCGCCGACAGCCTGAAAGTCATCGTCGTCCACGGCGCCGGACATGACGCCGTCGACAAGGAGGCCGCGACGGCCAGGGGGATATTGGTGTGCAACACACCGGGGGCCAATTCCCGTTCGGTGTCCGAACTGGCGCTGGGGCTGGCACTCGCCGCCGCGCGCCTGATCCCGGCCGCCGACCGTGCCGAACGCGATGGCCATTCCGGTTTCCGCGAGCGTGAAAAGACGCTCGAGCTCTTCGGCAAGACCGCCCTCATCGTCGGCTGGGGCAATACGGGTTCCGAACTCGGCCGCATGCTGAGTGCAGCCTTCGGCATGCGCCTGCTGGTTCATTCTCCCCGCGTTGCCGACATCGGCGATTTCGAACGCGCGGCATCCCTTCACGATGGCCTCGCACAGGCAGACCTCATTTCGCTGCACACGCCGATGCGCCCCGAGACGAAAGGGCTGATCGGCAGGGAGGCGCTGGCGGTGGTGAAACCGGGCGCAATTCTGGTCAACACGGCACGCGCCGGTCTGGTCGACGAACAGGCGTTGGCAGAAGCCATCGCCTCCGGCCGGCTGTCCGCCGCAGCGCTCGACGTCTACAGCCATGGCGCACCGCAAGGACCGCTCGGCAAAAGCGGCCGGGTGATCTTCACTCCGCATCTGGGCGGCGCAACCGAAGAAGCCTTGCAGCGCATGGCGGTCGCCACCGTTCGCAATGTCCTGACTGCACTTTCTGGAACAAGACCGGCGACCGCGCTCAATGATCCGGCAACGGTGGCCGCATGAGCGACGTGATCCAGGAAACCATCGACCGCCTGCTCGAAGCCGTGAACGCATTGAGCGAACCCGGCCCCGGCTTCACGCGGCCGTCCTACAGCCCGCTGGAGAGCGCCGCCCACGCCATCGTCGAGCGGGAAGCCCTGGCGCTCGGCCTGGAGGTCTGGCGCGACGCGGCGCTCAATCTCTTCGCCCGCCTTCCCGGCCGCGATCGGCATGCCGTGCCCGTCTATATCGGCTCGCACCTCGATACGGTCGCCATGGGCGGCGCCTATGACGGAACAGCGGGTGTCGCCGGTGCAATGGCACTGGTGACAGCCTTTGTCAGAAACTGCGAGACGCCGCCGGTCGACCTGATCGTCACCGTCACACGGGCCGAGGAAAGCGTCTGGTTCCCGGTCTCCTATGCCGGCTCACGCGGCGCGCTGGGACGTCTGACATCGGCCGAAATGCACGCGCCCCGCAGCGATACCGGCCGCAGCCTCGCCGACCACATCCGCGACGAAGGCGGCGATCCGGAGAAGATCCTTGCCGGGTCGGACCTCGCGCCTGCCAACTTCATAGAACTGCACATAGAGCAGGGGCCGGTCCTTTTCGACGCAGGCGAACCCTTTGCACTTGTTTCAGGCGTACGCGGCGGACTGCGCTACCGCAATGCCACGATCAAGGGCGTTTGGGCGCACTCCGGGGCCGCGCCGCGCGCCAGCCGGTCGGATGCCGTCTTCGCACTCGCCGATCTGATCACCGCGATGGACAGGGAATGGGAAGCCGTGCTCGCCGCAGGGCACGATCTGGCGGTCACCTTCGGCCGTGTCGATGCCGCCACCCCGGAACATGCCTTCGCCAAGGTTCCCGGCCGTGTCGACTTCTGCGTCGACCTGCGCAGTGACGATGAGGCTGTGCTCGACCGGATCGACGCCTTCATGGCGGAAACGATCGCCACCATCGAAGCCCAGCGATCGGTTAGATTTCAGATGGGCACGCAGTCACGCAGCAAGCCCTCGGCACTCTCGCAACCGCTTGCCGACCGGATCGCTGAGGCGGCCCATGAGATAGGCTATCGGCCGCGGCGCATGCTGTCTGGCGGCGGCCACGACGCGGCCGCCTTCGCCCAGGCCGGATGGTCATCGACCATGGTGTTCCTGCGCAACTGGAACGGCAGCCATAATCCGGACGAAGCCATGGACACCAAGGATCTGGCCGCTGCGGTCCGCGCAATTCACGCCGCCTTTGCCGACAGGCAGGCCCTGCCGGGGACGCAACGGACATGAACGACAAGGAAACACTGGCGCAGAAGGCCTATCAGTCGATCAAGACCCATATCCTGGAAGCCGGCTTCGCCTCAGACCAGATCCTGACCGAGAGAAATCTCGCCGCCGCCTCGGGCATCTCGCGCACCCCTCTTCGCTCGGCCATCTCGCGGCTGGAAAAGGAAGGCGTCGTCGAACGGCTCGACAATGGCGCGCTTGTGGTCCGACGCGTCTCCGTCGAGCAGCTGCTGGAGATCGTGCAGATGCGACGCCTGCTCGAAGGCGCCGCCGCCGCCCGCGCCGCCGAACGGGGCATGACGGAAAGGCTTCGCAGCGCGCGCGATTTGATGCAGGGCTACGCCGACGGCAAGGATGCGGCCTTCGACGATTTCTGGGCGCATGACGACGACTTCCACACGGCCGTCGTCGAAGCGGCCGGCCTGCATCTTCTCCCCGACATGATAAAGGAAATGCGCGCCATCGCCAGACGCTGCACGATCACGCGCGTCCATGATCGCTTCGCCGACCAGGCTCGCGAGCATATCGCCGTCATCGATGCGATCGAGGCCGGCAACCCCGGAGAAGCGCAGAGCGCGATGGAAACCCATTTCGACAGCGTGCGCGCCCGCTTCCTTGCCTGGCTTGCCGGCCAATAGAGACCGTTCCCAATTCCGGGCGCCGGATCGGGCGCCTGCCAGCAACCGGCTTCAACCTCCCCGTGGCGCCGCGTGGCTCACACCGACACACCGACACAAGGACAACCTGTGACAGAACTCGATATTCTCAGCGGTCGTGAAGCCGCCTTTGCCGCCGGCGAATTCGAACGGCGGCAGGAACTGGCCCTTGAGAGCGTTCGGCAGGCGGGGCACGAGGCCCTGATCGTCACCTCTCCCGAAAACATCTACTGGCTGTCCGGTCGCCAGACGGCGGGCTATTTCGCCTTTCAGGCTCTCGTCCTGTCAGAGGCGGCTGCGCCCTTCCTTCTCGTCCGCCAGTTGGAAATGGCCGGTTCCCTGGCCAACACATGGCTCTCGGATATCCATGCCTATCAGGATGCCGATGACCCTTCTGCGATCCTCGCCGGACTACTGAAGCAGAACGGCATCAGGCGGCCCGCCCTTTCGCGCGACGGCTGGTTCGTCTCGGCCGGCTTCCTCGATCGCCTCGAGGCAGCCATCGGCATGGGCAGGCTCCCCGATGGCAGCGGCCTGGTCGAGGGTTTGCGGGCAGTCAAATCGGAAAGCGAACTGGACGCCATCCGTCTCGCAGCCAGCTATGCCGAAGCGGGCCTGCGCGCCGGACTGGACGCCTGTGCGCCCGGCAGCACCGAAAACACAGTGGCCGCAGCAATGCTGTCGGCCGCCGTCACGGCCGGTTCGGAAACCATGGCGATGGAGCCGCTGGTCTCCTCGGGCCCCCGCTCCGGACTGCCGCACATGACGTGGCGGCGGCGGGTGCTCGAAACAGGGGATCCGATCTTCCTCGAGATGGCTGGAAGCCATGCCCGCTATCATTCGGCCCTGATGCGCAGCGTGTGGATGGGCAATCCGCCGGCCGAGGCGCAGGCGATGATGGATTGCGCCGAGCGAGCGCTCGATGCCGCCCTGTCCACAATGCGGCCCGGAGTCTCCTGCGCTGCCGTTCACGATGCGGCACAAGCGATTATCGATGCCGCCGGATACCACGATGCGTTCCGCAAGCGCATCGGCTACTCGATGGGCATCGCCTTTGCGCCCGACTGGGGAGAAGGCGCCATCCTCAGCCTGTTTTCCAATGTCGGCCGCGTTCTCGAACCGGGCATGGTCTTTCACCTGCCGGCAACGCTGCGCCGCTACGGCCACTGGACCGTCGGCGCGTCAGAAACCGTCATCGTCACGAATACGGGCATCGACATCCTCTCCAGCCTGCCAAGATCGCTGACGGTCCGGTAGGCCGGTCTGCAGCAGGAAGGCGCCGCCGTTAGCCTGCGCCATCATCCAGCTTGAACCGCATCTCGGCGCGCGCGCCGCCTTCGGGCGGGTTCGACAGTTTCAGCTGGCCGCCATGCGCCTGCATGGTTCGCTCGACGATCGAAAGACCCAGGCCGGCCCCTTCGCGGCGATCGCTGCGCAAGGTGCCACTGCGCCGCCGTTCATCGTCCAGCGCATGCGGCGGAAAGCCGTTGCCCCGATCGGTGACGACGATTGCCGGCGTGTCGGTGATGGTGACCGAAACGAGACCGCCCTCCGGCGAATGCTCGACCGCGTTCTCGATGAGGTTTCTAACCGCGCGGAAGAGATCATCCTGACCGCCCGCCACGATCATCGGCTTGCCCGGAGCGATGACCTCGATCGTCCGCCCCCGGGCGACGATCCGCGGAGCAAGAAAGGCCGCCGCTTCGCGCGCAACCTGGTAGAGGTCGACAAAATCGCCCGGCTCGATCTTCAGCTTTCCCAGCCGCGCGCGGTCGAGAAGCTGCTCGACGAGACGACCCATCGAATCGAGGTCACGGGACAGGATCGTCGCGACGGGCACATGCAATGGTGCGAGTTGCGCCTTCATGACGGCGATCGGCGTGCGCAGTTCATGCGCCATGTCGGCGACGAACTCTTCCTGCGTCCGGATTGCCAGTCGCAAACGCCCGAAGGCCTCGTTGACGGTGCGCACGACGGCCAGAATGTCCTGCGGCAATCCCTTTTCGCTGAGGCTCACCGTGACCCCTCCCGGCTGAATGGCCCTCGCCTCTTCGACGGTCGCCGCAAGCGGGCGCAAGGCCAACCGCACCACGATGACGTTGGTGATCAGGATCAGAAGCAGGAAGGGAATCCAGAGCCAGGCGATATCCTGCATGAACTCGTGCAGGACGGATTCGAATATGGCGTGGCCGATGGGCAGTGCCACCTGTACGAAAACAGGCACATCCGCATTCCCCGCCTGGGCGGAAATGCCGAAAAGCTCCGGCGACGCGGCCGTCTTGGGAATCCAGAAAAAGCTCTCGTCCTGGTTCTGCGGCGAGACGAATGCGCCCGTCGTTCCCTCTGAACCCGCAAGCTTGGTGCCGTCGAAATCGACGATGACGAAACGGCCGCCGCGGCCGAGAATGCGCTGGATTGTCGCCTGCCTGACGGTCGGGACGGCCTTGCCGTCGACGATCTTCACATCGCGACGGATGTCTCCAGCGAAGCTTTGCAGCGTGCCTTCGTAGAAGAACGAGTGCTTGTCGTGAAAGCGCGTATACAGAAAGGCCGTGGCGAGCGCCACCGCGCAAATGCTGACGATCACCAGTCCCAGCACCAGTCTGCCGAAGACGCTGTTGGGCATGATCCTCATGCAGGTCGCTCTGCAAAGAGATAACCGATGCCCCTGAGCGTATGGATCTCGCAGTCCGCCCCCGCACCCACCAGTTTTTTCCGCAACCGGTGAACGAGCACCTCGACAGCGTTCGAGCTCACCTCTTCGCCATATCCGTAGAGGGTTTCCTCAAGCGCCGTCTTCGAGATCACCCGTCCCGGGCGTCGCATCATCGTCTCCAGCGCGGCGACTTCGCGTCGGCTGAGATCCATGACCGTTTCGCCGACGGTGGCGCGGCGCTCCGTCGGGTCGAATGCGATGTTTCCCTGCTGAAGGACGGTCTGAAGCACGGTCCCCGGCCGTCGCAACAAGGCCCGGATGCGCGCGATCAGTTCGTCGTTGCTGAACGGCTTTCTGAGATAATCGTCGGCGCCGCCGTTGAGACCGTGAACGACCGACGAAATATCGTCGCGCGCCGTCAGAAGCAGAACCGGCGTCGCGCTGCCGCCCTGGCGCACCAGCGTCAACAGCTCCATTCCGTCGCCATCCGGCAGCCCGAGATCGAGAATGAGACAATCATATTCCTGCGAGGCGAAGGCATCGCGCGCATCGCGGACGGTCGCGAACGCGTCAACGGCAAAACTCGCTCCGCCGAGAGCCTTGGCCGTCAATGTCCGCAGGCGGTGATTGTCTTCCAGAAACAGAAGCCGCATGAAATCCCCTCGAATGTCTTTCGGCCGCCCGCCTGATCCAGCCCCGCCTGCCGGTTCATGCCGCTCCCTATGTTGCGCGTCGATGCTGAACTTGCTGGAAAGGGAACGTGTCAAATAGAAGGCAGTGCCGGAACTGGACAAAGGTGAAATCGAACGGTGCGACACTTTGTCTGAGAACAGTTACCCTCAAGTCCGATGAAATGGGCCTTTTTCAAGTACAGTACGCATGTATTCCTGATTTTTATCTTCATATTATCGGCGCGTGCAAGAAAGCTGCTTGGACACATGGCATTCGAATGCTCCGGCGCCTTTTGAACCACCGCGACATCCCCGACGTGCCCAGAAAACGTCACAGCAATACCTGCATGTTGTAAGTCGTCTGTAAGCTAAGCTGCGCAGATTTGCCCCGACATCAACGAGGGGCAAGCCATGCAGGCCATCCAAATCCTGCGTCCGCAGGATCCGCAGCGCGCCGCTGCAGAAGAGCTGATCGCACGCATATTCCACGATCGCTACGGCGCGACCATCTCCACATTCCCGAGACTGCTGATCGCAGGTTTCGGCCTTGACGGACAGCCGCTTTGCGCAGCCGGACTGCGCTTTGCCGACGACGGCTTCTTCTCCGAGCAATATCTTGACTGCCCCGTGGAAGAAGCGATTTCCCGGAGCCATGGCATCGCCGTCGAACGGGACCGGGTTTTCGAGGTCACCTCGCTTGCGAGCCTCGTGCAGACGCAGACGGGCAGCTTCATCAAGGCCATCATCCGGCATGGCCAGGCGACCGGCCACGACTGGTCCTTCTTCACCCTCACCCATCTCTTCTGCCGCCGGCTTCTGCAGATCGGCCTTTTGCCGACCTACCTCGCCCGGGCCGAGCGTCACCGCATATCCGAGGCCGAGGCATGGGGCTCCTATTACGACCATGCACCCGCCGTGTTTGCGGTTCGCAATCCCTCCCATCTCACGACACCTGCCGCGACCAAAGGAACGGAACATGCAATTTCTCTTTGACAGGATTGGCGAAGAGGCCAGCCGCCGGCCCGAGACCATCGTCATGCGCGACGACGCGAACAGCCTGACCTGGGCCGAGCTTCGCAACGCCGTCGCCCATCATGGCCTGGTTCAGCAATCACTCGGCCGCCGCCTGGGTCTCCTCTGCAGCAACAACTGCGAATATGTCGTCGCGCAGCTTGCCGCCGCTTTTTCCGGTCTGACGCTGGTGCCGCTGCCGGCCTTCTTCTCGAACCAGCAGCTGATCGCAATCACTGAGAATGCCGGCCTTGACGCCATCCTCGTCGATGCGACGATGGAACCAAGGGCGGCAACACTGAAGCTGCCCTCCGCCCGCATCGCCCTCAACGAAGAGGCTGCTCCCCGCTCGAGATATCAGCCGGGCTTCGAAATCGTCACCTACACATCCGGCAGCAGCGGCACGCCGAAAGGCGTCTGCCTTGGCGAAACCCAGATCGAAGCAGCCGTTCGCGGGCTTGCCTCCGCTTCCGGCGGCAACGCCGAGGATCGCTATCTGTCCGTCCTGCCGTTGCCGATGCTGCTCGAAACCATCTGCGCGATCTTCGTCCCCCTGTTTTGCGGAGCGACCGTCCGGCTGGCGACAGCAGTTGCAGAGGAGGTGTCGCGCGGCAATCCGCAAGGCATCCTCGGCGTTCTTGTCAAGGAACAGCCGACCGCGACCGTTCTCGTGCCACAATTGCTCAAGGCGCTCCTCTTCCAGATGAAGGCAATGAATGTGGCGACACCGCAATCGCTGCGCTTCGTCGCCGTCGGCGGGGCCTCCGTCCCGCCCGCCGTCCTCGATCTCGCCGAACACATGGGCATGCCCGTCTACGAAGGATACGGGCTCTCCGAATGCGCATCGGTTGTGACCCTCAACAGGCCAGGCAACACCAGGCAGGGCACCGCCGGCACGCCTATCGGCGATGTGCAGGTGCTGATCGAGGACGGCGAAATCATCGTCGCAAGCCCGACCGTCATGAACCATTATCTGGGCGGGCCGCCGGTTGCCGGCCGCTGGCGCACCGGCGACCTCGGTTCGCTCGACGAAAGCGGGTTCCTGACGATCCACGGGCGAAAGGACAATCTCATTGTCACCGCCTTCGGCCGCAACGTCTCGCCCGAATGGGTCGAAACGGCGCTGACGGCCGACCCACGCATTGCTGTCGCCGTCGTTTCGGGGTCCGGCCGTCCCGCTTTGCATGCGCTGATCATCCCGTCCGCCTATGGCGAACAGTGGTTCACGTCCGCCGGCGCGGCGGAGATACGCGCTCTGGTCACGTCCCTTTGCACCTCGCTTCCCGATTACGCCGTCCCTGCCGATATCCAGGTCCTCGACATGCGGCGTGCGGCGGAAGCCCTGCTCATCACGGCCAACGGCCGCCCCATCCGCTGCCGCGTGCACGATTTCGTGGAGACATCGCGCGCAGTCACCACCCGCTGATCACACCCTCAAAGGAGAAAACCATGACCTTTTACGATCGCCTGAACGCGGAAACCGCCGCCGAACGCAACGCCTTCCTGCAGATCCCGCTGGTCTCCAGGGCAACGACGCAGGGCGCCGCCCGCGAAACCTATCTGGCCTTTCTCGAACAGGCCTATCACCATGTGAAGCACACATTCCCGCTTCTGGCGCTGGCCGCATCGCGGACCACCGACGAACGCTACCAGGACGCGCTGGTCGAATACATGGAAGAGGAGCGCGGTCACGAGAAGTGGATTCTCGACGATATCCGGTCACTCGGCGGCGATGCCGATGCCGTGGCAAAGGGGCAGCCGGGCCAGGCCTGCGCCATCATGGTCGGCTATACCTATTATGCCATCGAGCGCGTCAGCCCTTATGCCATGCTCGGCAGTTCGCATGTTCTCGAAGGATTGTCCGTCCTTCTCGCCGACAAGCTTGCCGATGTTCTCAAGACGCAGTTCTCGCTGAAGGACGACACCGGATTTTCCTATCTGCGGTCGCACGGGTCGCTCGACCAGGAGCATGTGGCCTTCTTCGCCAATACCGTGAACGCTCTCACGGAGCGGGCGACGCAGGATCTCATCATCGCCCAGTCGAAGATCTTCTACCGGCTTTACGGCGGCATTTTCCTCGATCTCGGAAATCGCCCGGAAGTTCGCCATGCAGCTTGAGGGGCGATCGATCCTGATCACCGGCGCCGGGTCCGGCATTGGGCGCGCGCTGGCGGTGGAAGCCGCCAGACGCGGGGCCAGTGTCTGCCTTGTCGGCCGGCGCGCGGACAAGCTCGAGGAGACGCTCCGCCTCCTCGATCGCCGCGGCACCCATCTGGTCGTTGCCGCCGATATCACCCGGGATGACGGGATCGAGCGGATACGGCAGACGGTCGCCTCCTCCTGGAAGAGGCTGGACATCCTGGTCAACAATGCCGGGCGCATCGATGCCGGCAGTCTGGAATCTGCGGCGGCGCAGGACATCGCCGACCTGTTCAGCACCAATATTGTCGGCCCCATGCTGCTGACGCAGCGGCTGCTGCCGCTGATCCGGCAGGGGCGTGAACCGCGGATCGTCAACATCGGCTCGATGTTCGGGGAAATTCCGTTCGCGCAGTTTGCCGCATACTCCGCCTCCAAGGCGGCGGTCAAAGGTTTCTCCGTCGCTCTGCGCCGCGAACTTCTCGACCAGGGCATTGCCGTCACCTATGTGGCGCCCCGCGCCACCGACACCGCCGGCGCCGCAGGCGTCGCCGATGCCATTGACGGCGCTGGCCTCGATGATCCCGCACGTGTGGCGGCAAAGGTCTGGAACGCAGTCCGCTTGCGCAAGGACCATGTCTATCCCTCGCCAAAGGAGCGGGTCTTCATGACCCTGCAGGCGATCGCGCCCCGCCTGGTCGATCGCGCGACGACACGCAAGCCGGCGAGTTCCGCTTTCAACACTCCCTCTCTCAAGGAAACAGCTCATGCAGAGAATTAAGATCCTGTTGGCCGCATTGCTGGTCTTCGCCTCCTTCGGGCTCGCCCCCGCCTTCGGCGATGACCAGTCGGCGATGATGACCGATGTCACGAAGGTTCGGAGCGAATGGGAACGGCTGAAGTTCACCATTCCTGAGGGCGCCAAGCTGACCGAGCTTATGGACCAGTTGGGCACGGTCGCCGACCAGCTGCCCCAGAAATATCCAAATAGTGCCGAAGCCTATATCTGGGACGGCATCATCACCAGCGAGCGCGCCTCCATGGCGAGCGCCTTCCATGCGCTTGGCCTTGCCAAGACAGCCCGCGACCTGTTGGAGAAGGCCTATGCGATGGATCCCAAGGCGCTGGATGCCGGCGCACCGACGAGCCTCGCGGTGCTCTATTATCGCGTGCCCGGCTTCCCCTTGGGCTTCGGCGACAAGAAGCGGGCGCGAGCCCTGTTCGAGGAAGCCATGCAATCGGCCCCGCAAAGCCTCGACACGCATTACTTCTACGGCGACTTTCTGGCCGGGGAGCACGAATACGCCCATGCCCGTCAGGTGTTGCAGGAGGCGCTGACATTGCCTCAGAATCCGGACCGGCCGCTCTGGGATCACAACCGTCGTCTCGTCATCCAGCGCCTGCTGGATACCATCCAGGCCAAGTCATGACCGCACAGCTCCCACTTCAGCGGCTGTGGTCAAAGACAGGCGAGCAACTGCGCCATCCGCAAGGCGCAGCCGGCCGTCTCATCGGACACCTCATGGCATCGATCAACTGGCGACCCTACCAGCTCGCCTTCGATGCCCTGGAGGTGCGGCCGACGGACCGCGTGCTCGAACTGGGTTGCGGTGGCGGACGAAGCCTGGGCCGACTGTGCGATCTGGCCAGCAGAGGCCAGGTCGACGCCGTCGATCACTCCAGGGCAATGATCGACATGGCCGCGCGGCGAAACGCGAACCGTGTCGCCGGAGGGCATCTCCGCCTCCACACTGGACCGTTTTCACCCCTGCCGTTCCAATCGAACACCTTCGACAGGCTCCTCGCGGTCAACGTCCTCTACTTTTTCGACAAGGAAGGACACGACATCGCCGAGTGTCACCGCATGCTCAAGCCGGGCGGCCGAATGGTGGTTTACGTCACCGACCGCTCGACGATGAGCACCTGGCCATTCTGCGAACAGCAGACGCATCGGACCTTCGACGAAGTCGATCTGCGTGCCCTTCTCGTCCAATCCGGGTTTCGCAATGATCGAATTCGCATCGAGCGGGCAAAGCTGCCGCTCAACATCAGCGGCCTTCTGGCCGTTGCCGTGAAGCAGGCGGAATAACAGCTTCCCGGGCATCCGAAGCTGGGCCCGGAAAGCTTGGCCTGTTAATGGTGATCGCGCCACCATTTGCGGCGGCGGTCGTCCCGATGTCTGCCGTCGTGGTGGCGTCGACCGTCGTGGTGACGCGGGTCCCAGTGATGGCGATTGTGATAGAAGGAACGGTCGCGATAATGACGGTTCCAGTAACTTCCGAACGAGAAGGTTATCCCGGGGATTCCGAGGGACCTGTAGGCCGGCGCCGCCAGCGGAATGCGGCGATTTCCATAATTGGCCTGAAGGTAGTTTTCGGACATCCAGCCGCGTGCGCCAGCAAACCCGACATCGCACCAGCTTCTGCCGCGAATGCAGCCGTAAATGGTGACGCGGGCGTTGTCCGGGATGACATCGATCACCGGGTAATTGGTTCCGGGTCCGCCGCGCAGATTCACATCCGCCGTCGCATAGCCGGTAGCGGCCTCAGCCACCGCCGGCGTCAGCAGGCCTGCACCGAGTGCCAGAGCCAAGAATTGCATTTTCATGACGGAACTCCCTTTTCCTGTCCTGTATTTTTTCAGTTGAAGCAACCTATCCTTCGTAACTCGGTTGACGCCGAGTTGTTCCGGCGATCTGAATGCCATCTCCAAAGAATGATGTGTCGGGCCACAAAATATACGGCGGGAACATTTACCGCTCATACTGGCCGCAGCGCAGAAAAGGAGGTCGAGTGACCATCGGCGCACGGGCGCGCTTCGCCGGAAACCGGTGACCGGGCCTCGCTGCCACGAGATGTGCTTCAAGCCTTGTTTCAAGACGTCCGGAAGATCTGATGCTACGACCATGATCTTTCGCAACCGGTCTTTCGCGCGATCAGGAGACCTCGTATCGCGCGGCTAGCGAGGCCGAAAGCTGCGCGGCAAAGCGTGCGGCGGCGACGGGAAGCGTTCGCCCCTTCAACTGCCCCATATAGAGGATCCCGGCCGGCACGTCGCGCCGATCGAGCGGCCGGGACACCATCTCGCCCGTCATTGCGCGGTCGCCAAGCCCGATCGGGATCTGAAACGTGATGATGTCTTCCGCCACCGCGTGGTTGCGAAGGAATTCGAAATTGTCAGACAGGATCACCGGCTCCAGTTTCAGCGAGGCCGACTGGACGGCGATGTCGAGAAGATGGCGGACGCCGTAGGATGCGGTCGGCAGCGAGATCGGATAGCTCAGGCAGTCGCTGAGCCGGATCGTTTCCTTCCTGGCCAGCGGATGGCCGACGGCCATCACCACGTGCACCGGCTGGTGGACCCGCATCAACGTCATGAAATCGGCAAGCCGCACCGGCTCGAAGACGATGGCGATGTCGGCCGTATGGTCGACCAGCGCCTGTTCGGCCGCTTGCCGGTCGCGCACCTGCACAGAGAAGGTCACGTTCGGGTGTCCCTTGCGGTAGAGCGCGATCTCGCTTGGCAGGAAATACGGCACCAGCGCTTGACTGCAGGCGATCGACACATGACCGCGCCGGACACCGGACAGGTCGGCGATCTGCGATCTGACCCGCTCCATATCGGACAGCTGGTTGCGGATGTGATGGATCAGGATCTCGCCGGCGGCCGACAACCTGACGCCATGCGGCAACCGCTCGAAGATCGGAACCCCCAGCTCCTCCTCGATCGACAGTATCCGGCGATTGAGCGCTGTCGAGGTGATGGCGAGCGATTCCGCCGCGCCGCGAATGGACCCCGCCTTCACAACGGCATCGATAAAACGGATCGAATTCAGGTAGCGCATCGACACTCCTAGGCTGATGCAAATTTTGCAGCGGGCTGGCCAAAACATAGCACAAGACAGAAGCACAAACATCTGGATTAGTGAGGTCCGGACTTCGGCGCGACGGGAACGAGAAAATCTGCCAGCCGCGCAATCAACAAGCATCGGTGATGAGCCCGAAGCCGGGCGACATCCTCAAAATGGGGAACTCTGACATGACGAAATTCCTTATGCCCAGCCGCCGGCAATTTCTGCAGACATCCGCCGGCCTTGCCGGACTGGCTGCCGCTTCCGGCTTTCTTCCCGCAGGCGCGGCCCGCGCCGCCGGTCTGACAGTCGGCTTCATCTACGTCGGCCCGAAGGACGATTACGGCTACAACCAGTCCCATGCAGAGGGTGCCGCCGCCGTCAAGGCGATCGAAGGCGTGACCGTCGTCGAGGAAGAGCAGGTGCCGGAAACGGTCGACGTGCAGAAGACCATGGAAAGCATGATCAACTTCGATGGCGCGACACTGCTCTTCCCAACGTCGTTCGGCTATTTCGATCCCCATATCCTGACCATGGCGCCGAAATATCCGGATGTGCGCTTCGAACATTGCGGCGGCCTCTGGAAGGAAGGCCTTCCGACCAATGTCGGCTCCTATTTCGGCTATATCGGCATGGGGCAATATCTCAACGGCATCGTCGCCGGCCACATGTCGAAGACGAAGAAGATCGGCTTCGTCGCTGCAAAGCCGATCCCGCAAGTGCTCCTGAACATCAACTCCTTCCTGATCGGCGCGCGAAGCGTCGACCCCACCATCTCCTGCCAGGTGATCTTCACCGGCGAATGGTCGCTGGCGGTCAAGGAAGCGGAAGCGACGAACGCGCTCGCCGACCAGGGCGTCGACGTCGTCACCTGCCACGTCGACAGCCCGAAGGTGGTCATGGAAACCGGTGCCGGCCGCGGCATGTATCTGTGTGGCTACCACGCCAACCAGAGCGCACTAGCGCCCGACAAATACCTGACCGGCGCCGAATGGAACTGGGGCAAGGTCTATACCGACTTCATCAACACTACGCTTTCCGGCGGCACGATCCCGAATTTCGTGCGCGGCGGGCTGGCAGAAGGCTTCATCAAGATGAGCCCGCTCGGCCCGGCGGTCACGCCGGAAGCGGCCAAGCAGTTCGAAGCCACGAAGGCGGAAATCCTCAAGGGCGGCTTCGCCGTCATCAAGGGGCCGATGAAGGACAACAAGGGCAATGTCATTGCGACGGCAGGCCAGGCCTTCGCCGAGACCGACGTTGCGCTTGAAAGCATGAATTATCTCGTGGAAGGGGTAATCGGCTCCACCTCCTGATCGAGCCAAACGAGGGGTGACCTGTCATGAGCGTGCAAGCTGAAATGGCGACGGTAATCGCCGATAAGTCCGGCTTTTTCACCGAAGCCATGGCTCGAAAGGTGCAAGCCATCCTGCTGCCGCTGGCGGCACTGGTTGCCGGGATGATCGCTTTCGCGGTCTTTCTCCTGCTGATCGGCAAGTCGCCCCTCGAATTCTACCAGCTCGTCTACAAGGCCGGCTTCGGCACGGCCTTCTCGTGGACCAACACCCTTGCGCGCGCCGCCCCGCTTCTGCTGGCGGCACTCTGCGTGGCGCTGCCCGCCAGGCTCGGTCTCGTCGTCATTGGCGGGGAAGGCGCGATCGTGCTTGGCGGCGTGGCGGCGGGAGCCGTCGGCATGCTCGTCCCGGGCCTGCCCGGTCCGCTCGGTATCCTCGCAATGGCAATCGCCGGCGGCCTGACGGGTGCGATCTGGATCGGCGGCATCGGCGCTCTCAGACATTACCGCGGGGTCAACGAGACGATCTCGAGCCTTCTGCTCGCCTATATCGCGATCGCCCTGATGAACCATCTGGTCGAGGGCCCGCTGCGCGATCCGGCGAGCCTCAACAAGCCGTCGACGGCACCGCTGCCGGACGCCTACCGGATCGGTGATATCCCGGGCGTCGGCGTGCATTGGGGGCTGACGGTCGGCATCGTTGCCTGCATCCTCGCCTGGGTCCTCATCGAAAAGACCACGTGGGGCTTTGCCGCCCGCATCGTCGGCGGCAACGTCAAGGCAGCCCAGGTGCAGGGCCTGCCCGCCGGCCTGCTGATGATCGGCTTTACCGCCCTTGGCGGCGTCTTTGCCGGGCTTGCCGGCATGTTCGAGGTCGCTGCCGTGCATGGGTCGGCCAACGCCTCGCTCGCTGCAGGCTACGGCTATACCGGCATCCTGATCGCCTTCCTCGCCCGCCATAACGGGCTCGCAATCATCCCGGCCGCCATCCTCTTCGCCGGCTTCGAGGCGTCGAGCGGTTTGATCCAGCGCCGCCTCGACCTGCCAGACGCGACCGTCCTGGTGCTGGAAGGCATGGTGTTCATCGCCATCCTGCTTTCCGACACGCTGCAGGACCGGTTCGATCTCTTCAGCTTCATCAAGGGGAAACGGACATGACCGCCGACATCGGGCTCTGGGGTGTTCCGCTCGCGATCCTTGGCGGCGCGATCCGCGTCTCCACACCCTTCATCTTCGTCAGCGTCGGCGAGTGCCTGACGGAACGTTCCGGTCGCATCAACCTCGGCCTCGAAGGGACCCTCGTCTTCGGCGCGATGAGCGGATATGCGATCGCTTATCATACGGACTCGGCATGGGCCGGCACTCTCGCCGCGGCCTTCTTCGGAACGCTCTTCGGCCTGCTGCACGGCTGGATCTGCAAGCTGCCGAAGGTCAACGACATCGCGATCGGCATTGCGCTGATGATCTTCGGAACGGGCCTCGCCTTCTTCTTCGGCAAGCCCTACGTGCAGCCGGTCGCGCCGGACCTGCCCGCAATTTCGCTCGGGTTCTGGTCCGACATTCCGCAGGTTCAGGCCGCCCTGCACGTCAACGTCCTCTTCCTTGCCGGCATCGCGCTGTCCTTTGCCGCCTCGTGGATGTTCAAGAATACCCGCATCGGACTGACTATCCGGGTCGCAGGCGACAGCGCCGATGCCGCCCGCGCGCTCGGCATCAACGTCAACCGGGTGCGCCTGTGGTCGACAGCCGCCGGCGGCGCGCTTGCCGGGATCGGCGGGGCCTACCTCTCCCTCTACTATCCCGGAAGCTGGAACGAGGGCATTTCGTCGGGCCAGGGCCTGATGGCTGTCGCACTCGTCATCTTCGCCCGCTGGAGCCCCATCAACTGCCTGTTCGCCTCGCTCCTCTTCGGCGGCGCGGGTGCGCTCGGCCCGGCGCTGCAATCGGTCGGGGTGACCGAAGGATACTACCTGTTCTACGCAGCTCCCTACGTGCTGACGCTCGGGCTGCTGATTGCAACCAGCTCAACGACCCGGGCCATGACGTCGGCACCGGGCGAGCTCAGCATCACCAAATGAGAGACGGGAGAACCGCCACATGCTCACCATGGAGAAGAAGCCGATGACGACCGTTCAGGCCGACCCGTATCTCTGGCCCTATAATGGCGACCTGAGGCCGGACAATACGGCGCTCATCATCATCGACATGCAGACGGATTTCTGCGGGGTCGGCGGCTATGTCGACAAAATGGGCTATGACCTGTCGCTCACCCGCGCGCCAATCGAACCGATCAGGAAGGTTCTGAGCGCCATGCGCGAGAAGGGCTACCACATCATTCACACCCGCGAAGGTCACCGGCCGGACCTCGCCGACCTGCCGGCCAACAAGCGCTGGCGTTCGCAACAGATCGGCGCGGGCATCGGTGATCTCGGCCCGTGCGGCCGCATTCTGGTGCGCGGCGAACCGGGCTGGGACATCATTCCCGACCTCTATCCGCTCGATGGCGAGCCGATCATCGACAAGCCCGGGAAAGGGTCCTTCTGCGCGACGGATCTCGAACTGATCCTGCGCACCCGCGGCATCGAGAACATCGTGCTGACCGGCATCACCACCGACGTCTGCGTCTCGACCACGATGCGCGAGGCGAACGACCGCGGCTTCGAATGCCTTCTCCTCGAAGACTGCTGCGGGGCGACCGATCCCGGCAACCATGCCGCCGCGATCAAGATGGTCAAGATGCAGGGCGGCGTGTTCGGATCGGTTTCCGACAGCGAGAAATTCGTGAGCGCCCTGCCATGAAGGTTCCGCCCCCGCACCCCGCACCGACGAAGGCAATCGCCGTCTCCACCCTTGGCATGACGATGCGCTTCGGCAATTTCACGGCATTGAAAGACGCCTCGATCACCGTTCGAGCCGGGTCGTTTCATGTCCTTCTCGGCGAAAACGGCGCCGGCAAGTCGACGCTCGTCAAATGCATGATGGGCTTTTACAAGCCGACCTCCGGTCAGATGACGGTCGACGGCCTCGAGGCCGACATACCCGATCCACGTGCCGCCCACGAGCTCGGGCTCGGCATGGTCTATCAGCATTTCACCCTGGTTCCATCGCTCACCGCCGCTGAAAATCTCGTCATCAGCCGCGCCGACGTACCGGCCCGGATCGACTGGAAGAAGGAGCGCGAGGGCCTTCAATCCTTCATGACCAGAATGCCGTTCCAGGTGCCTCTCGATGTACCGGTCGGGCGGCTTGCCGCCGGCGAGAAACAGAAGCTCGAGCTCCTGAAGCAGCTCTATCTCGGGCGCCGCTTCCTGATCCTCGACGAGCCGACCTCGGTCTTGACGCCGGCGGAGGCAGACGAGCTTCTCGGCATGGTGCGGGGCCTGACAACGTCCGGCGAACTGACCTGCCTGATGATCTCCCACAAGTTCCGCGAAGTGACCGCCTTTGCTGACGAGGTCTCCGTGCTGAGGCGCGGAGAGCATGTCGGCGGCGGCAAGATCTCCGACCTCTCGACCGCCGACATGGCCGCCATGATGATCGGCGAAAAGGAACTGGTACGTCCCGCCGCGCGCATTGCCATGAACGGCCAGACGATGCTTTCGGTCTCGGGGGCGAAGTCTTCCGATCGCTCGGGCCTCAAGGAAATCGACATTGACGATCTTCAGGTCAAGTCCGGCGAGATCGTCGGCATTGCCGGCGTTTCCGGCAATGGCCAGATGGAGCTGATGGAAATGCTGACCGGACAGCGACCGCTCCTGGCGGGAGAAATCCGGGTCAAGGACACACCATTCCATGCAAGCCGCACAGAGGCTCGCAGGTTCAACGTACGATACCTGCCGGAAGAACCGCTGAAGAATGCCTGCGCGCCGAAAATGACGGTCGCCGAAAACATCTTCTTCCGCGATTTCGACTTCAAGGCGGACAAGCCGCAGGTCTGGCTGGACGGCCGCCGGATGGCGAGCGAGACGGCGAAGCTCGTCGGCGAATACAAGGTCAAGACAGCCTCTCTGTCCTCGCCGATCGCCTCGCTTTCCGGCGGCAACGTGCAGCGGGCGGTGCTGGCGCGGGAACTGACCGGCAAGGTCGATCTGCTGATCATCACCAATCCATGCTTCGGGCTCGACTTCTCCGCCGTCGCGGAAATCCGCTCCCGCATCATGGCCGCGCGCAATGCCGGGACGGCGGTGCTTCTCATCAGCGAGGACCTCGACGAAATCCTCGAACTCTCCGACCGCATCCTGGTGATGTCGGAGGGGCACATCGCCTACGAGACGCCGGCGGCCGGTGCCGACATCGGCGAGATCGGGAAACACATGGCAGGACATCACTGATGGCGACAGTCAAGGCACGCCCCTTCAATTTCGAACTCGATCCGTCGCATGCGGCCCTGATCGTCATCGACATGCAACGCGATTTCATAGAGCCGGGGGGCTTTGGCGAGACGCTCGGCAACGACGTCGCTCTCCTGCAGTCAATCATTCCGACAACATCTGAGCTGATCGCCGGCTTCCGCAGGGCGGGCCTCACTGTCATCCATACGCGCGAGTGCCATAGACCGGATCTGTCCGACTGCCCGCCTGCCAAGCGCGAACGCGGCAATCCAAAGCTCAGGATCGGGGATCCGGGACCGATGGGCCGCATTCTGATCTCCGGCGAAGAAGGCGCGGATATCATCCCCGATCTCTATCCGATCGCAGGCGAAGTCGTCATCGACAAGCCCGGCAAGGGGGCATTCTACGCCACCGGGCTCGACGACGTGCTGAAGACCAGGGGCATTCGCCAGCTGGTCTTTGCCGGCGTGACCACCGAGGTTTGCGTCCAGACATCCATGCGCGAGGCCAATGATCGCGGTTATGAGTGCCTGCTCGCGACCGATGCGACCGAAAGCTACTTCCCGAGATTCAAGGCGGCCGCCATCGACATGATTACCGCACAGGGCGCCATCGTCGGCTGGGCCGCCCCCGTCGCTGCCATCCTGGAGGCCCTCTGATGACGGCCCCGGTAATCGACAACATCAACTGGGCGGATTTCCTCACGGGTGGATGGAAGCATCTCGATTTCGAATATTTTCGGGAGGGGGTGGAAATATGCCGCCTCATCGCCGGCGAACCCGAACTGGCGCTTCTGAAATACGCACCCGGCGCCGCCGTTCCCAAGCACCTGCATCAGGGGCTTGAAACGATCCTCGTGCTTGAAGGGTCGCAGAGCGATGAATTCGGCACCTATGGGGCCGGCTCTCTCGTTGCCAACCCGCAAGGCACCATCCATTCGGTCTCTTCCGAAGAAGGCTGCGTCGTCCTCATCCAGTGGACCCGCCCCGTCAAGATCCTCTGACATCCGGACGTGAAATGGCAACCATCAAAGACCTCCCCTTCACACTCCCCAGTCTGCGCGAAGCCTATGCCGGCGGCATGACGCCCGAAACGGTGATCGAGGAAGTGTACCGGCGCCTTGAGCTTGCCGGCGATCCCGGCATATTCATCCATCTGGAACCGATTGACGACGTGATCGCCGCCGCCAACGCGCTCGGCGATCATGATCCCGCAAAGCCGCTCTGGGGCATTCCCTTTGCGGTCAAGGACAATATCGACGTCACCGGCATGCCGACGACATGCGCCTGTCCCGATTTCGCCTACCAGCCCGAAGGGGACGCCTTCGTCGTTGCTAGGCTGAAGGCGGCAGGGGCGATCCCGATCGGCAAGACCAATCTCGACCAGTTCGCGACCGGCCTCGTCGGGATCAGGACACCCTATCCAGCCCCGAAAAATGCCATCGACCCCGAAATCGTGCCGGGTGGCTCCAGTGGCGGTTCGGGCGTGGTGGTCGCCCGCGGCATCGTTCCGTTCTCGCTCGGGACCGATACGGCCGGGTCCGGCCGTGTGCCGGCAGCGCTCAACAACATTGTCGGGCTGAAGCCGACGCTCGGCGCACTGTCGGCCGCGGGCCTGGTGCCCGCCTGCCGGACGCTCGACACGATCTCGATTTTCGCGTTGACCGTCGAAGACGCCTTCACGGCCTATCAGGTGGCCTTCGGATATGACGCGACCGATGCCTATTCCCGTCCGTTTCCCCCGCCGCAGCTGCAAGTGCCGGTACAGGGCCTGGCAATCGGCGTGCCTGACCTCCAGACGCGCGAATTCTTCGGCGACCAGGCGCAGGCGAATTCCTTCGAGGTCACCATCCGCACCCTCGAAGGCTTCGGCCATCGGATCGTTCCCACCGATTTCACACCGCTCTACCAGATCGCCAACATGCTGTATGAGGGCGCCTGGGTGGCCGAGCGTTATGCGGCAACCGAAAGGATGATGGTGGATCACGAAGAGGCGGTCCATCCGGTGACGCGCGCGATCATCCGCCAGGCCGAACGCCTTTCGGCCGCGGACGCCTTCAGGGGCTTCTACCGGCTGGCCGAGCTGAAACGGGCGGCCGAACCGCTTCTGAAGGATATCGACATGCTGTGCGTGCCGACCATCCCCCGGTTCTTCTCGGTCAAGGACCTGGAAGCCGATCCCGTCGGGCCGAATTCGAAGCTCGGCACCTATACCAACTTCGTCAACCTGATGGACATGTGCGGCATTGCCGTTCCCGTCCAGACGAGAGCCGATGGCCGTCCGGGAAGCGTCACGCTCCTTGCCCCGGCCGGCGCGGACGGCAAGATCGCCGGCGTCGCAGCCTCCCTTCAGGCCGACGCGGCGGTGCCGCTCGGTGCAACGGCGTGGAAACACGAACCCGGCCCCGCCCCTCTGCCTTCCGCTGGCAGCGACGAGATCGCGGTTGCCCTGGTCGGGGCCCATATGCGCGGCCTGCCTCTCAACCATGAAGTCACCCGTCTTGGCGGTCGTTTCCTGTTTGAGGGAGAGACGGCGCCCGAGTACCGACTTTACAGGCTTGCCGGCGGACCACCGGTGCGACCCGGCCTTGTGCGCATGGAAGACGGAACGGCGATCGCACTGGAGGTCTGGGCGATCCCGCTTGCGCGCTTCGGCGAATTCATGGCCGACATCCCCTCGCCGCTCGGCATCGGAAGCCTCAAGCTTGGCGATGGCAGCCTGGTCAAGGGCTTCATATGCGAAAGCGCGGGTCTGAAGGATGCCGAGGACATCAGCACATTCGGCGGTTGGAGACGTTTCCTGGCCGCCGCAGCGAGCGCTTCGACCTGAAAAACTGATCGCCTGATGTCGCGGCTGGGGAGTTGCCGCACAAAGCTACTCGCACCTGACAACAATCGGCCTTGCTATCAATGGCAGCCATCCGGACGGACCGCTCCCATCGGGAGCCCGCGATCATCCGGCAACCGACATCCGGACAGAATTTCCCCTTCCGCCGACGTGCGGCGAGCTTCGCCATGTGACAGTCACCGCAGCAGAAATGGCCGACCCGAAGATTGCGGATTGTTAATTTGCCATGGTTCCGCAGCGCCCTAAGTTCAATCCATGATTTGATCCCGCCTCCCCAGGCTGTTCGCCGCAAAAGGCGAGCCGACTGCCATGACGATTCCGTATGTCCCGCCGAAACCCCTTTCCCGGACATGACCATGTTGCGAGGATATTGAAATGAGCCGTATGTTGGACTGCGCGCCGGGTGCGCCGGGCATTGACGGTCGATGGACCTCCAGCGCCAAGAACGGCGTCGGCACCGCACTTTCACAGGCGTCGCCGGTCTGGTTCACGCTCAGCCACGGCATCTTGAACGAGATCTATTATCCCCGCGTCGACAGCGCCTGCACGCGGGATTTCGGCTTCATCGTCACCGGCCCGGATGGATACTTCTCCGAGGAGAAGCGTGACTGCGTCTCCACCACGACGCCCTTCGATGGCGGCATTCCCGCATTCACGATTGTCAACGCCGCCAGGGACGAAACGTATCGGATCGAAAAAAAGGTTGTCACGGACCCGGCCCGCGCCAGCGTCCTTCAGCAGGTGACCTTCATCCCCCTCAAGGGCGCCGTGAGTGACTATCGGGTGACGGCGCTGCTGGCGCCGCACCTCGTCAATGCCGGCAAGCTCAATTCCGCCTGGATTGGCGAGTTCGAAGGGCGGCAGGTGCTGTTTGCCAGTGGCCGTTCGCATTACCTTGCGCTTGTCAGTGACACTCCCTGGCAGGCGGTGAGTGCCGGTTACGTCGGGTTTTCCGATGGCTGGCAGCAATTGCAGAAAGGCGGCCGTCTCAGCGAACAATATTCCCGCGCCGACGATGGCAATGTGGCGCTTGCCGGCGAGATCGGTTTTACCGCGGCGCATCGCACGGCAACTCTGGCGCTCGGATTCGGCCAGACGGAACATGAAGCGGCAGCCTCCGCCACCCGCAGCCTGAAGGACGGCTTTGCCCGGGCGCATGATCATTACATTTCCAACTGGCGCGGCTGGCAGGACAGTCTCCGGCCGCTCGACCGCGACACCCATGACGGCATCAATGCCTATCGCGTGTCGACGACGGTGCTTGCCTCGCACCGTGCCGCCGATCGCCATGGCGCGGTCGTCGCCAGCCTCTCCATCCCCTGGGGCTTTTCCAAGGGCGATGACGATCTCGGTGGTTACCATCTGGTCTGGCCGCGCGATCTGGTCGAGACGGCGGGCGGGTTTCTAGCGGCCGGCGACGCCGACGAGGCGCTGGCGATCCTGACCTATCTGCGCGACGTGCAGGAACCGTCCGGCCGCTGGCCGCAAAATCTCTGGCTCGATGGCAAGCCCTACTGGCCCGGCGTGCAGATGGATGAATGCGCCTTCCCGATCCTTCTCGCCGACATGCTCCACAGGAACGGACATCTCGACCTGCATGCGCTGAAGAGGTTCATGCCGATGATCCGCAACGCCGCCGGCTATATTCTGGCGAACGGCCCGGCCACCGGCGAGGATCGCTGGGAGGAGGACCCAGGCTACAGTCCTTTCACGCTGGCTGTCGAGATCGCCGCCCTGCTCGCCGCCGCGGATCTCCTGGATCTCGCCGGCGACGCCAAGGCCGGCCGCCATCTGCGCGAAACGGCGGATTGCTGGAACGAGCAGATCGAGAAATGGACCTTTTCCGGTGACACGGATCTCTGCTCCTCGCTTGGCATTTCGGGCTATTACGTGCGCATCGCCTCGCCAGGCGCAACGGATACGGCAATGCCGACCGGCAACACGACGATCCGCAACCAGCCTCTCGACCGCGCCACGCTGCCGGCAAACACCGTCATCAGCCCTGACGCGCTGGCGCTGGTGCGCTTCGGCCTCCGGGCCCCGGACGATCCGCATATTCTCGACACGATCAAGGCCATCGACCATTCGCTGCGGGTGGAACTGCCGCAGGGCCCGCTCTGGTATCGCTACAATGACGACGGTTACGGCGAACATGAAGACGGTTCGCCATTCGACGGCGTCGGCATCGGCAGGCCATGGCCGCTTCTGGCCGGCGAGCGCGCGCACTACGAACTGGCGGCCGGGCACCGCGCAGTTGCGGAAAGCCTGCTGACGACGCTGGAGCGCTCCGCCGGCACCGGCGGGCTGATCCCGGAGCAGAGCTGGGACGGGCCTGATCTTCCCGAACACGAGCTGTTCCATGGACGTCCCTCCGGCAGCGCCATGCCGCTCGTCTGGGCACATTCCGAGCATATCAAGCTCCTGCGCTCGCTTGCCGATGGCGCGGTCTTCGACATGCCACCGCAGGGCGTCGAACGCTATATCAAGGGCAAGACGACCTCGAACATCCGCATCTGGCGCTTCAACAACCGCCTGTCGGTCATCCCCAGAGGCAAGACGCTGCGGCTCGAATTGCCGGCCGGCGCGACCGTGCGCTGGACCCTCGACGACTGGACGACGGTCAACGATACTCAAACCGTCGAAACGGGTTTCGACGGTCAATTAGCGGATCTGCCATCGCAGGATGCCGCAGGCGGCAGCACGGTCGTCTTCACCTTCCTCTGGCGCGACACGGGACAGTGGGAAAATCAGAATTTTACCGTTCGCATCAACGAATGAAGCAATCGGCTTCGACGCTTTTGAACTGGAGTATGGAACATGCAGATTGGAATGGTCGGGCTTGGCCGCATGGGCGCAAACATGGTGCGGCGTCTTTTGAAGGACGGCCATGACTGCGTCGTCTTCGACGTCAATCAGGAGAATGTTGCGGCTCTGGTGAAGGAAGGCGCGACGGGCGCCAGTTCGCCGGACGACCTTGTCGCCAAACTCGCCAAGCCGCGCGCCGTCTGGCTGATGCTGCCGGCGGCCATCACGCCCAGGATCGCGCGCGATTTTGCCGCAAGGCTCGAAAAGGGCGACGCCATCATCGACGGCGGCAATTCCTATTATCGCGACGCCATCGATCTTGCTGCCGAATTCGCGTCGAAGGGTATCGACTACATCGATACCGGAACCTCCGGCGGCGTCTGGGGGCTGGAACGCGGCTATTCGCTGATGATCGGCGGTGCCGCGGCCGCGGTGAAGCGGCTCGACCCGATCTTTGCCTCGCTGGCACCCGGCGCAGGCCAGAACATTGCCGATGATCCGAAGACCGGCACGGCGCCGAAGGGCTATCTCCATTGCGGACCGGCCGGCGCCGGCCATTTTGTCAAGATGGTGCATAACGGCATCGAATATGGCGTGATGGCTGCCTATGCCGAAGGGCTCAACATCCTCAAGTCCGCCGATGCCGGCAAGCGCGAGCGTGAGGCCGATGCCGAAACCGCGCCGCTGGCCAATCCGGAATATTATCGCTTCGATATCGATCTCGCAGCCGTGGCTGAGGTTTGGCGGCACGGCTCCGTGATCGGTTCCTGGCTCCTCGACCTGACGGCGGAGGCGCTGAAGGACGATCCGCATCTGGACGGCTATAATGGCCGGGTCTCGGATTCCGGCGAAGGACGCTGGACCCTGCAGGCAGCCGTGGAGACGGGCGTTCCCGCCCCTGTTCTCTCATCGGCGTTGTTCGAACGCTTCTCTTCGCGCGGCGAAGCGGAGTTTTCCGGCAAGGTGCTGTCTGCCATGCGCCACGCCTTCGGCGGCCATCAGGAAAAGACGAAGTAGGGTGGGAGGGATAACATCATGGCTCAACAGAAATCCGACGTGCTGGTGGTGTTCGGTGCCACCGGCGACCTTGCCTACAAGATGATCTTTCCCTCGCTCTACGCGATGGTGGAACGCGGCAGGCTGACCACGCCGATCATCGGCGTCGCCTTCGACGACTGGTCGCGCGATCAGCTGATCGATCGGGCGCGCGACGCGGTCAAGAGCCATGTCGACAAGATGGACGAAGCCGTGTTCGCGAAACTGGCTGCCCAGCTTTTCTACGTCTCCGGCGACTATCGCAACGCCGCCACCTTCGAAAAGCTCCGCGAGGCATTGGGCAAGCACAAGCACCCGCTCTACTACCTGGCAATCCCGCCCTCGCTGTTCGAAACGGTCGCCGGCGGCCTGGACAAGGCCGGGATCGCGAAGGGCGCGCGCCTGATGGTGGAGAAGCCGTTCGGCCGCGACCTGAAATCCGCGAAGACGCTCAACAAGGTGCTGCATGCGGTGTTCGAGGAGGACGCCATTTTCCGCATCGACCACTTCCTCGGCAAGGAGGCGATCCAGAACCTCCTCTATTTCCGCTTCGCCAACAGCTTCCTCGAGCCGATCTGGAACCGCAACCACGTCGAAAGCGTCCAGATCACCATGGCCGAGGACTTCGGCATCAAGGGGCGCGGCAAGTTCTATGACGAAGTCGGCTGCATTCGCGACGTGATCCAGAACCATCTCGTCAACGTCCTTTTGCTGCTGGCCATGGAGCCGCCGGCCACCGGCGCATCCGATGATCTCGTCGACGAGAAGGTGCAGGTCCTCAAGGCGATGCCGCCGCTCGGCAAGGGCGATGTGATCCGCGGCCAGTTCGACGGCTATCTGAAAGAGCCGGGCGTTGCCGCCAAGTCGCCGACGGAAACCTTCGCGGCCGTGCGCTTCGAGATCAGGACATGGCGCTGGAACGGCGTGCCCTTCTACATTCGCGCCGGCAAGAACCTGCCCGCCCATGCCACCGAAGTCGTGGTACGCTTCAAGCAGCCACCGGTCGCGCTCTTCGACGATGGCAGGAATGCAGCCAGCAACTATGTCCGCTTCCGCCTGGGCCCGGACATCTCGATCGGCATCGGTGCGCGCCGCAAGGCGCCCGGCAGCGCCATGCGCGGCGAAGCGGTGGAACTGGACGCCGTCGACGACGGCCATGGCGACATGGCGCCCTACGAGCGGCTGATCGGCGACGCCATGGCCGGCGACCGCCAGCTCTTCACCCGTGAGGACGCGGCCGAGCTCGCATGGAAGATCGTCGAACCGATCCTCGACGACACGTCCATGCCGCCGCACTACAAGCCCGGCACCTGGGGACCGGCCGAAATGAAGAAATTCGCGCCGCCCGGTGGCTGGGTCGATCCCGCCTGAAGCCGGGTTCGCAGTCGAGGAGACGATGATGAGCGAACACATGTCGAAGGGCGCAGACCGCGTGGTGCTTGCGATCGATATCGGCGGCAGCCATGTGAAGATCCTCTCCAGCGCCGGCGGCGAGGAGAAGAAGGCCGACAGCGGCAAGGCGATGAGCGGCGCCGATATGGTTGCCGCCGTCAAGACCATGGCCAAGGGCATGACCTACGATGTGATTGCGATGGGGTATCCGGGCCCGGTCGTGCATGATCGGCCGCTCCATGATCCCGCCAATCTCGGCGAAGGCTGGGTCGGTGTTGATTACGCATCCGCCTTCGGCTGCCCGGTGCGGATCGTCAACGATGCGCTGATGCAGGCAATCGGTTCCTATCAGGGCGGCCGGATGCTGTTTCTCGGCCTCGGCACCGGGCTTGGCGCCGCCATGATCGTCGAAAACGTCGCCCAGCCCATGGAAATCGCCCACCTGCCCTATCGCAAGGGCAAGAGCTATGAGCACTATGTCGCCGAGGCCTATCGCAAAAGTAAGGGCAACAAGAAGTGGCGCAAGCGCGTGTTCGAAATCGTTGAACGCCTGACCGCAGCACTGGAGCCTGACTACGTCGTTATCGGTGGCGGCAACGTCGAGCAGCTGGACGAGCTTCCGCCGAAATGCCGGCGCGGTGACAATACCCGCGCCTTCGATGGCGGGTTCCGCCTCTGGAAGGACGAAAACCTGATCGTGTAAATTCGGGAACGCATGGCGGAAGAAGAGAACGTCAAAGGCAATCGCCATCTGATCAAAAGGTCGGACAATTTCCGGCCACACCCCGGTATGCGACCTCGCTCGAGGCTTTCATGACGCGCCTCTTTCTGGCCGGTGGCGGCCATGCCCATCTGATTGTCCTGGAATACCTTGCCAGGCATCCACAGAAGGGGCTCGACATCATCATCGCTACACCTTCGCCCTGGCAGTATTATTCGGGGATGTTACCGGGCCTGATTGCGGGGCGCTACCGGGAGGAAGATTGCAGGATCGACATCGGAAAGCTCGCCGCAAAGGCGGGCGTGCGTTTGATCCTGGAACCCCTCGTCGCCATCAATGCCGATCGCAATAACGTATTCCTTTCAGGCGGGAAAGAGGTGGCTTATGACCTGCTTTCGCTCGATATTGGGAGCGAAACCGATGTCGGATGGTTTGCGGACCGCTCCGTCAAGCTTCTGCCTGCCAAACCGCTTGATGCTTTCATCGCGCGCTGGCGGGATCTGGTGGCCTCGGCCCAAGCGCAACGAACCGTGCAACTGACCATCGTCGGCGGTGGCACCGCCGGCGTCGAACTGGCGCTTGCAACAAAGACAGCCCTCGACAGCACCTCCGTCAAGTCGGCCGTTTCTCTGGTCGTCGGCCCTTCCGGCGTTCTGGCAGCCCATGGCGACAGGGCGCGCAGGCTTGCCAGAGGCGCACTTGCCCGAAGCGGGATTTCCGTTCACGAGAGCCGGGCGACCGGCCACCCGGACGGCGTCTCTCTGTCCGACGGAAGCATGTTGAACGCTGACTTTGTGATTGCCGCGACCGGAGCCCGGCCGGCGTCGTGGCTTTCGCATTCAAAGCTGGCGCTCGACCGGCAGGGTTTTGTTCTGGTCGATGACACCCACAGAAGCGTCAGCCACCCCAACGTCTTCGCCGTCGGCGATGTCGCGTCGAGGAGCGACGTGACGCTGGAGCGCTCTGGCGTCCACGCCGTTCGCGCCGCTCCGATCCTGGCGCAAAACCTGATTGCCGCCTTGAGGGGTGAAGCGCTGAAGCCTTACAATCTCAGAAAAAGATCGCTCTACATTCTGGCGACGGGTCGCGACAGCGCCATCGCTTCCTGGGGCAAATTGAGCGTCGAGGGCCGATGGGTATGGCGCTGGAAAGACCACATCGACCGCAGCTTCATCGACCGTTTCAAGGTCTGATCGCATGAGGGATACGGCCTTGATCAGGCGAACCCGGCAGTGCCGCGAGCCTGGTTCCGCCCGCAGCCCCGATTGCCCGCCCAATTCTAGAGGTCGAGCTCCCGCCGCAACGTCTCCAGACGCTCCATTGCGATGACGCCGTCGGCGATGGTGGGAGCCGGCGTTTGCTTGCCCTGAAGCGCCGGAATGACGTCCGCAAGCAGAGAATGATAGCCCTTGGGATCCTCGTTTGCCGCCGCCGTGAAGTTCGGCTTCCATGTCAGGCTGTCGACGCCGTCGACGAGGCTCGCCTGGGGATCATCCACCTTGAAGGGCGGGTTCCGGTTCCAGCGGACTTCGATGACGTTGTCCACCTCGATGCGCTGGTGATCGCCCATCAGCTCGAGCCGTTCGACGGGAGCACCGCGCGACTGGATCGTGCCCATGGCGACCGTTCCGATCGCCCCGCATTCGAAATCGAAATTGATGTGGAAGAGCACCTTGCCGGGCTCCTTTTCCACCTTGCGCGCCGTCAGCTTGCTGACCGGCGAAACGAGGAACGAGACCAGGTCCATGTAGTGCACGCAGTGGTGCAGGAAGAAGCCGGTATAGTCGACATTGCCGACGAAATAGCCGGGCGCCGTCATGTAGTAACCGGTCAGGCCCAGCACGGAACCGAACTGCCCCGAGCGAACGATGTTTGCCGCAATCTTGTTGCCCGCCGAATAGCGCTTCATGAAACCGACGAGAAGCGGCTTGCCGGATTTTTCCGAGGCCGCGAGCAGCTCTCTTGCTCCGGCCGCACTGCCCGACGGCGGCTTTTCCATGAACACTGGCAGACCTCTTTCGAGCGCCATCTTGCCGAAGGCCAGATGCTGGTCCGGCCCGACAGCCATGCCGACGGCATCGATGCCGGGCGTGTTGATCAGGTCTTCCGCCTTGTTCGTCAGTGTCTGGACGCCGAATTGGCGGCCCGCCGACTGCAGCCGGTTACCGTCAATATCGCAGAGTGCGACGATCTCGACGTCATGGCGCACCAGTTGAGGAAGAAGCATCTGGGTTGCATGCACGCCGCAACCGATCCAGCCGATTTTCAATGTCATCTGCGAAATTCCGTAAGAGCGATGTGGGACTTGATAAAGGAGGCGCTTTCCCGAAGCCGGGCGCTCTCGTCCTCGTGCGGCGGCCGCCATTGCGCGAACGGCACGCCGAAGCGATCGTCATTGCGACGGAAAGGTTCCAGCGAGACGGGTCCGCGATAGCCGATCTCGTTCAGCGCACGGAAGACCTCGACCCAGTCGGTCGACCCGGTTCCCGGAAAGCCGCGATGGTTTTCATTGGCCTGGAAATGCACGAGGCGCGCGCCACCGAGCCGGATCGCTTCGGCAAGATTGGCCTCCTCCATTTGCATGTGGAAGGTGTCGAGCATCAATTGGACGGCTGGATGGTCGACCACGTCCAGAAGCTCGATAGCCTGCTGCGTCGTGCACAGCACATCGCTTTCGAAGCGGTTGAGCGGCTCGACGGCGAGTGTCACGCCACGTTCAGCCGCATAGTCTCCGGCCTCCTTCAGTCCAGCGACGCACCGTGCCTTGCGCGCCAGCCTTTCGTCCTCGTCGACCGGCTTGGGAGCACGTCCCGCAAAGACGAGCGGGTTCCCGGTCAACGGGCCGCCGACGATCGTCGCTCCGAGCGCCTTGGCGCTGTCGGCGGCATATTTGAGATACTCGATCCCGTTGCGATGCGCCTTCGGATCATCAGAGGAAAGGTTGCGTTCAAGGTTGACGCGAGCGGCCAGCACGACGCCCAAGCCCGCATCGTCAAGCGCGCGCCTGGCCTCGGCAGCATCGATCTCGCCGGGTTCGGGGACCAGCAGTTCGACGAAATCGTAGCCGAGCGCCTTCATGGTCCCGAACAGATGGAAGTGCTCGGCCGTGAACGGCCTGGCATACTGCATCGATATTAACCCAACGGGGTTCATTTCAGTCCTCTTTCTTCTCGAATATGCGAACAGCGTCAGCCCTTAACGGCACCCTGGGTAAGGCCACCGATCAGCCGGCGCTGGACAATCAGGAACAGTATGGTTGCCGGCATGGCGCCGACGACGGCACCCGCCGAAAGCAGGCCCCATTCGATCTGGAATTCACCGATCAGCGTCTGGATCGCCACGGTCACCGGTCGAACATTCCGCCCGCCGAGCGTGAGCGCGTAAAGATACTCGTTCCATGCCGTGATGAAGATGTAGATGCCGGTCGAAATGATGCCCGGCATGGTCAGCGGCAGGACCACGCGCCGCAGCGCCGTCAGCCGCGAGCAGCCGTCGATCATGGCGGCCTCGTCGAGGCTTTTCGGGATGGCGCCGATATAGCTGGTCAGCATCCAGACCGCGAACGGAATCGCAACCGTCGAGTTGGCGAGGATCAGTCCGATATGGGTATCGAGAATGCCCACCTTGCGCATGACCATGAACAGGGGAAGGATCAGCAGAACCACCGGGAACATGTTGATGAGCAGGAACTGCAGCATGAACAGCTTGCGCCCGGCGAAGCGGAACCGCGAGAACGCATAGGCCGCCGTCACCGAGACGATGAGGCCGAGCACCACCGTCCCGCCGGCAATGATGAGACTGTCCAGCATATTGCCGAGGAACGACGTCTGCCGCAGCAGCCGGACGTAATTGTCGAGGCTCCAGCCGTATGGCGAGAGAGAAACGCCCGTAGCGTCGAGAACCTTGCTTGGCGTCAGCGACGTCAGAATGATCCAGGCGAACGGTCCCATCGCGAACAGCACGATCAGCAGGACCGGCAGGTCGGTGGTCAGGATGCGCCTCAGCGTGGACGGCCTGTTCATCGTTCCACCTCCCGCATGGTCCGGATCAGATAGAGCGCGACGACGGCGCCAAGAAGGATCGTGAAGGTGACGGCAATCGATGTGCCGTAGCCGAAATCCAGATTTTGGCGGGCGCGAATGAAGGAGTAGAGCGGCAGGGTATGCGTGGCATAGCCTGGCCCGCCGCCGGTCATGACGAAGATGACGTCCATCGAATTGGCGACCCATATGACGCGGAGCAGGCCGGCGGTTCCGAGAACCGGAGCGATGCCCGGCAGTGTGATGTGCAGGAACTGCCGCCATGACGACGCACCGTCGATCGAGGCCGCCTCGTACTGGCTCTTGGGGATGCCTTGCAGGCCGGCAAGGATCATGACCGCAAAGAAAGGAAAACCTTGCCAGGTCAATGTCGCGATGATGGCATACAGCGCCAGATCGGGATCGGCGAGCCACGGAACCGCCTGCTTGACGATGGAAAGGTAGATGAGAATGTCGTTGAGGACGCCGGTATTGGGATCGTAGATCCAGCGCCACATCAGGGCGATCACCACGCTCGGAAGCGCCCACGGAATGATGATCAGCGCTCGGGCCAGCCCGCGCCACGGAAATTCGCGGTTCAGCAGGAGAGCGGTAATCAGGCCGAGCCCCATCTGAAGCGGGACGGTCAGCCCGATCCAGATCGCGGTATGTCCCAGCGAAATCCAGAACACCTTGTCTTGCAGCAGTTTGACGTAGTTGCCGAAGCCGACGAAGCGGCTGGCATTGGGCTTCCAGAGAATGAGATCGAAGAAACTGGTGTAGACCGCCTGAACCATCGGAAAGAGGACGATGAACAGGGTCACCACGAAAGCGGGTGCCAGCAGCGCATACGGCATGAGCCGGGATGACAGCGGCGGGGCGATCCTGGCGCCTGTGGACGATGGGTTGGCGGACGTCTGCATGTGATCGATCTTGATTTCCGGGAACGTGTGAGACGGCCGTGGCCGCCACTTCGGATTGCGGGGTCCGCAGTTCACTGCGGACCCCTCGAATGGACTTACTCGGCGAACAGGGCCTGCAGCTGTTCCATCATTTCCTTGGAGGTGATCTGGCCGGTCAGCGCCTGCTGCATGGCGGTCTGCCAGGCCGTGTTCACGAATTCCGAGGTGGCCGGGGTCTGCGGCAGAACATGTGCGAAGGGCAGCGAATTGACTGTCGCGTCGACAAAACGGCGCTGGTGCAGCGTCCAGTTTTCAGAACCGCTCTTCGTCACCGTCATCTGGCCGGTTGCCTTGTTGAACTCGACGTTGTTTTCGCCTTCCGCAAGGAAGGAGATCCATTTCCAGGCCGCATCCTTGACGGACGACGAGGAGAAGATCGCCAGCGATTCATCCCCGTACGATGTCCAGCGTCCGCCGCCGCATTCCGGAACCGGGACCGCGGACACCTTGTCTCCCAGGGCCTCAACCATGGAATTCGACGAGCCGATGTGATGAATCGTCATGGCCGTCTTGCCGCTCTTGAAGGCTCCGATGATTTCCTGGAACCCGTCATTGGGGGCGGACGGAGGAATGACCTTGTCCTTCTGGAAGAGGTCGATGAGCCACTGGTTGGCGGCGATCGCCTTGTCGGTCGTCAGGCCACCCGGCTTCAGTTCAGCGCCCTGCGAAAGGACAAAGGCGCCCCACTGATCCCAGCCGCCCTTGCCGCCACGAAGGCCGAAACCGTAGGTGTCCGGTGCATGGGTCAGCTTGATGGCGGCATTGCGAAAATCTTCACAGGTCGCCGGCGGCTTCAGGCCGGCCTGCTCGAACAGGTCGGCACGATAGTAGAGATAGAGGACCACATACTGGATCGGCAGGTAATACTGGTTGCCGTCCGAAGCCTTGGTCAGGTTGAGCAGGTTGTCGAGCAGATCGGCCTTGCCGGGCCAGGCGTCGATCCGGTCGCCGATCGGCTCCAGAGCGCCCATTTCCATCAGCCGCGGCTGGGCAAAGAGCTTGACCATCGCCGCATCCGGCGCATTGCCGCCGACGAGTGACGTGTAGAGCGTGTCGTAGTAGCTGTTCCACGGCACGTTTTCGGCCTGGATTTCGATGCCCGGATTGGCGGCTTCGAACTTCTTGACCAGATCATCCATCGGATTTTCCGGATTGTCGAAGTGATACCAGAACCGGACGGTTTCGGCGTGCGCAGCACCTGCTGCCAGCGATGCGGCGAGAGTCAGTCCCATCGCAAGTTTCTTCCAGAACGTCATGTACTCCTCCTGTTGTCGTTCGGTGAATGGCTAGAGTTTCAAGGCCATCCGTCTTGCATCCATGCCGGCCCGACGGAGCGCCTCCCGCGCCGCCTCAAGGTCGATGGTGTTCTGCAGAAATCCGTGGGTCACGCCGGGAACGATCATGAGCCGTTCGGCACGGCCCACCGCTTCGAGGCGTTCGGCCAGGCGAATGCTGTCGGAAAGAAGGGGGTCTATGCCCGCTGCCATCAGATGCAGCGGCGGCAGGGCCGCCAGTTGCGCATCGCTGGCGAGAAGCGGAGTGGCGAGCAGGTCCGGCTCCATGTCTCCCGCGTCGACATACCAGTTCCAGTATCGCTCCATCTTGCCCGTCGTCAGGCCCGGACCGTCGGCAAACTGCCGGTAGGAAGCCGTCCAGAAATCCCGGTCGTAGGTTCCGTAGAACAGCAGAGCGCCATCCGCGCCGCGCAATCCGCCCGACTGCTCATACAAAAGGGCTGCAAGGGCGAGGTTGGCGCCGGCAGAATCGCCGGCAATGAGAAGCGGCCCCGGCTCGACACCCCTGCCGGCGGTTGCCGAAAACGCCTGGCGCAATGCGGCAATACAGTCCTTGAGGCCTGACGGGAACGGGTGTTCGGGCGCAAGCCGATAGTCCGGCACCAGGACCGGAAGACCGCTTTCGATCGCCAGAATGCGGGCGCATCGTTCATGGCTTTCCGGGCTGCAGAAGGCGAAACCGCCACCGTGAACAAAGAGAATGGCGCCGGGAGCGGCGTCCTCCGGCACAATGACCTCCATGCGACGGGCAGCACTTCCGAGATTGTCGTCGACTTCCAGCATCACCGAAGAGCGCGAGGCGATCTCGGGAAGCTCCCGATTCCAGCGCCGGTTGGCGTTTTCCGCAAGGGCCCTGCCGATGGCGGGCTCCAGCGTGGTCGTATCCGGCTGCGGACCGTCCTCGGCCAGGACACGGGCCATCAGTTCCGCCATTTCGACGGACAAATCCGAAGGAAAAGTGGCGTCTACGGCCTTCATTGCGCGGGTTCCACAAATACGTCGGGGCCGAACTCGACGATCGTCGCGATATGGTGGCGCAGGGCCTCTTGCGCACGGCCAAGATCCTGCTGCTCGATCGCCTCGATGATCGATCCGTGCCGCTCCGCCGTCGCCACCAGATTGCGGGGCGTGCTGCTGCGCAGGATCTTGAAGCGGTGATTGTGGATCAGGCAGCGGTGCAGGATGGGGTCGAGCGCCGGCAGATCGGCATCATGAAAGATGCGACGATGGAACTCCCGGTCGTGGGCGGCCAGCTCGAGTTCGTCATCGGCCCTGGCGGCATCTATCATCTCCGCCAGCAGCGCCTTCAGATCGGCGACGAGCGTGCGTGAAGGATGGGTGAGCGCCCGCACAATGCCACTGCATTCGATCTGCTGGCGCACCTTGAACATTTCGATCGCTTCCGCTTCGGTGCATTCGGACACCTGCGTGCCGCGATGGCCTTTGCGAAGCACAAGCCCCTCTTCCTGAAGCTGAAGAAGCGCTTCACGGACCGTGCCCTGACTGCAGCCGAAATGCGCCGCCAGATCGAGCTCGGTCAGTGCGGCGCCCGCCGGTAGCAGGCCGAGCATGATTTCCCGCTTGAGCGCACTGAACGCGGCCGCCGATTTCGCCGGCTTTCCCGCCGCGGTTCTTCCGGTCGCTCGCTCAGAGAAATAGGACATCGATGCTGGCTCTCTAAATTGCTTGACGTGCATTTATCATTATCGATAATGATATTGATAAATGGCGTCAAGCCTGAATGCACGAGAGAGGAAACCAGATTGAGCGCGATTTCTTTGCGGCAGCTTCGCAAGGCCTACGGAGCGGTGGAGGTCATCCACGGCGTCGACATCGAGATAGAGAGTGGCGAGTTTCTCGTGCTTGTCGGGCCGTCCGGCTGCGGAAAGTCCACGCTTCTGCGCATGATCGCCGGCCTAGAGGAGATCAGTGGCGGCGAACTCGAAATCGCCGGCAAGGTCGTGAACGCCCTGCCGCCGTCCGAGCGCGACATTGCCATGGTCTTCCAGGACTACGCCCTCTACCCGCATATGAGCGTACACGAGAACATGGCCTTCGGGCTGAAGATGCGCGGCGCAGATCAGGCATCGACGGAAAGCCGCGTGGCGAACGCGGCCGACATCCTCAAGATCCAACCGTTTCTGGACCGACGGCCCGCCCAGTTGTCGGGTGGACAGAGGCAGCGCGTCGCAATGGGGAGGGCAATCGTGCGCGAGCCTTCGGCCTTCCTGTTCGATGAGCCGCTCTCCAACCTGGATGCGGCGCTGCGGGTCGAGATGCGTCTGGAGATCGCTAAGCTGCACAAGCGGATGAAGGCGACCACGGTCTATGTGACGCATGATCAGGTCGAGGCCATGACGCTGGCGGACAGGATCGTGGTCATGAATGGCGGCCGGATCGAGCAGATGGGGGCGCCTCTGGAGCTTTATCACAGGCCGGCCAGCCTGTTCGTCGCACGCTTCATCGGCAGCCCGACCATGAACACCGTCGAGGCCACAGCAACTCCGAGCGATCAGGGAGGCATCGTGATCAGCGCTCTGGGCAGGCAATTCCGGCTGCCGAACACGCAGGCCCTCTCCGGGGCCATCACATTCGGGATCCGGCCGAACGACCTGAAAGCCTGCCAGCCCGAAGACGCCTGGTTCGAGGGTGAAATCTCGGTGGCGGAACGCCTCGGCAGCCAGACATTCGCCTATGTCGAGATGGCCGACGGACAGATGTTCTCCGTCGAATTCGACCGCAACGCCGACGTCGCGGTCGGAGAACGGATCCATCTCTCGGGCAATCCGTCCGCCGTGCATCTCTTTGACACCGAAACAGGACGACGGATGAACTGACCCTCAGCCGGCGCTTGGGATCCGATGCGGAGGGCACCTGAAAACGGACGACACTGAGGCGCAACAGCCTTGGTGTCATCCATGTCCGGGATTGCCGGGTGGCACAGTTTAGCTTTCCGGCGGGTCGTCGCCCCCCTGAACGCAAAAACCGCCCCTAGCGAGGAGCGGTTATGTATTTGTGCTGGATTGGTTGCGGGGGCAGGATTTGAACCTGCGGCCTTCAGGTTATGAGCCTGACGAGCTACCGGGCTGCGTGACGCAGCTTATAAGCCCACCACCCAAATCAAGTCAACACAACTCGTCAGAAAAAATTCAAAAAAACGTAAGTGATTGAAATGGTGGGGGGATTTCGGGTTTTGGCGTCAGAGTGCTCGATAACCGACTATTAACCATAAGCCCGCGGCGAGAATACGACCCCCGGCAGGGCGGTCAGGCGGGCCGCCTCCACATTTGCCATTTGCGGCGCACGCGAGCATGGTTGGAACAGCAAAAAAGCGGGTCGCAGGGAGGCTTATGCGCAATCTCATCACAGACATCGCGGGTGTCACCGTCGGCCATGCCACGGATGTTGCGCTTGCCTCCGGCGTCACCGTCATCCTCTTCGATCACGCGGTCACCGGGTCCGGTATCACGCTCGGCGGCGCCCCGGGCACGCGCGACACCACGCTTCTCGATCCGGGCATGACGGTCTGCGAGGTAGACGCCTTCGTGCTGTCCGGCGGCTCCGCCTTCGGCCTCGATGCGGCAGGCGGCGTGCAGGCGGCCTTGCGCGCTGCCGGACGCGGCTTTCCGGTCGGGCCGGTCCGGGTACCAATCGTCCCGCAGGCCATCCTGATGGACCTCCTGAATGGCGGCAACAAGGATTGGGGCCGGCATTCGCCCTATCGCGACATGGGCGAGGCGGCATGTCTTGCCGCCGGCGGGCATTTCCCGCTTGGCAGTGTCGGCGCAGGGACGGGCGCGACGACGGCGAGCGTCAAGGGAGGGCTGGGGTCGGCGAGCGCTGTCTCATCGAAGGGATACCGGATCGGCGCAATCGCCGCCGTCAATGCACTGGGCTCGCCGACGATCGGCAGAGGCGCGCATTTCTGGGCAGCGCCTTTCGAACAGAGGAGTGAATTCGGCGGACTTGGCCTGCCGCCAACGTTCAACGAAGACCACACAGCCTTCCGGCTGAAGGGCATGCAGGAAACCGCGACGACGATCGGCGCCGTCGTCACCGATGCGGCGCTGTCGAAACAGCAGGCCTACCGGCTGGCGATCATGGCGCAGGACGGGATCGCGCGGGCAATCCTGCCGGCCCACCTGCCGCTCGACGGCGACACGGTGTTTTCGGCAGCGACCGGCGAGAAACCGCTCGAGGCAATGGCCGATTATCTGGAACTTTGCCACCTGGCGACGGCAGTCATGGCGCGGGCGGTGGCCCGCGGTGTCTACGAGGCGACCACCCTGCCCCACCCCGGCGCGCAGCCGGCATGGCGGGACAGGTTCGGTCCGTGAGGAATGCCGCAGCGGCCGCTAATGCGCGGCCGCCAGATCACTCGTTTCCTGCTTCGGATGTGCGGCGAAGCGGTCGAGCATATGGGCGCTCGCCTCGTTGAGCCCGACAACCTCCACTTCAATGCCATTGGCACGAAACTTGAAGACGATCTTGTCGAGCGCTCCGACCGAGGTGATGTCCCAGAGATGGGCCTCCGTCACGTCGATGACAACCCGCTTGACGTCATCGGCAAAGTCGAAGGCGGCAATGAAGGTCTCCGCCGAGGCAAAGAAGATCTGCCCGTCGACGTGGTAGCTGCGCACCGTCCCATCCTCGCTCAACGTCGAGCGGACATGGAAGAGCTTGGCGACCTTGCCGGCAAAGAAGATGCCGGACAGAAGCACGCCGGCCAGTACGCCCTTGGCGAGATCATGCGTGCCAACGACGGTCACGACGGTTGCCAACATGACCACCGAGGACTGCCAGGGATTGCTTCGCAGATCGAGGATCGAGCTCCAGGAGAAGGTGCCGATCGACACCATGATCATCACCGCGACCAGCGCCGCCATCGGGATGACGCGAACGATGTCGTCGAGCACGAGGATCAGGAACAGGAGGAAGGCGCCGGCGACGAAGGTCGACAGCCGGCCGCGACCGCCGGAGGTGACGTTGATCACCGACTGGCCGATCATCGCGCAGCCGCCCATGCCGCCGATCAGGCTGGCGGCGATGTTGCCCGCCCCCTGGCCGATGCATTCCTGGCTCTTGGAACTGGTGGTGTCGGTCATGTCGTCGACGATCTGCGCCGTCATCAGCGATTCCAGGAGGCCGACGGCCGCCAGCGTCACCGAATAGGGGAAGATGATCTTCAGCGTCTCGAAGGTAAGCGGCACATGCGGCAGCGAGAAGAACGGCAGGCTGGATGGCAGTTCGCCGAGGTCGCCGACCGTGCGCACATTCATGCCGAAATAGAGCGACACCCCGGTCAGCACCGCGATCGCCACCAGCGGCGAGGGGATGACCTTGGTTATGCGCGGGAAGAGATAGATGATCGCGAGCCCGCCGGCGATCATGTAATAGGTCGCGGTCGGCACGCCGATCAGTTCGGGAAGCTGTGCCATGAAGATGAGGATCGCCAGCGCATTGACGAAGCCGGTGATCACCGAGCGGGAAACGAAGCGCATCACCCGCCCGAGTTTCAGGAAACCCGCGATGATCTGCAGGATGCCCATCAGCAGCGTCGCCGCAAACAGGTAGTCGAGACCGTGCTCCTTGACGAGCGACACCATGACGACCGCGGTCGCAGCGGTCGCAGCCGAGATCATGCCGGGTCGGCCACCGGTGAAGGCCGCCGTACAGGCGATTGCGAATGAGGCGAAAAGTCCGACCTTGGGATCGACGCCGGCGATCGCGGAAAAGCCGATGGCTTCGGGGATCAGCGCCAGCGCCACGACGATACCGGAAAGGATGTCTGCCCGGATGTTGAAGAACCAGGAGCGGTAATAGGGAGTGTGTGTGTTCATATGTCCGTCAAATATGGCGAACCGGCACAAGATCTGGGGCGCCGGCATCATGCACATAGAAATGGAGTTGTCTGGCGGATAGGCGGCCAGAAGAGCCATCCGGAATTGCACCGGATCCATATGGGATGCGCTCTTATAGCCTGACGGATTGCTGCATCGCAATAAGAAAAGGCCAGATTTCTGCCGCAATGCCGGAAGGCGTGCGGCAGAAGCGCTTACTGGGTCAGCCGACCCGCCGCATAGCCGCCGCCGATGGCGACGTTGAGCGTGACGTAATCGGCCGCCATCTGGCGGACCGCCTGTGCGAGGTTCGCCTGCGCGGTGGAGACCGAGCGCTGGGCGTCGAGGACGTCGAGCAGCGAGGACGCGCCGTCCTTGTAGCTTGCGGTCGACAGATCGAGCGCCTCGCGATAGGACGACACTTCGGCACGCGATGCCGAGACCGCCTTGCCATCGCGCGACAGCGCGACCATGGCGTTTTCCACTTCCTCGATGGCGTTCAGCACCGTCTGCTTCCAGGCGAGATAGGCGCCGCGAGCAGCCGATTCCTTGCTCTGCACATTCGCCCTCAGCGCGCCGCCGTCGAAGATCGGCAGGTTGAGCGTCGGACCGAAGGACCAGCTGGTGATGCCGCCGCTGGCGGAATTCGACTTGATGTAGGAGGGCGAGATCGAGCCGCTGAGCTTGATGCTCGGGAAGAGCTGCGCCTTGGCGACGCCGATATCGGCGACAGCGGCAGCAAGCTCGCGCTCGGCCTTGCGGATATCCGGACGGTTGCGCACGAGATCGGCGGGAATGCCGGTGCGAACCGCGTCATGCGCCACCGGCTGACCGCTGGACCGGGAAAGGTCGGAGACGAGCGAGGCGGCCGGCAGGCCGATCAGGGTCGCGACATGGTGCGCCGACTTGCGGAAACTCGTTTCCAGCGTCGACATGTCGGCGAGCGTCGAATTGACAAGGCCTTCGGCCTGCACGACGTCGAGACGCGATGCGGCGCCCGCGTCGAGACGGAACTTGGTGAGCTCCAGCGTTTCCTGCCGGGACTTCAGGTTATCACGGGCGATCGCCATGCGCTCCTGGTAATAGCGCACGTCGATATAGGACGTGACGAGATCGGAGAGCAGCGACAGGCGTGCCACATCGGCGCTGGCATAGGCTGCATCGAGCGAGGCACGCGCACTTTCCTTCGAGCGGCGATATTCGCCGAACAGGTCGAGCAGCCACGAGACGGAGAGACCACCCTCGCTGGTGGAGCGGTTGGTCCGGCCCGAATAGCTGCCATCAGATCCGCTGAAGGTCTGGGAAGCGGATCCCGTCAGGCTCGGCAGCGAACCCGCGCCGGCCGAGGTGACATTGGCTTCGGAGGACTGGATGCGCTCGACCGCCTGCAGGACGTCGAGGTTCTGCGCCATGCCCTGCGCAACCAGGCTGTTGAGGCGCTGGTCGGTGAATGCCGTCCACCAGGGCTTCAGACTGACATTGCCGATGCTGGCATTGCGGCCCTCGGAAAACTTGACCGGCAGTGGCGTTTGCGGCGCCTCGTAATCCGGTCCGACCATGCAGCCGGACAGGGCGACGAACATCAGGGGCGCAAATCGACGAATGGAAAGCGTCATGTTATTCCAACTCTGGTACTGCGGATGACCCGGCGGGCCGGGATACGAATTGACCCGGCCTTATCGGCGCAGAGACTGCCCTGAATGGCGGCTTCATACAATCCCGGCAGGCCTCGACAAGGTCACTCATTGGGATCGGCTGACTTATCTGCCACACCTGCCTTGCGCAGGGCCTTCGCTCCGGCGAGCCTCCGAATCATCACGAAGAAGCTCGGGACGAAGAAGATGCCGAGCAGCGTGGCCGCCAGCATGCCGCCGAGCACGCCGATGCCGATCGAGTTCTGCGCCTTCGATCCCGCACCGCTGGCGACTGCGAGCGGCAGCACGCCGAGAATGAAGGCAAGCGAGGTCATGACGATCGGCCGCAGGCGCAGGCGTGCCGCCTCCAGCGCCGCTTCCATCAGCCCCATGCCGGATTCCTGCCGGTCCCTGGCAAACTCGACGATGAGGATGGCGTTCTTCGCCGCCAGACCAATGGTCGTCAGCAGTCCGACCTTGAAGTAGACGTCGTTCGATTGCGAGAACAGCGTGGCGGCGGCAAGCGCTCCGAACACGCCGATCGGCACGGCCATGATCACCGAGAACGGGATCGACCAGCTTTCATAGAGCGCGGCAAGGCACAGGAAGACGACCAGAATCGAAATCGCATAAAGATAAGGCGCCTGGTTTCCGGAGAGCCGCTCCTGATAGGAAATGCCTTCCCAGGCGACGGTGTAGCCGCCATCGAGTTGGGAAACGAGACGCTCCATCTCGTCCATGGCGGCACCGGAGCTGACGCCGGTCCCGGCCGAACCGCTGATCGCAATCGCATTGGTGCCGTCGAACCGCGCCAGCGACGGCGACCCCTGGACCCATTCGACCTTGGCGAAACTCGAGAACGGCACCATGTCGCCGTTCGTGTTGCGGGCGTACCAGTAGTTCAGATCCTCGGGCTGCATGCGGAAGGGCGCATCGCCTTCGACATAGACCGGCTTCAGATCGCCGTTGAGATCGAAATCATTGACATTCGTGCCCCCGAAGACGGTCGACAGCATGGCGTTGATCTCGCTCAGGCTGACGTCCATCGCGCCGGCCTTTTCCTGATCGATGACGATCTTCATCTGCGATTCGAGCGACTTCGAATTGCCACGGATCGAATTGACGAGCGAGTTCTGCGCGCCACGCTCCGCAAGCTCGTTGGCCGCATTGTTGAGTGCGGTCACGCCCTGATTGCCCGTATCGACGAGATACATGGAGAAACCGTTGGTATTGCCCATGCGGGGAATGGCCGGCGGCTGCAGCGCGAAGACCTGCGCGTCGCGGATCGTGGAGAAGAAGCGCATCGCCCGGCCGGCAATCGCGCTTGCGCTCTGGTCGGCCGCCGTCCGCTCGTCGAAATCCTTGAGCTTGACGAACAGCATGGCGGAGTTCTGGCCGGTGCTGCCGAAGCTGAAGCCGAGAGCGCCGAACACGGCCTGCACGTCGCCCTTCTCCTGGGTCAGATAATAGTTCTCGACCTTTTCCATCACCGACTTGGTGCGCTCGATGGTCGCCCCGTCCGGCAGGGTGATCATCGTCATCAGAACGCCCTGGTCTTCCTGCGGCAGGAAGGAACTTGGAATTCTGGTGAAGAGGCCCGCACAGCCGATACCGATGGCAAGGAACAGGATGAGCACGCGAATGGGACGCTTGAGCAGTCCGCCGACGGTCTTTCCGTAGCCGTTGGTGGCGCGACCGAACCAACGGTTGAACCATCCGGCCAGCGCGTTCGGCTCCTTGTCATGGTCGATCGGCTTCAGCATGGTGGCGCAAAGCGCCGGGGTGAGCACGATCGCGACCAGCGCCGAGAGAAGCATCGCCGAGACGATGGTCACCGAAAATTGCTGGTAGATGACCCCGACCGATCCGCCGAAGAAGGCCATCGGAATGAAGACGGCCGTCAGCACGAGCGCGATGCCGACGATGGCGCCGGTAATCTCGCCCATCGACTTTTCCGTCGCCGCCACCGGCGACAGGCGTTCGGTCGCCATCAGGCGCTCGACGTTCTCGACCACCACGATGGCGTCGTCGACGAGCAGACCGATCGCCAGCACCATCGCGAACATGGTGAGCGTGTTGATCGTGAATCCGGTCAGCGAAAGGATGCCGAAGGTACCGAGCAGCACCACCGGAACGGCAATCATCGGAATGAAGGTCGCCCTAAGATTCTGCAGGAAGATCAGGAGAACGAAGAAGACGAGCACGATCGCTTCGACCAGGGTCTCGACGACCTTCTCGATCGACAGCTTGACGAAGGGCGTGGTGTCATAGGGATAGACGATCTCGACGCCGCTCGGCAGACCCTTGCTGATGGTGGCAAGCGCGCTTTCGACGCGGGCAGACGTGTCGATCGCGTTGGCGCCGGTCGCGAGGTTGACCGCGAAGCCGGCGGACGGATTGCCGTTGTAGCGCGACTCGGATCCGTAGCTTTCCTGGCCGATCTCGATGCGCGCGACGTCGCCGAGCCTGACGGTCGAACCGTCCGCTTCGGTCTTCAGGATGATCGCCTGGAAATCGCTGACCGACTTCAACTGGCTCTGCGCGGTCACGGTGACATTGATCTGCTGCCCCTCGACGGCCGGCAAGGCACCGAGCGAACCGACGGCAACCTGCTTGTTCTGCGCCTCGACCGCGGATGTCACATCGCTCGGAATCAACTGGTACTTGTACATCTTCAGCGGATCGAGCCAGATGCGCATGGCGTAGCCCGAACCGAAGACGTTGATCGATCCGACACCCTCGACGCGCTGAATCTGGTCTTCGATGGACGTCGACATCAGGTTGCCGAGCTGTGCCGAGGTCCGCTTGCCGTCGGTCGATACCAGCGCGCCAACCATCAGGATCGACGTCGATGACCGGGTGACGCGCACGCCCTTCTGCTGGACGCTGTCCGGCAGCTGCGATTCCACCAGCTGCAGCTTGTTCTGGACCTGGACCTGGGCGATGTCCGGATCGATCGAATTGCCGAAGGTCAGCGTCACCGACGCCGAGCCCGTCGAAGACGACGAGGTCATGTAGGTCAGGTCGTCAAGGCCGGTCATGGCGTTTTCGATGACCGTGGTCACCGAGTTCTGCACCGTGTCGGCGGACGCACCGCTATAGGTGGCGGAAATGCGCACGGTTGTCGGCGCGATGTCCGGATATTGCGATATGGCCAGCGTATAGATCGACAGCGCGCCGCCGAGCATGATGACGATCGCGATAACCCAGGCAAAAATCGGCCGTCTGATGAAAAAGCTTGCCATTAAAAAATCCTGTATGGGAATGCCGTCATGAAAGCGAGGTCAGGACCTATTTGGTCGGCTTCGCTGCCGCGCCGTCCCCTTGCGCTTCCACGTCATGCGCCACACCGGTCTTGTCCAGTGTCACGTCCTTGGTCTTCACGGTCATGCCGTCGGATATGGATTGCAGTCCGTCGATGATCAGCTGATCGCCGTCGGCGATCTGCGACTGGACGAGCCAGCTGTTGCCGGAGGCTGTGGCCTTGTTGAACGTTCGGGTCTCGACCTTGCCGTCCTTGCTGACGAAGCGCGCGGTGAGGTTGCCTTCCGAATCGCGGCTCGCCGCCCGCTGCGGGATCAGGTAGCCCTTCTGTTCGCCGATCTCCAGGGTCGCACGGACAAACATTCCCGGCACCAGCATGCGCTTCGGATTGGGGAAGGACGCTCGGATGGTGAAGGACCCCGTCGCCTCGCTGACCGTCGATTTCGGCACATCGAAGGTTCCGGTCTGGTCATACTTGTCGCCGTTTTCGAGCGTAAGGCTGATGGGAGCCTGACGAACATTGCCGCTGAGCGCTCCCGACTCGATCGCCGTGCGGAAGCGCAGCAGATTGACACTCGAATCGCTGAGATCGACATAGATCGGGTCGGTCTGGCGAATGGTGGTCAGCGCATCGCTCTGGCTTGCCGTCACGAGGTTTCCGATGCTGAAGGCGGAAACATCGGCAATGCCGTCGAAGGGCGCCCGGATTTCCGTATGCTGGAGATTGATCTTGGCAGATTGCAGCGCGGCCTGGGTCGAAGAGACGTCTGCCTTCGCCTGCAGCAAGGCCACCTGGGCATCGTCAAGGGCGATCTCGGTTGCCCCGCCGCTTTTGACCAGCCGCTGATAACGCTCGTAATTGGCCTCGGCGGACGGCACACTCGCCTGCGCCTTGGCCAGAGCCGCTTCGGCTTCCGCCACGGCCGCAACGTAGGTATCGTCCTCGATCTTGAACAGCAGGTCGCCCTGCTTGACCGGAGTGCCCTCCTTGTAGGCGATCTCCTTGATCATGCCGCCGACCTGCGGCCGGATGTCCGCGGAGCGATACGACACCGCCCGACCAGGCAGCACGATCGTCACCGGAGCCGTCCCGCTCTCCATCTTGATGACGCCGACCGTGACTTCACGACCGCCCCGAGCCCCCCCGGCTTTTTCACTGGAACCTGAATCACTGCAGGCCGACAGCGCAAGCAGAAGCGGAGCAAGGGCGAGGAAATAGCGTCTTTTCATGAAAATCCCGGGGCAATGCGCAATCCAACAATATGACATGCGCTAACATGTCACATCGGGGACCGCCAATTAATTTCCGGTAATCTAGCATCAATCATCGGCATGACCAGCACGCCGACGTCTGCTTTATTTCACAAACAGATGCTGCAAGTGGGCGCGAACCCGCGCAAGCGGCGTATCAAAGCTGTCATCGGGAACGAACCGGCTGCCCGTGATCATCTCGTAAGCCTCGATATAGACCTTCGACGCTTCCTCGATCAGCGAGGCCGGAATTTCCGGAATATCGTCGTTGTACGGGTCGCAACGTTCGACGACCCACGAGCGGATGAAATCCTTGTCGAAGCTCTGCGGCCGCTTACCGGCCTGGAATGCGTCTTCATAGGCCTCGGAAAACCAGTAGCGAGAGGAATCCGGCGTGTGGATTTCGTCGGCGAGGATGATCGTGCCGTTTTCGTCGGTCCCGAATTCATACTTCGTGTCGACCAGGATGAGACCGCGTTCGGCGGCGAGTTCCTGACCACGGGCAAACAGCGCCAGCGCGTAGCGGGAAACCGTGTCCCACTGCTCCTGGGTCAGCAGTCCCTTTTCGATGATCTCGGCCGGCGTCAGCGGCTCGTCATGGCCGCCATCGAATTCCTTGCTCGTCGGCGTGATGATCGGCGTCGGCAGCACCTGATTGTCACGCAGCCCATCGGGAAAGGTCACTCCGTACATCTGGCGCTCGCCCTTCTTGTAGAGGGTGAGGATGGACGTCGAGGTGGTGCCGGCTAGATAACCGCGCACGACGATCTCGACCGGCAGGATATCGAGACGCTTGCCGACCACGACATTGACGTCGGGATAGTCGATGACGTGGTTCGGGCAGATGTCTGCAGTCTTCTCGAACCAGTAACGCGCCGTCTGCGTCAGCACCTGACCCTTGTAGGGAATGCAGGTCAGGATGCGGTCGAAGGCGCTGATGCGGTCGGTCGAAATGATGACGCGGCTGCCGTCCGGAAGGTCGTAGTTCTCGCGCACCTTGCCGCGATAATAATTCGGCAGTTCCGGAATATAGGCATCGGTCAGGGTGCGCACATCGGCCTCGCATCATGTCTTTGCCGCAGCGCGGCGATTGCTGATCCGCGATAGCAAGAAGGCTCGGGGTTGGCAAGGATCGCGGCCGCCATCTTCCCCCGCGTCCGGGCCCGGTGTAAGAGGGGCGCACCATCTTCGAACCTCGAGAGCAAACCATGGACTTCGTTCCAAGTCTCCCCACCCTGCTGACCTTCGCCGCCGCCTGCATGCTGCTGACGCTGACGCCGGGACCGGACATGACGCTGCAGATCGGCAGGGCGCTGAAGGAGGGCCGGAGTTCCGCCTTCATGGTGCTGCTCGGCACAAATATCGGCCTTGTCATCCATACGGTGCTTGTGGCGTTCGGCATTTCAGCCCTGATCGTTGCCTCGCCGGCCGCCTTCTTCGTGTTGAAGACCGGTGGCGCGGCCTATCTCTTGTGGCTGGCCTTCCACGCCATTCGCAAGGGATCCAACTTCGTCATGGCGGCAGAAGCCGGCGTCGAAAGGCGTGGTTCGCACATGGAGGCGCTGCTGAACGGTTTCTGGGTCAACCTGCTCAATCCGAAGGTCATCATCTTCTTCATGACCTTCCTGCCGCAATTCGTTCAGGCCTCCGATCCGCATGTGACCGGCAAGCTGCTGTTCCTCGGCTTCTATTTCATCGCCCTGGCCCTGCCGGTGACGATCGCCATCATCCTGGCCGCCGGCTGGCTGTCAGGATGGCTGATGGCCAATCGCCGCGTCCTGCGCTGGATCGACTACACCTTTGCCGGTGTCTTCTCGATTTTCGCGGTCAAGATCTTCTTCACCCACGCCCGCTGACAGCAAGGACGGCAAGCCGCCGCTCCAGGAACCGTTTCTCCGCACCCGACTGCGACAGGTCGATGGCGCTGCGATAGGCGAGCCGCGCCGCCTCGATCTCTCCGCATCGCACGAGAAGATCGGCATGCAGCGCATGAAACGGCTGGTACTGTACGAGCGCCGGCGCAATCGGTTTCAATAGGGCGAGCGCCTTTTCGGGTCCCTGATAAAAGGAGACCGCCGCAATCCGGTTGAGTTCGAACACTGGATTGTTTGCCATGGATGTCAGAACGCCGTAAAGAAGTGCGATCTGCCGCCAATCGGTGCTCGCAAAGTCCGGCGCCTCGGCATGCAGCGCGGCGATCGCCGCCTGGATCTGATACTGCCCCGGATTGCCGCGTCGCATCGCCATGTCCAAGAGCTTCGTGCCTCGGGAAATCTCCTCGCGATCCCAAAGGCTCCGGTCCTGCTCTTCGAGCGACAACGGTATTCCGTCGGGCGCAGTTCGCCCATGCCGTCGGGCATGATGCAAGGTCATCAGCGCGGCCAGCCCTTCCACCTCCGCCTCGCCGGGCAGCAGGCCCATCACAAGATGGGCAAGCCGGATCGCCTCCTCGCAAAGATCGGCGCGAAGGATCTCGTCGCCCGCGGCGGCATAGCCTTCGTTGAAGGTGAGGTAGATGACGGCAAGGACGCTCTCCAGCCTCTCGGCCCAGCTCTCGGGTCCCGGAACCTCGAACGCGATCCCGGCAGCGGCAATCTTCTGGCGGGCCCGGACCAGCCGCTGCGCCATGCCCGTCGGACTGTCGACAAATGCGTCGGCGATTTCCTCCGTCTTCAGGCCGCTGACGGATCGCAGGGTCAGCGCCACGCAGGTCTTTCGGTCGATCGCCGGATGGCAGCAGGCGAAGATGAGCTTCAGCCGGTCGTCCTCGATCGGCTCGTCCCGCCGTTCATTGGCCTCCGCAATGGCATTTTCGAGGAGGAAGGCGACCTCGCCCGCCTTGCCGTCGAAATTGGCCGTCCGCCGCAGCCGGTCAATGGCCTTGCGGCGCGCTGCCTGCAACAGCCAGGCGGCAGGCGACTGCGGCACTCCATTGCGCCGCCAGTGCACAAGCGCCGATTCCAGCGCATCCTGGAGACTGTCTTCGGCAAGCTGGAAATTGCGCAGCGAGCGCACCAGAACGGCGAGCAGCCTGCCCTGGTCTTCGCGCGCGATCCTGTCGACCGCGCGCGATACCGCATCGGCGCCTTCGCCGCTGCCGCCGGACATCAGCGATCGAACACCATGATCGGGCGCACTTCAACCGAACCGGTCGCGGCATGCGGGATCATCGCCGCATAGCGAATGGCATCGTCCAGCGTCTCGCAATCGAGGATATAGAAGCCGCCGAGCTGCTCCTTGGTCTCGGCGAAGGGACCGTCCATGGTTTCGGTCTTGCCGTCGCGCACCCGGACGGTCGTTGCCGTAGTCGCCGGCTGCAATGCGTCACCGGCCACATAGACGCCGTCGGCGTGATAGGTCTTGTTGCAGAGTTCGTAGCCGCCCATCATGCGGCCGAAGTTTTCCGTGCCCGGAGCGGGCGACGTCTGGGGATCAGAATAGATCAAGGCAATGTACTTCATGGTGAACCTCCGTTCGGGTCAGCCTGCGCGACTGCCGCACAGGTCACCGCCTTGACGAACAGGATTAGCTCACATCGACATCGCCGACGAATATTTTTTGAAAGCCGCGAAAACCGGTCTCAGTCGTCCTCGCCGTGGCCGGCGATCATCATCGCCTCGAAGGCCAGTCGCTCGGTCTTGCGCATGCGCTCCGACTCCGACTTCAGCTGACCACAGGCCGCCAGGATATCGCGACCGCGCGGCGTGCGGATCGGCGAGGCATAGCCGGCGCTGTTGACAAATTCGGCGAAGGTCTCGATCGTCTCCCAGTCGGAACACTGGTAATTCGTGCCCGGCCAGGGATTGAATGGAATGAGGTTGATCTTGGCTGGAATGCCCTTCAGGAGCTTCACCAGATCGCGAGCGTCTTCCAGGCTGTCGTTGACACCCTTGAGCATGACATATTCGAAGGTGATCCGGCGGGCATTCGACAGCCCCGGATACGCGCGGCAGGCCTCGATCAGTTCCTTCAGCGGATACTTCTTGTTGATCGGCACCAGCATGTCGCGCAGCTCGTCGCGAACCGCATGCAGCGAGATCGCCAGCATCACGCCGATCTCCTCGCCGGTACGATAGATTTCCGGCACCACGCCGGAGGTCGACAACGTAACGCGCCGCTTCGAAAGCGATAGCCCGTCGCCGTCGGTCGCAATGAGCAGCGCGGTCTTGACGCTCTCGAAATTGTAGAGCGGCTCGCCCATGCCCATCATCACGATATTGGTGACCTTGCGGTCGCTCGACGGGATCATGGCGCCCTGCGGCACATCGCGATCCGGGAAATCGCCGAGTCGGTCGCGGGCAAGCAGCAGCTGCGACAGGATTTCCTCGGCCGTCAGGTTGCGCACCAGGCGCTGTGTGCCGGTGTGACAGAAGGTGCAGGTGAGCGAACAGCCGACCTGGCTGGAAATGCAGAGCGTTCCGCGACCCTCTTCGGGAATGTAGACGGTTTCGACCTCGACCGGACGGCCGGCGCCGCGCGGCGGAAACCGCAGCAGCCACTTGCGCGTGCCGTCATTGGAGATCTGTTCCTCGACGATTTCCGGCCGGGCGATCGAGAAGTTCGCCTTCAGCATTTCGCGCATGTCTTTCGAGACATTGGTCATCGCGTCGAAATCGGAGACGCCGCGCACGTAGATCCAGTTCCACAACTGCGCCACGCGCATCTTGACCTGACGCTCCGGTACGCCCTTTTCGGCCAGTGCTGTGCCCATTTCCTCGCGCGTCAGTCCGATCAGCATCGGCTTTTCAGCACTGCCGAGGCGAACGGGGCCGCCTGTCTTCACAACGTCGGATACGAGTACTGCGCTTTCGCCGCTCATGATCGGCAATCCTGTCTCTTCAAGAATTCGAAAAATGCTGTCGGGCCGGTCACGGTCGCGGATCAGGACATCAATCCCTGCCGGACAGTCGCCAGCCTCGTTGGGCTGCGGCCTTGAAGGGCGCCCTTTAGCACCAAAACGCCGGTCCGTCACCCCCGCCGCTGTTCGGGGCACTCGGACAAAGGAAAAGGCCGGGAAGCCCGGCCTTTTCGAAACGCCTGAACGCGGTCGCCCGCGTCAGCGATTACTTGCAGCTTTCAATCTTCTGCAGCGCCGCGGAAATACCCGACAGCGAATAGGAATAGCTGGTGCCCGTACCGCGCAGCGAGGTCGCCTTGACGGTCATCGAAGAGCCGGCCTTCATCGCTGCGACGAGCGACGGCTCCTCGGCCGCGTTCTCAAGCCAGGCGGCCTTGTCCTTGACGAACATGACGAAGGTCTTGCTGTCGATGGTGACATTGACCTTGGAATCGGGCTTCAGCGTATATCCCATCATTGCCTGCGGCTCGTAGGCGATGTTCTGGCCGGGACGCTGGGACACAATGAAGAAATTGTCGCCATGATCGACATTGGCCGGCTCCTTCTTGGTCGGAACCGAAAGAACATAGCAGACCGTGCCGTTGCCCGACTTGTAGGAATAGGCGCCCCAGGCCTTGAACTGGTCGATACGGGTCGGCTTCTCAGCCAACGCACCGGTTGCGGTGACGAGAACGATCGAGAGTGCTGCGGAGAGACTTCTTACAAACATGGATTTCCTGCCGGTTGGTATCTTGGTCCCGGGAACGGAGGCCCAGGCAGACAGTTAAGCGGTCTGGTTCATTTTGGATTCATCCTGGTTACCAAACCGTCAACGAGAACGATAAAATCTGATGGCAAGGCCGCGCCCACCGGCCGTTCGGGATGTCTTTGCGATCTGTCCCACTACCATCTGATGCCCAAAGACAGAACAAATCTGGCGAGAGTTTGGCGCATTTCGCCAAACTCTCGCCATCATCGCTACGGCTTCGGAGTTTCATCCGAAAGAGCCCGGTCCGCCGCCTCGTAATGTCCCTCTTTGATATGACCGCTGACCATCGCGATGGCGGCCGTCAGCACCGCCATGTCATCGGAAAAGCCGATGACGGCGAAGAAGTCGGGAATGATGTCGGCGGGCATGACGAAATAGGCAAGGGCGGCCAGCAGGATGCCCTTGACCTTTCGCGGCGTCTTTGGATCGGTCGCGCAATAGAAGGCAGCAACCGCGTCCCGGCCGAACGGAAGGTGGCGAACCGCCTTCTTCATCGTCGGCCAGAACTTGTCGCGCACCCGCTTCTCGCGCCGATCCTGTGTCTTTTCGTCGCCCGGAAGCAGAATTTCGCCATACTTGATGTCGTCCATCGAAATCCCCCTTTCTGAAAGGTTTCGACCTTCAGATGGTGACTTTCGCCCGGTTTCGCCACAGAAATCGGACAGCGACCATCCGAAATCGTCAGTCTCCGGCGGCGGCATCCATTTCGGAAGCGAGCATGAAGTCGAGATCGGTCAATCCCTTTGCCGAATGCGTCGACAGCGTCACGTCCACCTTCGAATAGACATTGAACCATTCCGGATGGTGGTTGAGCTTCTCGGCCTTCAACGCCATCCGCGTCATGAAGGCAAAGGCTTCGGTAAAGTCGGCAAACTTGAAACTCTTAGAAATGGCCGTACCGTCGGCATTGACCTCCCAGCCCGACAGCCCTTCAAGTTTCGATGTGATCATGGCCGGTTCCAGTCTGTCATGTTTCATGGATGTTCTCCCGCTTCTGCCGCAGCCTTCGCAACGATCTAAGGGACCGCCGATCAAATGACTGCCTGCAACGTGCTTTTCGTCTGTCTTGGCAACATATGCCGTTCACCGCTCGCAGAGGGCGTCTTTCTGAAAACCGTCGACGAGGCAGGTTGTTCCGCCCGCTTTGCCGCCGATTCGGCCGGCACCGGCGCCTGGCATCAGGGTGAGCCGCCGGACCGCCGCTCGATCGCGGTCGCCCGCAGACACGGCATCGACATTTCCAATCAGCGAGCCAGACAGGTACTGACCGAGGATTTCGAGGGCTTCGACCTGATCCTGGCCATGGACCGCAGCAATCTGGACAACCTCACGAGAATGGCGCCGGCCATGCCGCCACTCGGCACCCACCTGTTCAACGACTACGCGCTCGGCACGTCATCGGACATTCCCGATCCCTATTATGGCGGCGCCGATGGCTTCGAGACCGTCTACAGCATGCTCTTGAACGGTTGCGCCTCGCTCGTCGAGAAGCTCGGGAACCGGTCGTGAAGCGGGAAGACCTCTTCGGTCAGGTACGGCCCGCCGCCGACGGACTCCTTCGACGACAAAAGCACGAAGCGTGAAACGACGAAGGGCGCGGTGTGAAAATCGCCGCGCCCCGCAAGATAATGTACTACGTCATCGAGCCGCGACGCGCGCAGCCGCGCCAGCGTCACGTGCGGCGAAAACTTTCGCGGATCCGGCGGCAGCCCGATCCGCTGGCAGATGCGCTCGATTTCGGCCTGCAGCTGGAACATTTCCGGCGCCTGCGTCACACCCGCCCAGACCGAATGCGGCTTCTTGGACCCGAAGGACCCGATGCCGTTCAGACTGATTTCGAATTCCGGCCGGTCGATCCGGTCCAGCCGGTCGACGATCTCGTCGGCCGTGCGGCCGTCGACGTCACCGATGAAGCGGAGTGTGATGTGATAGTTCTCGACGTCGATCCATCGAGCTCCAGGCAATCCTCCGCGCAACAATGAAAGGCTCATTGCCGCATGACGCGGAATTTCGAGGGCGGTAAACAGTCTCGGCATGGCGAGCTCCCCGAATCTATGACTGGTATAGACAACCGATCATGCATTCAAATGGTACGCAAGTCCTTAATTTTTATTCACGGAATCGCCTTGATGAATTTTTCGGCAAACGGAAGCGACTTCTCCACCATGATGTCGACGCCCTTTGCGTCGGGGTGCATTCCGTCCGACAATTGCGTGCCTTTCACGGTCACCACGCCATCGAGAAAGAACGGATAGAGCGGCAATCCGTAGGTCTCGGCAAGCTGTGGATAAATCGCATTGAAGCGCTTGGCATAATCGTCCCCCATATTCGGTGGCGCCATCATCCCGACGAGCATGACCGCGATACCGCGCTCCTTGAACCGCTCGATCATGGCGACCAGGTTCTTCTCCGTCTCCTCCGGTGCGATGCCGCGCAGCGCGTCATTGGCGCCGAGCTCGAGGATGACGCCATCCGTCCCGTCCGGCACCGACCAGTCCGCCCGCGCCAGACCGTCACGCGTCGTGTCGCCGGAAACGCCGGCATTACTGATCGAAACGTCGTAGCCCTTGGCTTTCAACGCCGCCTCGAGCTTTGCCGGATAAGCATCACCTGCGGGCAGCTGGTATCCCGCCATCAGGCTGTCTCCGAAGCCGACCAGCTTTATGTCTCTGGCCTCCGCCGGTCCGCCGACGCCCGCAAACAGGGCGGTCATGACAAGGAATTGAACGACGGCGGCTTTAAATGACATAGCGGCTTTCCTAGATTGACTTGATCTCGGGCCCTGGAGCACCGGATTTCCTTGGCAACAATATAGGGCGCCGCGTCGTGAGTGAAACCATCATCGAAATGCGCAAGGCGGATCTGACGCTCGGCAATGGCGCGGTCTCCGTCCATGTGCTGAAGAATGTCGGGCTGCAGATCGCCAAGGGCGAATCCGTCGGCATCGTCGGACCGTCCGGCTCCGGCAAGTCGACGCTGCTGATGGTCATGGCCGGGCTGGAGCGCCTGGACAGCGGCGAAATCCGTGTCGGCGATGCCGCTCTCCAAGCCATGCGCGAGGATGAGCTGGCCGATTACCGCGGCCGCAACATCGGCATCGTGTTCCAGTCCTTCCACCTGATCGCCAACATGACGGCCTTGGAAAACGTCGCCGTCCCGCTGGAACTCGCCCGGGTCAAGGATGCCTTCGACATTGCCCGGCGGGAATTGACCGCCGTCGGCCTTGGCGAACGCATGAACCACTATCCCGGCCAGCTGTCGGGTGGCGAGCAGCAGCGCGTCGCCATCGCCCGGGCGCTGGCACCGTCCCCGGCGGTCCTGATCGCCGACGAACCCACCGGCAACCTCGACACCGAAACCGGACGCCAGATCGCCGATCTCCTGTTTGCCCAGCAGGCAGAGCGTGGCATGACGCTGGTTCTCGTCACCCATGATCCCGCACTTGCCGCCCGCTGCTCGCGCCAGATCCGAATGCGTTCCGGAGAAATCGAACCGGCGGACGCCAAAGCCGGCGCCGGCGCGGAGGCGGCGCTCGCATGAACCAGCTGCAATTCCGTCTCGGTCTCGCATGGCGACTGGCATCGCGGGAACTGCGCGGCGGGCTGAAAGGCTTCTACATCTTCCTCGCCTGCATCGCGCTCGGCACCGCGGCGATTGCCGCCGTCAATTCCATTTCCGGCGCCATTACCGGCTCGATCTCCTCGCAGGGGCGCGAGCTTCTGGGGGCCGATCTTCGCTTCGAACTGAACAACCGGGAAGCCTCGTCTGACGAACTCTCCTATCTGCGGGGTCTTGGTGACGTCGCCATTTCCACCGGCACGCGCTCGATGGCCCGCAAGGCGGACGGCTCCGACCAGTCGCTGGTCGAGGTCAAGGCGGTCGACGACGCCTATCCGCTTTACGGCAAGCTCGAAACCACGCCGGCAGCACCAACCGCGCAACTGCTCGCCGAAGCCGACGGCAGCTATGGTGCCATCGCCGCGCCGATATTGCTCGACCGCCTCGGTCTGAAAGTCGGCGACCCGCTTCTGCTCGGCGACCTGAAACTCGTCATCACGGCGCGCCTCGACAATGAGCCGGACGCCCTCTCCGAAGGCTTTGGCTTCGCGCCGCGCCTGATGGTCAGCCGTCAGGCTCTGACGGTCTCAGGCCTCGTGCAGACGGGAAGCCTCGTCGAAACGGCCTACAAGGTGAAGCTGCCTGCCGGTCACCCGCCGCTTCCCCGCATCATCGACGCCGCCAAGGCGAAGTTTCCGGACGCCGGCTGGTCGATCCGCTCCAGCACCAACGCCACGCCGGCACTCACCAACAACATCGAGCGCTTTACCCAGTTCCTGACGCTCGTCGGCCTCACCGCACTGATCGTCGGCGGCGCCGGCGTCGCCAATGCGGTCCGCGCCTTCCTCGATTCGAAGCGCACCACGATTGCCACCTTCAAGTGTCTCGGCGCGCCCGCATCCGTCGTGGTGATGATCTATCTCATCCAGATCATGATGATCGCCACCGTCGGTGTCCTCATCGGCCTTGTCATCGGCGCGATTGCGCCGTTCATCGCGCTCCAGTTTCTCGCCGGCATCCTGCCGGTCAGCAGTGAGGCAACGCTCTATCCCTCTGCGCTGGCGATTGCCGCCGTCTTCGGCTACCTGACGACGCTCGCCTTCGCCATCCTGCCGCTCGGGCAGACCCGCGAAATCCCGGCCACAGCACTCTTTCGCGAGCAGGGCTTCGAGGACCGCCGCTGGCCGTCATGGCCCTATCTCGCCGTTGCCGCCGTTTCGCTTGTCGCGCTCGCCGGTCTGGCGCTGCTGATTGCCGACGACCGCTTCATCGCCGCCGTCTTCATCATCGCTACCGCCTGCGCCTTCGTCGTCCTACGCGTGGTCGCCGCCGGCATCGCGGCGATCGCCCGTCGTGCACCGATCGTCAGTTCGCCGGCACTGCGCCTCGCGATCGGCAACATTCACCGCCCCGGCGCGCTGACTTCCCCGGTCGTCCTGTCGCTCGGCCTCGGCCTGGCGCTTCTGGTCACGCTCACCATGATCGACGGCAATCTGCGCCGCGAACTGACTGGCAAGATCCCCGATCAGGCGCCGAACTTCTTCTTCGTCGGCATCCAGGGCAGCGAGATCGATGCCTTCCGCACGCTGGTGAAGGAGAAGGCGCCGGAAGGCAAGCTCATGGAAGTGCCGATGCTGCGCGGACGCATCATGGCCTTCAACGGCGAGGATGTCGCCAAGATGAACGTGCCGCCCGGCGGCCGCTGGGTGCTGCGCGGCGATCGCGGCATCACCTATGCGGATGCGCTGCCGGAAAACTCGACCCTGACCGAAGGCAAGTGGTGGGCGCCCGACTACGCAGGCGAACCGCTCGTTTCCTTCTCGGCGGAGGAGGCGCGCGACCTCGGCCTGAAGCTCGGCGACACCGTCACCGTCAATGTGCTCGGCCGCAACATCACCGCCAAGATCGCCAATTTCCGCGATGTCGAATGGCAGTCGCTGTCGATCAACTTCGTCATGGTCTTCTCGCCCAACACCTTCCGCGGCGCGCCGCACGGCTGGATCGCCACGTTGACGGATCCGGGTGCAAGCGGCACCGACGAGGCCTCGATCATGCGGGAGGTGACCAATGCCTTCCCCGCCGTCACCACCGTACGGGTGAAGGATGCGCTGGACCTCGTCAACAAGCTCGCCGGCCAGATTGCCACCGCGATCCGCGCCGCCGCCGCCTTCGCGCTTGTCGCGTCGATCCTGGTGCTCGCCGGCGCGCTGGCAGCCGGCAACCGAGCACGTACGCACGACGCCGTGGTCCTGAAGACGCTCGGCGCGAAACGGACAATGCTGATCCGGGCCTTTACCTACGAGTACATGATCCTTGGGCTCGCCACCGCGATTTTCGCGCTTCTGGCCGGGACCGCCGCCTCCTGGTATGTCGTCGACCGGATCATGCATCTGAACGCCGTCTTCCTGCCGGAAGCCGCGGTCACGACGCTCGTCATCGCGCTCGTCCTGACCATCGGCGTCGGCCTCGCCGGCACCTGGTCGGTGCTCGGAAAGAAGCCTGCCTCGGTCCTGCGGGAACTCTGACGACGGCCGGGCTACGTTAACCAGAGCATTAAATATCGGTAAGGTTCGCCCCACCCCGATAAAATCGGAGTGATCGGGTCTTGTATCGGATGAAATGTCACCTCATATTTCGAGGTGAAATAAAAGTTCCCCGCGCGGGCGCATGCTGACAATGCTTAAGGCGCATATGTCGAAACGCATTGCCGGGCTTCACCAAAGAGAGGAAAACTATGGCAGATCTTCGCAATTTCCAGACCCAAGCCGGCGTACGCGCCGACGCGGCCGTGGATCAGGGCCTGCGCGCCTACATGCTGAAGGTTTACAACCTGATGGCAGGCGGCGTTGCGCTGACCGGTGCCGCAGCTTACGGCCTTTCGGCGTTGGCAACGACGTCTGATCCGTCCCAGGCCGCCGCACAGATGGGCAACATCATGCTGACCAGCCTCGGTGTGGCCATCTACACCTCGCCGCTGCGCTGGGTCATCCTGCTGGCACCGCTGGCTCTGGTGTTCTTCCTGAGCTTCCGCGTCCAGAAGATGAGCGCTTCCGCCGCGCAGACGACCTTCTGGGTCTATGCCGGCCTGATGGGCCTGTCGCTCTCATCCATCTTCCTGGTCTACACCGGCGCATCGCTGACGCAGACCTTCTTCGTGACCGCAGCCTCGTTCGGTGCCCTGTCGCTCTACGGCTACACCACGAAGCGTGACCTCTCCGCCATGGGCTCGTTCCTGGTGATGGGTCTGTTCGGTCTGATCATCGCGTCGCTGGTCAACCTGTTCCTTGCCTCTTCGGCGCTGAACTTCGCGATCTCCGTAATCGGCGTACTGATCTTCGCCGGCCTGACCGCGTGGGACACCCAGAAGATCAAGGAAAACTACTTCGAAGCCGATGGTCACGAAGTGGCCAGCAAGAAGGCGGTCATGGGTGCGCTCACCCTGTACCTCGACTTCATTAACCTCTTCCTGTTCCTGCTTCGCTTCATGGGCGACCGCCGCTAACAGCGAACGGACCAGACGGAATGACGGAGAAGGCGGCCCCACGGGCCGCCTTTTTCTTTTGTGATAGACGACAGTTCGGATCAAGCGTATGTGGCGTGCAATGACAATCGATTCGTACCGGTGATTGCATGACCGAAATGGCAGGCGCGAGCATCTATCAATATGCCATCGTCGCCGCCGTTGCCTTCTTCGCCTCCATCCTCGGCGGCGTTTCCGGTTACGGGACCGGCCTCCTTCTCCCACCCGTTCTGATCCCGATCATTGGCGCTCAGGCCGTCGTGCCGGTCATCGGTCTCGCTTCCATCCTGACCAATCTCGGCCGGCTGACGGCCTACCGTGACAAGATCGAAATGAAGAAGGCCGGGCTGGTGCTTGCTGCTGCCCTGCCGTTTGCGCCGCTTGGAGCCTATGCCTACACTTGGCTGTCGGGCGCCGCCGTCACCATGCTGATTGGCTGCATGATCATCATCCTCGTTCCCGCACGCCGCCTGCTCGCCCGACGCAAGGCCGTTCTGCCGCCGGCAGGGCTTGCCGCAGCAAGCGCCGGCTTCGGATTGATGGTCGGCGGCACGGCCGGCTCCGGCGTCTTCCTCATCTCCATCCTTCTCGCTGCAGGCCTCAGCGGTGCGTCAGTGATCGCCACCGATGCCGGCGTCTCATTCCTGCTCGGCATCGCCAAGACGCTCGTCTTTCAGGCGTCAGGCTTCCTGCCGGCCGCCATGTGGATCATGGCGCTGGTCATCGGCGTCTGCGCGATACCGGGCGCTTTCGTGGCGCGAAGGTTGACCCGGCACATGTCCGACCTCCAGCACATCTACCTTCTTGATGCGGTCGTCGTCTTGGGTGGCGCGCTGATTGTCATCGAAGCCATCCGCTCCGGCCTCTGACATGCAAAAAGGCCGCCCCGAGGGACGGCCTTTCGATCAGATCAGGCTTTCGCCGCTTACTTCCAGTCGCGGATGTCGACGAAGTGGCCGGCGATCGCCGCTGCGGCAGCCATGGCCGGCGAGACGAGATGCGTGCGGCCCTTGAAGCCCTGACGGCCTTCGAAGTTGCGGTTCGAGGTCGAGGCGCAACGCTCGCCCGGCTTCAGCCGGTCGTCGTTCATCGCCAGGCACATGGAGCAGCCCGGCTCGCGCCATTCGAAGCCGGCGGCCTTGAAGATCTTGTCGAGGCCTTCGGCTTCCGCCTGCTCCTTGACGAGACCGGAGCCCGGCACCACCATGGCGTTGACGGTCGAGGCGACCGTCCTGCCTTCGACGACCTTGGCGGCAGCGCGCAGGTCTTCGATGCGGCCGTTCGTGCAGGAGCCGATAAAGACGCGATCGACGGCGATGTCGGTCATCTTGGTTCCGGCCTTCAGGCCCATGTAGTCGAGCGCCCGCTTCTTGGAAGCGCGCTTGTTCTCATCGGCGATATCGTCCGGGTTCGGAACGACGCCCTGGATCGAGACGACGTCTTCCGGCGACGAGCCCCAGGAAACGATCGGCGGCAGGTTGGCGGCATCGAGAACGACGACGCGGTCGAAATGCGCACCTTCGTCGGAATGCAGCGTCTTCCAGTAGGAGATCGCCTGCTCCAGCGCTTCGCCCTTCGGCGCGCGCGGCTTGCTGGCGATATACTCGAAGGTCTTTTCGTCCGGCGCGATCAGGCCGGCGCGGGCGCCGCCTTCGATCGTCATGTTGCAGACGGTCATGCGGCCTTCCATCGACAGCGAACGGATCGCTTCGCCGGCAAACTCGATCACGTGGCCCGTGCCGCCGGCCGTGCCGATCTCGCCGATGATCGCGAGAATGATGTCCTTGGCGGTCACGCCTTCCGGAAGCTGACCGTCGACACGCACCAGCATGTTCTTGGCCTTCTTCTGGATGAGCGTCTGGGTGGCGAGTACGTGCTCGACTTCCGACGTGCCGATGCCGTGCGCGAGAGCGCCGAAGGCACCATGCGTCGAGGTGTGGCTGTCGCCGCAGACGATCGTCATGCCGGGCAGGGTGAAGCCCTGTTCCGGACCGACGATGTGGACGATGCCCTGACGCTTGTCCTTCTCGGAATAGTATTCGACGCCGAAATCGGCGGCATTCTTGGCAAGCGCCTCCACCTGGATGCGGCTTTCCTCGTTCTTGATGCCTTCCACACGATCCGGGGTCGTCGGGACGTTGTGGTCGACGACGGCGAGCGTCTTCTGCGGAGCGCGGACCGGCCGCTTGGCCATGCGCAGACCTTCGAAAGCCTGCGGCGACGTCACTTCGTGCACGAGGTGACGGTCGATGTAGAGAAGACAGGTTCCGTCGGGCTGTTGATCAACCAGATGGTCGTCCCAGATCTTGTCGTAGAGGGTGCGGGGTGCGCTCATGGCTTCATATCCGTCTTGTTTTTTAAGAATGGGAAGTGCAGTCGACCGCAGGGGTTGCGGCAGTCATTGCGTCAGGATAGGCGGCTGGTGAGCGCCCCGGAGACGCGCGCGAAGAACCGTGCCGGCAGACGCTTGTGGTCCTGCAGCACGTAGATATGAGGCGCGAGACATCCGAATTTAGATCCCATGGGCCGGGCTCATACCAATTTTTCGCCGGAGTGGCAATTCTTATCGTCAGCTAGGGCGGGCCGTCTTGTCGCGCCCGCCCTCGCTACGCGACGGCATCGCGCTCATCTTGCGCTCCAGCCTGCGCAGGAGAAGCGACAGCCCGATCGTCAGGATGAGGTAAATGTAGGTGACGATCGAATAGGTCTCGAAGAAGCGAAACGATCCGGACGCGTAGACCTTGCCCATCTGCGTGATGTCGGCCACCCCGAGCACGGAGACCAGTGACGAGTCCTTGACCATCGAAACGAAGTCGTTCGAGAGCGGCGGCAGGATGATGCGGACCGCCTGCGGCAGCACAACGAGCCGGAAACGCTGGAAGCGAGAGAGCCCAAGCGCCTCGGCCGCCTCGATCTGCCCCTTGTCGACGGACTGGATGCCGGCGCGGAAGATCTCGGCGATGAAGGAGGCGTAACCGAGCGTCAGCGCGATGATCGCCCGCCACATCAGCGAGACATCGCGCACCAGGAGCGGCTCCATCACCCCGCGGTCGATCAAAGGCGCCATGACGAAGTTGAAGGCCGCAACGATGCCCGGCGCGCCGACGAAGGCGACATAGAAAAGCAGCACCAGCATGGGAATGCCGCGCACCACCTCGACATAGAAGCGGGCAATCTGCCTAAGCGCCACATGGCCGGACATGCCGAGAAGCGCGATGCAAAGGCCGAAGACGGTGGCGAGGCTGAATGCGACGATCGTCACGAACACTGTCGTCCAGGCACCCTTGAGGACCACCTGGAACACCTGCGCATAGATGTCGTTGACCGCAATGACCGCGGCCAGCGCAAGTCCGTTCAGGACAAGCGTATAGAGCCACCAGGGACGATCGCCCTTGTCCTCTTTGCCTGACGATGTCTGCGAAATCATGGACGAACTTTCGAAATGGGCGGGATCACTCGCCCATCTTGTAGTCGAGGAACCACTTCTTGTTCAGCGCGTCCATCGTGCCGTCAGCCTTCATCGCGGCAATCGCAGCGTTGACGGGTGCGACAAGATCCGAACCCTTCTTGAAGATGAAGCCGAAATCCTCGGAACCGAGCGGACCACCGACGATCTTCAGCCCGCCATTCGACTGGTTGACATAGCCCTGGCCGGCGGTGTTGTCGGTCAGCACCATGTCGACGTCGCCCGTCTTCAGGGCCTGGACGGTGGCACCGAACGTTTCGAAGAGCTTGATGCGGGGGTTCTGCTCGTTGCCGTCCAGCACCTCGTAGACGGCCGTGTAGAACTGCGTCGTGCCCGGCTGCGAGCCGATCAGCAGCTTGTCATTGGCGCCGAACGACTTCGCATCCGTAAAGCGGTCCTCGTCGCCGCGCACCAGCATGAACTGCTCGGAGCGCATGTAGGGATCGGAGAAGTCGACCTTTTCCTTGCGGTCGTCCTTGATGGTGATGCCATCCATGCCGATGTCGAACTGGCCGTCGGAGACGGCCTGGATCATCGCGTCCCAGCTGGTGTTCTGGTAGGAGACCTTGGCGTTCAGCCGCTTGGCGATCTCGTTCATCGCATCATATTCCCAGCCGATCTGCTCGCCGGTCTTCGGATCGACGAACTGCAGCGGCGGATAGGCATTTTCCGTGACCACCACGATCTCCTTGCCGCCGAGGTCCGGCAGGTCGTCGGCATGGGCGGCGAGCGGAAGAAGGGAAAGGGCGGCAAGCCCGGCAAGAAATGCGCGTCTGAGCGGCATGGAAATCTCCTGAATGGTAGCGGCGAAACACTGTCACAACAGAACGGTCGATTGCAAGGCGAACCGGTATGCGCGCCTGCCATAGTACCTGTGGCCAAAGAAAAAGCCCGGGGGCGCTGTGCCACCGGGCTTTCGATACGGGATAGGAATGCAGAAATTATTCTGCAGCGCCGTCCTTGGCTGCTTCAGCTTCTGCTGCAGCCGCTGCTTCGGCGGCTTCAGCTGCTGCCTTTTCGGCGGCCAGAGCCTCTGCTGCTGCGATCTTTTCAGCTTCCAGACGTGCCTTCTCATCGAGAACGGCCTGGCGCTCGGCTTCGTTGAGCTTGCGGGCGCGGACGTTGGTGTTTTCGGAGATACGGGCAGACTTGCCGCGACGGTCGCGCAGGTAGTAGAGCTTGGCGCGACGGACCTTACCGCGGCGGACGACTTCTACGCTCTCGACGAGCGGGGAGTAGACCGGGAATACGCGCTCGACGCCTTCGCCGTAGGAGATCTTGCGGACCGTGAAGCTTTCGTTGATGCCGCCGCCGGAGCGGGCAATGCAAACGCCTTCATAGGCCTGTACGCGGGTACGGTTGCCTTCCGTAACGCGAACGTTGACGCGAACGGTGTCACCCGGGGAGAATTCCGGAAGCTTGCGCTTGGCTTCAATCTTGGCGGCCTGTTCGGCTTCCAACTGCTCGATGATGTTCATCGCTTAAACCTCTGATTTCTTCTAAAACAGCCAGAGCGCTCGACACTGTGTCCCTTGGCGTTTTGCCTCCGGACATGCCCTTGCGGGCGGGAGCGGGTTCGCGGTTCTTTGTTGCTGGTTTACGGGGTTTTCCCCATGTCCGCGTGGGCCTCTACACGAGAAAAGGTCCTTTGTCATCCCCCTGTCACCATTTTTGCCGTGAACCGCCTGGAATTGAGCGGTTGCGGCGATCCGAGCGCCGGTCTATTCATCCATGGTCGCATGAGGGGGGATCATGACGCTCATTTCCATTTGCCTGCTGTTTCTCGCCGGCCTGCTGTCGGGCATGGTCAATGCCATTGCCGGCGGAGGCACGTTCCTGACCTTCGGCGCCATGACGCTTGCCGGCCTGCCGCCGATCACGGCGAACGCCACCTCCTCGATCGTCCAGTTTCCGGGCTACATCACCTCGGCGCTCGCCTATGGCCACGAAATCCGCAGCATGTGGAAGGCAGCCGTCATCCTTGGCATCGTCTCGGCCATCGGTGCGCTTGGCGGCTCGCTCATTCTCCTGTCGCTGTCGAACCCGTCCTTCCGCAACCTCGTGCCCTGGCTGCTGCTTGCCGCAACGGCGCTCTTCGCCGCGGGACCGAAACTGAAGCCGAAGACGGAGAAGGAACATCCGCCGCACAATGCCAAGGGCATCGTCAGCCAGTTTTTAACCTCCATCTATGGCGGCTTCTTCGGTGCCGGCATGGGCATCATGATGCTGGCATCGCTGAGCATCGCCACGGGCGGCGACTATCATCGGCTGAACGCGCTGAAGAACTTCCTGTCGATCGTGATCGCAGCCATCGCCATCATCGTCTTCACCGCCGGCGGAGCGATCAACTGGCTGTATGCGATTGTCATGCTGCCCGGAGCGGCGCTTGGCGGCTATTCCGGCGTCTGGGCGGCAAAACGCGTGCCGCAGCACATCCTGCGCTGGCTGGTTGTCGCCGTCGGCCTGTTCCTGGCGGTCTATTACTTCCTGAAGTAACCGGCCCGCATGCCTATTTGAGAAGGTCCGGACGCCGCTCTTGCGTCAGCTTGCGGGCTTCCGCCTCGCGCCATTCGGCGATCTTCTTGTGATTGCCGGACGTCAGCACGTCAGGAATTTCCCGGCCTTCGAAGACCTGCGGACGCGTATAGTGCGGATGCTCCAGCATGCCGCCCTCAAAGCTTTCATGCGTGCCGGATTCGTCATTGCCCATGACGCCCGGCAGAATGCGCACGACCGCATCGAGCAGCGTCAACGCCGCCGGCTCGCCGCCCGACAATATATAGTCGCCTATGGAAACCTCTTCGAGCCCTCGCGCGTCGATCACGCGCTGGTCGACGCCCTCGAAACGGCCGCAGACGATCACCACGCCTTCGCCTCCCGCCAATTCCCGCACGCGGGCCTGGGTCAGCGGCTTGCCGCGCGGGCTCATCAACAGGCGCGGCCTCGCATCATCCGCGATCGAATCGATCGCGGTCGCGAGCACGTCAGCCCTCAGCACCATGCCCGCGCCGCCGCCGGCAGGCGTATCGTCGACGCTGCGGTGCTTGTCGGTGGCGAAATCACGTATCTGCACCGCCTCCATCGACCACTGGCCGCGCTCCATCGCCTTGCCGGCGAGCGAGATGCCCAGATGGCCCGGAAACATCTCCGGATAGAGCGTCAGAACGGTGGCCTTGAACGTCATTCGTCGTCCCTTGAGGGGCGGCGCTTGCGGCTGCCGGGACCGTCAGTGTCCGTATCCACCAGACCGGCGGCGATCGGGTCGATCAGCAGCTTGCCGTCCTCGAGATCGATCTCGAGAACCGCGGCTTCCGAAAACGGAATGAGGACGGGCCGCTTGCCCGGACCCTTGACCTCCAGCAGGTCGCCGGCACCGAAATCGAAGACCGCGCTGACGGTGCCGTAGGAGGTCCCGGCGTCGTCCATGACCTCGAGTCCCTCGAGATCCGCATAGTAGAACTCGTCGTCGTCCAATTCCTCGTCCGGCAGGTTTTCCCGCTCGATATAGAGTTCCAACCCGTTCAGCGCCTCGGCGGCATTGCGGTCGTTGATGCCGCGGAACCGCACGATCGCGACATTCTTCGCCGACCGGATCTCCAGCACCTCGAACACGCGGCCGTCCTCGGCATGCAGATTACCGTAATCGCCGAGCGCCAGCGGATCGTTGGTGTAGGATTTCACACGCACTTCGCCGCGGATGCCCTGGGCACCGCCGATCGTCGCCATCAGAACCGGATTTGTCAGCTTCGCCATGAAGCCCCCTTCATTCTTCAATTTCGCCTCTCTTAATCCGAGCGCGCCCCGCTTCACAAGGAAAACCGTATCGGCGCGGGAGAGTTGCACAGGCGGCCTGCCGGCCTTATGCCGGAAGACATGCTCGTTCTCGAAAACATCATCGCCGATCGCGGCTCGAAATATGCCGTCTCCGGCGGCCCGTGCAAATCGGCGGATGAGGCCAAGGCCTTCATCGCCGAACTGAAGCGCAGCAAGAAGTTCGCCAAGGCGACCCACAACACCTGGGCGCTGGTCTGTGGCGACGGCGCGATCAAGTCAGACGACGGCGAAAGCGGCGCCGGCATGATCATCCTGCAGATGCTGCAGCACGAAAACCTCACCGACCACATCGTCGTGGTCACCCGCTGGTATGGCGGCAAGCATCTGGGTGGCGACCGGTTCCGGCACGTGCAGTCTGCCGTGCGCACCTATCTGGCGGAACTTGGCGCAAGCCCGCAAAGATAAAGGCTCCCCCGCACATGGCGGAGGAGCCTGCATTCGGATGATCCGAAAGCGCGAATGGCTTACTCGGCAGCAGCGTCCGCAGCAGCGGCAGCGGCTTCAGCAGCCTTCATTTCCTTTTCCTTCTGGCGCTCGACAGCCTTCTTGCCCGGCTTTGCCTTTTCCGGGTTGTTGCGGGCGTCGCGCTTTGCGAGACCGGCTTCGTCGAGGAAGCGCAGAACGCGGTCGGTCGGCTGTGCGCCCTGCTCGATCCAGTGCTTGACGCGCTCGCCGTCGAGGCTGATGCGCTCGGCATTATCCTTGGCCAGCATCGGGTTCCAGTGGCCGATCTTTTCGATGAAGCGACCGTCGCGGGGCGAACGGGCGTCAGCGACGACAACGTGGTAATACGGGCGCTTCTTGGAGCCACCGCGGGCGAGACGAATTTTCAGTGCCATTTCATTTCTCCTTCAAGGCATGTCTGACCGCTTCGTTTAAGCGGCATGTTGGTTACTTGCCGTTATGTTCGGCAGCGATTGCTTCATGGTGCCGGATCACTTCCCTGATGATGAAGTTCAGGAACTTCTCGGCAAAGTCCGGGTCCAGATTGGCCTCCTTGGCGAGCCGGCGCAGGCGGTCGATCTGGTATTCTTCGCGCGCCGGATCAGACGGCGGCAATTCGTGCGTGGCCTTCAGAACGCCCACGGCCTTGGTGCAGGCAAAGCGTTCGGCCAGCATGTGAATGAGCGCCGCGTCGATGTTGTCGATCGACTGGCGGTATTTGGCGAGCTGGTTCCTGATTTCAGGATCGATCGTCATTCAGTTACCCTCTCACTTCTTCTTCGGCAGGCCCGGAAGCCCCGGCAGGCCGCCACCGCCAAGTCCGGGCAGCTTGCCGCCACCGAGACCGGGAAGGCCACCCGGAAGTCCGCCCATGCCCTTGCCAAGACCGGAAGCTTCAGCCTGCTTGGCCAAGGCTTCGAGCTGCTTGGGATCCATGCCAGAGAGGTCCGGCATGCCGCCGCCCATCATGCCGCCAAGGCCCATCTTGCCGGCAAGGCCGCCCATCATCTGCTTCATCATGCCGCCGCCCTTGCCCTTGCCGCCCATGGCTTTCATCATGTCGGCCATCTGGCGGTGCATCTTCAAAAGCTTGTTGATGTCGGCGGCATCGGTGCCGGAGCCGGCGGCGATACGCTTCTTGCGCGAATGCTTGAGAATATCCGGGTTGGCGCGCTCGGCCTTGGTCATCGAAGAGATGATGGCGAGCTGGCGCTTGAAGACCTTGTCGTCGAGGCCGGCGGCGGCGATCTTGTCCTTCATGCCGGACATGCCGGGCATCATGCCCATGATGCCGCCCATGCCGCCGAGCTGCTGCATCTGCTTCAGCTGTTCGGAAAGGTCGTTCAGGTCGAACTTGCCCTTGGCCATCTTCTGGGCCATGGCCGCCGCCTTTTCGGCGTCGATCGTCTCGGCGGCCTTTTCGACCAGCGAAACGATGTCGCCCATGCCGAGAATGCGGTCGGCGATACGACGGGGATGGAATTCCTCCATCTCGTCCATCTTCTCGCCGGTACCGATCAGCTTGATGGGCTTGCCGGTGACGGCACGCATCGAAAGGGCGGCACCGCCGCGGCCGTCGCCGTCCATGCGGGTCAGGACGAGGCCGGTAATGCCGACACGCTCATCGAAGTTGCGGGCGAGATTGACGGCGTCCTGACCGGTGAGTGAGTCGGCAACCAGCAGGATTTCGTGCGGGTTGGACTTCTTCTTGATGTCGGCCATCTCCACCATCAACGGTTCGTCGATGTGGGTACGGCCGGCGGTATCGAGGATGACGACGTCGTGGCCGCCGAGCTTGGCGGCCTGCACGGCGCGGGCGGCAATATCGGTCGGCGACTGACCGGCGATGATCGGCAGCGTATCGACGCCGGTCTGGACGCCGAGCTGGCGCAGCTGTTCCTGGGCAGCCGGACGACGGGTGTCGAGCGAGGCCATCAGAACCTTCTTGCGCTCGCGATTCGTCAGGCGCTTGGCGATCTTGGCCGTGGTCGTGGTCTTACCGGAGCCCTGCAGACCGACCATCATGACGACAACCGGAGCGGCCGCATTGAGATCGATCGTCTTGCCTTCGGTGCCGAGCATCTCGACCAGCTCGTCATGGACGATCTTGACGACCATCTGTCCGGGCTTGATCGACTTCAGCACCGCGGCGCCGACAGCCTTCTCGCGCACGCGGTCGGTAAAGGAGCGCACGACTTCGAGTGCGACGTCGGCTTCGAGCAGCGCGCGGCGGACTTCGCGCAGCGCTGCCGAGACATCGCTTTCCGACAGGGAGCCACGTCCGGTCAGTCCATTCAGAATGGCGCCAAGACGGTCCTGGAGGTTTTCAAACATCAGCTCTTCCTTTTCGCATCCGGGGGAATCGGTTCCCGGAAACGTGGTTTACCGTGACGCGTAAAACAAGGCGCAAAGCCAAAAAGCACCCGAGGGCGCAACGCGCTGTCGGGTGTTGACCTCCGGGATCTCTTTATACCTTCACGGGTCCCGGTCGGCGGCTTCAAGCTTGTCACTTGTCAGCAGATGGCGCGGGTAAACAGGAATTGCCGCCGAAAGTCAAGGCTTGCCGCGCTTCTGGGTCAGAAGCACGCCCGCGACGATGAGGACGACCCCGAGCCCGGCCGCCCAGAAAGCCGGAGGATGACCGCCGGCCGCATCGAAGGCGATGCCAGAGACCATCTGCCCGGCAATCACCAGAAGCGCCGTGTTCGCCGCACCGATACGGGCGATCAGCCAGCTTCCGGAGGCCACGAAGATAACCCCCAGCGGCCCGCCGATATAGGCATAAACCGGCGCATCCGCCGTTCCCGGCAGAAAAAGCTGTCCGAGAAGCAGGCCGATGACGGTCAGAAAGGCAAAGCCGACCAGATGATTCCAGAACGAGGCGATCAACGGCGAGGTCGAGAGGCTGAGCCGGCCGTTGATCTGGCGGCTGACGACCACCAGCATTCCGGCGAAGATGGCGAGCAGGACAGGCAGGATCGTCATGCCGCCGCTCCGAAGACGATGATGAGCAGGCTACCGGCGGAAATCAGCACCACGGACAGGATGTCCTTGAGGCCGATCCTGCGCGCCACCATGCCGAACATCCCCCAGTGATCGGCTGCAAGACCGAACATCACCTGCCCGGCAAGGCCGAGCGCCAGCGTTCCGGTCAGCGCCACGGGCGAATTGACCGTGATGCCGCTCAGCATGACGGTGACCGCGCCGGACAGGCCGCCAAGATAGGCCCAGAGCGGCGCCCGCCCCACCGTCGCCCTGCCGTCAGGCCGCGGCCAGCGACCGCGATTGAGCATCAGCAGGTAGGCGATGGCGGCTATCGTGCCCGTGCCATGGGCGCACCAGGAAGAATACAGCGGCCCGCCGAAATGCGCGAGTTCCGCATTGAAATGGATCATGAGCGTCAACAGCCCACCGGACGCGAGGGCGGCAAGGATGTGGAGCGGGTTCATCCGCCCGATAGCGGAATCGGTCATTCAAGGTCACCAATGAAAGAAGGATATGAAATGCAATTGGCGGCAAATTGCCTTCGTGGACACGCCAGAACAAGCCCGCACGGCAGGAGAGAAATCATACCAAAATAAAACGTATTATTATCAATACCTTGGATCGGATGCGGGAGCCGCATAAATTATGCATGCCTGATTGCGGACCAAACCGCCGTCTTGAGGCTGAGGGCAATAATCGATCAGATGATTGAAAACTACTCCGGAGAGCCCCAGTTTAACCCATCGACGACAACGATTGAGCCGGATGTTTCATGCCCAAGAACCCCTATTATACCGGTCCGGAGTCGGACCATTTCGACGGGACGCGATTCTTCAATCCGCAAGGCGTGGAGCCCGGCGGACTGGGCGCGCTGCTGAAATGGCAGTTCTGGGAAAACCGGTCGAAGTGGCCGGCACAGCTGGAAAGCCCCTTTCCTCGCAGCCGGCCTGCAGCGAGGATCGATGGCGACGCGCTCCGTGTCACCATGGTCGGCCATGCCACCTTTCTCATCCAGGTTGCCGGGCTCAATATCATCACCGATCCCGTCTGGTCGAAGCGGGCAAGTCCGCTGTCTTTTGCCGGGCCGAAGCGCGTCGTCGAGCCGGGCATCCGGCTGGAAGACCTACCGGACATCGACATCGTTCTCGTCACCCACAACCACTACGACCATCTCGACATTACCTCGCTGCGCAAGCTCCATCAGGCCCACGCCCCGCACGTCGTCACCCCGCTCGGCAACGATACGATTATCCGGAAGGCCGCACCGTCATCGAAGATCACCGTTATGGACTGGGGTGACCGCCTGGAACTCCCGAACGGCGTGACGGTGGATGCCGAGCCTTGCCACCACTGGTCGGCCCGAGGCATGGGCGACCGGCGCATGGCGCTGTGGGCCGCTTTCGTGCTGACCACGCCCGCCGGCAAGATCTACCATGTCGGCGACACCGGCTTTCACGACGGCATCAACTATCGTGCGGCGGCGGACAAGCATGGCGGCTTCCGGCTCGCCAACCTGCCCTTCGGCGCCTATGAGCCGCGCTGGTTCATGAAGGGCCAGCACCAGAACCCGGAAGAGGCGGTCAAGGGCATGCAGCTCTGCAATGCTGCGCATGTCGCCGGCCATCATTGGCGCACATTCCAGCTGACCAACGAGGCGATCGAGGCGCCGAAGGAAGCGCTCCACCGCGCCCTCGACCAGGCAGGCATAGCGCGCGAGCGCTTCCGCCCGATGCATGCCGGCGAAGTCTTCGACGTGCCGACGGCCTGACCGGCGGCGAAATCACTGGAAATTCGCGGTGATATCCGCCATATACAGGCCGAAATCCAACAGGTTCCGGTAAACGATGACTGACGACCGCGTAGAATTTGCGAAGATGAACGGGCTTGGCAACAAGATCCTCGTCGTCGACATGCGCGGCCGCAAGGATCAGGTGACGCCCGAGGCGGCGATTGCGCTGAATGCCGATCCCGACACCCGCTTCGACCAGATCATGGCGATCCATGATCCGAAGGCGGCCGGCACCGACGCCTGGATCGACATCCTGAATTCCGACGGCACCAAGGCGCAGGCCTGCGGAAACGGCACGCGCTGCGTGGTGCAGGCGCTCGCCGCCGAAACCGGAAGGAAGGCATTCACCTTCCAGACCGTCGCCGGCATCCTTAATGCCCGCGAGCACGAGGACGGCCTGATCTCGGTCGATATGGGCGAGCCGGTCTTCGAATGGGACAAGATCCCGCTCGCCGAGGAATTTCACGACACCAGCCGGATCGAACTGCAGATCGGCCCGATCGACAATCCGGTGCTGCATTCGCCCTCGGCCATGTCGATGGGCAATCCGCATGCCGTCTTCTGGGTAGACCGCGACGTCAATTCCTTCGATCTCGAGCGCTTTGGCCCGCTGCTCGAAAACCATCCGATGTTTCCGGAGAAGGCCAACATCACCATTGCCCAGGTGACGTCGCCAACCACCATCACGACGCGGACATGGGAGCGCGGCGCCGGCCTGACGCTCGCCTGCGGCTCAGCCGCCTGTGCTACCGCGGTCTCCGCCGCGCGCACCGGCCGCACCGGCCGCAAGGTGACGATTGCCGTCGCCAGCGCCATTCCGCCGGGTGTGCTCGAACTCGAATGGCGCGAGCGCGACAACCACGTGATCATGACCGGCCCCGCCGAATGGGAATGGTCCGGCGCTGTCAGCCCGAAGACCGGCGACTGGTCGCGCGACGCTGAAAATGGAGCCGAGGCGCGGTGAGCGGCGTCGAGGTCATAACCTTCGGCTGCCGTCTCAATACCTATGAATCCGAGGTCATGAAGGCGGAGGCCGAAAAGGCCGGCCTGAACAATGCCGTGCTGATCAACACTTGCGCGGTGACGGGTGAAGCCGTCCGCCAGGCGCGCCAGGCGATCCGCCGCAAGCGCCGCGAACACCCCGACGCCCGCATCATCGTCACCGGTTGCGCCGCACAGACCGAGAAAGACACCTTCGCCGCCATGGCCGAGGTCGACGCCGTGCTCGGCAATGAGGAAAAACTCAAAAGCGCGTCCTACCGGTCGCTTCCCGATTTCGGCGTTTCGGCGGAAGAAAAGCTTCGCGTCAACGACATCATGAGCGTCACCGAGACCGCGCCGCAGATGGTCCGGCACATCGATGGCCACGTGCGCGCCTTCATCCAGGTGCAGAACGGCTGCGATCATCGCTGCACCTTCTGCATCATTCCCTATGGCCGCGGCAATTCCCGCTCGGTGCCGATGGGCGCGGTTGTCGATCAGGTCCGCAAGGTCGCCGACAGCGGCTACCGCGAGGTCGTGCTGACCGGCGTCGATGCGACCAGCTACGGCGCCGACCTGCCGGGCGAGCCGACGCTTGGCCTGCTCGCCAAGACGATCCTGAAGATGGTGCCGGAGATCCGCCGGCTGCGGCTGTCGTCGATCGACAGCATCGAGGCAGACCGGCACCTGATGGATCTGATCGCCGACGAGCCCCGCTTCATGCCGCACCTGCATTTGTCGCTGCAGCACGGCGACGACCTGATCCTGAAGCGCATGAAGCGCCGGCATTCGAGCGCCGATGCGCTGGCCTTCTGTCGCGATGTGCGCAGACTGCGCCCGGAAACGAGCTTCGGCGCCGACATGATCGCCGGCTTTCCGACAGAAACGGAGGAAATGTTCGCAAACGCCGAACGCCTTGCCGAGGAGATCGGCATCGCCCATCTGCACGTCTTTCCCTATTCGCCGCGCCCCGGCACCCCGGCCGCCCGCATGCCGCAACTCGACCGCGCTCTCGTCAAGGAACGCGCCGCCCGCCTGCGGTTTACCGGCGAGCGTCTGCACGCGGCCCATCTCGACCGCCTCGTCGGCACCCGCCAGACGATCCTCGTCGAAATGAACGGCATGGCGCATACGGAAGACTTCACGCTTGCCGACGCCGGCGAATTTATGCCGCGCGATTTCGTTTCGGTGCTTGTCACCGGCCACAATGGCAAGCATCTTGAAATAAGGACGGCCGCCGCCTCGGCGGCCTGATCATCGAATAACACGGACACTGCATGGCTCTCGGTTTCATCAAGAAGGTCTTCACATTCGGCAAGGACAAGCCGGTTCAGGCGGTCGAAAAGCCGCATGACGACGTCACCGCCGAAGACGTGCTGGCGGAAGCCGAGGCGGTCGCGATCCTCGACACGAGCGAGGAAGCGCCGGCGGAAGCCACTAAAACGGCGGCCACAGAGGACGCGACACCCCCCTCTGTCCCTTCGGGACATCTCCCCCTCAAGGGGGGAGATCAGCCGGAGGATGTGGCTTCATCGGAACATCAAGCATCGGAGCCGCACACGCCTTTAGCAGCTGTTGCGGAAGAAGAACTGGCTGCAGAGCCCGAGCCCACGGAATCACCGGTCGAAGAGGATCTGTCTAGCTCTTCAGCCGTCGCGGCAGACGAAGAACCCACCGCCCCACCAACGGACTCGGTTGAACCGGATGCCGCTCCTGAGACTATCGATGACGAGCAGGACCCCACCCCTTCGATCTCCCCCCCTGTGGGGGAGATGTCCGGCAGGACAGAGGGGGGTATGCCCGAAGAGGATGCGGCCACACCCTCCGCCCCCGCCCTCCCCAAGGGCTTCGCCACCGCCGACAAGACCGTTCAGCCGGACGCGCCCCTCGTGCCGCCGCCGAAGCTTTCCTGGTTCCAGCGCCTGCGTGCCGGCCTCGCCCGCACCTCGCAGCAGCTTTCCGGGCAGATCGCCGCGCTGTTTACCAAGCGCAAGCTCGACGACGACACGCTGCAGGAACTGGAAGACCTGTTGATCCAGGCCGATCTGGGCGTCGAGACGGCGATGCGGGTTACAGATACGCTCGCCTCCGAACGCTACGGCAAGGATGTGAGCGGCGAGGATGTCTCGCGCATCATGGCAAGCGAGATCACCAAGGTTCTGTCCCCGGTCGCCAAGCCGCTGGCGCTCGACCTGTCGCACAAGCCGCACGTCATTCTCGTCGTCGGCGTCAACGGCACCGGCAAGACGACGACCATCGGCAAGCTGGCCGCAAAGCTCTCCGGCGCAGGCCTCAAGGTCATGCTGGCCGCCGGCGACACCTTCCGCGCGGCCGCGATCGAGCAGCTGAAGATCTGGGCCGACCGTACCAAGTCTGGCTTTATCGGCACCAAGCTCGGCGCCGATGCCGCGGGTCTGGCCTTCGACGCCTTCAAGCAGGCGAAGGAGAACGGCTCCGACGTGCTGATCATCGACACCGCCGGCCGGCTGCAGAACAAGACCGAGTTGATGGCGGAGCTCGAAAAGATCGTCCGCGTGCTGACCAAGCTCGATCCGGATGCGCCGCACACCGTGCTGCAGACGCTGGATGCGACGACCGGCCAGAACGCCATGAACCAGGTCGAGATCTTCAAGAACATCGCCGGCGTCAACGGCCTGATCATGACCAAGCTCGACGGCACGGCGCGCGGCGGCATCCTCGTCGCCATCGCCGCCAAGCACAAGCTGCCGGTCTATTTCATCGGCGTCGGCGAAGGCGTCGACGATCTCGAGCCCTTCGAGGCGGCGGATTTTGCCGAAGCCATTGCCGGATTGACACCATAATGCCCAAAATGGGCTTCAAGCAGCCCCGCATATCAACACGATCAAGCGGAGCATCAAGGAAGTGCAGAGCGTGACGAACGTCGAAAACAGGCCCGCAACCAAGGAAAACCCGCTGCTCAAGCTGGCGCTTGAACTGGGGCCGCTGATGGTCTTCTTCTTTGCCAACCTGCGCGGCGCCTGGCTGATCAAGACTTTCCCGGCACTCGACGCGCTCGGCGGGCCGCTGTTCGTTGCCACCGCGCTGTTCATGGCCGCGACGATCATCTCGCTCGTCTGCTCGAAGATCATCGTCGGCCACCTGCCGATCATGCCCTTCGTCTCCGGCATCGTCGTCCTCGTCTTCGGCGGTCTGTCAATCTACCTGCAGAACGAAACCTTCATCAAGATGAAGCCGACGATCATCAACACGCTGTTCGGCGTCGTCCTGCTCGGCGGCCTCTTCTTCGGCAAGACCCTCCTCGGCTACGTCTTCAACGCCGCCTTCGAGCTGACGGAGGAGGGTTGGCGCAAGCTCACCATTCGCTGGGGCATTTTCTTCCTGTTCCTGGCAGTGCTGAATGAAGTCGTCTGGCGCAATTTCTCCGACGACACCTGGGTCGCCTTCAAGGTCTGGGGCACGATGCCGATCACCATCCTCTTCACGATGGCGCAGATGCCGCTGATCATGAAGCACACGGTGGAGACCAAGGACGAAGAAACCGGAGCTGCCGAGTGAGCGCAGCGGGCACGACGTCCGGAAGGAGCAATTCGGCGAGCTTCTGGTTCATCGTCTTTCTGGCGCTGATCGCCGCGCAGGCGATCAGCCTGTATCTGATGGGCCGCGTACCGATCTGCACCTGCGGCTACGTCAAGCTCTTCGAACCGGGCGTCAATACGCCGGGCAACTCCCAGCATATTTCCGACTGGTACACGCCGTCGCACATCATCCACGGCTTCCTGTTCTATCTCGCCGGCTATCTCATCTTCCGCCGCCGGTCGTTCGGCTTCCGCCTGACCTTTGCCGCCGTCGTCGAGATCGCCTGGGAGCTTCTGGAAAACTCGCCGATCATCATCGACCGCTATCGCTCCGCAACGATCGCCAACGGCTATGAAGGCGACAGCATTCTGAACTCGGTGATGGATACCGTCGCCATGGCGATCGGCTTCCTGTTCGCCTCAAGGGCGCCGATCTGGCTCACCGTCGTAATCGCGATCGGATTCGAGCTCCTGACCGGCTGGATCATTCGCGACAATCTCACGCTGAACGTGTTGATGCTGGTCTGGCCAGTCGACGCCATCCGCGAATGGCAGGCGGCACTCTAGGAGGTCAGCTTCCGGTCTTCGCTCCGCCGAGAGCCTTCTCGATCGCCGGGAAAAGCCCTTCCTTCAGGCTGAGGTCATCAAACGGGCCGACGCGCTTGTAGACGATCGTGCCGTCGGCGGCCACCAGATAGCTTTCCGGAATGCCGTAGACGCCCCAGTCGATTGCCGCCTGTCCCTTGGGATCGACGCCGATCGCCGCAAAGGGATTGCCGAGTTCGCCGAGGAAGCGCAGCGCGTTGTCCGTCTTGTCCTTGTAGTTGATCGCCACGACGTTGAGCCGCTGGTCATTGGCGAGCTGCATCAGGATCGGGTGCTCCTGGCGGCAGGGGACGCACCAGGAAGCAAAGACGTTGACAAGCGTCAGCTTGCCCTTGATCGCCGCATCCGTCAGCGCGGGCCGGTCGGAACCGTCGAGCGGCGGCAGGGCGAGCGAGGGTGCCCTCGTGCCGATCAGCGCAGACGGGATCGTCGAGATGTCCTTGCCGTTGACGTCCTGATCATAGAGCATCTTCGCCGCCGTACCGGCAATGACCGCGAAGACGGCGAGCGGCAGAAGGGCGAGCACGTAGCGGCTCAAGCCGCGCTTCGGCTGTTCGCTCGGAGCTTGGGTTTCATCGGCCATGTCAGGCGGTCTCTTTTTCCTGTTGCGCCGAGCGGCGGCGGATGCCGGCCGCTTCCAGCGCCTTCAATTCGCGCTGACGCGCCCTGCCGTCTGCGAAAATCCATGCGATGATGATGGCGATGATCGCAACCGTCAGGCCGTAGGCCCAGTAGATATAGAACGCGTGATCCACCGGCGCTCCCCCGTCAGTTTCCGTTGTTGGCCATGCGCGCGGCAATCCGGCGCTGGGCGGAGACGCGGCGGCGCCAGATCTCGTTGCGCATTGCCATCAGGTGCAGCGTGAAGAACAGGAAGGTGAAGGCGAACGCCATGGTGAACAGCGGCCACAGGAATTCCGGATCGATTGCGGAACCGCCCATCCGCATCACGCTTGCCGGCTGGTGCAGCGTGTTCCACCACTCGACCGAGAACTTGATGATCGGGATGTTGACGAAGCCGATGAGGATCAGCACCGCGCAGACCTTGGCTGCCTTGGACGGATCGTCCATGGCGCGGTTGAGCGCGATCAGGCCGAGATACATCAGGAACAGGATGAAGACCGAGGTGAGCCGCGCATCCCACACCCACCATGTGCCCCACATGGGCTTGCCCCAGAAGGAGCCGGTAATGAGCGCGATCAGCGTGAAGGCGGCCCCGAGCGGCGCGGCAGTCTTGTGGGCGACATCGGCCAGCGGATGGCGCCAGACGAGCGTACCGATCGCCGACAGGGTCATGATCGTGTAGCACATCATCGACAGCCAGGCGGCCGGCACGTGAATGTACATGATCCGGACCGTATCGCCCTGCTGGTAGTCGCCTTCGGTCGTGAAGCTCAGATAGAGCCCGACGGCCATGAGGACGGTGGTGATGACCGCCAGCCACGGAATGAGCCGTGTCGCCAGCGCCAGAAAGCGGGTCGGGTTGGCGAGATCGCCGATCTTGGAAAGGGAGAGGCTTGTTCCGTTCATGGCCGCTTCATACCCCGATACGGGAAGCCCCGCAATTGATCCTGGTCAAGCCTGGCGTTCAAATCCGCGTTAGTCGGCAGCATGCCGGAGCGCCAGCGCCGCGCCAAGCGGACCGATTGCCGCAAAGAACAACATGATCGCGGTCAGGAACATGAACGGCGGCAGGAAGGGCGCCGGGTCTTCCACGGCCGCATAGGTCGCCGATACGCCGAAGATCAAGACCGGGATCGTCAGCGGCAGCACGAGGATGGAGACGAGCAGACCACCGCGCGGCAGCGCCACGGCGACAGCCGCCCCGACCGCACCGATGAAGGTGATCGCCGGCGACCCTACGAGCAGCGTGACGAAAGCCGCCGCGATCGCCGTCTCGCTCATGTTCATGAACAGACCGAGCAGCGGAGAGGCGATGACCAGCGGCAGAACGGTCGCTGCCCAGTGCGCCAGGCACTTGACGAAGACGGTCAGCGCCAGCGGCGTTTCCTGCATGAGGATGAGGTCGAGCGATCCGTCGTCACGGTCGGCCTGGAACAGCCGGTCGAGGCCGAGAAGTGCTGCCAGCAGAGCGCCGATCCAGATGATCGCCGGCCCGATTCGCGAAAGCAGATTGAGATCGGGCCCGACCCCGAACGGAATGACGGCAACCACCGTCAGGAAAAACAGGATGCCGATCAGCGCCCCGCCGCCGGCCCGGATCGACAGTTTCAGATCGCGCAGGAAGAGAGCGGTCATGGATGTGCAAATCCTTTTGGCGAAGGCCCCTCCCCAACCCCTCCCCACAAGGGGGAGGGGCTTACCCCAGACACAACGCTTGTGGCGGCGTAATGCGCCGCCGCAAGTCTTCTCCCCCCTCGTGGGGGAGATGCCCGGCAGGGCAGAGAGGGTCTTTTGGCGGCAAGTGAAAAGCTGGCCAAGATCAATCCTCCCCCTCCAGATACTCGAACCCCTTCATCGTCAGCTCCTTGGTATCCTTGAGCCCGAGCGGCTGGTGCGTGGCGGCGATCACTATGCCGCCGATGGCGAGATGGGTTTCGACGAGACGGGCGAACATCTGGTCGGCGCTTGCATCGAGTGCCGCCGTCGGTTCGTCGAGAAGCCAGACCGGCCGGTAGGCGGTGATGAGCCTCGCCATGGCGAAGCGCCTTTGCTGCCCCGCCGACAGATAGCCGTAGGGAAGATGCAGGATACCCGACAGACCGATGACTTCGGCAGCGGCACGGATGTCCGTGCGCATGTTTCCGTCGAAATCGCCCATGAAGGATTGCCAGAAGCGGAGGTTCTCCTCGACCGTCAGTTCCTGCTTCATGGCATTGCGGTGGCCGAGATAATGGCTCGCCTCCCGAAGCGGATGCTCGGTCGAACCGTCGATGCCGGTAAAGACGACACTCCCCGTCTCCGGCCGGATGAGGCCCGCCAGCACGCGGATGAGCGTCGACTTTCCCGAACCGTTCTTGCCGGTCAGCAGCAGCGCCTCGCCGGATTGCAGTTCGAACGCGATATTGCGGAACAGCAAATCCTCCCCGCGCCGGGCGGAAACATTTTCGACGGTGAGCTTCATGAGCGAAGGCGTATCCTGTCTCGGTCCTGCGGCAAGCGATTTTGCGCATTGCAAAAAATTATAGAAATTGACCGCTTATTGGTCTGGCACCTTTCTTAGAAATTATCTATAACGCCCGCAACCACGCCAGCGGCCGGCGTGTTCATTATCCAAGCGCCGAACATGAAAACCTTTCTGGTTCTCACGTGCGGACAGCGGAAATGGTCGCACCCGCATCCCATTTGCGCATCAAATGCGCCGGGCGTTCGCACGTCAGTTTTGGCTGATCAGACGAAGCGGGGTTCTATCCGTGGCTAAATCACTGGACAGTTTCAATTGTCGCACCACCTTGTCCGTCAACGGCAAGGACTATGTCTATTTCTCGATCCCGAAAGCCGAGGCCAACGGTCTCGCCGGCGTTTCGAAGCTTCCCTATTCCATGAAGGTTCTTCTGGAAAACCTGCTTCGCAACGAAGACGGCCGCTCGGTCACCAAAGCCGACATCGAAGCTGTCGCCGCCTGGCTTGCCAACAAGGGCAAGACGGAACATGAAATCGCCTACCGCCCGGCCCGCGTCCTGATGCAGGACTTCACCGGCGTGCCGGCCGTCGTCGACCTCGCCGCCATGCGCGACGCAATGGTCAACCTCGGCGGCGATCCGGAAAAGATCAACCCGCTCGTTCCCGTCGACCTCGTCATCGACCACTCGGTCATCGTCGACGAATTCGGCACCCCCACCGCATTCGCCCGCAACGTCGAGCTGGAATACCAGCGCAACGGCGAGCGCTACCGCTTCCTGAAGTGGGGCCAGCAGGCGTTTGAAAACTTCCGCGTGGTTCCGCCCGGCACCGGCATCTGTCACCAGGTCAACCTCGAATATCTCGGCCAGACCGTCTGGACGAAGGACGAGGACGGCGACACCGTCGCCTACCCCGACACCTGCGTCGGCACCGACAGCCACACCACGATGATCAACGGTCTCGGCGTTCTCGGCTGGGGCGTGGGCGGCATCGAAGCCGAAGCCGCTATGCTCGGCCAGCCAGTTTCCATGCTGCTGCCGGAAGTCATCGGCTTCAAGCTGACCGGCAAGCTCAAGGAAGGCTGCACGGCAACCGACCTCGTCCTGACCGTCGTTCAGATGCTGCGCAAGAAGGGCGTTGTTTCCAAGTTCGTCGAATTCTTCGGCCCCGGCCTCGACAACATGACGCTCGCCGACCGCGCAACGATCGGCAACATGGGTCCGGAATACGGCGCGACCTGCGGCTTCTTCCCGGTCGACGGAGAAACGGTCAACTACCTGACCATGTCCGGCCGCACCGAGGAGCGCATCGCGCTCGTTGAAGCCTATTCCAAGGCTCAGGGCATGTGGCGCGAAGGCGACGGCTCCGACCTCGTCTTCACCGACACGCTGGAACTCGACCTCGGCGACGTCGTCCCGTCCATGGCCGGCCCGAAGCGTCCGGAAGGCCGCCTGCCGCTCGAAACGATCGCACCGAACTTCGCGACCGCTCTCGAGAACGACTACAAGAAGCCGGGCCAGCTCTCCAATCGCTACGCGGTTGAAGGCACCGACTACGATCTCGGTCATGGCGACGTCGCGATTGCCGCGATCACCTCCTGCACCAACACGTCGAACCCGAGCGTTCTGATCGCCGCCGGCCTTCTCGCCCGCAACGCCGTTGCCAAGGGCCTGAAGACCAAGCCGTGGGTCAAGACCTCGCTCGCACCGGGATCGCAGGTGGTTGCCGAATACCTCGCCAATTCGGGTCTGCAGAAGGACCTCGATACGCTGGGCTTCAACCTCGTCGGCTTCGGCTGCACGACCTGCATCGGCAACTCCGGCCCGCTGCCGGGTCCGATCTCGAAGACGATCAACGACAAGGGCCTGATTGCCGCCGGCGTTCTCTCCGGCAACCGCAACTTCGAAGGCCGCGTGTCCCCGGACGTCCAGGCAAACTACCTGGCCTCCCCGCCGCTCGTCGTCGCCTACGCGCTCGCCGGTTCGGTCCAGATGGACCTGACCTCCGAGCCGATCGGCGAAGGCAAGGACGGCCCGGTCTATCTGAAGGACATCTGGCCGTCGTCGAAGGAAATCCAGGAATTCGTCATGAAGTACGTGACCCGCGAGCTTTACGCGGCCAAGTACGCCGACGTCTTCAAGGGTGACGAGAACTGGCAGGCCGTGCAGGCACCGTCGGGCCAGACCTACACCTGGGACAATGATTCGACCTACGTGCAGAACCCGCCCTACTTCGTCGGCATGGGCATGAAGGCCGCTGGCGTCACCGACATCAAGGGCGCCCGCGTCCTCGGTCTCTTCGGCGACAAGATCACCACCGACCACATCTCGCCGGCAGGCTCCATCAAGGCGGCATCGCCGGCCGGTGCCTACCTCACCGAGCATGGCGTCGGCGTGGCCGACTTCAACCAGTACGGCACGCGCCGCGGCAACCATGAAGTCATGATGCGCGGCACGTTTGCCAACATCCGCATCCGCAACCACATGCTCGGCCCGAACGGCAAGGAAGGTGGTTACACCATCCACTACCCGTCGAAGGAAGAGATGTCGATTTACGATGCGGCCATGAAGTACAAGGAAGAGGGCGTTCCGCTCGTCATCTTCGCCGGCGTCGAGTACGGCAACGGCTCGTCGCGTGACTGGGCTGCCAAGGGCACCAACCTCTTGGGCGTCCGCGCCGTCATCGCCCAGTCCTTCGAGCGTATCCACCGCTCCAACCTTGTCGGCATGGGCATCGTGCCCTTCGTCTTCGAGGAAGGCACGACCTGGGAAAGCCTCGGCCTGAAGGGCGACGAGACCGTATCGATCGAAGGCCTCGACGGCGTCAAGCCGCGCGAGAAGAAGATCGCCAAGGTCACCTATGGCGACGGCACGGTGAAGGATATCCCGATCATCTGCCGCATCGACACGCTCGACGAAGTCACCTACGTCAACAACGGCGGCATCCTGCAGACGGTTCTCCGCCAGCTGGCCGCCTGAGACAAACGGCATCCTCCATCCCCGGGCCTGTTCCGGGGATAAGGAGAGACCCATGAATAACAAAACCGCCGGGCGAGAAATCACCCGGCGGTTTTTTGTTGGACATCGCTGTTTGTGTTTTCAGCATCGGCCTCACTTCGGAATCCGCGCCTCATACTCCTCCTTCAGCGCGAGCCAGTGATCCCAGAAGGGCTCCGGCCGGGTGCCCGAAATCCGGGCGGCGAGGATGTCGAGATGGGCGTGCCAGCCGGCGCCGATCATAACTTCGTTCCTGCGGTCGGAGATGCGCTTGTGCACCAGCGTCAGCAGCACCTTGTCGCCCCGCGGATCCAGATCGATCACCACCTCGCCCCGCTCGCCCCAGGCAAACGCAAGCCGATAGGGCGCATGCAGCTCGGTGATGCGGGTCTCCATGCTGTGTTCGTCGCCGAAATCGGCCGGCTTGTTTCCCGGCGGATCGGTCAGCTCGTTGTTGCGCCATGTCAGCTTGAACGGCGCGCCGACCGCCAACGTCATGTCCCCGGCAGCAAGCCATTGCCGGCGCTTGTCGCTGTCGGTGAGATAGGCCCAGACCCGCTCGACGGGGCCGGGAAGCAGCCGTTCGATTTTCAGTGTCGCGGGCTCGGTCAGCATGCCATAGGCATCCAGGGTCGGGGCATCGGTCATTCTCTCTCTCCTTTTTCGGGGTCGTTGGCGTTGCGCTGATCTTCCTCGCGCAAGAGCTGCTCCAGCACGTCGAGGCGGCCGGTCCAGAAGCGCTCGTAGACGCTCAGCCATCGGCTGGCGGATGCGAGCGGGCCAGGATCGAGGCGGCAGATATGGACCCGCCCGCGCACTTCACGGCGGATGAGTCCGGCATTTTCCAGCGCCTTGATGTGTTTCGAGGCCGCGGCGAGCGACATCGAGAAGGGTTCCGCGAGCTGGCTCACGGTCTTCTCGCCGTCGATCAGATCGCCGAGCATCCGGCGGCGCGTGGCGTCGCCAAGGGCATGGAAGACGATATCGAGTTGGGGGTCTGTTTGCTTAACCATACGGTTGAATATACAGGGTCACCGCCAATAGTCAACCATATGGTTTAATATTGCACTGATGCTGCGAACGATGGCTCGCCGGAGGATGACTGGGGAGAGATGAAAACAATGAACCGATCGCTAAAACTGCCCGTACTACATTAGCATTTCGGTAAATACCCGTGCCTAGGTTGCAGCGGCGGCAGGGATTGGGACGAAAGAGAACACGGGAAGGTCACGAGCATAGCATGCCAGTTTTGAGTCCGGCCACGCGCATCCTTCGCATGTCACTGACACTGAAGATATTCGCCACCTGTTTCGTCTGCATTCATCTGCCCCTGATTGCCACCATCGCCTATCTGTCGTTCGACGACGAACCCAGGGCAAAAGGCATCCTCGTATTGCTGACCGGGGCGACACTGCTCGGTACGGTCTGCTGCCTCGTCATCCTCAACCTCTATCTTCGCCCCTTGCGCGCCATGGCATCGGCGCTCAGCGCCCACCAGGCCGGCGGTCCCGGATGGAAAGGCATGCACGGCGGCAGGCGGGACGAAATCGGCATTCTGTCCGACGCGATCACATCCATGACCCTCGAAATCGGGTCGACGGTCAGGAAATTGAGCCAGCAGGCGCTCTCCGACGACCTCACCGGCCTCGGCAACCGCCGCTGGCTGACGGAAAGATTGCAGGAGGAGATCGCCAAGGCCGCAAGAAGCGGCAAGCCCTTGTCGGTCGTTCTGCTCGACCTCGACAATTTCAAGACGATCAACGATCGCCACGGTCATGATGCCGGCGACGGCGCGCTGACCGCCACAGGAGAGGTACTCAAAGGCAGCCTGCGCAGCTTCGACATCGCCGCCCGCTTTGGCGGCGAGGAATTCTGCCTGGTCCTGCCGGAGACATCGCTGGAAGAGGGCTGGCGAATTGCCGAGCGGGTGAGGAAGGCGCTCGAAGACGTGCGGATGGAGCCCTTGCCGCGCGGCGGCATCACGGCAAGTTTCGGAGTGTGCGAGACGTCAGGCGAGGAACAGATACACGACATCTTCAAGCGCGCCGACGAGGCGCTCTATGCCGCCAAGGCGGCCGGGCGAAACCGGACAATCCGGGCGCGCATGCCGGGAAGCCTGCCGGAAGAGCACTGCGAAACCAATGTCGAAGACTGACGACTATCGCTTCACCGGATTTCCGGCGCGGTCGGTCAGGACCTTTTTGCCGGCGGTTTTTGTCAGCAGCAGGTCCTTGGTTGAATAATGCACCACGTCGTCCGGCGAGCGGGTGCCGACCACCAGATACCGCGCTTCGGCGGCCGAACGGTTTTCCAGCCGGTGGCCCAGCGCCACGCCGGCCTTGAAGGTCGCGGCATCGCCGGGCCGCATCGCCACCTCGCCATCACCCTCGACCAGAGTGACTTCACCGTCCAGCATGTAAACGAACTCGTCCTCGCATTCGTGCCAGTGCTGGTGCGACGACTTGGAACCGGGCGCCAGCACTTCCAGAAACGCCCCGAACTGCGTGAGACCACCGGTGTCGCTGAAGAGCGCCGCCCAATAGGTCCCGAGCTCCGGATCGGGTCTGGCGGGATCGGAGCGTTCAACAATGGCATCGGCAAGACGGATGACGGGCATGGCGGCTCGGCCTTTATCACGGGGTTTCGGACTTTCGCCGAAGGTGGACGATCGACGCGCCGCGTGCAAGGCAGCGGAATCCAGCATTTATCGCGTCCTGCTCACCCCAAAGTGAATTCCTGTTGAAGCCCGGCTTCACTATGTTCAGGATAATCATCTAGACAGAAGAGGCAGCGCCGGACGCGCCTCGCAGGGAATAGACATGAAGACGATTTGGACTGCACTGGCGGCGATTCTGCTGTCGGGCGGATTGGCAAATGCCGAGAGCGCACCAAAGGGTGTGGTGGAGCTGTTTACCTCTCAGGGGTGCTCTTCCTGTCCGCCTGCCGATGCGGCGCTCGGCAAGCTGATCCAGCAGGGCGACGTGGTCGGGCTCTCCTATCACGTCGACTACTGGAACTCGCTCGGCTGGCCCGACACGATGAGCGCTCCCGCCTTCACGGCACGCCAATACGGCTACGCCAAGATGCTCGGTCGCAGCGGCGTCTACACGCCGCAGGCGATCCTCAACGGCCGCGACCACATCATCGGCTCGGACGTACCGGGCATAAACGCCAAGCTGGCGGAGCAGAAGGCCGATGGCAAAGGCATGACCGTTCCGGTTCGCGCTGTCATGAACGGGGATGAGCTCGACATCGAGATCGGAGCCGGCTCCGGCAAGGCCGATGTCGTCGTCGTCTATTTCAACGACAGGAACACCGTCGAGATCAAGGCCGGCGAAAACAGCGGCCAGTCGATCACCTACTGGCACAGCGTCACCGACGTGCAGACGGTCGGCATGTGGAATGGCAGCGACCTGAAGATCAGCCTGCCGAAAAGCGTGTTCAAGAACGTCAAGGGCAATGGCTGCGCTGTGCTGCTGCAGAAATATGCCGACGACGGCACGCCACGCGCCATTCTCGGCGCGACCACCGTGATGGCGAAAAACTGAAGCTGATTGTCACTGAAGGTATTGCCGCGGACCTGAAATGAAGTGGTCCGGCCTTGGCTCATTTTGGGGCTGGGGTTGGGGGCAATGAACCAGGACCGGACCATGATTGGCGCTAGGGCGCCAGGCAACATGGATACTGTCACCCCGAAATGCGGCTGAGTTTTGACTGAAATGCGGCGTGTCAGCGATTAATCGGCCTCACCCGCCCCGCCGTTGCGGCAATGATCGCTCCCCTTGCATTTTGCAGCATCTGGGGCAAACTGACATGACGTTGTCATGTTCACGCCGCGGGAGAGATATGACTGATTCGACAGAAGGGCCTTACCGCTCACAGACCATGTCGGGCGATGCGTCGATCGTTGTCGATCTCCAGGAGTACCGCAAGGCCAAGGACCCGCTCCCTGTTACCTTCCACCGCCGCGAACTCGATCTGATCCTCCGGATCTACGGCCGCATGGTCGGTGAAGGCGAGTGGCGCGATTACGCAATCGATCACCTGAAGGACCGCGCCGTCTTTTCGATCTTCAAGCGGTCCGGCGAACTGCCGCTCTACCGCGTCGAGAAGAACCCGAAGCTTGCAGCCAAGCAGGGCGCGTATTCGGTGATCAACACCGATGGCCGCATCCTCAAACGCGGCCATGAATTGCAGCAGGTTCTGAAAGTCTTCGACAAGGTCCTGAAGCTCGTCGACAAGTAGGCCTTTCCCGGCGATCAGAACGTGGCGGTTACCGGGTCCGGTCCGATGCGGGCGGACGCCGAATCGAGACCGTCCAGCGTCGCCATGTCGTCGGCATCCAGCGAGAAATCGAATACCTTGAAATTCTCGGCGATTCTGTCCGGATTGACCGACTTCGGAATGACCACCAGGCCGTTCTCGATATGCCAGCGGATGATGATCTGCGCCGCTGTGCGGCCATGCTTCTCGGCGATGCCGGCAATCGTGTCATGCGACAAGAGCTTGCCCTGCCCCAGCGGGCTCCAGGATTCGGTGGCGATGCCGAGCGCGGAATGCACGTTGCGAAGGGCGCGCTGCTGGAAATCCGGATGCAGTTCGACCTGATTGAGCACCGGCGTGACACCGGTTTCCGAAATGATCTGCTTCAGATGCTCGGCCCCGAAATTCGACACGCCGATCGAACGGACACGACCTTCTTCCTTGAGCTTGACGAAAGCCTTCCATGTGTCGCCGAAGAGACCGCGATGCGGCGACGGCCAATGAATGAGATAGAGGTCGACATAGTCGGTCCCGAGCCGCTGCAGGCTTTCATCGAAGGCCTTCATCGTCGAATCATAGCCCTGACGATCATTCCAGAGCTTGGTCGTCAGGAAGATTTCCGACCGTGCGATGCCGGATGTCTTGAGACCTTCACCCACGCCGCGCTCGTTTTCATAGACCGCCGCCGTATCGACATGGCGATAACCCGCTTCGATTGCCGCACGCACGGCAGGTGCTGCCGTCTCGTCCGGCGTCTGCCAGACGCCGAGGCCCACCTGCGGAATGGAATTGCCGTCATTGAGCGCGATTGTTGGTTGACTGCTCATGCTGATCCTCCAGATTGTCTCTTGAGTTTTCCACCGGAATGGTGGCACCGGCAGTCGGATTGACGCCGGCAGGGATTTCAGATCGACCCTATACCTAGGGCAAGACAGGAATTTGGTAACCCCTGGCGCAAATCCTGATCAAGGTTGGAACGAGAGGTATTCAATGCCACGACTGATGCTGTTGCGCCACGCCAAATCCGCATGGCCCGAAGGGATCGACGACCACGAGCGACCGCTCGCACCGCGCGGTCAAAAGGCCGCGCCGGCAATGGGCGCATATATGGCCCGGGAAGCCCTGATGCCGGATCGGGTGATCGTCTCGACGGCCGTGCGCACTCGTCAGACGTGGTCGCTGCTTCAGCCGCATATCGCAGGAGAGCCTGACGCCGGATATGCACGCGATCTCTACGAAGCCCCGGCAGAGCGCGTCGCCAATGTCATCCGAAGCCAGACACCGCGCTGCGCGTGCCTGCTGGTGATCGGGCACAATCCGGGACTTCAGGATCTCGCGCTGGCGCTGCTTGGTGATGGCGAGGCGACGGAAGATCTCACCCGGAAATTCCCGACCGCGGGCCTGGCCGTCATCGATTTCGTCGATTCGGACTGGCTGAACCTGGCGGCTGGTACGGGCCGGCTGGAACGCTTTGTCACGCCCCGCGGCCTGCCCTAGCGAGCCTCATAACACCTTCACGACAGTTCCATAGCGGGCAATGGACAACAGTCGGCGCATGTCCGGAAGGCTGACGGCGACGCAGCCTTCCGTCGGGCTGTATCCGGGGCGCGCGAGATGTAGGAAGATCGCCGAGCCGCCGCCGCGCTTGCGGCACTGGATGTTCCAGTCCATGACGAGGCAGACATCGTATAGATGATCGTCGCGCATCAGCGTCTCGTGGCTTGCCGAAAGCGGGCCAGTCACCATGCTGTTATAAGCCGGATGGTTCGGCGCGTCGCACCATAGCATGCCCGGCTTCAGCGCCAGCATCGGCAGTCGGGTTGCAGGCCGCGCGATACGGTCGACGCGATAAAAGCCGTAGAGAAGCCGCATCGCCGACCGAGGCGTCTTGCCATCGCCCTCGCGCTTGCCGCTGCCGATCCCGGATCGTCCAAGGGCCGTTGGGACAGTCAAATGCTCCAGTCTAAGGAGACCGCGGCGCGCATCGAGCGGACTGCGACGGACGGTGATCACGCTGTTTTGTCTTGGCTTTATCATTCCGCCGGCTGTATTGACCCGTTTGTTCACAGACTTTCGCCCTTGCTGGCTCCTCAATTGGGACAGGCATTTTGCCTTATCCCGCAAAAACCGGTACACCATTCCCTGATTTGCCAGAACGACTTTTCGTCCGGCGGTCAGCCATTGCTCGAGAAAAGGCGCACGCATGACAGCCCGTACCATCTTGCTGGTCGATGACGATGACGATCTCAGGGAGACGCTGACGGAACAGCTCTCCCTTTATGACGAGTTCAACATCCTTCAGGAAGCAACGGCAACGAAGTGCATCCAGACTGCACGCGCCAATCCGGTCGATCTCCTTGTCATGGATGTCGGCCTGCCGGACATGGATGGCCGCGAGGCGGTCAAGCTCTTGCGCAAGGGTGGTTTCAAGGCGCCGATCATCATGCTGACCGGCCATGACACCGACGCAGACACCATCCTCGGCCTGGAAGCCGGCGCCAACGACTACGTCACCAAGCCGTTCCGCTTTGCCGTCCTGCTGGCCCGCATCCGCGCCCAATTGCGCCAGCACGAGCAGAGCGAGGACGCGACCTTCAACATCGGGCCCTATCTCTTCAAGCCGAGCCAGAAACTCCTGACCGACGAAGCCGGCAAGAAGATCCGGCTGACGGAAAAGGAAGCGGCGATCATCCGCTTCCTCTATCGGGCGGAACAGAAGGTCGTCACCCGCGATGTGCTGCTGGAAGAGGTCTGGGGCTACAACTCCGGCGTCACCACCCATACGCTGGAGACCCACGTCTATCGCCTGCGCCAGAAAATCGAGCGCGATCCTTCCAATGCGGAAATTCTCGTAACCGAAAACGGCGGTTACAAGATCGTACCGTAGGATCCCCGCTGAATGGCGCTCAACACCGATATCAACATTCTGTCGAAAGTGCCGCTGTTCAAGGGCCTGAACGGCGACCAGCTGCGGCTGATCGCGTTCGGCGCCGAACACCTGCAGTTAAGCGCCGGCGGCGTTCTTTTCCGACAGAATGAACCGGCCGACTGCGCCTATGTGATCGTCCACGGCAGCCTGCAGATGATTGCGGTCGACCGCGCCGGAAATCAGGAAGAACAGGCCGTCGCGCTGCCGGGATCGCTGATTTCGGAACTGGCGCTGATATCAGCGGTCAGCCGTAAGCTGACCGCCGTGGCGCGGGAGGACTGCGAGCTCCTGAAGATATCCCGCGCCCTCTTCTATCGGCTGGTCGAGGAATATCCGGATATCGGCGCCATCGTCGAGCAGCGCCTCCGGGAAAACTTCAGCGCCCTGATCGGCCGCATCGCCTCGATGCGGCATCGCTTCCAGTAACGGTCTATCCGCTCACATATCGAAGTGCGCCGTAACCGGCACGTGGTCGGACGGCCGGTCCCAGCCCCGCGCTTCCTTCAACACATCGACCCGCGCCAGTGCCGGCGCCAGATCCGCCGATGACCAGATGTGATCGAGCCGCCGGCCGCGATTGGCCGCCTCCCAGTCCTTGGCCCGGTAGCTCCACCAGGTGTAGAGCTTCTCCGTCATCGGCACGTGCTGGCGCATCAGGTCGACCCAGGCGCCCTTCCGCATGACTTCCAGAAGGCCTTCGGTCTCGACCGGCGTGTGGCTGACGATCTTCAGAAGCTGCTTGTGCGACCAGACGTCTTCCTCAAACGGCGCAATGTTGAGATCGCCGACGAGAATGGACGAGACGCCTTCATCCGCCTCCGCGTGCAGCAGCTTCATCTCCTCGACGAAATCGAGCTTGTGACCAAACTTCGGATTGATCGACCGGTCCGGCTCGTCGCCGCCGGCCGGCACATAAAAATTGTGCAGGCGGATCTTGCGGCCCGCCTTCTCGAAAATGACGGACACGTGCCGCGCATCGCCGACCTGGCAGTAATCGCGGCTGACGATTTCGGTGATCGGTATGCGGGAGGCGATCGCCACGCCGTGATAGCCCTTCTGGCCGTGGATCGCGAGATGCTGATAGCCGAGTGCCTTCAGCGGCTTGGACGGAAACTGGTCATTGGAGCACTTCGTCTCCTGCAGGCAGATGATATCCGGCTGATAGGCATTGAGGAACTGCTCGACGATCGGCATGCGCAGCCGTACGGAATTGATGTTCCAGGTGGTGATCGAAAGTGTCATGGGCAGGCCTCGTCGGATTGTCCCAACGGTTTAGGCAAATTTGCCGGCCTTGAACAGAAAAGGCGGTGCAGCCATGTGGCGCACCGCCTCTTATCCACAGGGGCGTCGTCGAAACCGCGCAGCGATCAGCGACGAACCTCGTCATAGGGAATCTCGAATACCCGCCGGCCGAAATCGACACCGGTCTGGACATTGATGATCATCACCGTCGTGTCCTTGCCCTGCGCGTCGCGGATCGTCCACTGACGCAGGTCGTAGGTCTTGGGATCGAACATCATGGTGATCGTCGAATCGCCGAAGACGGTCTTGTTGCCCATGACGATCGTCGTCAGGTCCTTTTCCGTCTTCACACCTCGGACCATGTCGTCGGACAGGTCGATGTGATCGGCGAGCAGCAGGCTGAGCGGGGTCTTCGAGAGCGGATAGAGCTCCCATGTGCCAAGCTTCATGTTGCCTATGACAACTGCCTTGCCATCGGAAATGACGCGCATCGGCGACGGGTCGGCATAGTTGAACCTGAGCTTGCCCGGACGCTCGATATAGAACTTGCCGCCGGTCTGGTCGCCGCGCGGGCCGAACTGCACGAATTCGCCCATCATAGTTTTGACGGAAGAAAAATGATCGGCGATCTTCTGGGCGGAGGCTTCGTCCGCCGTCGCAGCGAAGGTCGGACGGACAGACGCCAGCACGGCAGCAGCGGCCAGGCTTCCTGCGAACTGACGCCGGGTAAGACTATAATCCGGAAGACTTTTTGTGTTTTTCATATCGTTTTCCTTGCACAGACCCACCGTTTGCCAACGAAACTAGGCTTCTTCGTGACATCGGCAAGGCGCCCGCCTCACCTTTTCGTGTCCGCGATCAGTTGTGGCCTTCGATGATATCCCGCTCCGTCGGCACCAGGATCTCACGCTTGCCGGCGTGGTTCGCCGGACCGATGATGCCCTCCTGCTCCATGCGCTCGATCAGCGATGCGGCGCGGTTGTAGCCGATGCCCAGTCGCCGCTGGACGTAGGACGTCGAGGCCTTGCCGTCGCGGAGAACGATGGCGACCGCCTGATCGTAGGGATCGTCCGAATCGGCGAGGTTGGACGTACCGGACGGACCGCCACCCTGATCGTCATCTTCGTCGTCGGCAGTGATGGCATCGAGGTATTCCGGAGCGCCCTGCGTCTTCAGATAGCCGACGATCTCCTCGACTTCGGTGTCCGAGACGAACGGGCCGTGGACACGCTGGATGCGGCCGCCGCCGGCCATGTAGAGCATGTCGCCCATGCCGAGCAGCTGTTCGGCACCCTGTTCTCCGAGAATGGTGCGACTGTCGATCTTCGACGTCACCTGGAAGGAGATGCGGGTCGGGAAGTTCGCCTTGATCGTACCGGTGATGACGTCGACCGACGGACGCTGCGTCGCCATGACGACGTGAATGCCGGCGGCACGCGCCATCTGCGCCAGACGCTGCACCGCGCCTTCGATATCCTTGCCGGCGACCATCATCAGGTCGGCCATTTCGTCGATGATAACCACGATATAGGGCATGGGCTGCAGGTCGAACTCTTCCGTCTCATAGATCGCCTCGCCCGTTTCGCGATCGAAGCCGGTCTGCACGGTGCGGGTAATCTGCTCGCCCTTGGCCAGCGCCTGCTCGACGCGGCTGTTGAAGCCATCGATATTGCGCACGCCGATCTTGGACATCTTCTTGTAGCGGTCTTCCATCTCCCGCACGGTCCATTTCAGCGCGACGACCGCCTTCTTCGGATCGGTAACCACCGGCGACAGCAGATGCGGAATGCCGTCATAGACGGAGAGTTCCAGCATCTTCGGGTCGATCATGATCAACCGGCACTGTTCCGGCGACATGCGGTAGAGCAGCGACAGGATCATGGTGTTGATGGCAACGGACTTGCCGGAGCCGGTGGTACCGGCAACGAGCAGGTGCGGCATCTTTGCGAGGTCGGCGATGACACTTTCGCCGCCGATCGTCTTGCCGAGCGCCATGGCGAGCTTCGCCTTGCTGCTTTCGAAATCGCGGCTGGCGATCAGTTCACGCAGATACACCGTTTCGCGCTTCTGGTTCGGCAGTTCGATGCCGATCGCATTGCGGCCCGGAACGACGGCGACACGGGCCGAGATCGCGCTCATCGAGCGGGCAATGTCGTCGGCGAGGCCGATGACGCGCGACGACTTGATGCCGGGCGCCGGCTCCAGTTCATAGAGCGTGACGACGGGGCCGGGGCGAACGTGGATGATCTCGCCCTTGACGCCGAAGTCTTCCAGCACGCCTTCCAGCATGCGGGCATTCTGTTCCAGCGCTTCGGGAGAAAGCGTCACATCGCGCGCTATGCTCTTCGGCTCGGCCAGAAGATGGACGCTCGGCAGCTGGAAGCCGTCCGCATCGATGAAGGAACGCTGTGCCTCGCGCACCAGGCGGTTGCCGGGCTTCGGTGCGGCGGCAGGCGCAACAACACGGGCAACGGAGGGAGCGGCGGCGGCAGGTGTCGCCGGAGCAACGCGGGCGGGCGAAGGCGCCGGCTGGGACTGGATGCGCGGCGCCACCCGCTGCGGCTCCACATCGAACGGCGGATCGTCGTCATACTCGTCCTCGTCATCGACCGAGATCGACGGCGCGGACACCACCTGGCGTGCTGCTGGGACATATCCAGCGTCGAGTTCCGGTTCGCGGCGGTCGAAGCCGCCGCGCACTTCGGGCTCGACGACCGGCGGCGCGTTCAGCGTCGCGAATTCCTCGTCGTTGAAGTCGTAGGGCTCACCCGGATCGAAGGTGGAGCCGCCGCGGCGGAACTTCATGCCAAGGCGGCGGGAGAACCAGGCGCGGACGGTGTAGGCATAGTGGGCGAGCGCTCCGAGCGCCAGAAGACCCGTTCCTTCGCGGTCGTCGTCTTCATCCTCGTCGTCGTCGAGGCTGCTCTGGGCGATGGTCCGTGCCTGCGGCTTGGCGCTCGGCATTTCGACACGCTCTTCGCGGACCGGGGCTTCCTTGCCGACGAAGCCGGCGGCAAAGGCATAGAGCCACAGGGCCGGTACCGCAAAGATGGTGGCGAGCACCATGGCGAAGGTGCCGGTCGGATAGCTTCCAACGAACAAGGCAGGGAAACGCAGGATCATGTCGCCGAGGAAGCCGCCGGTTCCGTTGGGAATGGGCCAGGTGACCGGCGCCGGGAAGCAGCCGACGACTGCGGCAACCAGAATGGAGCCGACAATCCAGGCGATGACGCGAGCCGGAACGCGATTGACCGGACGGCCGGCGATCAGCGCCAGCGACCAGGAGAGTACCGGCAGCAGGGCGAAGACGCTGGCAAGGCCGAGGGACTGCATGACCAGATCGGCGAACACCGCACCCATGGAACCGAGAATATTCGTCGGCCGGTTATCAGTCGCATAGGACAGGCTTGGATCGTCCACGTTCCATGTCGCCAGCGCGGCGACCGCCAGTGCCAGCGCGATGAAGATGCCGAGCCCGGCAAAGGTCTTCACCTGCCGCAGGGCGAACCCGGAGAGGGAAAACCGATCCGCGCGACTGTCCATTGCTGCCGAAGTGCTTCTGCCCATACCTACAATCCACTTTTACTCAAAAACGGTCGGGTGGGGGCGAGCATGCCTATGGCGGTCCGCATGGTTGCGGCGGCGACGGCACGATCTCGAGACCCCAGCCCGGATTCCGGGATATGATAGGGACCGTAAACCACGGCGGTTAATGCGACATTAACCATGCATGCGAGGCGAGCCGGAGGGCAAAAAAAGACCCGGACCTTTATTAGAGGCCCGGGCAAGGAAGCTCCGGGTGAACCGGAACCGCTTATTGCAGATGTGCAGACGGCGCGGCCAAGGCCGCGCCGTCCAGGCATTAGGAGTGATAGGCTGCTTCGCCGTGCGACGAGAGGTCGAGACCTTCGCGCTCTGCTTCCGGTGCTACGCGCAGGCCGATTACGATATCGGTGATCTTGAACAGGACGGCAGAGCCGATACCCGTCCACAGGATCGTGACGACGACGCCGAACGCCTGGGAGTAAAGCTGGCCGCCCATGGTGACGCCGTCGGCATAACCAACGCCGCCGAGAGCCGACGAGGTCAGGACGCCGGTTGCAAGCGCACCGAACATGCCGCCAACGCCGTGGACGCCGAAGACGTCTGCGGTGTCGTCATAGCCGAACTTGTTCTTCACAACCGATACGAAGAAGTAGCAGAGCGGAGAAACCAGCGCGCCGAGGACGATCGCACCCATCGGGCCGATGGTGCCGCAAGCCGGGGTGACGGCAACGAGGCCGGCGATCATGCCGGACGCTGCGCCCAGCATCGAAGCCTTGCCGCGGGTCATCTTTTCGACGAGCGACCAGGAGAGCGTTGCGGTTGCCGTGGCGACGAAGGTGTTGACGGCAGCGAGCATCGCACCGCCCGAAGCTTCGAGGTTGGAGCCGGCGTTGAAGCCGAACCAGCCGAACCACAGCATGGCAGCGCCGATGAAGGTCATCGTCAGCGAGTGCGGAGCCATCATGTCGCGGCCGAGGCCTTCGCGCTTGCCGATCATCAGGGCGCCGATCAGACCGGCAACGCCGGCGTTGATGTGAACGACCGTACCGCCGGCGAAGTCGAGAGCGCCGACGTTGAAGATCAGGCCCGAGCCGTCCCAGACCATGTGGGCGACCGGGAAGTATACGAAGGTGACCCACAGGGCGCAGAACAGAACGGCAGCGCCGAACTTAATGCGCTCAGCAAAGGCGCCGAGGATCAGGGCCGGGGTGATGGCTGCGAAGGTCATCTGGAACAGCATGAAGATGTATTCCGGAATGACCGCGTCCGAGAAGGTCGCAGACGTCGTCTCCGGCGTCACGCCGGCGAGGAACATCTTGGCGGTGCCGCCCCAGAAGGCGCTGGTGCCGCCGCCGAAAGCGAACGAATAGCCGTAGAGAACCCAGATGATCATGACCGTGCAGGCGACGACCGTGCACTGCATGAGCATGGACAGCATGTTCTTGGTGCGCAGCAGGCCGCCATAGAACAGGGCGAGGCCCGGAATGATCATGAACAGCACGAGCAGGGTGCTGAGGAACATGAAGGCGGTGTCGCCCTTGTCCGGAACGGGAGCGGCGGCTGCGGCATCCTGGGCAACGGCTACGACGGGCGCAAGAAGGGCGGCGGAAGCAAGGCTTACACGGCCGAGAATGGAAGAAATTTTGGAAAACGACATAGTGAGAAAACCCCCTTGTGGCCGTAACTTATAGCGCTTCGGAATCGGTTTCGCCGGTGCGGATCCGGACAGCCTGATCCAGCGTGTAGACGAAGATCTTGCCGTCGCCGATCTGGCCGGTCTTGGCAGAGGAGCCGATGGCTTCGATGGCCTTTTCGACCATGTCCGAGGAAACGGCGACTTCGATTTTCAACTTGGGCAGAAAGCTGACGGCATATTCGGTGCCGCGGTAGATTTCGGTATGCCCCTTCTGGCGGCCGTATCCCTTAACTTCGGTAACGGTCAGGCCCTGAATGCCGACAGCCGTGAGAGCTTCACGCACTTCGTCGAGCTTGAACGGCTTGATAATGGCCATAATGATTTTCATCTGACATCCCATCCTTTTCTTGCATCGCAATTGCGGTGCAGTCTGATCCAGCCGCGCAATCACATCTGCAGCCAGCCGGATATATCCATACAAGCGGCGTGCCAGTTTTCGCTCCAGTGGCCTCAGGACGGAAAAAAGATTCGATTTGCGCCTCGGGAGGGCCGGAGAATCGGGGTTCTGTCGATAAGGAAAGCTTAAGAGAATATGAATTCGAACAATCCGCCAGGCGCGACCAAAGTTGCCTTATCGATAGGCAGCATCATGCAGATGTCGTAAATTTGCCATGTTATTGCCTGCGAATTAGGCAGATTGATTATTCGCTGCGCATGACGACGCCTTCGGCGCCTTTCATAGCGCCATGGCGTGGCCGACATATGCCGACCGCATCTCGAAAGACGGCAAAATGGCTGCAGCGTCGCTCGTCAGGCCTGTGCCCTGCGGCGAATGAGACCTTCCTGGGCGACGGAAGCGATCAGAGTTCCGTCGCGGCTATAGAGACTGCCCCGCGTCATGCCGCGGGCGCCGAAGGCCGAAGGACTGTCTTCGACATAGAGAAGCCAGTCGTCGAGTGTGCACGGGCGGTGAAACCACATGGCATGATCGAGGCTCGCGGCCTGCACGGACGGATCGAAGACCGAAACGCCGTAGGGAAACAGCGACGTATCGAGCAGCGTCATGTCGGAAAGATAGGCGAGCACCGCCGCCTGGAAATGCCGCTTGTTCGGCACCGGTCCGGTGGCCCGGACCCAGACATCCTGGAAAGGCGACAGCTTCTCCTTGGAAATGTAGTGCTTGAGCGACACCGGCCTCAGTTCGATCGGCCGTTCGCGCGCCCAGTAGCGCCGCACCGGCTCCGGCGCCTGATCGAGATAGAGTTCCTTGAACTGCTGTTCGGCGATGAGGTCTTCCGGCTGCGTGACCTGGGGCATGTGGAACTGGTGATCGAATCCCGGCTCATCGATGTGGAACGAGGCCGACATGGAGAAGATCGGCTTGCCGTGCTGGACCGCCAGCACCCGGCGGTTGACGAAGCTTGCGCCGTCGAGCGGCCGCTCCACCTGGTAGACTATCGGCACCGACGGATCGCCGGGGCGCATGAAATAGGCGTGCAGCGAGTGAACGAACCGGTTGTCCGGCACCGTGCGCTGCGCCGCCATCAGCGCCTGGCCGATCACTTGGCCGCCGAACACCCTTTGCCAGCCGACCTGGGGGCTGCTGCCGCGAAACAGGTTTTCCTCGAGCTTTTCGAGATCCAGCGTCGCGATCAGGGTTTCCATCGCCGTGGGTTTCTCGTCATCTCGCGACATTTTGGATCGTCTCCATGCAATAGGAACTTCTACGGGTTTCATCTATATAAGACAGCAACGCATTCTCAAGAGGAGCAGACCGATGCTGGATATCGTGATCGCAGGTGGTGGCTATGTAGGGCTTTCCGTTGCTGTGGCAATCAAGCAGGCGGCCCCCAACCTCGCGATCAAGGTCATCGAGGCGGCGCCGCCCGGCGTCTGGCAGAAGGAAGAGCGCGCCTCGGCCATCATCGCCGCGGCATCGCACATGCTGGAAGTGTTCGGCGTCTGGGGCGATATCGAGCCGGAAGCCCAGCCGATCGAGAAGATGATCGTCACCGATTCGAAGACCGGCGATCCGGTGCGCCCGGTATTTCTCACCTTTGACGGCGACGTCGAGAAGGGTCGCCCGTTCGCACACATGATCCCCAACAAGGTGATGGTCGGCGCGCTGCTGAAAGCCTGCGAGCGGCTGGACATTTCCGTCATCTACGGCACCACCGTCGCCTCGTTCCAGAACGGCGATGCCGACATCACGGTTCAGTTGAGCGATGGGCAGGAGCTCAAAAGTCGGCTTCTGGTCGCCTGCGACGGCGCCCGTTCGAAGCTCCGGGACATGGCCGGTATCAAGATCGTGCGCTGGGATTACGGCCAGTCCGGCATCGTCACCACGGTCGAGCACGAGCGTCCGCACAATGGATGCGCGGAGGAGCATTTCCTGCCCGCCGGCCCCTTCGCCATCCTGCCGCTGAAGAACAACCGCTCCTCATTGGTCTGGACCGAGCGGACGGATGACGCCAACCGGCTGGTGGCGTCGGATGATTTCCTTTTCGAAGAAGAACTGGAGCGCCGCTTCGGCCACAAGCTCGGCGCGCTCAAGGTCGTCGGCGACAAGAAGGCCTTTCCTCTTGGACTGACGCTCGCCCGTTCGTTCATCGCACCGCGTCTGGCACTTGCCGGCGACGCCGCTCATGGCATCCATCCGATTTCCGGCCAGGGCCTGAATCTCGGCTTCAAGGACGTCGCAGCGCTGGCGGAAACCGTTGTCGAAGCCTCGAGGCTGGGTCTCGATATTGGCTCGGTTAACGTGCTGGAGCGCTATCAGACGTGGCGCCGTTTCGACACGTTCCGCATGGGAGTTACCACCGACGTCCTGAACCGCCTGTTCTCCAACGACATAGCCCCGGTGCGCATCGCCCGCGACTTCGGTCTCGGACTGGTCGAACGCATGCCTATGGTCAAAAACTATTTGATCGGCCAGGCCGCCGGCGTCAACGAGAAGGGCAATCCCCGCCTCCTGGTCGGCGAGCCCATCTGAGGTCGCTAGTCCTCGATCGTCCGGGCTTCCGATACCAGCATGATCGGAATGCCATCGCGGACAGGATAGGCAAGTCTCGCCTTTTCGGAAATCAGCTCGTTGGCCTGGCGGTCGAACGTCAGCCTGCCCTTGGTCAGCGGGCAGACCAGAAGCTCCAGCATTTTCGGATCGACGTTGGAAAGCTTGTCGGCCATGTCGATCCTATTGAAGCAGGGGATCGCCGCCGCCGCATGTGCGGGCGAGCAGGATTTCGGTGATGGCGATCAGGGTTTCGGCCCGCGTCTTCAGGTCCGGCGCTTCCAGAAGCGCCTGCTTTTCCGCCGGGCCGAACGGCGACATCATCGACAGGGAATTGACGAGGCTGCGATTGCTCGCATGCGAGATGCTGTCCCAATCCGCATCAAGCTTGTTGGCGTCGAGATAGGCGCGGAAGGCAGCCAGCAGCCCCTTGCGGTCGACCAGCTTGTCCTCGTCATCCGACATCGAAAGGTCCGAAACGAACGGCATGCAGTGGACGCGCCGGTAAGGCCGGCCGCCCTGGATTTCATCCATCACCCGAAAGCGGCAGATGCCGGTCAGCGATACGATGTAGCGCCCGTCGCCCGTCTCCGCAAACGATGTGATGCGGCCGAGGCAACCGACCGAACAGAGGTCCGGCTTGTCGCTGTTCTTGTCCTTGATCTCTTCGCCGCAAAGCGCCGGCTGGACCATGCCGATCAGCCGGGAGCCGGCGAGCGCATCGTCGAACATCGACAGATAGCGCGGCTCGAAGATGTTGAGCGGCATCTGCCCCATCGGCAATAGCAATGCGCCGGAAAGGGGGAAGACCGGAACCGTCTCGGGAAGGTCTTCGCGCTTTATATACCGTGCGTTGCCCGCATGCATTGCATGACGTCCTGTACTGTTCCTCGTGTGATCTCGACGCTGTTGTCGTTGCAGCGTGTCACTGCAAAGATGGCCCTTGCCGATGAAAAAACAAGGGCCGCCGGATCAGGCCCGTTCGCCCATTGTCAGGAGAACAGCATCGTCGAAAGCTTGCGCCGGGCGGCGATGGTCGCCGGATCCTTGATGCCCCAGGCATCGAAGAATTCCAGGAGCTGGCGGCGCGCGGCGTCATCGCCGAAGGTGCGGTCCTTGCGCATGATCAGCAGCAGGTGATCGGCTGCCTCGTCGCGATTGCCCTGCACATTCAGGATCTTGGCAAGCTTCATGCGCGATTCGTGGTCGTCTGGATCGAGCGCCAGCTTGTGCTCGAGTTCCGCCGGATTGCCGAGCTTACGCGCTTCTTCGAACTGTTCGAGCTTCTTGATCACCGACTGGATGTCCGCATCGGCCTTAAGCTCGTCGCCGATCTGGTCAAGCAGCTCCCTGGCGCGCTCCTGCTGCCCGGAGGCAATCATGCAGCGAGCAATGCCGGCAATCGCCTTGGCATTCTCCGGATCGGCCTGCATGACGGCGCCATAGAGCTGGCCGGCCGAGTTGAAGTCGCCATCCGCGAGAAGCTGGTCGGCCTCTTCCAGCACGCCGGCGATCTCGGCAGCCTGATCGGCGCCCTCCGGTCCGGCGATCTTGTCGATAAACTGGCGGACCTGGCTTTCCGGAACGGCACCCATAAAGCCATCCACCGGCCGACCGTCGACGAAGGCAATCACGGCCGGGATGGACTGCACGCCGAGCTGCCCGGGAATGGCGGGGTGGTCGTCAATGTTGAGCTTGACGAGCTTGACCCGGCCGCCGGCTTCGGCGACGACCTTCTCGATGACCGGCGCCAGCTGCTTGCATGGGCCGCACCAGGGCGCCCAGAAGTCGACCAGAACCGGCTGGTTGCGCGATTCCTCGACGACGTCCTTCATGAAGCCGGCCGTCGTCGTGTCCTTGACGTGACCGCCCGCCGGCGCCGTGCCGCTGTTGACCTGTCCGCGCATCACGCCATTGCCGTACCCGCCATAGGGATTGTCGAAGCCGCTCATTGGAATCTCCCGTACCGACCCATCTGGGCCGCTTTAAACTTGGCCTTTAGATGTTGATCTCGCCGGTCACTTTCAAGACGAGCGGCTCGTGTCCCGTCGCCCGCATGAAGGCCATGAGGTCATCGCGCCCTATCGACGTCGTGGCATCGTTCGAAAGCGGATGGCAGTTGATGATATCATGCTCCATCAACTCTTCATCGAGAATGAAGGTGACATTCTTGCCCTCGTCGTTGATCGCACCAAAGGCCGTGACCGAACCCGGCACCACGCCGAGATATTCCATCAGCTTTTCCGGCTTGCCGAACGACACGCGGCTCGAGGCGCCGATCACCTTGTGCACGGCCTTCAGGTCGACAACTGCATTCTCTTCTACCGTCAGAAGGAAATACTGATCCTTCTTGTCCTTGACGAACAGGTTCTTGGTGTGGCCGCCGGGGATCTCGTCGCGCAGCGAGACGGACTCGGACACGGTGAACACCGGCTCGTGCGTCTTGGTCGAATGTTTTATCCCCAGATCGTCGAGGAAGCGGAAAAGGTCGTTGGCTGTTTTCGGCATGCGTTCGTTCATTCGCTCTTGGTTCGCGCCGGTCTTCCGGCTCGTCGTTCTCTGATACGAGCCCCGCCGGTATTTGGCAATCGCACTTTGCGGCAAACCCCAAAACCCCTGCCGCTCAACGGCTCACGCCGACCGCAGAAAATTTCTTCGCCAATTTGTCTTTTCCCTGTTGCATTTGGAAATTGGTTGAGCCATATAGCGCCCGTCGCCGCAAGCGACACACCTCGCAGCCAACGACTTACCCCGGCTGCGAACGATGAGCGGGTGTAGCTCAGGGGTAGAGCACAACCTTGCCAAGGTTGGGGTCGAGGGTTCGAATCCCTTCGCCCGCTCCAGTTTCTCCAAAAAATCGAGACTGATAGACGAGTGCGTTAGCGCGCATATATCGTCGTTTTGGCACGCCTTATCCATACGTCGCATGCCGACGCACAGATTTTGCGCGGCCCTCTGACGGCCGCGCTCCAATTCAATTTCTCAGCGTTTGTCCTTGTCCGAAGCAAACCCCCATTCTCCCGCACCGAGGGCCGGAGCGGCCTTGTCGAGCGCCATCGGGCTGCGTGAGAGCTGGATGGGCGTCCTGAGGCCCGGCAGGCCTTCGGATTCGATCTTCAGGCCGCGGGCGGCGATCTGCTTGTCGCCAAGCGCTTCGGCGACCGTGTTGATCGGCCCGCCGGGTACGCCGGACGCCTCCAGCGCAGCGATCAGATCCTCCTTGGTGCGGGCCGACGTCTTTTCCGAGATCATGGCGGCAAGCGCCACACGGTTTTCCACGCGCGCCGGATTGGTCGCATAGGCGGGGTCGGCGGCGAGGCCGTCGAGCCCCAGCATCTTGCACAGCGCGGCAAACTGCCGGTCATTGCCGCAGGCGATGATCAGATGGCCGTCCGAGGTCGGGAACACCTGATATGGCACGATGTTGGGATGCGCGTTGCCCATGCGGTGCGGTATCTTGCCGGCGGCAAGGAAGTTCATCGCCTGATTGGCGAGAACGGCCACACCGACGTCGAGCAACGACAGGTCGACGTGCTGCCCGAGGCCGGAGCGCTCGCGCTCGGCCAGGGCCGCCTGAATGCCGATCACGCCGTAAAGCCCGGTGAAGATGTCGATCCAGGCGACGCCCACCTTCTGCGGCTCGCCGGAGGGCTCGCCGGTCAGGTCCATGATTCCGCACATGCCCTGGATGAGGAAATCGTAGCCGGCCGTCGCGGCGCGTGGCCCGTCCTGGCCGAAGCCGGTGACGGAGGCATAGACGAGACGCGGATTGAGCTTCGACACGGCCTCGTAGTCCAGCCCGAACTTCTTCAAGCCGCCGACCTTGAAATTCTCAATCAGCACGTCGGCATCGGCGATCAGCGCCTTGACCCGGGCGAGATCGTCCGGATTGGCGAAATCGCAGGTGACGGAGGACTTGCCGCGATTGGCGGCATGGAAATAGGCGGCGACCTTTTCCGTGCCGCCCTTGCCGTCCGGCCGTTCGATGAAGGGCGGCCCCCAGGTGCGGGTGTCGTCGCCCTCGGGGCTTTCCACCTTAATGACCTCGGCACCGAGGTCGGCGAGCGTCTGGCCCGTCCAGGGACCGGCCAGAATGCGGGCAAGCTCGACGACCTTAAGGCCCGCAAGCGGCGCTGCACGCGTCTCCGTCATCAGAAGAATGCCTGGATGCCGGTCTGGGCGCGGCCGAGGATCAGCGCATGAACGTCGTGCGTACCCTCATAGGTGTTGACCGTCTCCAGGTTCTGCGCGTGGCGCATGACGTGGTACTCGATCTGGATGCCGTTGCCGCCATGCATGTCGCGGGCCTGGCGGGCGATATCGAGCGCCTTGCCGCAATTGTTGCGCTTGACGATCGAGATCATCTCCGGCGCGAAGCGGCCCTCGTCCATCAGCCGCCCGACCCGCAGCGATCCCTGAAGACCGAGCGCGATTTCCGTCTGCATGTCGGCGAGCTTCTTCTGGAAGAGCTGCGTGCCGGCCAGCGGCTTGCCGAACTGGTGCCGGTCGAGGCCGTACTGGCGGGCGCGCAGCCAGCAATCCTCGGCAGCGCCCATGACGCCCCAGGAAATGCCATAGCGGGCCCGGTTGAGGCAGCCGAACGGGCCACCCAGACCTTCGATATTCGGCAGCATCGCCTCCTCGCCCACCTCGACATTGTCGAGCACGATCTCGCCGGTGATCGAGGCGCGCAGCGACAGCTTGCCGCCGATCTTCGGGGCCGAAAGACCCTTCATGCCCTTTTCCAGCACGAAGCCGCGGATCTTGCCGCCATGCGCTTCCGACTTCGCCCAGACGACGAAGACGTCGGCGATCGGGGCATTGGAAATCCACATCTTCGAGCCGATCAGGCGGTAGCCGCCGTCGGTCTTGATGGCGCGGGTCTTCATGCCGCCCGGATCGGAGCCGGCGTTGGGTTCGGTCAGGCCGAAGCAGCCGATGAACTCGCCGGACGCGAGCTTCGGCAGGTACCTCTTGCGCTGTTCTTCCGAGCCGTAGGCATATATCGGATACATGACCAGCGAGGACTGCACGCTCATCATCGAGCGATAACCGCTATCGATCCGCTCGACCTCGCGCGCCACCAGGCCATAAGACACGTAGGAGGCGCCCGCCCCGCCATATTCATCCGGAACGGTGACGCCGAGCAGGCCGGCTTCGCCCATTTCGCGAAAGATCTCCGGATCTGTCGTCTCGTTGAGATAGGCGTCCTCGACACGCGGCAGAAGCCTGTCAGCGGCAAAGCCGGCGGCGGCATCGCGGATCATCCGCTCCTCGTCCGTCAGCTGGTCGTCGAGGAGAAAAGGATCCTCCCAGGCAAACGATTCACCTTTGTGAGAATGGGCGGAATGGGTGGCCATCGGCATTGTCCTTCCAATAATTGCGATCATCAGCTTAGCGGCTCGGATGATGATGTACATAGCCATCGGAGCGGCGAAGCAACAACGCTGATTTGTCGTTGGATGATGCATGCCATGCATAGGCTGGAGATCGCCGAGCCAACCGTGATCGCGAAGTTTCACATTGGCGTGAGGCGACCAAAAACACGATATTTCTGCTCATATTTTCTGCTATCGACCGCCGCAGGACACGGTTTCGTCCAACTAAGCCACAGTCACATTGATGAGGATTTCATGAGCAGTTCGAATTTTTCCGCCGCACTCACCGCAAGGTCGCCCCTCGTCCTGTCGATCCTGAGGATCGTCACGGGCCTGACCTTCATGGAGCACGGCACGCAAAAGCTTTTCAATTTCCCGGCATCGGAACGCGGCGCCGTGGAGCTTTTCTCCTTTTTCGGCTTTGCCGGCACGCTGGAACTGGTGTTCGGTGCCGCCATCATTCTCGGCCTTTTCACCCGCTTCTCCGCCTTCATCCTCTCCGGCATGATGGCGGTCGCCTATTTCATGGCCCATTTTCCAAACAGCTTCTTCCCCGCCAACAATGGCGGCGATGCGGCCATCCTGTTCTGCTTCATCTTCCTCTATTTCGTCTTTGCAGGCGGCGGTTCTCTGAGCCTCGACCGCAAGCTCTTCAATCGCAGTTGATGCAAAAGGAAACGCCGCAGCCAGGTTTTGGCTACGGCGTTCTCCGTTTTGGAAGGCTAGAACCGCTTTCTATTCCAGCGCCCGGCCCTGATCGAGATACCACTCCACGAAGGCCTTCACGCCCTCTTCGACCGTGGTCGACGGCGTGTAACCCGTCAGCGCCTGCAGAAGATCGGGCGCGGCGAACGTCCGCGGCACGTCGCCCTTCTGCATTGGCAGCATCTTGCGGATCGCCGGCTGTCCCATCGCCTTCTCGATCGTTTCCACGAATTCCATCAGCCCGACCGGCTGGCCGCCGCCGAGATTGACGACCCGGAACGGTGCCTGATGCGACAGCGTATCGCTCACGCCCGGCTTGGTAACGCGGTTCGCCTCGGCCGGCGCCACGGCGGAAAGCCGCACGATCGCCTCGACCAGATCTTCGATATAGGTGAAGTCGCGGCTCATCTTGCCTTCGCCGTAAATCTCGATCGGCTGGCCGTCGAGCATCGCCTTGGCAAACTTGAAGAGCGCCATGTCGGGCCGCCCCCAGGGGCCGTAGACCGTGAAGAAACGGAATGCCGTGATCGGGAACTTGTAGAGATGGGCGTAGCTGTGCGCCATCAGCTCCGTCGCCTTCTTGGTGGCGGCATAGAAGGTCAGGGGCTCGTCCGTCTTGTCGCTCTCGCGGAAGGGCACCTCCGGATTGGCGCCGTAGACGGAAGAGGTCGACGCCAGCATCAGATGGCCGATCTGCAGCTCCTTGGCGAGCTCCAGAATGTTCCAGGTGCCGACCAGGTTGGAATCGAGATAGGCCTTCGGATTTTCGAGGCTGTAGCGCACCCCGGCCTGGGCGGCGAGATGGATCATCACATCCGGCTTGGCCGCCATCACCGCTTCGCGCAGGAAGCCGTTGTCCTCGAGCATGCCAATCCGACCGGTGAAGGAGGGGAACTGGGCAAGCGCGGCGTTGCGCGCTTCCTTGAGCTTGAGATTGTAGTACTGCGTCATCCCGTCGATGCCGAACACCTCGTGGCCGTCCTCCAGCAGGCGCCGCGCGAGATGAAAGCCGATGAACCCGGCCGTACCGGTGATGAAATAACGCATGCCCGATTCCTCGTTCGCTCGAAAGCCCCTGTGCTGCAGGGCGTGAGCGCGGTCTAGCGCATTGCGGCACGGATGAAAACCCGCACGCACGGACGGCGGCGCGATGTCGCGCAGAAGGAGGCGGGATTATTCGGAGACGATCTTTACGCGTTCGCCCGGAGACAGGACCTTGCCGGACGGGAAGCCGTTGATCAGCTTGAAGAGTTCGAGCTTGCGCTCGGTACCCATCATGCGGGCAGCGAGACTGCCGATCGTATCGCCCGGTGCGACGGTCACGACGCGGATGCGCAGCGGCTTCAGGCTGTCGACTTCCGCAGGCGTCATGCGGCGGAAGCTCGACCGCACCGTGTCGGCAACCTGCTGCAGCCGGGTGTCGCCCTTCGGCACGGCAGTCAGGATGCGATAGATCTGCTTGCCGTCGCGGATGACGGTAACGTCGAAGTCCCACTTGTCGGCGGATGCCTTGGCGTTGGCCGCTTCCAGACCGTTGATCCTCAGCGTCGTGATGCTGGCGGGGTCGAGACCAGCGACCCAGCCGCTGGAAATGTAGTTCGACAGGCTCTGGCGGCGGTTGTCCGTCACGCCGTCGAAGCGGATTGCCACATCGCCGGGGCCGGTGGACAGCACCGCCTCGACCTTGTTGTCGATATGGAAACCTTCCGGCACGGTGAAGCGGATGCCGAGCTTTCCATGCATGAAGGTCTGGCCGCGGACATATCCCTCCTGCGGGCTGTCGCCGAACAGCAGTCCGTCGATACCGTCGAGATAATAGCCTTGGCCGACATCGCCGACGCTGCCCTCCGGGCCGAAGGCGCGGGCATGGCGGCGCGCGAGCTCGATGCGCTGCGGGGCGCTCGGATGGCTCGACAGGAAGTCGAGGCTCGGATCGGAATCCGGATCGCTCGACTGGAAGCGGGCATAGGCTTCCATCGCATTGAGGAAGCGGGCGGCGGCATAGGGATCGTATCCGGCTTCGCCGAGCGTGCGAACGCCGATGAGGTCGGCCTGCAGCTCCTGGTTTCGCGAGAAGGCGGCGAGACGCAGCTTGCCGCGGGCAAGCGCCTGCTTGCCGGCGAGATCGCTGGAGAGCACCTCGGCGACGACCTTGCTGGCGATCACCTCGGCCTCTTCGCGCTTCTGCCGCTCGATGCCGTGATTGGCGGTCACATGCGCCATTTCATGGGCGAGCACCGCGGCCACCTCCGACGCATCGTCGGCAAGCGCCAGCAGGCCGCGGGTGACATAAAGATACCCGCCAGGCAGCGCAAAGGCGTTGATCGCCGGCGAATCCAGAATGGTGATCCGGTAAGACTGCTGCGGGTTCTCGGAAACGGCGGTCAGCGATCCGGCGATGCGGGCGACCAGCCGTTCGGTCTTCTCGTCCTTGTATTCGCCGCCGTAGCTCGCGACGATGCGGGGATGTTCGCGCGCGCCCATCTGTGCACGCGGGTCATCCTTCTGGACTTCCTCGACGATCTGCGGGCTGGAAGACGGGGAGACGTTGGCTTCGTAGGTCTGGTCGAGAAGCGACTGGCAGCCCGACAGGGCAAGCGTCGCCACGAGCACGGACAACAGGCCCGCACGCTTGCTCTTCGCAAGCGCAGGTTCCATCGCCCGAGCAGCGAAGGTTTTCAACCTCGGCTGACGTTCCCTCGTAAGCAGTTCCGCAGTCTCCCTGTTCACGCCGCGCGACCACGCCTTGGCGAATATCTCAAAACCCGTCAGCCTTTACAGGTCCGATCGCCCTCCCTCTATCCGATTTCCCGGCGATTTGCCTAGGGGATCGCAATCATTCCGCTCAACCGTTGCAAAGCTGCAAGCGTCAGGGATCGGAAGGGCTTGCCATCGGGTGGCGTCCAAATTGTGGCAGCGCAGGTTTCAGCCGCAATTATACCGGTACGGCGGATTTCATGCGACCCAACCGGCCATCAACAATAGGAACGATTGCGTGTGCGATCAGTTCCACCTCCGCACGATCATGACTGATCATCAGCACGGTCTTGCCGGTTTCCGCCTGGAGGTCCTTCAGAAGGTCTGCCATGGCGCGACGCAGGTCCGGATCGAGCGCGGCAAAGGGTTCATCGAGCAGCAGATAGGGTCTGTCACGCACCAGCGCCCGGGCAAATGCCACACGCTGGCGTTCCCCGCCCGACAGCGACCCCGGCCGTCTTTTCTCGAAGCCGGAAAGCCCCACCCGCGCAAGGGCATCGCCGACCCGCGCCCTGTCGGCCGCCGTCAGCCGCATCGACGGGCTGATGCCGAGACCGACATTGGTGAAGAGATCGAGGTGGGCGAACAGGTTGTTGTCCTGGAAGATCAGCGAGACCGGTCGCTCGGCCGGCGCCAGATCGGTGACATCGCGACCACCGAGCCAGATGCGGCCCGCCTGCGGTGTCTCGAAACCGGAGATCAGGTTGAACAGGGTCGATTTGCCGGCACCCGAGGCGCCGGTGACCGCCGTGATCCTGCCGGCGGGAAACACGCCGTCGAACAGGAAGTCACGCTCTCCAAGCCTGAGCCGCACGTCCTCGAGGCGGATATCGTTGCCGTCCGGCCTATCCATCCCGTCTCTCCTTTTCACCACCCTGGCCGACAGTTCCGGCAATCGTCAATGCCAGGCAGACGACGCCGAGCAGCAGCGCCAGCCCATCGGCATCCGCAGTACGATAGCTGCCAAGCCGGCTGAACAGGAGCCAGGGCAGCGTCATGAAGCCATCCGAGCCGAACAGCGCCACCGCGCCGAGATCGCCGAGCGACAGCGCCATCGCGAAGGAAAGCGCCATCAGAAGCGCCCGGCGCAGGAGCGGCCAGTCGACGAGCCAGATTTTCGACAGGCCGGACATGCCGAGGCTGGTGCTGAGCCGCAGGGTGCGCTGGCGGTGAACCTCGACGGCCGGATGGAGAATGCGCACCACGAACGGCAAGGCCATCACCGTGTTGATGAGGAGCACGAGATAGGGCGCCGCCGACGTGGTGACGCCCACCGACCGCAGCACGAGGAACCAGCCGGTGCCGAGAACGACCGGCGGCACGAGGAGGACCAGCGACGAGGAAGATCCGATAGCCGTGGAGAATGCCCTGGCGGCAAGCGGTCCGCCGCCACCGGTCTCCAGCTGCGCGCGCACAAATGCCAGACCGAGGAGCACTGCGATGAGTCCGGAAAAGAAGGCGATCGTCAGGCTGGTCGCCGTTGCCTGCCAAAAGACGGGTTCGCTCAGGAGCCGTAAGAGATCGGCACGAATGCCGGCAGCGGCGACCATGGCCAGCGGCGACAATACGAAAGCGGTCGCGACAGCGATGATCGCACCGTCGACAGCTTTTGCAGCAAGCGGCCGGGCATCCGGCCGGCGGGCGGTTCGACCGGTCGTCGTTCCGTGATCCTCCGGCACCGGCAGGAACGCGATCAACGACAGGAGAATGGCGGTAATGACGATCTGGATGACGGCCAATGAGACGGCGCGGCCGGGATCGAAATCGAAACGCAGCGCCTGATAGATCGCCACCTCCACCGTTGTCGATGCGGGACCGCCGCCGAGCACAAGGACCAGCGTGAAGGAGGTGGCGCAGAGCATGAAGATCAGACCCGCGACACCGGGCAGGTGCCGGCGCATGACCGGCCATTCGACGAAGCGGAAAATATTGGTGGAGCGCATACCGAGCTGCGCCGACAGGAGCCAGTATTCGTTCGGCACGCGATCGAGACCGGCCACCAGATAGCGCACCGCAAGCGGCATGTTGAAGAAGACATGGGCGAGCAGGATACCGGACAGTCCGTAGATGTTCACGGGACTGTCGAGGCCAAGGCCGAGGAGAGCCTTGTTCAGCATCCCCTGCCGGCCCCAGAGACCGAGCAGTCCCAGCGCCCCGATCAGCACGGGCAGCCCCATCGGCACGGCCATCAGCCGCAGCACCCAGACCCGGCCGGGAAAGCGCCGCTGGCGGGCAAGCGCGCGCGCCACGGGAATGGCGAACAGGATGGAGAGAGCCGTCGAGAGGCCGGCCTGCCACAGCGTGAAGACCAGCACGCGCCGGATATACGGATCGCCGAGCGGCGAGATCGACAGGCCCGATCCGCCATAGCTCAGGAGCGATCCGATCGCCACGCCGACGAACAGGCAGAGGCAGGCGAGGCCAATGGCCCCGCCGACAATCGCGCCTCGTCTGTCCCGGCCGGCAATCTGCATCGAAGCGTCAGTTGACGGACATCGCCGTCAGCCACTCGTCGATCCAGGCCTTGCGGTTCTTCTCGACAGTGTCGGGGTCCATCAGGAAGGTTTTGTCCGGATGAACGAGTGTATCGAACGCAGCCGGAAGCGGCGTGGAGGTCGGGGCGGCCGGCATCATCCAGTTGGTTTCCGGAATGATATCCTGGAAGGCCGGGCTGACCATGAAGGTCAGGAACTGGCGGGCGAGGTCCTTGTCGGCTGCGGTCTTGGTCACACCCGCCACCTCGATCTGGATGTAATGGCCTTCGGAGAAGCTTGCCGCCTGGTAGCGGTTCTCGTTTTCGGCGATCATGTGATAGGCGGGAGAGGTCGTGTAGGATAGCACCATCGGCGCCTCGCCCTTGGTGAACAGGCTATAGGCCTCCGACCAGCCCGGCGTCACCGTCAGCACGCGGTCCTTGAGCTTGGCCCATGCCTCCGGCGCCTTGTCGCCATAGATCGACTTCACCCACAGCAAAAGGCCGAGACCCGGCGTCGACGTGCGCGGATCCTCGATGACGATCTTCTGCGACGGATCGCCCTCGACCAGCTCCTTCATGCTCTTCGGCGGCTCGGCCATCGACTTGGTGTCGTAGACGACGGCGAAATGCCCATAGTCATAGGGCACGAAGACGTCGTCGGAGAAGCCGCCCGGGACGGAAACCTTGGAGGTGTCGACCTCGGCGGGCACGAATAGCCCGGTCGATTTCGCCTCGGCGATCAGGTTCGTGTCGAGTCCCAGCACGACGTCGGCCTTGGTGCCCTCGCCCTCCAGCTTCAGACGCGTCAGCAGCGCCACACCGTCCTCGACACCGACGAAGTTGACCGTGCAGCCACAGGTTTTCTCGAAGGCTTCCTTCACCTTCGGTCCCGGTCCCCAGTCGGCGATGAAGCTTTCATAGGTGTAAACGGTCAGCACCTTGTCCGCGGCTGATGCCGGCAGAACAAATGACAGGGCCGCAACGGCCATGGTGAGTGAAAGTGTCAGTCTGCGCATCCCGCGCCTCCTCTGTTTAGCTGGTTGGGATAGCGCGCTGATGAGATGCGTCTAATCCCTCCGCCGGTGTTAGCCGGATCAGGTTCTGCGGGTTGGCTTCAGGCCTCTCAGCGTCGTCCCGCGATTGCGGAAGGTGCACCCCGTTAGATCTGCCGCGAGATTTACTTCGCCCTCGGCTATATGACAAGGACATTCGGCAATTGCCGCCTCTGGTTTCCCTTTCCCTCGCCCCCGGTTTTGCGCTATTGCGCTTGTCCCATGACGCTCTTCACAATTCTTCTCGGCGGCGACCTCGCCGTAACCCCGCGGCTTGAGGCGGCAACGGCCGGCGCGCGCTATATCGCTGCCGACGGCGGGATGCGGCATGCCCAGGCACTGGGCGTCACACCGGAGCTCTGGGTCGGTGACTTCGATTCGTCCACCGACAGCCTGAAAAACGATTGGCCGGACGTCGAACGTCTCGACTTTCCGCCGGCAAAGGCGGCAACCGATGGCGAACTCGCCGTCCAGGTGGCGCTTGAACGCGGTGCGACCTCGCTGATCCTCGCCGGAGCCCTGGGCGGCGAGCGGTCGGATCATGCGCTGATGCATCTTCTGCACGCCTGCCACCTGGCCGAGACCGGTCTCGACGTGCGGCTGACCTCCGGGACCGAGGAAGCCTATCCGCTGTTGCCCGGAGAACGCGATCTCGATCTGCCAGGCGGTAGCCTCTTCTCCGTGCTCGGCCTGTCGGCGCTCACCGGGCTGACGCTGGCCAATGTCCGCTACCCCTTGCAAACTTTCGACCTTGCGTTCGGTTCCACGCGAACCATATCCAACGTCGCGGAAGGCCCGATTCGCCTTTCGCTGCAATCGGGCCGCGGCATTCTCCTTGCCCGCCCCTATGACATGACAGGAGCCTGACCTTTGGCGCCCCCCATTCTCAAACTCGACGACATTCACTTGAGCTTCGGCGGCGCGCCGCTTCTCGACGGCGCCGGCCTGCAGGTCGAGCCCGGCGAGCGCATCTGCCTCGTCGGCCGCAACGGCTCGGGCAAGTCTACGCTCTTGAAGATCGCCGCCGGCCTTGCCGAGGCGCAGTCGGGCGAGGTCTTCCGCCACCCGTCCGCCACCATCCGCTATCTGGAGCAGTCGCCCGATTTCGGCGAGTTTTCCACCGTGCAGGCCTATGCCGAGGCCGGCCTCGGACCGGGCGACGATCCCTACCGGGTGACCTACCTGCTGTCGCATCTCGGATTGACCGGCGAGGAGCATCCCTCGACGCTATCGGGTGGCGAGGCCCGCCGTGCGGCGCTTGCCCGCGTCATGGCCCCGGAACCCGACATCCTGCTCCTGGACGAACCGACCAACCATCTCGACCTTACCACCATCGAATGGCTGGAAGGCGAGCTGAACGGCAGCCGCAGCGCGCTCGTCGTCATTTCCCACGACCGGCGCTTCCTGGAAAAGGTCTCCAACGCAACGGTCTGGCTCGACCGCGGCACCTCGCGCCGCCTCGACCGCGGCTTCGCCTTCTTCGAGGAATGGCGCGACAAGGTGCTGGAAGAAGAAGAGATCGAACAGCACAAGCTCGGCCGCGCCATCGAGCGCGAGGAACACTGGCTGCGCTATGGCGTGACCGCAAGGCGCAAGCGCAACGTCCGCCGCCTGGGCGAACTGCACGCCATGCGCGCCGAATATCGCTCGCATAAAGGCCCTCAGGGCACGGTGCAGGCCACGGCAGTCGACGCGCGCGAATCCGGCAAGCTGGTGGTCGAAGCCGAAAAGATCACCAAGAGCTTTGGCGAGCGGACCGTCGTCCAGCCGTTTTCGACCCGCATCCATCGCGGCGACCGCATCGGCCTCGTCGGTCCGAACGGCGCCGGCAAGACGACATTGCTGAAGATGCTGACCGGACAGCTCGCGCCCGACAGCGGCACCATCAAGCTCGGCACCAATCTGCAAATCGCCACCCTCGACCAGAAGCGCGAGGATCTGAACCTCGAGGATACGCTGGCGCATTATCTCACCGACGGCCGCGGCGAAAACCTGCTCGTCAACGGCGAGCAGAAGCACGTGACCGGCTACATGAAGGATTTCCTGTTCCAGCCGGAACAGGCGAGAACACCGATCCGCAACCTGTCGGGCGGCGAGCGCGCGCGACTGATGCTCGCCCGCATCCTGGCGCGGCCGTCCAACCTGCTGATCCTCGATGAGCCGACCAACGATCTCGACATCGAGACGCTCGATCTGTTGCAGGAGATCGTTTCCGGTTTTGCCGGCACCGTCATCCTCGTCAGCCACGACCGCGACTTCCTCGACCGGACCGTGACCTCGACCATCGTTCCCGCCAATATCGAGGCGCCGGACGGACGCTGGATCGAATATGCCGGCGGCTATTCCGACATGCTGGCGCAGCGCCGCGGCGCCGAACAGGAGCGGAAGAAGGCGGAAAAGGCAGCCGAAAAGCCGAAGAGCGAGCAACAGGCAAAGCCCGCCGCCGACAAGAGCAAGGGCAAGCTCTCCTACAAGCAGAAGTTCGCGCTGGAAAACCTGCCGAAACAGATGGAGGAGGCCGAAGCCAAGGCCGCCAAGATCGAGGAAAAGATGGCCGATCCCAATCTCTTCACGAAGGATCCCGCCGGCTTCAACAAGCTCGCCGCCGAACTCGAAGCGCTTCGGGGGAAGATCACGGCCATGGAGGAAGAGTGGCTGGAACTGGAAATGCTGCGCGAGGAGATGGAAGGCTGAGCACGAGCTTCCGCCTTTATCTCGCCTACGGGTCGAACATGCTGGCGGCGCGGCTTTCGGCGCGCTGCCCCAGCGCCCGGGTCGTCGGCATCGGCTCGATAGCCGGCTATGCGCTGGATTATTCCAAGCGTGGCCGGGACGGATCGGGCAAGGCGACGATCGTTCCAGCCAGCCCGGAGAAGCGCGTGCATGGCGTGCTGTACCGGCTTCTGGCCGACGAGATTGCGCTGCTGGACGAGTTCGAAGGATACCGCCGCGGCTATGACCGGCTGGACGATGTCCCGGTCGAGCAGGCCGGCGCCGACAGCACGTCTAAGGCCTGTACTTATATCGCCGAGGATGATGCCCGCGACGGCGAGTTGCAGCCCTTCGACTGGTACCGCGCACTCGTCGTCGCCGGCGCGATCGAAAACGGCCTGCCCTTTCCGTATGTCGAAGGCACACTGGCCGTCACAGCCGTCGCGGACCTCAACGAACGGAGACAGACACAGATCGAAGCGCTCCGCCTGTTGAAGGACGGCGGCCATTCCCGCTTTCTGGAACCGCTCTCGGCAACGCACTTCGCCGCAGCGCACCTGCGCGGTTAGATCGTCCCCGACCAAATTTGGCGGCTATCCATCGCCGGCCCGAGGGGCTAAGCATCGGATCATGTCGACCAATATCATCATGATCCTCACCGCGACGATCGCCGCGCTTGTCCTCTTCCGACCGGCACTGCTTGCCTCGCCCACATGGCGGGCCACGGTCACGCCGCTGGCGTCGATCATCGGATCGGGCTTCCTCGTGGCGGGCCCCGTTCTCGCCCATGTGGCCGGCAACTGGGCCTGGGCGGCCATGCTGTTCCTCTGCGTCGCCGCCTACATGTTCGGCGCGGCGATCCGCTACAACATCGCGCATGTGGAAGAGATGATCGAGCAGGGCGAAAAGGGGCCGCTCCTGTTCCTCGAGCGCGCCTCCGACCTCGCGCTCGCCTTCGCCTATTTCATTTCGGTCTGCTACTACATCAACCTCTTCGCGTCCTTCGCCCTGAAGGCCGACGGCATCGTCGATCAATGGACGGGCCGGATCATCGCGACCGTCGTCATCGCCGCACTCGGGCTGATCGGCACGCTGCGCGGTCTGCGGGCGCTCGAACATGTCGAGGTCGCCGCCGTCGCCACCAAGCTGGCGCTGATCGCCGGCCTGATCACCGCGCTTGCCTACGCTGCATTCCTTGCCTTCAACGGTGGCACGTTTCATCTGGCGGAGATCAACCACGACACCGGCGGCGAAGAGCTGAGCGTCCTTCTCGGCCTGATCATCCTCGTCCAAGGCTTCGAGACCTCCCGCTATCTCGGCAACACCTATGACCGCCGGACGCGCATCCGTACGATGATCTACGCCCAGGCGATCGCCACGGCGATCTATCTCGCCTTCATCCTGCTCGTCACGCCGCTCTTTCCACGGGACCTGCCGGCCGTCGGCGGCGAGACGCAGATCATCGACATGATTGCGTCGCTCGGCAGCGCGGCAGCGCCGCTGGTGATCCTGACGGCGCTCGCCTCGCAACTTTCAGCCGCCATGGCCGATTTGAACGGCGCCGCCGGGCTTGTCAGCGGTGCGACACGCGGACGCATTCCTGTCCGCGGCGGCTATTTCGCGACCGCGCTGGTGGCCATTGCCGTCACATGGTCGGCCGACATTTTCGAGATCATTGCCTATGCTTCGAAGGCCTTCGTCCTCTACTACGGAATCCAGTGCGTTCAGGCACTTTTGGCAACATTCGAAGTAAAGAAGCGCGATATATTGCCGCAGAGAATTGTGTTCATCGCGGGAATAGCACTTGCCGTCCTTGTGCTTGTTTTCGGCACGCCTGCCGCTGCTTAAGGCTTTTCTGACATTACAGGGTTGTAATTTTCCTGCCCGACTTTGGTCACATTTCGGGCAAAGCGTTTCCTTGTTCGCGCCACGGTCCGACCGGCCGGGGAGCGGACACGCCACCACAACGAAGTCAAAAACAAGCCTCTAAGAAATCAGATTCGGGAGTGACGCGATGAATCGCTTACGCCGCATTTCATCGGTGACCATGGTTACCGGTGCCGCCTTGCTGTGCTCAATTCCGGCCATGGCCCAGCAGGCCGACATGAAACCCTCGGGCCTCTGGCTCACCACCGATTATCCGGCCATTACGGAACGCATCGGGGAGGATGCGACCCTTTCCCTCAGTCTTGCCAATTCCAACGAACCGCCCGCCCGCGTCGAGTTCAACGTCAACGGCCTGCCGGACGGTTGGAAATGGGAGCTTGACGGCGGGGGCAAACCGGTCAAGGCCGCCATGGTCACCCCCGACGAGAACCGCAGCCTGCAGCTGAAGGTCAGCGCACCGAAGGACGTCAAGGCCGGCACCTACGACTTCACCGTCATCGGCCAGACCGCCGACGGCCAGTCGCTGAAACTGCCGATCACCATGACGCTCGCCGCCGCCGACCCGGACAAGGTGACGATCGAGCCGAAGCTTCCGGCGCTCCGCGGCACGCCGCGCTCCAATTTCGACTTCGACCTGACGATCAAGAACGACAGCGCCGAAGACCAGACCTTCAACCTGCTCGCCGACGCCCCGGCCGGCTTCCAGACCACCTTCAAGGAACAGTATGGCAGCCAGGAGCTGACCAGCCTGCCCTTCAAGCCCGGCGAGACGAAGACCGTGAAGCTTTCGGTCACCCCGCCGCGTGATATTTCCGCCGGTCAGTATCCCGTCGCCGCCGGCGCTTCCAACGACAAGGTCAAGGCCGCGACCACGCTGATGCTGGACATCACCGGCCAGCCGAAGGTCGCACTCGCCGCCCCCGAAGGCCGCCTGTCCGGACGCGCGGAGGCCGGCAAGGAAGAAACCTTCGACTTCACCGTCTCCAACTCCGGTTCCGCACCGGCCGCCAACGTCGCTTTGAATGCCAGCGCGCCGCAGGGCTGGAAGATGGAAGTCGACCCGAAGACCGTTCCCGAACTGGCACCCGGCAGCGACCAGAAGTTCGCCGTCCACATGACGCCCTCCGACAAGGCGATTGCCGGCGACTACATGGTCACCGTATCGGCCCGCGGCGACGGCGTGTCGGATAGCTCCGACTTCCGCGTCACCGTCACCACCTCCACCATGTGGGGCCTCGCCGGCCTCGGCGTCATCGGCTCCGCCGTGATCGTCCTCGCCTTCGCGGTTGCCCGGTATGGCCGCAGATGAGCACGCCGGTCATAGAGGCGAAAGGCCTCCGGAAAGCCTATGGCCACCACGTTGCGGTGGATGGCCTTGATCTGACAGTCGAGCGGGGCGAGGTCTTCGGCCTGCTCGGACCGAACGGAGCGGGCAAGACGACGACCATCCTGCTCCTGCTCGGCCTCACCGAACCCTCCGGCGGCGAGGTCCGCGTCCTCGGACACGACCCCTACCGCGATCCACTCGCCGTCAAGCGGCGGGTGGGCTACCTGCCCGATGCCGTCGGTTTCTACGATTCCATGACGGCGCGGGAAAATCTGGCCTACACCGCGCGGCTCGCCGGCATTCCCGGCGACGAGGCGGCAAGGCGCATTGTCGCCGCGATGGACCGGGTGCGTCTCGGCCATGTCATCGACCGCCGCGTCGCCACCTTCTCGCGCGGCATGCGCCAGAGGCTCGGCATCGCCGACCTGCTCGTAAAGGCCTGCGAAGTAGCGATCCTCGACGAGCCGACCTCGGGTCTCGATCCGCAGTCAACCCAGGAACTGCTCGACCTGATCGTCAAGCTCGCCGGCGAAGGCATGACCATCGTGCTCTCCTCGCACCTTCTCTCCATGGTGCAGTCGATCTGCTCGCGGGTCGCGCTGTTCAGGAAGGGCAAGGTCGGCCTGATCGGCAAGGTCAGCGATCTCGCAAGCCAGGTGCTCGGCGGCGCCTATGTCATCGAGATCGAGGCCGAGGACTGCGATGTCGCTACCGTCGGCGGCGCCATCGACGGCGTCAGCAACGTCACCACCATCGGCACCGGCCGCCACCGCATCGATGCGGCCCGCGATGTCCGCGACGAGCTGGCTGCGAAGATCGTGCAGTCCGGCGGCAGGCTGAAGAGCATGTCGATGGACCGTTCGAGCCTCGACGAGGTCTATGTCCGCTATTTCGAGGAGGGCGACCGCGATGAAGCAGCGTGAAGGATCACCTTTCAAGGGTCTCGCCACCGTCGCCATGAAGGAGGCGGCAGACCACATGGGCAGCCCGCGCATGCACCTCGTCATGCTGCTGGTCATCCTGACGGCGATCGGCTCCATCTACGGCGCCATCGGCCAGATCAAGAATACGGTCGGGGAGGATCCCTTCCTGTTCCTGCGCATCTTCACCACAGCGCAGGAGCCCTTGCCGTCGTTCATCGCCTTCCTCGGCTTCCTCCTGCCGCTGGTCGGCATCTCGCTCGGCTTCGATGCCATCAACGGCGAATATAACCGCCGCACCATGAGCCGCATCCTGTCGCAGCCCATCTACCGAGACGCCCTGCTTGCCGGCAAATTCCTCGGCGGGCTGATGGTGATCGGCATCTGCCTCATCACCCTCTGGCTGCTGGTCACCGGCATGGGCATCATCATGCTCGGCCTGCCGCCCTCCGGCGAGGAAATCTTGAGGGGCCTGACATTCCTCCTGATCTCGCTTGCCTATTCCGGCGTCTGGCTGGCGATCTCGCTCCTGTTCTCCACGCTCTTCCGCTCGCCCGCGACCTCGGCGCTGGCCGGCCTGACGCTGTGGCTGATCTTCACGATCTTCTGGGGCATGATCGCGCCGCTGATCGCCAGCGCCATCGCGCCGGCCGATCCCTTCAACCCGGTCACCATCGTCCACCAGGCGGAAATCGGCCAGGCGCTGTCGCGCATCTCGCCGAACACGCTCTTCGGTGAGGCGACGATGGCCATCCTCAATCCCGCTACCCGCTCGCTCGGCCTCGTCTTCATGAGCCAGCTGCAGGGAGCACTCATGGGCATGCCGCTGCCCTTCGATCAAAGCGCACTTCTGATCTGGCCCCAGCTTTCCGGCCTGATCGCAGCCATGGTCGTGGTCTACACGATCGCATATGTCTCCTTCCAGCGTCAGGAGATCAGAGCGTAGGGCGTGCCGCCCGAAAGGCGGAGGCTGGTTTTGGAGTAGCGGTGTTCTCCTTAGGCAGGCCGGTCTCCGCTTTCGCTCTGCAGAACCCGGCGGAACTCGTTTCCGCCGGGTTTTCTGTTGCCCGTGTCCCGCTCAGGCAATAGGTCTAGGGCATCAAACAGCAGGAATGATGGACGATGCGCTTTGAAGGAACCGAAGAATACGTCGCCGGCAAGGACCTGATGACCGCGGTCAATGCGGCGATCCGGCTGGAGCGGCCGCTGCTGGTCAAGGGCGAGCCCGGCACCGGCAAGACGGAGCTTGCCCGCCAGGTGGCGAGCGCACTCGGCCTCGATCTCCTCGAATGGAACGTCAAGTCGACCACCAAGGCGCAGCAGGGCCTCTACGAATACGATGCAGTCTCGCGCCTGCGCGACAGCCAGCTCGGCGACGAACGCGTCCACGACGTGAAGAATTACATCCGCAAGGGCAGGCTCTGGCAGGCCTTCGAGGCCGACCGCAAGGTCGTGCTGCTGATCGACGAGGTCGACAAGGCCGACATCGAATTCCCGAACGACCTGCTGCAGGAACTCGACCGCATGGAGTTCCACGTCTACGAGACGGGCGAGACCATAACGGCCGTCCATCGACCGATCGTCATCATCACCTCCAACAATGAGAAGGAGCTGCCGGACGCCTTCCTGCGTCGCTGCTTCTTCCACTATATCCGCTTCCCGGATGCCGAGACGCTGGAGCGGATCGTCGAGGTCCACTATCCCGGCATCAAGCAGTCGCTGGTGCGCGCAGCGCTCACGCAGTTCTACGAGATCCGCGAGACACCGGGGCTGAAGAAGCGTCCGTCCACCTCCGAGGCGCTCGACTGGATCCGGCTCCTCGTCGCCGACGACGTCGATCCGGCAAGCCTGCGCGGCGAGGCGAAGAACGCCCTTCCGAAGCTGCACGGTGCGCTGCTGAAGAACGAGCAGGACGTCCACCTGTTCGAACGCCTGGCTTTCATGGCGCGGCGAGACGGCTGAAGTTTTCGCTCAATAGCAGGAAGTCCCCTCCCCAACCCCTCCCCACAAGGGGGAGGGGCTATCACTGGCAATGCCCCTAATTCACCTCACGTCGCCTCATCGTGGCCAACTTATGGAAAGTAGAAGCTGCGGGTTCGGCGGCAATGCCCCTCCCCCTTGTGGGGAGGGGTTGGGGGGAGGGGCGTGGGGCATGCCCACATTCCCCTGAGTGCGCTTTTTCTTGATTCTCATTCAACTTGGCGCTATTTCATAGGCGTTCCGTGGTGATTTGGCCGGCCGGCTTGCAGCCACGTTAAAGAAGTCGCTAAAAAGGGCCGCGGACAAACGAATGTTCCAAGGACCGGTTGCGATTTCGCCGCCGGTTTTTTTGTCTTCGGGCTTGCGCCCGACCGCATGAAGGATGACTACGATGCCGATCAGAATTCCAGACGAACTCCCCGCCCGCGACATTCTCGTGCGTGAAGGCGTTAAGGTCATGGATGAGAAGACGGCGCTCCGGCAGGACATTCGCCCGCTGCAGATCGGTCTCCTCAACCTCATGCCCAACAAGATCAAGACGGAGACGCAGATTGCCCGCCTCGTCGGCGCCTCGCCGTTGCAGGTGGAGCTGACGCTGGTGCGCATCGGTGGCCACAAGGCCAAGAACACGCCCGAGGACCATCTGATCTCCTTCTACAACACCTGGGACGAGGTGAAGGATCGCAAGTTCGACGGCTTCATCATCACCGGCGCGCCGATCGAAACGCTGCCCTTCGAGGACGTCACCTATTGGGATGAATTGAAGCAGATCCTCGACTGGACCGAGACCAACGTCCATTCGAGCTTCTTCATCTGCTGGGGCGCGATGGCGGCGATCTGGCACTTCCACAAGGTTCCGAAATACACCCTGCCGGCAAAGGCCTTCGGCGTGTACCGGCACCAGAACCTGAAGCCCGCCTCGCCGTATCTCACCGGCTTCTCCGACGATTTCCAGATTTCCGTCTCCCGCTGGACCGAGGTGCGCAAGGAAGATCTGCGCGCCGGTTCGGGGCTGGAACTGCTGATGGAATCGAAGGACACCGGCGTCTGCCTGATCTCCGAGGAAAAGTGCAACCGGCTCTACATCTTCAACCACGTCGAATATGACTCGACGACGCTTGCGGAAGAGTATTTCCGCGATGTCGAGGCCGGCGCGCCGATCAAGCCGCCGCACAATTATTTCCCGGACGACGATCCGAAGAAGCAGCCGCTCAATCGCTGGCGCAGCCACGCCTTCCTCTTGTTCGGCAACTGGATCAACGAGGTTTACCAGACGACGCCCTACGATCTTGCCGAGATCGGCCTCGACCGGATGGATCAGCGGCTGACAGGCTGACCGCGCCGGCCTATAGTCGTTGGCATGTTCATCCCGTTCTTCCTGAGCCTGAAGCAAGCCGGCGTCCCCGTGACGCTGAAGGAGTTTCTGACGCTTCTTTCCGGCATGGAGGACGGACTGGCAGACTATGATGTCGAGGCCTTCTACTACCTCGCCCGCACCGCACTGGTGAAGGACGAGCGCTTCATCGACCGTTTCGACCGGACCTTTTCCGAATATTTCCGCGGCGTCGAAGCCATTTCGGGAGCGGAAGCCGACCCGGCGGAGGCCACCATACCCAAGGAATGGCTTCGCCGGCTCGCCGAAAGGCATCTGACCGAGGAAGAAAAGAAGCTTGTCGAAAGCCTCGGCGGCTTCGAGAAGCTGATGGAAACGCTGAAAGAGCGGCTCGCCGAGCAGAAGGAACGCCATCAGGGCGGCAGCAAGTGGATCGGCACCGCCGGCACCTCCCCCTTCGGCGCCTATGGCTACAACCCGGAAGGCGTGCGTATCGGCCAAGAGACTTCGCGCCACCGCCGGGCGGTTAAGGTCTGGGACCGGCGTGACTTCGCCAATCTCGACGACACGGTCGAGCTCGGCACCCGCAATATCAAGGTCGCGCTGAAGCGGCTGCGGCAATGGGTGCGCCAGGGCGCCCCGGACGAGCTGGACCTCAACGGCACCATCCGCGCTACCGCAGAACATGGCTATCTCGACGTCCGGACGCGGCCCGAACGGCGCAACGCGGTCAAGCTGCTGATGTTCTTCGATATCGGCGGCTCAATGGACGATCATGTTCGCGCCGTCGAGGAGCTGTTCTCCGCGGCCAAGGCGGAATTCCGCCAGATGGAGTACTTCTACTTCCACAACTGCATCTATGAGGACGTCTGGAAGGACAACAATCGCCGCTATGGCGAGCGGACGGCGACGATGGACCTCCTCCACACCTACGGACCCGACTATAAGGTTGTCTTCGTCGGCGACGCCTCCATGGCGCCCTATGAGATCACCCATCCCGGCGGTTCCGTCGAACACTGGAATGCCGAGGCCGGCGCGGTCTGGCTGAGACGGATCACCGACCATTTCCGGAAATCAGTCTGGCTCAATCCGGTGAAGGAATCCTATTGGCACTACACCAGATCCATCGGCCTGCTGAGCGGCCTTATGGACGGCCGCATGTTTCCGCTGACGCTTGGCGGACTGGAAAAGGCGACGCGGGAATTGTCTTGAAGTCTGCACCGCACCATGTAACGAATTGCCTGCCTCTGGCAGGCGGCACGGAATACAATCAACCGAAATGACGAGAGGAATGGGAGATGACGGTCAAACCGTTGGAGCGTGAAATTTTCGGCCACACGGACGCCGGCGAACCGGTCTATCGCGTGACGATCCGCGGCGGCGGCCTGACAGCCAACGTCATCACCTGGGGCTCCGTCATTCAGGATCTGCGTCTCGAAGGCCACCAGCCGCCGCTCGTGCTCGGCTTTGAAGATTTCGACAGCTACCCGAAATACTCCTCCAACTTCGGCGCCACGCCGGGACGCTGCGCCAATCGCATCGCCGGAGGCAAGTTCACGCTCGACGGCAAGGCCTACCAGCTGGATCTCAACGAGAGGGGCGTCAACCACCTGCATGGCGGCGCCACCAATATCGGCAAGCAGAACTGGGTGATCGCTGACCTGACGGAAAACAGCGTTCGCCTCGAGATCGTCGATCCGGACGGCCGCTGCGGCTATGCCGGCAACTGCTCGATTTCGGCGACCTATACCGTGCATGACGATGGCGTTCTCTCGGTCGCCTACGAGGCAACGACGGATCAGCCGACGCTCGCCAACCTTTGCCAGCACAGCTACTTCAATCTGGACGGCAAGGCCGATATCCTCGACCACGACATGCTGATAGCCGCCGATTACTATCTGCCGACGGACGCGAACCTGATCCCGACCGGCGAACTTCGGCCGGTCGGTGGCACCCCGTTCGACTTCCGCCAAATGCGGCCGATCCGCATGATGGAAGACGGCAAGCAGGTGGGCTACGACCACAATTTCTGCCTGTCAACGGAGCGTGGCGCCAAGCGCGCCGTGGCACTGGTCAAGAGCAGCAGTTCGGGCGTCTCCATGGAGGTGCGCACCACGGAGCCGGGCGTGCAGTTCTATGCCGCCGTCAAGCTCGCGACACCGGTTCCGGGCCTCGAAGGCCGCAACTATGGTGCATTTTCAGGACTTTGCATGGAAACGCAGGTCTGGCCGGACGCGATCAACCACGAGAATTTTCCAAGCCCCGTCCTACGTCCGGGCGAGGTTCTGCGCCAGGAAACCGACTACCTCTTCACCAAGGGTTGAACCCATACCCGAAACTGAAAACGGCCCCGAACGGGGCCGTTTTCACAGAATAGCTAAAAGGATCAGACCCTAAAGCATCGCAAGCATCGGGTCAGCCGACATAAGCGCTGCCTTCAGCTTTTCCAACGCCCGATTTTCGATCTGGCGGACACGCTCCTTGGAAATTCCGAGCTCCGAACCCAGCTCCTCGAGCGTAACGCCGTCTTCCGCCAGCCTGCGGGACCTGATGATCTTCATTTCCCGGTCGTTCAGGGAATCCAGCGCGTGGGTCAGCCATTTGCGACGGCGTTCGCTGTCGATCATGTCAGACACCTGCTCGTCCGGCAGCGGCTCATCGCTCGCCATCATGTCGAGCCGTTCGCTGCTGTCGTTGTCGCCGGCAATCGCCGGTGCCTGCAGGGAGGCATCCGGTCCGGAAAGGCGGGCATCCATGGTCTGCACGTCGGACAGGCTGACGCCGAGGGCCGAGGCAATTTCCTGATGGATCGCCTGTGCCGTAAGCTGGCTGTCGCCTTGGGCGAGCTTGGCGCGCAGGCGCCTGAGGTTGAAGAAGAGGGCCTTTTGCGCCGAACTGGTGCCGCCGCGGACGATCGACCAGTTGCGCAGGATGTAGTCCTGCATCGACGCACGGATCCACCAGCTTGCATAGGTGGAGAAACGCACCTCGCGTTCGGGATCGAACCGGGCGGCCGCCTCCAGGAGGCCCACATGGCCCTCCTGAATGAGGTCGCTTAACGGCAATCCGAAATTGCGGAACTTGTTGGCCATGGAGATGACAAGTCGCATGTGCGACATGGCGATGCGGTTGCGGGCTCCCTGGTCCTGACTTTCCTTCCAGCGCACGGCAAGATCGTGCTCCTCCTCGCGGGCGAGATATGGAGCGCTTCTGGCTACCCTGCTCAGCTGACGGTCAATGGCAATGCTATTCATCAGACTTCTCCTGGGGCAAATAAAGTCTTAAATCTATGAAAGGCGCCGGAACCCAAGGGATTCAGGTCGCTTCATCTGTATGCGTCCGCGCAACCTACGTTGGTACAACGATCCAACGGCGAAATTGTTCACTACCCGCCAGCGAGAAAACAATTAATAAGTCAGGCGAACGATTATTATGTGAACCCAGTTTCGCGGCAATGCAATGGCAGAGGAAAAAAATCACACGAATGTGAGAGTTTGGGTCGTCTCTTCAAAAAAAATGAAACCCGGCTCTGAGGCCGGGTTTCGAAAAGTCGCAATGAATGAAACCAGCACTTACGCGGCTTCTTCCTCTTCCTGGGCCGCATCGTCTTCGACAGACTTGCCACGCTTCGGACCCTTGGCGAGATTGACCTCGATCAGGCGTACGGCCTCGGTCTCGGACATCTTGTTGACGGCGGCGATTTCGCGCGCCATGCGGTCAAGGGCAGCTTCATAGAGCTGACGCTCCGAATAGGACTGCTCAGGCTGGTTCTCGGCGCGATAGAGGTCGCGGACGACTTCGGAAATCGAGATCAGATCGCCGGAATTGATCTTGGCATCATATTCCTGCGCACGGCGCGACCACATGGTGCGCTTGATGCGGGCCTTGCCCTGGACGACCTTGAGGGCGCGATCGACGAAGTCGGTCTCGGACAGCTTGCGCATGCCGATGCTCACGGCCTTCGCGACCGGAACCTTGAGGCGCATCTTGTCCTTTTCGAAATCAATCACGAAAAGTTCGAGCGTCATGCCCGCCACTTCCTGCTCTTCGATAGCGGAGATCATGCCGACGCCATGAGCCGGATACACAATGGATTCACCGGTCTTGAAGCCGTGGCGCGTGGAAGATTTTTTCTGCTGGGTCGTCATTCGATTCAAAAACTCCCTGTTACACTGCCGGCCCAACAAGGCCGGAGTCGGGTCAGTGAGGCCCGGATAAATGAAATGCACGGACGGGTACATTTCCTCTGCTCTGGTCGAATGCATGCAGAGAACAAAACGCTCCGAAGATCGAAATCAGTAGATGACATCAACGACGATGCCGATTTCGCGCGCGAATTGTTTTGTAGCTTTCGTGATTATTGAGGCACATAGCTGCCGCGTGGTGGACCAGATGGAGAATGTCTACCACAAAAATATGATAAAATCAATCAATACATGCCCACCGGGCATGCCCGACGGTTCACCGCCGGCATGCAACGGAATCCTTCAAACGAAACCTTCCGTAACGGAAGGATATGCACTCCGATCAATCGCCCGAACCGGGCTTTTCGGAGAAGAACTTTTCAAACTTGCCTTCGACGCCATCCATCTCGGTCGCTTCGGGAAGCGGATCACGTTTGGTCGTGATGTTTGGCCAGATTGAGGCATATTCCGTATTGATTTTCAGCCACTTGTCGAGGCCCGGCTCGGTATCCGGCTTGATCGCCTCGGCAGGACATTCCGGCTCGCAAACGCCGCAATCGATGCATTCGTCGGGATGGATGACCAGGAAATTCTCGCCTTCGTAGAAGCAATCCACGGGGCAGACTTCGACGCAGTCTGTGTATTTGCAGCGAATGCAGTTATCCGTCACGACATAAGTCACGAGACACTCCAGCTATGCTAATTTGGACGATCAGCCCTGACGTCCTGATATACCGGGCAGCGCGGCTTTCCGGGGTTCGTCCGGAGAATCCAATACGCTCATTTCATTTGTGAGGTAACGGCTTTGATCCCTGATGGCAAGGGCATTCCGTTTCCGATTTCGGCCGGCTTGAGGCAGAGTTTTCTAATCGTCTTCCGACTTCAGCCGATCGACCGCCCGACGCTCTTTCTTGGTTGGACGCCCTGTTCCCGGTGTGCGCACGGCCTGCTCGAGGGGGCTGAGGCGTTTTGTCTCACCCGGCAGCGGAGAGAAGTCATCATAGAGCCGTCGGGCCTCTTCGGCCGGCCCGCGACGCATGCCGCCATCCCGCATGACCACGACGATGTCGCGGCTGGAAAGCGTGCCCTCGATGCGGTCACCGATCTTGATCTGCACGCTTGAGGCGTTGACCCGCTCGCCGTTGACCCGGATCTGGCCCGAGCGGATGTAATCCTGCGCCAGCGTGCGCGATTTGACGAGGCGGGTGAAGAACAGCCACTTGTCGAGGCGCTGTCGCGCCGCTGCAACCGGATGCTCTTCCTCCGCCATCGCTTACTTCTTCATCTGTTCCTTCAGCGCAGCAAGCTTTGCGAAAGGTGAATCCGGATCGATCGGCTTTTCCTTGCGCACCGGCTTGGCCTGCTGGTGACGATCGTTGCGCTGCCCCTTCTCGGGCCGCGGACCGTCGTGCCGCTGATTGCGGCTGGGCTTGCCGCCCTTGCCGCGATTGTCGCGGTTCTCGCGATTTTCGCGCGGCTGATCCCTGCGGCCGTCCTCGCCGCGATTGGAGCGGGCCTGCTTCTGCTGGCCGTGCGGGCGGCGTTGCTGGTTGTCGCTGCGGCCACCCATGCGCCAGAGCAGAACCGGCTTCGGTTCTTCGGCCACGGCAGCGTCGGCCGCGGCGGCGTCCGTCTCGGCCTTTTCAGCGGCCGGCGCATCGGCCGTCTCGGTTGCGGCGGCGCTCACCTCTTGGGTTGCGGCGGTGCTTTCAGCCGGAGTCGTGCTTTCCTCAACGTCGGCATCGTCAGCGGCGTCATCCTGCTCGGTGCTTTCCGCCGCGGCATCGGCCTTGGCGGCGTCACCTTCAGCGGCAGGCGCCTCGCCGCCCTGGCTCGCCAGGAATGCTGCGGCTTCTTCCGCGGAAACCTGGTCGGCACGGTAGCCGAGACCCTTGAGGATTTCCTCGATGTCGTCCGGCGTCGCCCCCAGGATAGACAGCATGCCCGTCGTCGCCGTGAAGCGGCGGCCGTCATAGGCGCCGTCCGGACGTGCGCCGGAACCTGGCTTCCACTGCAGGAGCGGACGGATCAGGTCGGCCAGGCGCTCGAGAATGTCGATGCGCACCGCGCGCTTGCCGAGGAAGCGGAAGCCGGCGAGCTTGTAGAAGGCGCGTTCGAACGTGTTGTCGGTCACGATCGACGTGCGGCCGGCGGCCAGAACCGGGATCAGGTCGCCGTAGCCGGGCTTGTCCAGGCCGTCATTGGCCAGCGCCCAGAGAAGCGTGATCAGTTCCGCCGGAGCCGGCTTCAGGAGAAGCGGCATGAAGACGTGGTATGCGCCGAAACGTACGCCGTACTTGCGCATCGAGCTGCGCGCATCCTGATCGAGCGACTTCACGTCGTCGGCGACGTCGCGGCGGAACAGGACGCCGAGATTTTCGACCAGCTGGAAGGCCAGGCCCTTGGCGAGACCCTGCAGGTCTTCGGCGCGCGACAGATCGTCAAGCGGCTTCAGGACGGTCGCGATGTGATGATTGACGAAGCGCTCGACGCGCGCGGTCGCATGCTCGCGCGCATTGCTGCTCAGCGGGTCGTCGGCGAGCAGGATCACGCGCGGATGAAGAATGTGATCGCCGGACGAAAGCCGCGCGACGGGTTCGCCCCGCCAACGCACATACCCGTCCGAACCGATGACGAGATCGCTGTTGCCGGACGCGTAAAGCCGCGCGGCGCGCGCTTCGTATTCCAGCGACAACGCCTTCTGGGCCGCAGCCTCGACCGCCTTCTGGTCAGGTCCGCTGCCCCCGGAGACCGGCGAAAACCGGAAACCGGCCAACTGACCGACGTGATGTCCTTCCACGAAGACATCGCCATTCACACTGATTTCTGCTTCCAGCATCGCATTCTCTCTAAGCCGCTTCATGAGCACAGAAGTCCTGCGATCAACAAAGCGTTTCGTCAACCTCTCATGTAACGCGTCGGACAGCCGGTCCTCGATTTCACGCGTCTTTTCTTGCCAGTGTGTCGGATCGGTTAGCCACCCTGGGCGATTGGACACATAAGTCCAAGTTCGAATTTGCGCAATGCGCGCCGACAAAGTATCGATTTCCCCGTCCGTCCGGTCCGACCGCCTGACCTGTTCGGCCATGAAAGTCTCGTTGACGACGCCATGGCGAACGAGATCCGAATAGAGGGTCGAAATCAGGTCGGCGTGTTGTGCGTGGGTGATGCGGCGATAATCGGGCAGCGCACAGGCTTCCCAGAGCTTCTCGACGCGCTCGGGCGTGGTGGCGAGATCGATGATCTCCGGATAGCGAGCGAGCAGTTCCAAAGCCTCGTGATCGATCGCCGGCAGCGCCTTGGTCAGGCCCGGCACCTGCGGCGGTGTTTCGAGACTCCGGCGCAAGGCGTTCAGCGAGGAGAAATCGAGCGCCTTTGTGCGCCACTGCAGCACCTTCACCGGATCGAATTCATGATTTTGCAGACGCTCGACCAGTTCCTCGTCGAACGGCTCCGCCCGTCCGGTGACCCCGAACGTGCCATCGCGGACATGGCGTCCGGCGCGGCCGGCGATCTGGCCGAGTTCGCCCGGATTGAGATTGCGGTACTGGAACCCGTCGAACTTGCGGTCCTGCGCGAAGGCGACGTGATCGACATCGAGGTTCAGGCCCATGCCGATCGCATCGGTCGCGACCAGATATTCGACGTCGCCGGCCTGATAGAGGCCGACCTGGGCGTTGCGGGTCCGGGGCGACAGCGCGCCGAGCACGACCGCCGCGCCGCCGCGCTGGCGGCGGATGAGTTCGGCGATCGCATAGACCTCTTCGGCCGAGAAGGCGACGATCGCGCTTCGCTGCGGCAGTCGCGTGATCTTCTTCTGGCCCGCGTAGAAGAGCTGCGACATGCGCGGCCGCTCGACAAGGGTAATGCCGGGAAGCATCTGCCTCAGGATCGGCCGCATCGTGTCGGCGCCGAGCAGCAGCGTTTCCTCGCGGCCTCTCAGATGCAGGATGCGGTCGGTGAAGATGTGCCCGCGTTCCAGGTCGCCGGCAAGCTGCACCTCGTCGATCGCCACGAAAGCGGCGCTGGTTTCCCTCGGCATGGCCTCGACGGTGCAGACGGAATAGCGCGCTCTTGGCGGCGAGATCTTTTCCTCTCCCGTCACCAGCGCGACATTGGCGACGCCTGCCCGCTCCACCAGCCTGTTGTAGACCTCGCGCGCAAGCAGGCGCAGCGGCAGGCCGATGACGCCCGTCCCGTAGGCCAGCATCCGCTCGATGGCATAGTGGGTCTTGCCGGTATTGGTCGGACCGAGCATCGCGGTCACGCCGCGGCCGCTCAGGATCATGGGTTGGATCGTCACTATCACACCACGCAAAAACGAGAGGGTGACCGCCCCCGGCGAAGAAGGCTGGACCACCGCCAGACACATGGCGACTAAGGGCAGACAAGGCAAGCCCCAACTTCGGTGGTGGCCGAAATTCGAGAGTCAAACCAAACGGTTAAGATTCGGAACAGCAAAGGAACGAATCGGCGACGAATCGCTGACTCGCGCAGATTCAGGCTTTGTTCACCGCTACATCTTCCACCCGAATATCGCCGTCACACCAGATAGTGAATCAGGAAATCCTCATCGACGCAAGTTCGACTGTCCGGCGTTAAGACTTCCTGCCGAATTCCTGATATCAGGGCCCAACAGCGACCTGCCGCGAAGACGACCTTTGCACCGCCAAAACAACGCCTCGATTAACCTTCGGTCCAAAGCTGGAACGAATCGGCGACGAATCACTGACTTCCGTCATTTCCCGGTTTGTTCACCGCTAAATATTGTGGATTTACAATATTTTAACCATAAATTTGCGACCTATGGGCCGTTTCCGGACAGCAGTTTGGCGATCGTTGTTAACCTTTGCGAGGCCGGATCAGGCGTTCAGGCCCGCTGCCCGCGCATCGGCGAGATAGGACCGGCTGACCGGAAAGTGATCGCCGGCCACCGTCTCCACCATCACCTTGCCGCCGCTGCGATAGACGCCTTTCACACCCGCAAGAGCCACCCAGTGTGAGCGGTGAATCTGCAGACCCTTTTCCGGAGGACACTCCGCCACCGCATCGCGCAGGCGCATCAACAGCATTTCCCGCCCTTTCAGCGTCGTGACTTCGACGTAATGATCGCTGACGGAGATCGACACGAGCCGCCCGCGTTTCGGAAACGGCAGGCGGCGCAGGATGGCCGGCAGATCATCTTCCGCACCCGCATCAACGGCGACCGGCGCCTCGGCCGCCGACCTGCTGTAGAGCGCGAACAGTCCGGCAACCAAAACGCTGATGAAGATGCTGTAAGCGGCAAGCTCAACGATCTCTGCCAGCGCAAGCATCTGCCATCCGAAGGCGGTACCATTGATGGCTGTGACCGCTATGGCGGCCGGAACGCCGGCGCTGACCCCGACCGTCATGAATCGCCAGGGCTGTCGCCATTCGCGGGCGCGTATGGCGTAATTGCACCATGTACCTGCGAAATTGCCGGCGACGAATGTGGTGACGACCAGCGCGCACCAATACAGGCTGCGCTGTGGCAGCGACAGCGTGGTCATGGTCTGGAAAGGGCCGGAAACGATTAGCAGCGCGATGACGACGGCGAGTGCGACCCAGGTTCGCCAGCTAGAAAATTCCGCCTGCATTTCGCGTAGCGCCAAATGCAAGGACGAGCCGTCCACGTAGCCCTCACGCATTATACGAACCCGTCATTGCCCTCGTTCTCCGCTGGCGACATGCCAAGCGTCCCTTCGCCACATCTTTCATCCTGAGTACTGGAGCATAGGACATCATGCAAATGCCGATCGACATTCTCGCCCACACACCCGCCTGGGTATGGCTCATCCTGGCGCTGCTCATCTATCGCGGGCTGAAACGGACCCGGACACGTGAGGTCTCTCCGAACTCGCTCATCCTGCTGCCCTCGATCCTGACCCTGCTCGCTCTCCGCAGGCTGCTCATGGCTGGCCTGGATGCCGACGTTCTCGCCTCGACTTCCGCGGGCATCATCGCAGCCTTCTCCGCCCTTCTGACACTGAAGCCGGCCAGACAGACCCGACGTCTGGCAAACGGCAAGCTGCTCCTGCAGGGCGAATGGCTTTCCCTTGGACTGCTCATGGTCATCTTCACGGTCAACTACGTCGATGGCGTCCTGACGGTGATCAATCCCGCCGCCGCTGCAAGCGGGCCGATGCAGGCCACCTGGAGCTTCGTCAACGGCCTGTCGATCTGCTTCATGGTGGGACGCTCGATCATGCATCTCCGGGCTGGAAAAAACAGCCCGGCGATGTCCGCCTGAGCAGCGAGTATCCGGCCGCAAGACGCACCGCCATTAACCTTCAGGTCAAAGCCGGAACGAATCGGCGACGAATCGCTGACATGGAAGATTTCCCGGTTTGTTCATCACTAAATATTGTTGATTTACAATATTTTAACCATATTTTCAGTTGCCGATCGCGCAACTTGGGGCGCTTTTGATCCGGATTTTAACCTTTGCCGGAAACAGAAACGGCGCCCGCAGGCGCCATTTCGAAGAGCGTGAAATCCGATCTCATCAGACGAAGAACTGTCCGCCGTTGGCCGAAATCGTCGACCCGGTGATGAAGCCGGAATCGTCGGAGGCAAGGAACAGCACGCAGCGCGCGATCTCTTCCGGTTCGCCGAGGCGTCCGACCGGGATCAGCGGCAGGATGCGCTCATTGAGCACCTTTTCCGGAATGGCGCGCACCATCTCCGTGCCGATATAGCCAGGGCAGATCGCATTGACGGTGATCCCCTTCATCGCGCCTTCCTGGGCAAGCGCCTTGGTGAAGCCGAGATCGCCGGCCTTTGCCGCGGAATAATTGGCCTGTCCGGCCTGGCCCTTCTGGCCGTTGATCGAGGAAATGTTGATGACCCGGCCGAAGCCGCGGTCACGCATGCCGCTCCACACCGGATGGGTCATGTTGAACAGGCCCGTCAGGTTGGTGTTGATGACGGCGTTCCACTGGTCCGGCGTCATCTTGTGGAACATCGCGTCGCGCGTGATGCCGGCATTGTTGACCAGAATGTCGACCGGCCCGAGCTCGGCTTCCACCTTGGCGACACCCTCGACGCAGCTATCGTAGGACGAGACGTCCCACTTGAACACCGGAATGCCGGTTTCGTCCTTGAACTTCGCTGCCGCCTCGTCATTGCCGGCATAGTTTGCGGCAACCTTGTAGCCTGCATCCCTCAATGCGATCGAGATCGCCGCGCCGATACCACGCGACCCACCCGTAACGATGGCCACCCTGCTCATGATATAGTCCTCCCGAGATGCTTGTGACTGGAACTCTAAGCCGGCCTTCAGTCTGGTTTTGTGAGGCCCGCCGCCCGGCATGTCACGGCAGGCCAGTTCCCCTAATGAATGTCAGTCGTGATCACATCGCCTCGACGCACATGGCAACGCCCATGCCGCCGCCGATGCAAAGCGTCGCAAGACCCTTCTTGGCGCCGCGGCGCTTCATTTCGAAGAGCAGCGTGTTGAGAACGCGCGCACCGGATGCGCCGACCGGATGGCCGATGGCGATCGCGCCGCCATTGACGTTGACGATCGACGGATCCCAGCCGAGGTCCTTGTTGACGGCGCAGGCCTGCGCGGCGAATGCCTCGTTGGCTTCCACGAGATCGAGGTCGCCGATGCTCCAGCCGGCCTTCTGCAGAGCCTTGCGCGATGCCGGGATGGGACCGGTGCCCATGATGCTCGGATCGACGCCGGCGGTTGCCCAGGAGACGATGCGGGCCATCGGCTGAATGCCGCGCTTGGCGGCTTCGGCTTCGCTCATCAGCAGCGTTGCAGCCGCGCCGTCATTGATGCCCGACGCGTTGGCCGCGGTCACCGTGCCGTCCTTCTCGAACACCGGCTTCAGCTTGGCCATGCTCTCCAGCGTCGCGCCATAACGGATGTACTCGTCGGCATCGACGACGACATCGCCCTTGCGGGTCGAAATCACATGCGCGACGATCTCGTCCTTGAACTTGCCGGCCTTCTGGGCGGCTTCGGCCTTGTTCTGCGAGGCGACGGCGAATTCATCCTGCATTTCGCGCGACAGCTGCCACTGCTTGGCGACGTTTTCAGCCGTATTGCCCATGTGGTAACCATTGAAGGCGTCGGTGAGGCCGTCCTTGATCATCGTGTCGATCATCTTGTAGTCCCCCATCTTCACGCCGGCGCGCAGATGCTGGCAGTGCGGCGCCATCGACATGGATTCCATGCCGCCGGCGATCACGATGGAGGCATCTCCGGTTGCAATCTGCTGGGCGCCCAGCGCGACGGCACGAAGGCCCGAGCCGCAGAGCTGGTTGAGGCCGAAGGCGGTCGCTTCGATCGGGATGCCGGCATTGATCGCTGCCTGCCGGGCCGGGTTCTGGCCCTGGCCGGCCGTCAGGATCTGCCCGAGGATGACTTCGTTGACGTCGCTGGCGTCCACGCCGGCCCGCTCCAGCACGGCCTTGATGACCGTCACGCCGAGATCGTGCGCCGGAACATTGGCGAAGGCGCCGTTGAACGAGCCGACCGCTGTACGGGCCGCGCTGGCGATGACGATGCTTGGTTCACTCATGGGTGCCTCCTCATTGGCGCTATTGTCCATTTCCTCGAAACTGACAAAGCTTGGATGCGAAGTCAAATGACTTCAATGAGATGAAGGAGGACATTGCGGCGGTATCCCGCGCTGCCGGATCTTGAATTCCTGCAATGCACAAATCGATTGTAACGACCGGCAATTTGCGCTTACAGTTCCTATCTAAGAGGAAACGCTGGACGTTTTGGGAGCAGGAGTTAGCAATGGCCAAGAATGGCGACCAGATCATCATAAAAAAATATGCCAATCGTCGTCTCTATAATACCGGCACCAGCACCTATGTGACCCTCGAGGACTTGGCCGAGATGGTCAAGAAGGGGGAAGAGTTCACCGTCCAGGACGCCAAGTCGGGCGAAGACCTGACCCACTCCGTGCTCACCCAGATCATCTTCGAGCAGGAATCCAAGACCGGGAATACCCTCCTGCCGATTTCCTTCCTGCGCCAGCTGATCACCTATTACGGTGACCAGATGCAGATGGTCGTCCCGAGCTTTCTCGAGCATTCGATGAAGGCCTTTGGCCAGCAGCAGACGGAAATGCGCGAGCAGATCGGCAAGGCCTTTGGTGACGCCCCGCTCGCCAAGAACCTGCAGATGCCGATGCAACTGATGGAAGAGCAGGTCAAGCGGAACACCGAGATGTTCCACCAGGCCATGCAGATGTTCTCGCCCTTCATGACCCCGCCATCGGCGGCCGAGGAAAAGAAGACCGAGAGCAAGGACATTGACGAGCTCAAGGCCCAGCTGAAGGCTCTTCAGACCAAGCTCGACAGTCTCTGAAACACCGCAACGCGAAGGATGCCGGTCGTGGCTCGCTCAGAGCCCGATCGACACGTCGCGCCCGGCCGAGCGGATGGAGATGGTGAACCCTGCCACCACATCGATCAGCGACATCGCCATCAGGATGAAGAAGATCTGTGTTGCCGCGTCGCGCACGAGCAGGAACTCGACCAGAAACGCGATGAAGACCAGCATCGACAGCATGTGATTGAGCAGCGAGGCGGAATTGTGCAGCGTCGCCTTGAGGATCTCGAAGAACAGCGCCACCAGCGACACGACGATCAGGATGTCACCGAGGCTGAGCGTCCAGTCGGCGCCCGAGAGCATCTGCACCGAGGTGATGACGTTGCCAAGTGCATTGACGCCATCTGCACCGACAAGCCCCATCATCACGGCATTGTAGAGCAGGAACGGCACGATCATCAGTGGCAGTGCTGCAAGCATTGCGGAAACCTCATCCGGAGTGTCATGTCAGGCGGATCGGATGGAAAGGCTTTGCACATGCAGCCATTCGCGAATCTCGCCGCAACGCACAATACTTTATGCGGATGGCGAGACAAATACAAAAAGGCCGGCGCGAACGGCCAGCCTTTTCAAAATCGCAGTGAAGCGAAGGCGCTTTAAGTTATGCGCTTTCCTTCGGCGTCAGAACCTGGCGGCCGCGATACATACCGGTCTTCAGATCGATATGGTGCGGGCGGCGCAGTTCGCCGGAGTTCTTGTCTTCAACATATGCCGATGCCTTGATGGCGTCGGCCGAACGGCGCATGCCGCGCTTGGACGGGGTCGTTTTTCTTTTCGGTACAGCCATTTGACTTACTCCACTGGACTGACGGCATATGCCTTCAGCCGCCTTGTTGGCCGAAATGGACATGCCCCTATTTCGGAAATTGGGCCGGCTTATACATGCGCAAGCGACGTTTGGCCATACCCCACAGGGATTTTTTTAGCGTCGGGGGAGACTCTCGTTCAGACTTCGTCCTCCGGCACCACCCAGGTCTCCTTCGCCGCGTCGGCAGCCCACGCCTGGAAGGCGGCATGCCCGGCCACGGCGCTCATATACGCGGCCGAGACATCGTCGACCGGCAGCATGTAGCTCATGAACCGGCTGACGACCGGCGCATACATGGCATCGGCGGCCGAAAAGGCGCCGAACAGGAAGGGTCCGCCGGAATCCGCGAGGCATTCCTTCCAGATCGTCGTGATCCGGGCGAGGTTGGCCAGGACGTCGCTTCCGACCTCCAGCTGCTGCGGCGTATGGCGCAGGTTCATCGGGCAGGCATTGCGCAGCGCTTGGAAGCCGGTGGCCATCTCCATCGATACCGAGCGCGCCCGGGCACGCGCCTTGCGGTCGCCGGGCCAGATGCCGGCATCGGGATAAAGCTCCGCGGCGTATTCGATGATCGCCAGGGATTCCCAGACCTTGAAACCCCCGTGGACGAGAAGCGGCACCTTGCCGGTTTCGGAGACAGCCTTGATGGCCGTGTTTCCACCCGGAAAATCGAACGGGATGACTTCATCTCGGAAGGGAATGTCCGCTGCCTTCAGCGCTAACCAGGGTCGCATGGACCATGAGGAATAGTTCTTGTTGCCGACATAAAGAAGAAGTTCGCTCACGCCTGTCTCCAAAGATTACCATCGGGCTGACGTTAGCCTTGTCAGCGACTTGCAGACAAATGAATAGGTTTGCGATCAATCATAAATGCATTTGATGTATTCGCCTGAGGCCCGCGCCCGCCGCTCGACGATCGAGGCCAGACGCCTCATGCCGGAACTCGGCTTTGCGGCATTGCGCTCGATGGGATTTGGCAGCGAAACGGCCAGGTAGGCGGCCTCGCGGCGCGACAGCTTGGAGGCCGGTATGTTGAAGTAATGCTGGCTCGCCGCCTCGATGCCGTAAATTCCGGGGCCCCACTCGGCGATGTTGAGGTAAAGCTCCATGATCCGCCGCTTCGACCAGACGGCGTCCGCGGCGAGTGCCAGCGGCAGTTCCAACGCCTTGCGCAGGAAGGAGCGACCGTTCCAGAGAAACAGGTTCTTCACCGTCTGCATGGGGATGGTGCTGGCGCCGCGGGTGGCCTCGCCGTCCAGCGCATCATCGACGACGCCGCGCATCTGCTCCCAGTCGACACCGTCGTGAAAACAGAACTGGCCGTCTTCCGACATCATCACGGACTGAACCAGCACCGGCGCGACGTCATCGAGCTTCACCCATTGGCGGGAATAGCCCTGGAAGGTGGCGAGATCAGCGATCATCAGCGTCGAAACGGGATGCACCGGCAACAGGTATGCGAAGATCAGGATATAGGGCAGGATCAGAAGGAAGACGACGACACGTACAATCCGCCGAAGTGTGGAACGCGTGCGGGTCCCCGACAAAAAACGCCATCTGGCCGCCACTGATCTTTCCCCCTGCCGGTTTCTTGTGGTGGTCCCGGTCAACTTGCCTTGCGGACGTCACTTAAAACATGGCCCGTAGCCGATGACCAGCCCTGCCGGCGATGTTTGAAATCCATTGCCAGTTCGCCGCCGCCATGCCAAAGAGCGAGCATGACGACGAACGCCACCAACCTCGCAGACCGCCTTGCCGACAACGCCCGCAGTGTGGAGATGTTCCTTGCGGACCTGCTTGGCGATGGCCTTCTGGATGACGAGATTTCGCGGCCTGCGACCCTGCTCGCCGCCATGCGCCACGCCGTTCTGAACGGCGGCAAACGCCTGCGTCCGTTTCTGGTTCTCGAAGGTGCCCGCCTCTTCGGCGGCAATCCGCAGGCGGCGCTTAGGGTCGGGGCGGCGCTGGAGCTTGTTCACTGCTATTCCCTCGTCCATGACGATCTGCCGGCCATGGACGACGACGACCTGCGCCGCGGCAAGCCGACGGTTCATATCGCCTTTGACGAAGCGACCGCCATTCTCGCCGGCGACAGCCTGCTGACCTATGCCTTCGATGTCGTCGCCGCGGAAGAAACGCCGCTTTCCGCCTCTGCCCGGGTGGAGCTCCTGCGCATGCTGGCGCGCTCTTCCGGCATCGGCGGCATGGCCGGCGGCCAGGCCCTGGATCTCGCAGCCGAGAGAGAGGCGCCCGACGAAGATGGCATCGTCATGCTGCAGGCGATGAAGACCGGCGCGCTGATCCGCTTTGCCTGCGAGGCGGGGGCGGTCATTGCCGGTGCCTCATCCGAGGACCGGCAGCGCATGCGCCGATACGGCGAAACGCTCGGCCTCGCCTTCCAGCTTGCAGATGACCTTCTGGATCTGACATCGGATGCCGCAACGATGGGCAAGGCGACAGGTAAGGATGCAGCACGCGGCAAGGGCACGCTGGTGTCCCTGCACGGCGCCGACTGGGCGGAAGCACGGCTTTCCCATCTCGTCGCCCAAGCCGAAGACCTGATGGCACCTTATGGCGCTGCGGCCCGCATTCTCATCGAGACGGCGCATTTCGTCGCCAACCGCAAGAGCTAGAAAGGCAAGTATTGTGAGCAAGTTCTGGTCGCGGGTCGTCCATGATCTCCAGCCCTATGTGCCGGGCGAACAGCCGCGCATAGCCGATCTCGTCAAGCTCAACACCAACGAGAACCCCTTTGGTCCGTCGCCGAAGGTGCTGGCCGCCATTCGCGCCGCGGCCGAAGACGGATTACGCCTGTATCCGGACCCCTCGGCTCTGGACCTGCGCCAGACGATCGCCCGCCATTATGGCGTCTCGGCAGAGGAAGTTTTTGTCGGCAACGGGTCCGACGAGGTGCTGGCGCACACCTTTCAGGCCCTGCTGAAGCATGACCTGCCGCTCCTCTATCCGGATATCAGCTACAGTTTCTACCCGACCTATAGCCGACTATACGGGATCACCGCCGAGACCGTTCCGCTGGATGCGGACTACAGCATCTCCATAGCCGACTATGATCGTCCTTGCGGCGCGATCATCCTGCCCAATCCGAATGCGCCCACCGGCATGGCTTTGCCCTTGTCCGCCATCGAGACGCTGCTGCGCAATCACCCGGGCCAGCCGGTGGTCATCGACGAGGCCTATGTCGATTTCGGTGCCGAGAGCGCCGTTCCGCTGACGAAGACCTACCCCAATCTGCTCGTCGTACAGACCTTCTCCAAGTCCCGCTCGCTTGCCGGCCTGCGCGTCGGCTTCGCCATCGGCCAGCGTCCGCTGATCGATGCGCTGGAGCGCGTCAAGGACAGCTTCAATTCCTATCCGCTGGACCGTCTGGCCCAGCTCGGCGCCATTGCGGCGATCGAGGACGAGGACTGGTTCGAGACCTGCCGGACGCAGATCATCACCAACCGGCAAATGGTGACACAGGCGCTTGGCGAACGCGGCTTCGACGTGCTGCCATCGGCAGCCAACTTCGTCTTTGCCCGTCACGCCGCGAAATCCGGCGCCGAGATCGCCGCCGGCCTTCGCGAAAAGGCGGTGCTCGTCCGCCATTTCAACAAGCCGCGGATTTCCGACCACCTGCGCATCACCATCGGCACCGCAGAGGAATGCGAGCGCCTCATCGCGGCGCTCGATGCCATCCTCTAGCCGATCCTGAAATTCGTCGCATGGTCGGGTGTTTCGACACCCGGCAGGTTGAGCGGATCGGAAATCGGCGCGCCGACGGAAAACGAGATCGGAACGACGCCTGCCCAGATCGGCAGGGCATAATCCTCCTCGTCGTCCTTGGGACCGCCGGTGCGGACCTTTGCGGACGCTTCCTCGATTGGCAGCGACAACACCATGGTGGCCTTCGTCTCCTGCGCCGAAACCGGACGCAACAGGTCCCAGCGGCCCGGGAAATAAGCCTCGATCATGTTGCGGAACTTGGTGAGCTTGATCTCCGGATCGTCGATCTTGGTCGCCTTGCCGTAAATCATCACCGAACGAAAGTTGACCGAGTGATGCATAGCCGAGCGCGCCATCACCATGCCATCAAGCATCGAGACCGTCAGGCAGACATCCATCCCCGCCGAAAGCCGGCCCGCACGGCTGGCGCTCGAGGAATGCCAATAGACATGATTGCCCTCGCGCCACTGCAGCGTCGGCGTCACTGCCGGCCGGCCATCCAGTATGTAGCCGACGTGGCAGAGCGGCATCGCATCGAGGATCCCGTTGACCGTTTCCCGGTCGAAATGTCCCCGCTCATGCATCCGCCGCAGCCGCGTGCGTTCCGTCTTGTCCATCACATCGCTCATAAGCCAACTCCTTTGCCGGCCCGGAGATAGGACAATTTTGGTTTGTCAAAAATATCCAATAGTGTACCTTTTGATCATACCAATTTCGGAAATCCCGTTGCTCTCCCTCAGCCTCGACCGCCACGCGGCCCAGCCTCTCTTTCAGCAGATCTACGCCCAGCTGCGCGACCGCATCGCCGCCGGCGACCTGAAAGCCGAAGACCGGCTGCCGCCGAGCCGGGCTCTGGCGATCGAGCTTGGCGTCTCGCGCTCGACCACCGTCGCGGCCTACGAACAGTTGTCGGCCGAAGGCTACATCACCGGCCGGCAGGGCTCCGGCTACTATCCGAGCCGACTTGCAGAAGCCGACCTCCCGAAACGGCCGGCACCGGGAACAGTGCCGCGCCATCCCGGCAGGCCCGGCCGCGCCCTCCCCCTTTATCCCGGCCTGCCCGACATGCGGCTCTTCCCGTTCCGGCAATGGAACCGGGCGATCGCCCGCGTGGCCCGAACCGAGCCGGAGGCCATGGTGATCGGCGACGGTCTGTTTGGGGACCGACGCCTGAGACGGGCGATCGCCGCCCATATCCATGACTGGCGCGGCGTGTCGGCGACCGAGGAGCAGATCGTCGTGACCGCGGGCTCGGCCGACGCGCTTGAAATCTGCGTGAGAGCGTTCATGCGCAATGAGGATTGCATCGCCCTTGAAGATCCGGGCTTTGAGCGCCTGCGCCATTTCACCGACAGCCTGGGTCTGGAAACCGTCTGGCTGGACGTTGACGCTGACGGTGCCCGGCTTCCGAGCCCATCGCCAGCGCAGCCGCGTCTCGCCGTGCTGACGCCCTCTCACCAGTTCCCGATGGGAGGCGTCATGTCGGCCAACCGCCGCGTTGAATACCTTAACTGGGCGACCCGCAATGACAGCTACGTCATAGAGGACGATTACGACAGCGAGTTCCGTTATGCCGGACGGCCGATCCCGGCGCTGGCAAGCGTCGATACCTCAGGCCATGTCCTCTACGTCGGCAGTTTCTCCAAGGTGTTCACGGCGGGAGTGCGGCTTGGCTATCTCGTCGTGCCCGAAAACCTGATCGAAACCTTCGCAAGATGCGTCACCCATTTCGGCGCCCGCGCCTCCATCTCTGCCCAGCGACCGCTGGCGCATTTCATCGAGGACGGCGAGTTCCTGCGCCATATACGGCGCATGCGGCGCATCTACGCCGAGCGTCATCAGGTGTTGATCGAGGCACTGACGATGCAGCTGCCGCCATCCTGTTGTTTCGACAATCACCATGCCGGCATGCAGGTGACCGTGCTGTTGCCGGCGGATACGGACGACCGCGCGATCTGCGAACAGGCGCGCCGGCAGGGCCTGTCGCTCCTGCCGCTGTCGCCGCATTATGCCGGCAGCCGCCCCAAGTCGGGCCTCGTGCTCGGATTTGCCGCCTATTCGCCCGAGGAAATCACCACCGCCGTACACCATCTTGCCGGCTGCCTGCGCGACTTCCGCCTCTGACCAGCCTTCAGTCCTGCTCCAGAAGGCGCGGACCGGATCCGTTCCGGCCGAGCGCATCCCGGGGGTTATGAAGCGGGCAGCGATCGACGGAAAGGCAGCCGCAGCCGATGCAGCCGGACAACCGGTCGCGCAGTCGCGTCAAACGCGCGATGCGATCCTCGAGGTCCGCATGCCAGGCAGCGGACAGGCGCTCCCAGTCCTGCCGGTTCGGAGTTCTGCCTTCCGGCAGGGTCGAAAACGCGCCGGCAATCTCCTTCAGCGTGATTCCGGCGCGCTGCGCCACCTTGATGATCGCGATCCGGCGCAGCACATCGCGACTATAGCGCCGGTGATTTCCGGCATTCCGCCAGCTTCGGATCAGGCCTTCCGCCTCGTAGAAATGAACCGCGGAGACCGCCACGCCGCTGCGCGCCGCCACCTCTCCGACAGTCAATTCGCGGCGGATGTCGGTTGTTTCGCCCATGCGCAATTTTTCCTGTTGACCTCAAGTAATGTTGAGGTTGTAGCGTGCCGCAATGATCACAGCAATGGGAAAGAAAGCATGCAAGAGAAGAGACTGAGGATCGCGGTCATTTACGGCAGCACCCGCGAGGGGCGGCTCTGCGACCGCATCGTCCGCTGGGCCGTGGGCGAGATCGAACGCCAGGACCGCTATGCGATCGACATCATCGATCCGCTGGACCTGGCGCTTCCCGCACGCCACGGCGGCCATAGCGAGGGCCTGTTCGATCTCTGGCGCCGGCTCGACGCGGCCGACGCCTTCCTCATCGTCACGCCGGAATACAACCACTCCTTCACCGCGCCGCTGAAACAACTGATCGACAGCGGAAAGGATCAATGGCGCGCAAAGCCGGTCGCCTTTGTTTCCTATGGCGGTATTTCCGGAGGCCTGCGCGCGGTCGAACAGCTCCGCCTCGTCTTCGCCGAACTGCATGCGGTGACGATCCGCGACGTCGTCAGCTTTGCAAACCCCTCGGGGCGCTTCAACCCGACCGGACATCTGTCGGACGGTGCCGGCGAAGCGGCCAAGATGGCCCACCTTCTCGCGCATCTCGACTGGTGGGGATCGGTGCTGCGCGACGCCCGCGCCAGGGCGCCCTACGACGAGATCGCCGCCTGAGGCCGGTCTGACAGCCAGTTGCAGATTGCCGCCTGCCACCCGTGACCTTCTGGCGAGGTGCAGACCCGAGGCGGCAACACCGCTCCCGCCTTTCTCCCCTTGAGAGGCGGGAGCAATTTATTCGTCCGAGCGCTCAGGATCAGGGCAGAGGTGGCGTTTGCCCGTCATGTTTCCTATGGTCTTCAGGCACATGAATAGCAAACGGGCAGGCAGAATATGACCATTGGAGTTATCGGAACGGGCGCCATTGCGGCGGCCATCGTGGAAGGGCTGAGCACGGACGACAAAAGCGCGCCCGACATCCTCCTCTCCCCCCGCAATGCGGAGATCGCCGCCTCGCTTGCCGCCCGCTTTGCCAATGTCTCCGTTGCGGCCTCCAACCAGGCCGTGCTCGACGGTTCCGGGATGGTGCTGATTGCCGTCCGCCCTCAGGTCGCGGCAGATGTGCTCAAGGACCTGGCATTCCGAGCCGACCATCACGTCGTCAGCCTCATGGCGATCATCGGGCTCGATGAGGTGAAGGCCATGGCCTCGCCCGCAGAAAGGGTGACGCGCGTCATCCCCCTGCCATCGACGGCGCAGCGCATGGGACCGACGCCCGTCTTCCCGCCGGACAAGGAGGCCGCGGCCCTGTTCAACCGCCTCGGTGTGGCAATCGAGGTGGAGACCGCCGCCGAATTCGATGCGCTGTCGGCCGCGACCGCCAGCATGGCATCCGTCTTCACCTTCGCGGAGACGATCGCGCATTGGCTGGCCGGCCAGGGCATCGCCTACCCCGACGCCCGGCGCTTCGTCGCCACCATGATGCGCGGCCTGACCAACACGGCCATGCTGAATGCGGAGGCGAGTTTCGCAGAGCTGGCCGACGAACACACGACGGCGGGCGGCATCAACGAGCAGGTTGTCAAACACCTGCAGGACAAGGGCGCCTTCCATCAGCTATCGGAGGGACTGGACGCGGTGCTCAAACGCTTCAAGGATGCAGCCGGCTGATCGACCCAAATTGCAGCCGTGACAAGTGCGGGCTTGCCTGCGCGGCAAGGTCGCATCAACAATCGGCTATCCCTGCCGATGAGGACCCCATGGACCTGCCGACTATCCTGCCGCATCTCGCGGTCGCCTGGAGCGTTTACTTCCTTGCCGTCATCAGCCCCGGCCCGGCGACGCTAGCCATCGCCGGAACAGCCATGGCCAATGGCCGCAGCCGCGGCATGGCGCTGGCAACGGGCGTCATCACCGGTTCTTTCATCTGGGCGATACTGGCGGCACTCGGCCTGTCGGCCCTGCTCACCCAGTTCGCCTACGCGCTGACAGGATTGAAGATTGCCGGGGGATGCTACCTGTTGTGGCTCGGCTGGAAGAACCTTCGCTCGGCCGTCAAGGCGAACTACGGGTCCGTTGAAAGGATGAGCCATGAAGACCTGCCCCTGAAGGTCTTCTATCTGCGCGGCCTCGGTATCCACCTGACCAATCCGAAGGCGATCTTTGTCTGGATTTCCCTGGTATCGCTCGGCCTGCCGGCGCACGCGCCGCCTGAAGTCCTCTACATCTTCATCGGCGGCGCGATGATCATCGGCGTCACTTCCTTCAACATGCTCGCGGTGCTCTTTTCCACCGAACCCATGGTCCGGGGTTATGCGAAGGCGCGCCGCGTCATCGAAGGGGCCATGGGGCTGTTCTTCGGCCTGGCCGGATTGAAGCTGCTGACCAGCCGGATCTGACTATTCGGCCGCCTGCGACCCGGAACCGAAGCGCTTCTCGATATAGTCGATCACCATCGCCTCGAAGTCTTCGGCGATCTTCGGGCCGCGCAGCGTCATCGCCTTCTTGCCGTCGATGAACACCGGCGCTGCCGGGCTTTCACCCGTACCGGGAAGCGATATGCCGATGTCGGCGTGCTTGGATTCGCCCGGTCCGTTGACGATGCAGCCCATGACGGCAACGTTCAGCGCCTCGACGCCCGGATACTTCTCGCGCCAGACCGGCATGTTCTTGCGGATGTCGCTCTGGATGCGCTGCGCCAGTTCCTGGAAGACGGTCGAGGTCGTACGGCCGCAGCCGGGACAAGCCGCGACAACGGGCACGAACTGGCGAAAACCCATGACCTGCAGGATTTCCTGCGCCACCTGCACCTCGCGAGTGCGATCGCCGTTCGGCTCCGGCGTCAGCGACACGCGGATCGTATCGCCGATGCCCTGCTGCAGGACGTAACCCATGGCCGCCGACGAGGCGACGATGCCCTTCGATCCCATGCCGGCTTCGGTGAGACCGAGATGCAGGGCATGGTCGGAGCGCTCGGCGAGCATGGAATAGACGGCGATCAGGTCCTGAACCTGCGACACCTTGGCGGACAGAATGATGCGGTTGCGCGGCAGGCCGATCTCTTCGGCGAGTTCCGCCGACAGCAGCGCCGACTGGACGATGGATTCACGTGTGACATCGCGCGCCGACAACGGCGAACCGTTCTTCTGGTTCTCGTCCATCAGCCGGGTCAGGAGTTCCTGGTCGAGCGAACCCCAGTTGACGCCGATGCGCACCGGCTTGTCGTAGCGGATCGCCATCTCGACGATATCGGCGAACTGCTTGTCCTTCTTGTCCTTGAATCCGACATTGCCGGGATTGATGCGGTATTTCGCCAGCGCTTCGGCGCAGGCCGGGTGATCGGCGAGCAGCTTGTGGCCGATATAGTGGAAGTCGCCGACAAGCGGCACGTCGAGCCCCAGCCGCTCCAGCCGCTCGCGGATCTTTGGCACGGCAGCCGCACTTTCGTCGCGGTCGACGGTGATGCGGACGATTTCCGAGCCGGCCTTGAACAGCGCCGCGACCTGCGCAACGGTGCCATCCACGTCGGCGGTGTCGGTGTTCGTCATCGACTGAACGACCACCGGCGCTCCGCCGCCGACGATCACACCGCCGACATCGACGGCAACCGAGGCGCGGCGCGGTTTCGGATCAAAGTCGCGGATCGAGGACATGGTTCGGGCTTCCCGGAAAGCTGGAGACTATGCCATTCAGGTGGATCATGCCCCTGTCATTGTCAACACCCGTTCACGCGGCGTCAGCATGCCGCGCCAGCCTGGAGAGCCCCAGAACCACCATGATCAGGATGCTCAGCCCCGCATAGACCGGCGCGAAGCCGGTATGCTCGGCGATGAAACCGATAATCGACGGCGCGAACAACAGGCCGGAATAGCCGAGGAAGGTGGCGACCGAGATGCCGACGCCCGGCGGCAGGCCCGGCAGGTTGCCGGCCGCCGAAAAGGCGATCGGCACCATGTTGGATATGCCGATGCCGCAGATGGTGAATCCGAGGATCGCGACGGTCGCGTTCGGCGCAAATCCGGCAATCAACAGACCCGTCATCGCGGCGAGCGCGCAGATGCGCAAGGTCATCACAGCGCCGAAGCGGTCGCGCACGAGATCGCCGGCGAAACGCATGACCGCCATCGTCAACGAAAAGCCGGCAAAAGCGAAGCCGGAATGGGTGAGCGTCGTTCCAAGTTCGTTGCGCAGATAGAGCGCGCCCCAGTCGAGCACCGAACCTTCCGGGATCATCGAGAACAGCGCCATCATGCCGATCAGCCACGGAAGCGGCGTCAGCGGCAGGCTGACCTTCTGCTTTTCGTCTTCGGGATGCGGCGCATCGGTTTCGATTTCCGCCCACGCAACAAGGAGCAGGATTGCGGCCAGAGCGGTCAAGACGAGCGCATGTCCCACGACCCCGAGGTGAACGATGAGATAGCCGCCGGTCGCCGCGCCGATCAGGCCGCCAAGGCTCCAGAAGCCATGGCAGGAGGACATGATCGCCCGCCCCATGCTTTTCTCGACGACGACAGCATTGGCGTTCATCGCCACGTCCATCGCGCCAATCATGCCACCGAAATAGAAGAGCGCCGTCGCGGCGAGCCACCAGTTCGGGGCAAAGGTCAGCATCAGCATGCCAGGCAGCAGCAGAAGCGCCGTGACCCGCGAAACCACGCGCGAGCCGCGATGGGCGATCGCAGCGCCGGCAAATGGCATCAGCACGAGCGAACCGATGCCGAATGCCATGATCATCAGGCCCATCTCGCCGCTGGTCAGGCCCAGGCGATCGATGAATTCCGGGATCTTTGGCGCCCAGTTGCCCGTCATGTAACCGTTGATGAGAAACAGCAGGCTGACGGCGATACGCTGCTTGGGCATGAAGGGCGCGCGGACCGGCACGCCGGGGGACATCTGGTTCATGGGTCAGACCTTTTCAGGCAGAGAGGCGCGGGAGGGCTGCAGCACCTTGAGGCCTAGCCCGCGGCAATGTTTCAGGAAGTCCGGATCGGCATCGCTTTCGAAAGCCGCTAGGCCACATGCGGCGAGCGGAGCGACGGCAAAGGGCGCCGCCGTGCCAAGCTTCTCGGAGGTGACGGCGGCCATGACGGAGCGGCTTTGCTCGACGGCATGGCGCTTGAAGATCGAGTCCTCGTAACCGAAGCTCGTGACGCCTGCATCCCGGTCGATGCCGCAAGCACCGAGTATGCAGAGGTCCGGCCGCAGCCGCCGAAGCTCGCTGACAGCCTCCGCACCCACGGCAGCGCCGGTTTCACGGTCGATGGCGCCGCCGATCGCAATGAGATTGACGCCCTCATGCTCCATCAGAGCCGCGGCAATGATCGGTGCGTTGGTGGCGGCGGTGATCTTCAGCCCCGGTGGCAAGGCTTTGGCGATGGCGAGATTGGTGCTGCCGACATCGAAGAAGACGAACATGCCGTCCCGGATTTCGCGAACCGCGACCGCCGCGAGCGCCGCCTTCCGCTCCGGATCGAGCCGGGTGCGCACCGAAAGACCGCCGGGAAATGGCGCGGGCGGCAGCGCGCCGCCATAGACCCGCTCGCAAAGTCCGGCTGCCGCCATGTCCCTGAGATCGCGGCGGATAGTGTCTTCCGAAACGCCGAACTCTTCGGCAAGATCGGCGGCGATCACCTTGCCGGAAGCGGCGAGCCGCTCCTGGATCAGCGCGTGGCGTTGCTTGAGAAAGAGATCGGGTTTCATGAGCTTTCGACGGAAACGGGTATAAACAGGAAGAAACGTGCATAATCCAAGTCGGCATCGGTAGCAAGATGCGATTTCCGCAATCGACCTAGTCGAAGGAACTCCCTGGAACGAAACAGGGCGACCCCTGGGCCGCCCTGTTTCTCACTGTTGATGTCGCGCAGCCTCAGCTCGCATAGACGATCAGCAGATCCTTCGCATCGATCTGGTCGCCCGCCTTGACGAGCACTTCGGCAACGACGCCGTCCTTTTCCGCATGCAGCGCGGTTTCCATCTTCATCGCCTCGATGGAGAGAAGAACGTCGCCCTGCTTGACTTCCTGACCGGTCGCGACGGCAACCGTGGAAATCACGCCCGGCATCGGCGCGCCGACATGAGCGGCATTGCCGGCATCGACCTTCCGCCGCACGGCGCCACCCGCGGCACCATGGGCCCGGTCCGGAACCTTAATGCGTCGCGGCTGACCGTTCAGCTCGAAGAAGACGGTGACCATTCCCTTCTCGTCGGTATGGCCGATCGCCTGGTTGAGCACGACCAGCGTCTTGCCCTTTTCGATGTCGATCAGGACCTCGTCGCCGACCGGCAGGCCGTAGAAGTAATTCGGCGTCGGCAGCGTCGAGACAGGACCATAGGTCTCGTGTGCCATCGCATAATCGGTGAAGACCTTCGGGTACATGAGATAGGAGGCGAATTCGAAGTCGTTGACCTCGCGTTCGATCTTTTCCTCGATCGCCTTGCGCTCGGCGGCAAGGTCGGCGTCCGGCAACAGTGAGCCCGGCCGCACGACGTAGGGCTCATCGCCCTTCAGCACCTTCTTCTGTAGGGCTTCCGGCCAGCCGCCTGGCGGCTGACCGAGGTCGCCCTTGAGCATGGAGACCACCGATTCCGGGAAGGAAACGTCCTTCGCCGGATTCTCTACGTCGGCTACCGCCAGATCCTGGCTGACCATCATCAGCGCCATGTCGCCGACGACCTTGGAGGACGGCGTTACCTTGACGATGTCGCCGAACATGCGGTTGGCATCGGCATAGGCCTGCGCGACCTCGTGCCAGCGGGTCTCGAGACCGAGCGAGCGGGCCTGTTCCTTGAGGTTGGTGAACTGGCCGCCGGGCATCTCGTGCAGATAGACTTCCGATGCCGGTCCCTTGAGGTCGCTTTCGAAGGCCGCATACTGGTTGCGCACGGCTTCCCAATAGAAGGAGATGCGGCGGATCCATTCCGGATTGAGGCCCGGATCGCGCTCCGTGCCCTTCAGCGCTTCGACCACGGAACCGAGGCACGGCTGCGAGGTATTGCCGGAGAAGGCGTCCATGGCGCTGTCGACCGCGTCCACACCCGCATCGACGGCGGCGAGCACGGTCGCGGCAGAAATGCCGGACGTGTCATGCGTGTGGAAATGGATCGGCAGGCTCGTCGCTTCCCTCAGCGCCTTGAACAGGATCGTCGCGGCGGCAGGCTTCAGCAGGCCGGCCATGTCCTTGACCGCAATGATGTGCGCGCCGGCCTTTTCCAGTTCGGCGGCAAGCGCGGTGTAATATTTCAGGTCATACTTCGGGCGGGCCGAGTTCAGGAGATCGCCGGTGTAGCAGATCGCCGCCTCGCAGAGCTTGTTTTCCTCTGCGACCGCGTCCATCGACACGCGCATGTTCTCGACCCAGTTGAGGCAGTCGAAGACGCGGAAAAGGTCGATGCCGCCCTTCGCCGCCTGGCGGACGAAATATTTGACGACATTGTCGGGATAGTTCTTGTAGCCGACGCCGTTGGCGCCGCGCAGCAGCATTTGCAGGAGCAGGTTCGGCGCCGCTTCGCGGACCATGGAGAGCCGTTCCCACGGGTCTTCGGTCAGGAAGCGCATGGATACGTCGAACGTCGCGCCGCCCCAGCACTCCAGCGACAGAAGCTGCGGCAGGGCGCGGGCATAGGTGCCGGCAATCGTCGCGATGTCATGGGTGCGCATGCGGGTGGCGAGCAGCGACTGATGCCCGTCGCGCATCGTCGTATCCGTCATCAGAACGCGCTTTTCATTGCGCATCCAGTCCGCAAATCCCTTCGGCCCCAGCGTGTCGAGCAGCTGCTTGGTACCGTCCGGAATGGCGCCGTTGATATAGGGAACGACGGGCTTTGCGGCGTCCGGGTTCGGCTCGGCGCGGCCCTTCGTTTCCGGGTGACCGTTGACGGTCACGTCGGCAAGATATGTCAGGATCTTGGTGGCGCGGTCCTGACGCTTGACCTGCTGGAAGAGCTCCGGCGTCGTATCGATGAAGCGCGTCGTATACTTGTTGGCGCGGAAATCCGGATGGCTGATGATCGCTTCGAGGAAGGTCAGGTTCGTCGCCACACCGCGGATACGGAACTCGCGGAGCGCACGGTCCATGCGCTGGGTGGCTTCCAGCGGCGTCGGCGCCCATGCGGTCACCTTTTCCAGAAGCGGATCGTAGAAGCGGGTGATCACCGCACCCGAATAGGCCGTGCCGCCATCGAGACGGATGCCGAAGCCGGTCGCGCCGCGATAGGCGGTGATGCGGCCATAGTCCGGAATGAAGTTCTGCTCCGGATCTTCCGTGGTGATGCGGCACTGCAGGGCGTGACCGTTCAGCCAGATGTTTTCCTGCGCCGGCACGCCCGATTCCGGCGTGCCGATTTCCGCGCCGTCGAGAATGTGGATCTGCGCCTTGACGATGTCGATGCCGGTGACGACTTCGGTGACCGTGTGCTCGACCTGGATGCGCGGATTGACTTCGATGAAATAGAACTTGCCGGTATCGGCATCCATCAGGAACTCGACGGTGCCGGCGCCGATATAGTTCGTCGCCTCGCCGATGCGGATCGCATAGCTGGCCAGTTCCTGGCGCTGCTCTTCATTCAGATACGGCGCGGGCGCCCGCTCCACGACCTTCTGGTTGCGCCGCTGGATGGAGCAGTCGCGCTCGAACAGATGGACGACATTGCCGTGGGTGTCACCGAGGATCTGGCTTTCGACGTGACGCGCGCGCTCGACGAGCTTTTCAAGGTAGACTTCGTCCTTGCCGAATGCGGCCTTTGCCTCGCGCTTGGCTTCCATCACCTCGCGGGCGAGATCCTCTTTCTTGCGAATGGCGCGCATGCCGCGCCCGCCGCCGCCCCAGGAGGCTTTCAACATGACGGGGTAGCCGATTTCCTCGGCCATTCTCTCCACTTCGGCCATGTCGTCCGGCAGCGGATCGGTTGCCGGCACGACCGGAACACCGACGCTGATCGCCAGATTGCGCGCAGCCACCTTGTTACCGAGCTGGCGCATGGTCTCGGCCTTCGGGCCGATGAAGGTGATGCCGGCAGCATCGCAGGCGTCCACGAATTCGGGGCTTTCCGAGAGAAGGCCGTAGCCGGGATGGATGGCATCGGCGCCCGACAGTTTGGCGACGCGGATGACTTCTTCGATCGACAGATAGCTCTCGATCGGTCCGAGATCACGCTCGAGGTGCGGGCCGCGGCCAACCTGATAGCTTTCGTCGGCCTTGAAGCGGTGCAGGGCGAGCTTGTCCTCTTCCGCCCAGATGGCGACCGTTTTTATGTCCAGCTCATTGGCCGCGCGGAACACGCGAATGGCGATTTCTGATCGGTTGGCTACAAGAATCTTCTTAATGGACAAGTCGGTCTCCTCACTTCACCGCGTGCATTTATGCTGCACTGCGAAGAAGAGTCTTAGCGGCTTGTTGCAATAAGTTCAATTTCCTTGGGGGCGGTGAAAGAAAATTTCGCAGCGAGGGCTGGAATCAACCGATCAACCCCATGCGCAGCGCCGTGGCGACGACATGCTGGCGGTTCTTCGCCTTCAGCTTGTCCTGGATTCCGTTCATGTACCAGTCGACCGTATGGCTGGAAATCTCGAGGATCTGGCCCATTTCATTGGAAGTCAGGCCATCGGCGAGGTAGTTGAGGACCTCGAGCTCCCGCTTCGTCAGCTGCGTATCGACATTGGCCAGAAGCTCGAGTTCCCCGGACTTGTTGGTGATGTCCATCAGTCGCCAGAATGCCCGATCGGCGAACGCGGAAAAGAGCGACAGTTCCATCGGCCGCAGCTCGATCAGCAAGCCGCTGACCGACATGTTGCCAAGCAGCCCGGTCCGGCCATGGACGGGAAAGACGTAACCATCCTCAAGCTTGAACTTCTTGGCTTCCGCCATCATCCGCTCCATCCGCTTGCGATGCGGATCGGTGCGGAAAAGGGAAAGAGCATGGCGCCAGCGGAACGGCCGGTGCGCCACCTGCAGATAGCGGATGGTCGGATCGCTGAGGATGAATTTCTTGGCGGCATAGACCTCCGGCCAGCCCTCCGGCCAGCGCCCGCAAAGGACAAGGCTGCTCAGGTCCTCGACCGGCTTGGGTTGCCGCAGGACACCGTAATATTCGAATCCGAACAACGTGATGACGCGTTCCAGCTGCTGGACGACACGCTCATAGCTCTCATAGTCGTCAGCACGCTCGAGAAACTCAAGTAAGGCGTCAATCTTCACGTCGCCCCCAAGCAAAAGAGATCGTGTCGCGCTTGTACAGGGAAGGGGCAAAGATCATACGGAATCGGCATGATACGTTCGCTCGAGTGTGAAAAGTGATGTGCGGGCACTCCGCAGGCGTTATGACGGAACATTTATATGGTTTCTTGCTTTTTATCCGGATATTTCACGTCAGAACAAAAATTGCCTCTTTTCGGATGCAAACGGCCAACCGTTGTCTCATCATACCTCCATGGCCTTCGGCAAGGACTACGAATCCGTGAAGATGTGAACAAATTTAAACAAGAGATTGTATCGTGTCACTAGCCCACGTTTATTTTCAGGCGCTCCGCTACCTCGCCACATACCGCTGGCGTGTATGGATCATCGTCGTCGCCAACATCGTCCTGGCCGTCATCACCATCGCCGAACCCATCCTTTTCGGCAAGATCATCGATGCAATCTCGGACAAGACGGATGTAACTCCGATCCTGATCGCCTGGGCGGGCTTTGGCATTTTCAACACGATTGCCTACGTTCTCGTGGCGCGCGAGGCGGACAGGCTGGCGCACGAGCGCCGGGCACACCTGCTGACGGAAGCCTTCGAGCGCATCATTTCCATGCCGCTGTCCTGGCATCACCAGCGCGGCACCTCCAATGCCCTGCATACGCTGCTGCGCGCCTGCGAAACATTGTTCGGCCTCTGGCTGGAATTCATGCGCACGCATCTCGCCACGGCCGTTTCCCTCGCCTTGCTCGTGCCGACGGCGCTGGCGATGGACGTGCGCATGACGGCGGTCCTCATCGTGCTGAGTGTCCTGTATCTGCTGATCGGCAGTTCCGTCATGGCGCGCACGAAGGAAGGCCAGCAAGCGGTCGAAGGGCACTATCATTCCGTATTCGCGCATGTCAGCGACACCATTTCCAACGTTTCCGTCCTGCACTCCTACAACCGCATCGAGGCCGAGACGCGGGCGCTGAAGACCTTCACCCGCAATCTCCTCGATGCGCAGATTCCTGTGCTCGACTGGTGGGCGATCGCCAGCGCCCTCAACCGCATGGCCTCCACCATCTCGATGATGATCATCCTGATAATCGGCACTATCCTGGTCCAGCGCGGCGAACTGAAGGTCGGCGAGATCATTGCCTTCACCGGTTTCGCCAACCTGCTGATCGGCAAGCTCGACCAGATGCGTGGCTATGCCAACCAGATCTTCGAATCCCGCGCCAAGCTGGAGGACTTCTTCGAGCTGGAGAAGGAAGCCGCCATCCGCCAGAGCGATCCGCCGGATGCGATCGACCTCGGCAAGGTCAAGGGCAATGTCGAGTTCCGCAACGTCTCGTTTGATTTCGCCAACACGACACAGGGCGTGCGCAACATGTCTTTCGCCGTCAACGCCGGGCAGACGGTCGCCATTGTCGGCCCGACCGGCGCCGGCAAGACGACGCTGATGAACCTCCTGCAGCGGGTCTACGATCCGCAGGAAGGCAAGATCCTCATCGACGGCATGGACATCTCCACCGCCACCCGCAAGTCGCTGCGCGCCAACATCGCCGCCGTCTTCCAGGATGCCGGCCTGCTCAATCGCTCAATCCGCGACAACATCCAGATCGGGAAGGAAACCGCCACGCCGGAAGAGATTGCCGAGGCTGCGGAAGCGGCAGCGGCCGTCGAGTTCATCGAAGGTCGGCAGGATGGCTACGAGACCCATGCCGGCGAGCGCGGCAACCGCCTGTCCGGCGGCGAGCGGCAGCGCATCGCCATTGCCCGCGCCATCCTGAAGAATGCGCCGATCCTCGTGCTCGACGAGGCGACCAGCGCGCTCGACGTCGAGACGGAAGGTCGCGTCAAGGCAGCGATCGACCGGCTGAGGAAGGATCGCACCACCTTCATCATCGCTCACCGGCTGTCGACCGTCCGCGAGGCGGACCTCGTCCTCTTCATCGATCATGGTGAAATCGTCGAAATGGGTGGCTATCAGGAACTGGCCGAGAAGAGCGGTCGTTTCGCCGCCCTGCTGAAGGCGAGCGGCATCAAGGAACTGCCTGCGTCTGAAACGCGCGGCCCCGACGACAACGAGGCGGCCTGAGCCGCCTGAGCGACCCGGTCCGCTTCGGGGCTGCGCCAGACGCTCCGAGACATGAAAGAGGGGCTCATGCCGTCTGGCATGAGCCCCTCGATCTGTCTGGCCGACCGCATCCGCCGTCAATGAGAGGCGCATGCGTTTCCTTCGACGCCTATTCGGCTGCCTGTATCGGCGTTGCCGGCAGCATGGGCTTGGCACGCTGCGGCTTTGCCGTCACCTGCTTCCGCTTCTTCTGGTCACGGTCGTCGAGCCAGTAGGCAATGCCGAACTGGATGACGATGCCGAGCAGGATGAGCGAGATGCCCATGGCGGCGCTTTCGCCCATTCCCATCATCAGCACCTGAGCGATCATCGCCAGGATGGTGCCCGAAACGAAGATGCCGAGAGAGTGGCGACCGAGAACCGAAAGCGGGTTGTTGACCGGCCGGCGGGCGGCGGCCGACAGGAACGGAATTTTGACGACCAGATAGGCGAGCGCCAGGACGTGCAGAAGGCGCGGCAGCGACAGGTAGGTTTTCTCGAAGCCGGCCAGCACCTTCGGCAGCAGGCCAAAGGAGATGTCGATGTTCCACCACGACAGCGTCACCCAGAAGGCCGACAGGATCACGTAGCCCGCAGCGGCAACAAACAGGAACGGGTTCCAGTAGATCGTACCGCCGCGCTGCACGTGGCGCATGGAAACGATGCCGATGACGAAGAGCAGCTGCCAGGAGAGCGGATTGAAGAACCAGACCCCGTCCATGAGCATGTTGCCGGGCGCAATCTGATAAAGACCAACTAAGAACCACAGGGCGATGGACAGCATGACGAGCAGGCGCGGGCTCTGCGATTCCAGCCACAGGATACCCGGCACCATCAGCAGCAGGGCTGCGTAAAGCGGCAGGATGTTGTTGTAGCCGAACTGATGGCCAAGCGTGAGGATTGCCATGACGCCCTTCACCGGCTCGGCAAGCGCCGGGCCGATGGCGATCTTTTCCAGCATGTCCGGCTGATGAAACCACCAGGCGCCGAGCGCAAACACCGCGAGCGTCGTGAATGTGCAGGCGATATGGGCACCGTAGAGAACAAAGGCCCGCCGCACCGCCTTCATCGACATCGAGAGACGATTGCCGACCGTATACTTGCGGCCATAGGCGAGGCCGATGGCGATCCCTGAAATCAGCACGAATGCCTCGGATGCGTCGGAGAAGCCGAAATTCTTCGACGTCCAGTGCTCGAACATCTGTCCGGGGACGTGGTTGATGAAGATCGTGATCAGCGCCAGCGCCCTGATCACATCGAGCCGGGTATCGCGTTGGGCGGGCTTCGCCGCCGAGGCGCCTGCCCCGCCGGGCAGCCCTCGCGTGTTAGCGTATGACAGCATCAATACACCCTGCGGAGAGGCTTGGGGCCGCTCCGTTCCAATTGTTTTCGTTTCTATGACCTGACGGTCGGCAAGACGCTCAGGATGCCTTGCCGACCAAAATCGCATTCTGGGAAGACTGAATCGGCTTCCCGTTCACGCGTACACTATAACCTTCGTCGTCGGGCCCTTTTTGGACCTCAATACGGCAACTCTCGGACCCGCTGGAAAGTTCCGCCTCAAAACCGTCCCAGTGGGCCGGAAGCATCGGCGCCACCTGCACCTCACCGCCGCGGCGACTGATTCCGAGGACGGATTCCATGATCGCCCGGTGCAGCCAGCCGGCCGACCCGGTGTACCAGCTCCAGCCGCCACGACCGCTCTTTTCGCGCTCGCCATAGATGTCGGCTGCGACCACATAGGGCTCGCAGCGGTACGTTTCGGCATCCTCGGGCGTCAGCGAATGATTGACGGGATTGAGGATCGAAAGGCAGCGCCACACGTCCTGCGGACGTCCGAGCCTTGCAAGCGCCATGAGCACCCAGATGGCAGCATGGGTATACTGGCCGCCATTCTCGCGTACCCCGGGCGGATAGGCCTTGATATAGCCCGGATCAACCTTCGACGTTGCGAATGGCGGATCGAACAGACGGATCAGTCCGGCGTCTTCGTTGACGAGCTTGTCGACCACCGAATCCATGGCCATCCCCGCCCGCTTCGGATCCGCGAGGCCCGACAGCACGCTCCAGGACTGCGAAATGGAATCGATGCGGCATTCCTCGCTCTGAGCGGAGCCGAGAGGCCGGCCGTCATCGTAGAAGCCGCGACGGTAATATTCTCCGTCCCATCCGGCGCTTTCCAAAGCCTTCAGCAGGTCGTCGAGGCGGTTCTGCCAGCCGGCTGCCCGCGACTCGTCGCCCCGCCTTTCCGCATGCGGAATGAAGGCCTTGAGTGCATTGGCAAGGAACCAGCCGAGCCAGACGCTTTCGCCCTTGCCCTTCTCGCCGACACGGTTCATCGCGTCGTTCCAGTCGCCGCCAAGCATCAACGGCAGGCCCTGCGGTCCGGTGCGCGACAAAGCCAGGTCCAGGCCGATCGCCACATGTTCGTAGAGCGACGCCGTTTCCGCGGCCACATCCGGCTTGAAGAAGGCATCGTGCTGTCCGGGGAACAGCACCGGACCGTGAATGAAGGGCACCTCCTCGTCGAGCAGGGTCAGGTCGCCGGTCACGTCGCTGTAATGGGCGGCGGCATAGGCGAGCCAGACGACGTCGTCGGCGATATGGGTGCGCACACCGGCGCCGCTTTCCGGCAACCACCAATGCTGCACGTCGCCCTCCTGGAACTGCCGCGAGGCGGCGCGCAGGATCTGGTTGCGGGCAAGGGACGGATCATAGGCAAGCATCGCCAGACTGTCCTGCAGCTGATCGCGGAAGCCGAAGGCCCCGCTCGCCTGATAGAAGCCGGCCCGCGCGGTGATACGGCAGGACAAGGCCTGATAGGGCAGCCAGTAGTTGACCAGGTTGTTGATCGACGTATCGGGCGTCTTGATGCGCACCTTGCCGGTCAGTTCGGCCCAGTAATCCTGATTCTCCTTCAAGAGGGTTGCGAAGGAAATCTTGCGCATGCGGCGGATGATGTCGCGGGCGGCCTGTTCGCTATCGCCGTCGCCGATCAGGAAGCAGACCTCCCGAGTCTCGTAAGGCGCAATGGTGATCGTCGTGCAGAGCGCCGCGCACGGATCGCCGATCGTGCCGACATTGCCCGACAGATCCGCCATCGCCTCAACCGCTTCCGGCAGCAGCACGGAGCCGTGCCGCCCGAAGAACTCGGCCGAGGAAGCGGTAACGCTCGCGTCCTTTTCGCTCATGAGGAAGAAGGCCGTGCGCTGGGAATAATCGACGCTGTAGGGATTGCGCGCGAACAGCGCTCCCGTCTTTTCGTCCTGCGCCGTCAGGATATACGGAACCGTCTTTTCCCGACGGTTGCCGAGCACCCATTCCGCATAGCCATAGACCTTGACGTGGCGCGTCTCCATCCCGGTATTGCGGATGCGCACCCGCGTCACCTTCGCCGGCATGTCGCGGCTGAGCGTCTGCGTCATCTCGATGTCGAGACCGTCCTGCTGCGATTTGAACTGCGAGGAGCCGAGCCCGTGCCGCGCCTCGAAATGCACGTCAGGACGCAGCGACAGGGCGGGCACAGGCGCCAGCACCTGCCCGCTGTCGACGTCGGCGATGTAGAAGGCTTCGCCGCTGCGGTTGATCACCGGGTCGTTCGACCATGACGTCAGCTGATAGTCACGCGAATTGCAGCTCCAGGTGAAGCCGTTGCCCTCGGCGCTGACGTGAAAGCCGAAGCTTTCGTTGGCGATCACATTGATCCACGGATGCGGCGTCGACTGGCCGCTCGACAGCCGGACGACATATTCCTTTCCGTCCTTCGAGAAACCGCCGAAGCCGTTCCAGAAGTCGAGATCCGCCCCGCCGGCCGGATGCTCCGACGACGGCGCCGGCAGCGCCAGCGGCTTGGCCGGCAGCTTTGCGGCCGTGCCGGCATTGGCCGACTGGTGCAGGCTGATCGCGCGGACGATCTGATCGGTAAGCTTGCCGTTGCGGGCATGGAAGACGGCGCGCGCGGCAGACAGCAGCGCCCGCCAGGTTTCCTCGCTCATCAGGTCGCGGCGAACAGAGAACACGTGCGGACGGCCGCCTTCGGACTGGGTCCGGCGGCGCAGGTTCTCGCAGAGAATGTCGATTTCCTGCTGCATGTCCTGCGCATAGGAGGTGGCGCGCTCGTTGACGATGACGAGATCGGCAATGACGCCGCGCAGCCTCAGATAGCTCTGCGCGGTCAGCGCCTCGCGGACGATGTCGAGGTCGAGATCGTCATTGATACGCACCGCGTAGATCGGGAAATCGCCCGAGATCGACAGCGGCCAGAGGGCAGACTGCGCCTGCAGTCCGCTGCGCACCGTTCCGGCATCGGCCCGAAGGTCGGTGTCGGGATAGACGAGGCAACGGCCGAGCTGGCTGAAGGCCGAGGCCTGCGCCGAGGTGACCCCGATATGGCGCATCTGCACCTGCGCACGGGTCCAGGCATGCGCCATTTCATGGGCAAAGGATTCCGGATGACGGTAGCGTTCGATCGCCTTGTCGGCTTCTTCGCGAACGGGTGCCGCGATGGTCCAGAAGATGACCGCCACCTTCTTGCCTGCCGGTACGCGAACGACGCGCCTCAGCGACAGGATCGGATCGAGGGTGAAGCCGTCGGTGCTGGAAAGCGTCGCTCCTGGCAGGAACGCGGCGGCATCGGCCAGATTGCGGCCACGGCCGATGAAGCGGCGGCGGTCGGTTTCGAATTCGGTCGGCCGGGCAGAACCGGCATCGTCGCTGACGAGATGGGCGACGAACATGTCCGGCTCGTTCTCGTTTCGCTTGTTGCGCCAGGCACGAATGACGTCGCCCCTGCGGCCGATTTCCGTCTGCACGAACATCTTGGAAAACAGCGGATGCGCGGCATCGGAATCATCAGACGAAATCACCGGCTCCAGGTAGGAGGTGACTTCGATGAAGCGGTCCTGCATACCGTTGTTGGTGATGCTGACGCGCCGGCCCTCGGCATCATGTTCCGTCGCGACGATGCACTCGACCGAGGTGTAGATGCCGTTTGCGGTCTTCTGGAATTCCGCCTTGTCGTCGCCGAAAATGGCGACGGCCTTTTCGCCCTCCGCTGCACGCGGTGCCGGCGTGGCCGACCAGCACTGGCCGCTTTCCGCATCGCGCAGGAAGATGTAGGTGCCCCAGGGCTGATCGGTCTCGTCGGCCTTCCAGCGCGAGACGGACTGGCCGTTCCAGCGCGAATAGCCATGGCCGTCAGCCGTCAGCATGACGCAGTAGTGACCGTTGGACAGGAAGGCGGCATCGCGACGGCGGTTGGCCGGATCCTCGATGATGCGCATTTCCGGATGCGGCAGTTCGGCCTTCACCGTTCCGACGGATTCCGCCTTCTGGCCGCCGTTAACCTGCTGGATTTCGCGCGGCGCCTTTTCCTGCAACAGCAGTTCCGCCGCTTCGACGACCGGATCGGAATGGAAGAGCGAACGCAGACGGCCGTTGAAAGCGACGTTGGCCACGGCCGCAATCGACATGCCGTGATGGTGGGCCATGTAGTTGCGCACCACGGCGCTGGTCGCCCCTTCCGGCAGCCGGGTCGGCGTGAAGTCGACGGCATCGTGGAAACCGTAAATGCCCAGCGCACCGAGGCTGCGCAGACGGTTGAGGTTTTCCAGCGCCTCTTCGGGATCATACTGGCTGGCAAGCAGCGAGGCATAGGGCGCAATGACCGCATTCTGCCCAAGTCCGCGTTTCAGGCCGAGCGTCGGCACGCCGAAATTGGAATACTGGTAGGTCAGTTCATGGTCGCGGGCGTTGAACGCCGCTTCCGAGATACCCCAGCAGGGAATGCCGAGACGCTTGGCGTAGGCGATCTGTTCCTTGACCACCAGATTGTTGGTCTGGTTGAGGATGCCACCCTGACGCTCCTGCATGACCAGCGGCGGCATCAGATATTCGAACATCGAGCCCGACCAGGAAACCAGCGCGCCGCGCGCGCCGACCGGCACGACTGTTCGGCCGAGACGGAACCAGTGCTCGTTCGGCAGATCGCCCTTGGCGATGGCAAACAGGCTGGTCAGGCGCGCTTCGGATGCCAGGAGGTCGTAGCAGGCGTCATCGAGTTCGTTGGTGTCGATACGATAGCCGATCGAAAGGAGGCGGCGTTCCGGACGGAACAGGAAGCCGAAATCCATCGAGAAGGCGATATCGCGGGCCCGGTCTCGCACCTTGGCAAGGCGCTCGCGCAACGGTTCGATATTCGACAGGTCGAACAGCGTGTCGTTGATGTGCGCCTGGCAGACGGCAACGAGCGAACGCGCCCATTTCGTCACTTCACTGCTCTTCGGCGAGCCGATCTCGTGATCGAGATTGACGGCGAGCTTCTCGATGTCGCCGGAGAGCACCGTCAGGTTCGACATGCGCAGCGACGTGAAGGCCTGTTCGCGGCGGATCGCCGAGAGCGCGGCACCGAAGCCGGCAATGCGCTCCTCGAGGCGGCGCCGCATCGGGCGCAGCGGCTTGCGGTCGTCCGGCAGGTCGGCCAGCACTTCCTTCAGGATGTTGGCGACGTCGCCGACACCGTCGAGATTGCCCTGGAGGTAGGCCGCAGGCGCTTCCGCCCAGTCGCGGCAGGCCGACGACACGGCGATCAGGTGACCGGCGAGGTTGCCGCTGTCGACAGCGGACACGTAACGCGGCTTCATCGGCTTCAGCGTGTCGGTGTGATACCAGTTCAGCAGGTGGCCGCGGTATTTCTCCATCCGATCGACCGTGGCGACCGTCTGTTCCAGTCGCTCGATCGTCTGCTCGAAACTGATCCAGCCGAACTCGCGCGCCGAGATGACGGAGAGGAGGTAGACGCCGATATTCGTCGGCGACGTCCGATTGGCGACTGTCGGCTCGGGAACTTCCTGGTAATTGTCTGGCGGCAGGAAATTGTGTTCTTCGGTGACGAAGGTCTCGAAGTAGCGCCACGTCCTGCGGGCAATGCCGCGCAGGCTCGCCGACACCGGCTCGGCGACGATGAGGCGGTCTTCGGTTTCCGCCGACTGGCTGACATACCAGGCGATCAGCGGCGAGAGGATCCAGAGCGTTGCGAACGGCACGCCGACATAGAAGCCCGGATCGCCCGAAATGACGGCGAGGAAATAGATGAACAGGCCGATCAACGGCGCATGGCGCATGTTGCTGTAATAGGAGAGGATGCTCCCCTGCGAGCTTGCCTGCACGCTGGCCGCCGTCCGCCATTCCAGCATGTGCTTGTGGCTGACGAACATGCGGAACAGCGACCGGACGATCGCATCGCCCATCATGCAGGCGGTGTCGGCAATGAAGACGATCCGAAGCGCCACCTGGGCGTTGGCCGAGCGGATATCGGCCCAGACGGTCGAGAAATGCGCCTTGGCGATGATATCCGTGCTGCGCGGAATGACGCCGGAGAGAAGCGACAGGGTCGGCGCCACGAACAGGCTGAAGATCATGAAGATCTGCCAGGCGAGCGCGCCCGTCGCATCCATGATGAACCAGCCGCTGAGCGACGAAAGCAGCCAGGCGATCGGCGTCAGCGAACGACGCAGGTTGTCCGCCATTTTCCAGCGGCCGAGCGCAGGAATGCCCTTCTTCGGATTGAAGATGAACGGCAGGAGCTGCCAGTCGCCGCGGGCCCAGCGATGCTGGCGCGACATCTCCACTTCGTAGCGGATCGGGAAATCCTCGACCAGTTCGACGTCGGTGACCAGCGCGCAACGCGCAAACGAGCCTTCGAGAAGGTCGTGGCTGAGAACCGTGTTCTCGTCGATCCGGCCTTTCAGCGCCGCCTCGAAGGCGTCGACATGATAGAGGCCCTTGCCCGTGAACGTGCCTTCGCCGGCAATGTCCTGATAGACGTCGGAAACGGTGAAGACGTACGGGTCGAGGCCGCGGTTGATCGAGAAGATGCGCTGGAAGACCGAGGCGTCCTTGCCGGTGGTCAGCGACGGCGTGACGCGCGGCTGGAGGATGCCGTAGCCGCTGACGACGCGGTTCGATGCCGGATCGAGCACCGGCCGGTTGATCGGGTGGTGCATCTTGCCGACGAGCTTGGTCACGGCATCCCGCGTGATGCGGGTATCGGCGTCGAGCGTCATCACATACTGGATATCGGCCGGCAGTTGCTCCGGCGCCGCCAGATAGCTGGTGTCACGGTCTCCGCGCAGCAGGAGATTGAGCTCATGCAGCTTGCCGCGCTTGCGCTCCCAGCCCATCCAGGCGCCCTCCGACGGATTGTAGAGCCGGCGGCGGTGCAGAAGGTAGAAACGGCGCTTGCCGTCATGGGCATAGCGGCTGCTCAGCCGATCGACTTCCTGGCGCGCATAGGCGAGGATTTCCTGGTCGGCTTCGGATTCCACCCGTTGGCTGTCCGGCCAGTCGCTCAGGAGCGCGAAATAGATCTCGCCGCGCGGGTTGGCCAGATAATGGACTTCGATATTGCGGATGAGCTCGTCGACACCGTCACGGTTGGAAATCAGGCAGGGCACGGCAACGAGCGTGCGCGCTTCGGCCGGAATACCCGACTTGAACTCGTAGCCGGCGAGACGCGCCGGGCGGATCATGAACGACATGACCGTGTTGAAAAGCCCCGTCACGCCTTCCGAGGCGGGAAGGGCAAACAGGATCAGCAGCAGGATCACATCCACGGTCGGAATGTCCTGCCACAGAAGCAGCTTGCCGACGAGAGCCATAGCAATCAGTGTCATCGAAATGACCGGCAAGGCGATGGAAATCCAGCTCAGGCTGCGGCCGATCGCGATCAGGCGGTCGAGCACGCTCGGCTGATAACCAATGCTCTTCTCGAACGAGGCGCGCATCGAGCCCACGAGAAACTCGCCGACATTTTCCGGCTCGCTGCCATCGACGAGCGCTTCGCCGCAATGGCCGGAAATGGAGATGGCGCGACGCGCGACCTCCTCTTCGGTGAGGTCCGACCGACGGGCGAGGCGTTCGACGCGGTCGCGGTAGACGTCGCGGGTGCCGAAGTCGAGGTCGGCGAAATCGGTGCCTTCGCGCAGGATCTTGTCGACGACGGATACGTCTTCGAACCAGACCGGCCACTCGGCGTCGTCGATCTCGCGCAGGCTCTTGATGATGTTGCCCATCGTGACATTGCCGGAGGCAAGCCGGTTATGCTCGGCGAGGATCATTTCCTCGCTGTCGGTGCCGGCCTTCTTCAGGCAATCGTCGAGCCAGGAAACGGCAAAGCCCGAGGTTTGCGAACCATCGCGCAGACGATAGAGAAACTGCGTCGCGAAGGTGCAGTCGGCCGCGATCGGTGCGGCATTGGCAAGTAGGTCGGCGCATTTGGCCGGGTCGGCGAGGCGGATAAGCTGGTCGGCGAGGTCGTTGGCCTTGCCGCGCATGCGCCGGGCGCGTTCGACCCGGATGGAGATACGCCGAAGGTTCTCGATCAGAACGAAGCGCAGAAGCGACGGCAGCGCCCAAAGCTCGCCGATCTCCATTGTCACATTCGTCTGGTAGCCGTCGACCAGCGCCTTGAGGCTCGCCTGCGAAACGGTGCTGTGAGTATGCGCCACATAGAGCCAGGCGAGCGCCAGAGCACGCGGCATCTTCATGCCGCCGACGTCGATCTCGGCAAGCTGGCGGTAGAATTTGCGCGGCAGGTCCCGGCGCACCTGCAGGATCGCTTCCTCGACGATGTAGTGATTGTCCAGCAGCCACTCAGCCGCAGGCGTAATGGTTTCGCCTTCCTCCACATCCGCCGCCGTGGTGCGATAGACCCTAAGAATTTCCTTTTCGTTGTCGCGGCTGCGCGAGTGGAAATCGAAGGGAACGAGCAGCGGCAGCGCGCTCACGCCTTCGCGCGAAGCCCGTTCGCCATACTCTCGCAGTTCATCGGCGTTGAAGAACTCCGCGCGGATCGAACCGTTATGATCGACGACGCTCGCTTCTGCTTCGGGATTGGTCACGGGGGGCTGGGATGTAGGTGTCATTGTGTCAACGATGGGATTCTTGTATTTCCGGGAAATTGGCTGCCGCACCTGTCCTGTGCGGCAAGATCGATGTCATGTTCTCGGAACGGCTCATCTCTGGTCCCCGACAAACGTATAGCGCGAGGACGGTGGCAAATTGAACGCTAAACGTTTCAAGATCGGGTTGGTTCCGAGGCTCTAGATCCCTTCAGGAAAAGCCGGCCGGCGAAGACGCCGAACCAAGGATGATCGCAAGAATTGCGCATGTGGCAGTGCAATAGAATAATGGCCGCATTTAGACTTGAGCGCGGAGCGGTCAGCACGACGGGCGCTCATATTGCACCATTTCTATCCGCATAGGAGATGATGGAAAGAAACCGGATCGGCAGCGTCACCAGAACCTCCGGCCCGTGCGGCGCGTCGGCATCGAAAAACAGGCTGTCGCCCGGCAGAAGCGTGTAGAGCTTGTCGCCGTGGCGGTATTTGACCTCACCCTCGAGCATGTAGATGAACTCGATGCCCTCATGCTGGAAGGCCGGAAAGACATCGGAATCGGCAGTCAGCGTGATGAGGTAAGGCTCGACCTGCACGCCGCCGGCGGAGTGATCGATCTGGCCCAGCAGATTGTACTGGTGGCCGGAACGCGTGCCGCGCCTCTCGATCTCGACACCGGAGCCGGCACGCACGAAGACCGCGTTTCGTACCTCTTCAAACCTGCGGAAAAATGCCGTCACCGGCACCCCCAGCGCCCGTGCGAGCGATTGCAGTGTGGTCAGCGACGGGGATGTATTGCCGTTCTCGATCTTGGACAGCATGCCGAGCGAAATACCGGTCGCGGATGCAAGATCCGCCCCGGTGATGCCGAGTTTCTTGCGGAAGGCGCGGACCTCGTGACCGATGGCGATCTCCAGATTGTTGACCTTGGGATCGCGATGGCTCTGGGGATCCTGGCTGAGAGAGGGCTTGCTGGCCGCATATTCCACGGCGGGTATGCCCTCGACTACGTCACTGCTCGCCACGGATTTCGCCATTCCACCCCTCATTCACTGATACTGCGCTACCACAGTAATGTGACAGCCATAGAAATTCTATCCTCGAGGTAAAAAAAATCCACTCAAGAAAAAGCTTACATAAGCATCTGCAAATCAGGAAATGACACCGGCCGTCAGTGCGAAAATGAAGACGATCGAGCCGAAAAGCGCGAGGAACGGAATGTTCGACCGCCAGGCAATATTTGCCTTGCGGCGATGCAGCGACCCCGCTCTCGAAAGACAGATGTCATTGTTCTGCATGTGAGAAATCCGGATATCCAGAGACATGGTGATGTTGTTGATCTTCATCATACGCACGGGCCATCCAGTGAAATAGATATGGTTTTTTCCATGCGAGGCGGCAGGGAAAACGGACGACGGCAAAATGGTCGCTTTGAAAAAATCCATTCCGCCCGCTAAGGATGATCGGAGCATTACGGGGAGGAGACCCGAAACCCATGCCAGAAACAGTATTCGACTACGTCATCGTCGGGGCTGGTACAGCCGGCTGCCTTCTTGCCAACCGGCTGAGCGCCGATCCGGAGAAGCGGGTTCTGCTGATCGAGGCCGGCGGCAAGGACAATTATCACTGGATCCACATTCCGGTCGGCTACCTTTACTGCATCGGCAATCCGCGCACGGACTGGCTTTTCAAGACCGAAGCGGAAAAGGGTCTCAACGGCCGCAGCCTGCTTTACCCGCGCGGCCGGACGCTGGGCGGCTGCTCGTCGATCAACGGCATGATCTACATGCGCGGCCAGGCCCGCGATTATGACAGCTGGGCAGACGCCAGCGGCGACGACGCCTGGAGCTGGAACAACGCCCTGCCGGACTTCATGGCCCACGAAGACCATTACCGTCTCGACGACGGACAGGATCCGCCATCGGCCGGCAACAAGCATTTTTCCGATGTGCACGGCCATGGCGGAGAACTCCGGGTCGAAAAGCAGAGGCTGCGCTGGGATGTGCTGGACGCCTTCCAGGAAGCCATGGTTCAGGCCGGCGTTCCCCGCACCGACGATTTCAACAGCGGCGACAACGAAGGCGTCGGCTATTTCGACGTGACCCAGAAGGGTGGCTGGCGCTGGAATTCGTCAAAGGCATTCCTGCGCCCGGCAGCCGGTCGCAGGAATCTCGAAATCTGGACCGATACCCAGGCGGAAAGGCTCGTCATCGAGCCGGGCGCCGATGGCGCGTTGCGCTGCAGAGGCGTCGTCGTCCATCGCGGCGGCGAGAAGCGGAAGGTCAGCGCGCGCGGCGAGGTGGTGCTCTCCTCCGGCGCGATCGGCACGCCGTACATCCTCCAGCTTTCCGGTATCGGACCGGCAGACCATCTGCGCGAAAACGGCATCGACCCGGTTCACGAATTGCCGGGCGTTGGCGGCAACCTGCAGGATCACCTGCAGATCCGTGCCGTGTTCAAGGTGAACGGCGTGAAGACGCTGAACACCCTGGCGAGCACGATGTTCGGCAAGGCGATGATCGGCCTTGAATATGTGCTGAAGCGCAGTGGTCCGATGAGCATGGCGCCTTCGCAGCTGGGCGCCTTCGCGAAGTCCGATCCCGATCAGCCGCACGCCAACATCGAATACCACGTGCAGCCGCTGAGCCTGAATGCCTTTGGCGAGCCGCTGCATGCCTTCCCGGCCTTCACCGCGAGCGTCTGCAATCTCAATCCGACCAGCCGCGGGGCCGTGCGTCTCAAGGGCCCGGATTTCCGCGCCGCGCCGGCCATTGCGCCAAACTATCTGAGCACGGAAGGTGACCGCAAGATCGCCGCCGACAGTCTCCGCCATGTCCGCAAGGTTGCAAGTCAGCCGGCTTTGGCGAAGTACAAGCCGCAGGAATGGAAACCCGGCGTCGAGTACCAGTCCGATGAGGAGCTGGCGCGCCTTGCCGGCGACATCGCAACGACAATCTTCCACCCTGTCGGCACCGCGAAAATGGGCAAGCTGGACGATCCGTTCGCCGTCACCGACAGCCATTTGCGGGTGAGGGGCATCGACGGCCTGAGGATAGCCGATGCCAGCGTCATGCCGACGATCACCAGCGGCAACACCAACGCGCCAACCCTGATGATCGCGGAAAAGGCCGCCCGCTGGATCGCCGGCGGCCTCTGATCCGGGCTCGTTACGAAGGCACTCAGATCATCACGAGATGGCCTTCGGAGATCGTCTTGTACTGCCGGCGCGGCGGCTCGAAACCGAGCGGCCGGACCGGGCTCTTGATTTCGTCCGTCGACAGATTGCGCTTCATGCCGCGGCGCGCCGGATCGGGGACGGGAACCGCCGCCATCAGCTTCTTCGTGTAGGGGTGTTGCGGATCGCTGAACACCGCTTCGCGCGGGCCGATCTCGACGATTTCGCCAAGATACATGACCGCGACGCGGTGGCTCACGCGTTCGACCACCGCCATGTCATGCGAGATGAACAGATAGGCGAGGTTGAGGCTGTGCTGCAGCTCCAGAAGCAGGTTGACCACCTGCGCCTTGATCGACACGTCGAGCGCCGAGACGGACTCGTCCGCAACGATGATCTTCGGATCGAGCATCAGGGAACGTGCGATGCAGATGCGCTGCCGCTGGCCGCCCGAGAATTCATGCGGATAGCGCTTCATCATGTCGGCGCTGAGCCCGACCTTTTCTAATAGACCGGCCGCCTTGTCACGCGCCTGCAACCGGCTGCCAAGACCGTGCTCCAGGAACGGCTCGGCGACGGCGGACCCGACACTCATGCGCGGATTGAGGCTGGCGAAGGGATCCTGGAAGACCATCTGGATGCTGCGCCGCATCTTTCTCAATTCGGAATTCGAAAGCTTCATCACGTCGAAACCGTCGACGATGATCGAGCCGCTTGTCGGGTTGACGAGACGGGTGATCGACCGCCCGGTGGTCGACTTGCCGCAACCAGATTCGCCGACAAGCGACAGGGTTTCACCCTCATAGAGATTGAACGAGACGTTCTCGACGGCATGGACCGCGCCGCTCTTGCGCCCGAACAGTCCGGAGACGATGTCGAAGCGGGTGGTCATGTTCTTGACTTCGAGGATGGGCGTTCGGCTCTTGTCGATCGTGCTGTCGACCTCGACCGGCTCACTGCTCTCGCCGGTATTGATGTCGACGATCGGGAACTTCAGCGGCCACTTCTTGCCTTCCATCGAGCCAAGCTTCGGCACGGCTGAGAGAAGCGCCCGGGTATAGGCATGTTTCCCACGATGGAAGATATCCTCCGTGGGTCCCTCCTCCACCACGTCGCCGCGGAACATGACGACGGTCCGGTCGGCGATTTCGGCGACCACACCCATGTCGTGGGTGATGAAGAGGACGGACATGCCGTCTTCGACCTGCAGCTCCTTGATGAGGTCGAGGATCTGGCCCTGGATCGTCACGTCGAGCGCGGTCGTCGGCTCGTCGGCGATCAGTAGCTTCGGCTTGGAAGCGAGCGCCATGGCGATCATCACGCGCTGGCGCATGCCGCCGGAAAACTGGTGCGGATATTCGTCGAAGCGATTGGCGGCATTTGGAATGCGCACCTTTTCCAAGAGCCGGATGGTCTCCGCCCTGGCGCTCGCCGCCGAAATATCGCGGTGGCAGGTCATCGCCTCGGCGATCTGCTTGCCGATCGGAAAGATCGGATTGAGGCTCGTCATCGGCTCCTGGAAGATCATCGAGATGTCGTTGCCGCGTACCTTGCGCATCTCTTCTTCCGGAAGCGCGAGCAGGTCGCGGCCGCCCAGCATCACCTGACCGGTAATCCGGCTGGTATTCTTCGGAAGGAGCCGCATGATCGACAGCGACGTCACGCTCTTGCCGGAGCCGGATTCACCGACGATCGCCACGGTCTCGCGCGGGTTGATGTCGAAGGATATCGAATTGACGACCGTCCGCCATTGATCGTCCACACGGAACGCGGTCGACAGGTCCCGGACCGAGAGAACCGGCCCGGCCAGTCCCCCCGATGGCATTTTCGATGTTTCGGCGCCGAGCATGATTTCCCCTTTATTGTCGGCCTTTTCGGCCTCTTGATTGAGCGTCAGGCAGCAAGAGCCGTTTCGGCGAGCGTCACCCAGTAGCTGATGCCGTAGGGGATCGCTTCGTCGTTGAAATCATAGGACGAATGATGAAGGATCGGCGTATCGCCATTGCCGATGAAAACGAAGGCGCCGGGCCGGCTTTCCAGCATGTAGGAGAAGTCCTCGGCACCCATCAGCGGTGCTACCTCGCCCTCCACCGCAGCGGTCCCGGCAACGTTGCGGGCGACCGAAACGACGAAATCGGTTTCGCGGTCATGGTTGACGGTGACGGGATAGCCGCGGACATAATTTACCTTGGCGCTACCGCCGTAGATGGCGGCCGTCGCGCTCGCCACTTCCTCGATCCGCGTCGCCGCGAGATCGCGAACCTCCGGAGACAGCGTGCGGACGGTACCCGACAGCTTCACCTCGTTCGGAATGACGTTGTAGGCGTCTCCGCCGCGCATCATGGTGACGGAAATCACCAGCGATTCCAGCGGATCCGTCTGGCGTGACACCAGCGACTGAAGGGCGATGATCACATGCGCGGCAATGACAATCGGATCGATCGTCTTGTGCGGCGTCGAGGCATGGCCGCCCCTGCCGATGACGGTGATGTCGAACTGGTCGGCCGCCGCCATGATCGACCCCTTGCGGGTGGTGAAATGGCCAACCGGCAGGCCGGGCATGTTGTGCATGCCGTAGACTTCGCTGATCGCGAATTTCTCCATCATGCCGTCCCGGACCATGGCGAGACCACCGCCCCCACCTTCTTCGGCAGGCTGGAAGATGACCGCGACGGAACCCTTGTAATTGCGCGTCTCGGCCAGATACTGGGCGGCGCCCAGCAGCATTGCCGTATGCCCGTCATGCCCGCAGGCGTGCATCTTGCCGGGCGTGTTCGACGCCCATGGCACACCGCTGGTCTCGCTGATCGGCAACGCATCCATGTCGGCGCGCAGGCCGACGGTCGGCCCCTCTCCGTGACGGCCCTTGATCAGGCCGACGACGCCGGTGCGGCCGATGCCGGTCTCCACCACGTCGCAGCCGAACTCCTTGAGCTTGCCGGCGACGAAGGCCGACGTCTTGACCACGTCGTACAGCAGTTCCGGATTCTGATGGATGTGACGACGCCAGCCGGAAACCTCTTCCAGCATGTCCGTGGCGCGATTGATCAAAGGCATTTGCTGTTCCCGTTCGTTATCAAAATTCTTAGTTGAGCGGGATATTGCACAGCCGAAAACGGGTTTTGCAAGGTGCAATTTTCTTTCTTGAATGGAAAATAGGAGCATGCTTAGATGCCAGCGATTTTAGCGGGGCTGGTGGCACAACCCCGCGAAACGTTTGAGGAGACTCACATACAGATTTCTGCCGCCCGTTGGGAAAAACCCATAACTACCAATGACTAAAATAGGGCGCGCCAAGAAATTCCAGGTCTGAAAATCATCATGACCTGGCTGCTTTCATGACAAAAACACAAGGGGAATAATGTTATGAAGAAACTGAAGGCTCTCATGGCCGGTACAGCTCTGGCGGTGTCCGTTCTTGGCGGCGTCGCCCACGCGGCACGCGGCACGGACGGCGACCTGAAGATCATTTTCTGGCAGGCCGTATCCACCATGAATCCGTATCTTTCGGGAGGAACGAAAGAAGTCTACGCGGCGTCCATGGTCATCGAACCGCTGGCCCGCTATGACGAGAAGGGCAATCTCGTCCCGATGCTCGCAGCCGAAATTCCGACCGTCGAGAACGGTGGAGTGGCCGCCGACCTCAAGAGCATGACCTGGAAACTGAAGCCCGACCTGAAATGGTCCGACGGCTCCCCGGTCACCGCTGACGATGCCGTCTTCACCTGGAAATACTGCACGGCGCCCGATGGCGGCTGCGCACAGGGTGCTTACTTCGAAGGCGTGAGCAACGTCGAAGCCGTCGATCCGAAGACGGTCAAGATCACCTTCTCGGAAGCCAAGCCATACCCCTACAGCGCCTTCGTCGGCGCCCAGTCGCCCGTTATCCAGGCAGCACAATTCAAGGACTGCATGGGCATCAAGGCACCGGAATGCACGGACGCCAACTTCCATCCGGTCGGCACCGGCCCGTTTGTCGTCAAGGACTTCAAGCCGAACGACGTCGTGACCTTCGAAGCCAATCCGAACTATCGCGACGCTGAAAAGCCTGCCTTCGCAACCGCCACGCTGAAGGGCGGCGGCGATGCGGCCTCGGCTGCCCGTTCCGTTCTGGAAACCGGCGAATTCGATTACGCCTGGAACATGCAGGTCGAGCCGGAAATCCTCGACCAGATGATGCAGGCCGGCAAGGGCCACCTCGTCACCGCCTTCGGCACCCAGGTCGAGCGTATCGACATCAACCACTACAATCCGGATCCGGCGCTCGGCGACAAGCGCTCGACCAAGGAAGCCGGCCCGCATCCGTCTCTCGCCGATCCGGCTGTCGACCGGGCGCTTTCGCTCGCCATCGACCGCGAAGTGCTGGTTGAAGCCGGCTACGGCGCTGCCGGCAAGCCGACCTGCAACATCCTGCCTGCCCCGGACATCTATGCTTCGACCGATGTCGACTGGTGCCTGAAGCAGGACATCGAGGGCGCAAAGAAACTTCTCGACGATGCCGGCTGGAAGCCCGGCCCGGACGGCATTCGCGCCAAGGACGGCGTTCGCCTCTCCTACCTCTTCCAGACCTCGACCAACTCCGTCCGCCAGGGCAGCCAGGCCCTGATCAAGGATTGGTGGAGCCAGATCGGCGTTGAAACGGAACTGCGCAACATCTCCGCCAACGTCTTCTTCGGCGGCGATCCGGCATCTCCGGACACCTTCCAGAAGTTCTATGCCGACGTGCAGATGTACACCAACAACTTCGACGGAACCGATCCGGAAAAGTACATGGCCAGCTGGATGTGCGACAAGATCCCGGGTCCGGCCAATGGCTGGCAGGGCGAAAACATCGTTCGCTACTGCAATCCGGAATATGACAAGCTGGTCAAGGAACTCGGCAAGACCGCAAAGCTCGAAGAGCGCGCGACGATTGCCAAGAAGCTCAACGACATGCTGACGAACGAATTTGCGCAGATCCCGCTGATCCACCGTGGTCAGGTCTCCGCCGTCAGCAACACGCTCGAAGGCGTGCGCATGAACGGCTGGGATTCCGAGCTTTGGAACGTGGCCGACTGGTCCCGCAAGAAGTAATCCGCTTTGCCGGATCCGGGCACATCGCCCGGGTCCGGCCTTTGCCTCAAGCGGTAATGCGGACCGGAGCAAATTCCCATGTTTAATTACACGCTGCGTCGATTGTTCTTCGCAATACCGACGCTGCTCGTCATAAGTTTCATCATTTTCGCGCTGCTCGATCTGGCCCCTGCCGATCCCCTGAGCAACCTGCCTCTGACCATTCCACCGGAAGTTCGCGAGCAGATCAGGAACGCGCTTGGCCTCGATCAGCCCTTCCTCATCCGATACCTGAAGTGGCTGCACCAGTTCTTCGTCAACGAGCCGCTCAACATCCTGCAGCAGACGACGGGCATCGTGATCGGCGATCCGCATCGGCTGAGGATCCTGTCCTGGGCGACCAGAAGCCCCGTCGTCGACCTGATCGTGCAGCGCATGCCGCAGACCCTCTGGGTGGTCGGCCTCTCCTATGTCTTCGGCGTCATGCTGGCGATCCCGATCGGTGTCATCTCCGCCTACAAGCAGTATTCGATCTTCGACCAGATCGGCACCTTCGTGTCGATGGTCGGCTATTCGGTACCGACCTTCTTCACCGGCGTCCTTTTCATCGTCATCTTCAGCTCGACGCTGCAATGGTTCCCGTCCGTCTACGACACCACGCTTTCGGTGAACGACTGGTCCTCATTCGTCGCGCAGGTCAAGCAGATGGTGCTGCCGGTCACCGTGCTCACCCTCTACAATACGTCGCAGATCAGCCGCTTCGTGCGCGCCTCGATGCTGGAAAACCTGCATCAGGACTATGTCCGCACGGCGCGCGCCAAGGGCGTGAAGGAAAAGACGGTGCTTCTGGTGCACGTGCTGCGCAACAGCCTGATCCCGGTCGTGACCGTCATCGCGCTCGGCGTCCCGACGATCTTCTCCGGCGCCATCATTACCGAGCAGATCTTCCGCGTGAACGGTCTCGGCCAGTTGCTGATCACCGCGATCCAGGGCGCCGACCTGCCGCTGGTGCAGACGCTCACCTTCATCTTCGCCGTCCTGATCGTGCTCTTCAACCTGATCGCGGACGTGCTCTACGGCATTCTTGACCCGAGGATCCGCTATGACTGACATCGCCCAGCCAGCCCTGCCGGAAAGGCGCCGCAGCGCGCTCGGCGACCTCTGGCACCGCTTTCGCCGCCACAAGGGCGGAGCGGTCGGCCTGTTCACCTTCCTGTTCATCCTGGTGGTCGTCTATCTCGGGCCGCTGGTCCATACCGTCGATCCCAACAAGCTCGACATCCGCGCCAAGAACCAGAGCCCCTCGCTCCTGCATCCCTTCGGCACCGACAATCTCGGCCACGACATGCTGGCGCAGGTGATGGCCGGCGGGAAGGTTTCGCTCGCGGTCGGCATCACCGCCATGCTTCTCGCCATCGTCATCGGCACGCTTGTCGGCGTACTCTCAGGCTACATCAAATGGCTGGACGGGCCGCTGATGCGCCTGACCGACCTGTTCCTGGCCCTGCCGCTGCTGCCGCTGCTGCTCGTCATCATCATGCTGTTTCGCGACACGCTGCGCTCGGCCTTCGGCCCGACGACCGGCATCTTCATCCTGATCGTCTTCGTGATCGGGATCACGAGCTGGATGCACACGGCCAGAATTGTGCGTGGCGATGTGCTGGCGGTCAAAAACCAGGAGTTCATCCTGGCTGCGAAAAGCGGCGGCACGCGGGAATACAATATCATCCTGCGCCATCTGCTGCCGAACGTGATGAGCTCCATCATGGTGTCGGCGACGCTCGGCATCGCCTCGGCAATCATCACGGAATCGGCGCTGAGCTTCTTGGGCCTCGGCTTCCCGTCCGATTATCCGACCTGGGGCCGGCTTCTGTTCGACGGCTCGCCCTTCCTGCAGATCACCCCCGCCCGCGTCTTCTGGCCGGGGCTGGCGATCTCCCTGACAGTGCTCAGCATCAACTATGTCGGCGATGCGCTGCGCGACGCCCTGGATCCCCGATCCGCCCGGCACTGATCGCGGCAGGCTCTCCATTGGAAATGGGCGACATCCCGCAAGGATGCCGCCCTTTCGCCATTATGGGGAACCTGACGATCGGCCGCCTCGTTACCGCAGAAAATTATCCCTCAGCAGCGATATCACCTCGTCGGTGCGCCCGTTGAGAACCGCCTTGGCGCCGAAGAGCGCGGTCGAGGCCACCTGTCCGAACTCCACCTTGGGCGGCATGATGAGTTCCATGCGGCTGACTTTCACATCGAGGAGCGCCGGACCGTCATGGGCGAGGAACCGCTCCATCGCCGGCTTGAGATCGGAGGCGCGGTCCACCCGATGGCCCCAGAAGCCGCAAACCTCCGCCAGCCGCGAGAAGTCCGGGTTCATGAGCTCCGTAAAGGCGTCTAGCATGCCTTCCACCCGCTGCTCCATCTCCACGAAGCCGAGCGATCCGTTGTTGTAGACCAGTAGCTTGACGGGAAGTTTCTCCTGCACCAGCGTCAGCAGGTCACCCATCAGCATCGTCATCCCGCCGTCGCCGCAAAGCGCCACCACCTGCCGTCCCGGATAGGCCGCCGCGATGCCCATCGCCTGCGGATAGGCATTCGCCATCGTGCCGTGCAGAAGGCTGGTGAGGAACCGGCGCCTCCCATTGGCAGTCAAGTGCCTCAGGCTCCACAACATCGGGCCGCCGCCATCAGCGGTGAAGGCCGCGTCATCGTCTGCAAGCTCATCGAGCGTCTGCGTTACGAATTGCGGATGGATGAGGCTGTCGTCCTTTTCCTCCGCCGATGCCGCATAGGCGTTCAGGTCCTCCTTCCATTGCTCGAGAGCCGCATCGAGATGCTGGCCGCCCGGGCGCTGTTCGATCATCGGCAGCAAGGCGTCGATCGTCGCACCGACATCGCCGACCAGACCGAGATCGACCGGCGTGCGCTTGCCGATATTGTCCGTCGAAATGTCGACCTGCGCGATCTTCGCCTTCTGCGGATAGAACTGAGAATAGGCAAAGTCCGTCCCCAGGCAGAGAAGCAGGTCGCAACTGCCGATCGCGTCCATGCCGGCGCGGTTGCCGAGGATACCGGTCATCCCGACATTGTGCGGATTGTTCGGCTCGATGAACTCTTTCGATCGCGTCGTGTGGACGACGGGGGCACCGATCCTTTCGGCCAGGGCCACCACCTGGTCATGGGCGTGCCGGGCGCCGATACCCGCATAGATCGTCACCTTCTCGTGTTCGGCAATCAGCCGCGCAAGCGCGCCGAGTTCGTCATCGCTCGGCCGGATCATCGGTCTCGGACGGTTGACGGCCCAGGGCGTCTCGTCCGCCACCTTCTCCTTGAACATGTCACCATTGACGATGATGACCGCCACACCCTTTTTCGTCAGCGCCGCCTGCGCCGCCATGGCCGTGATCCGCCGCGCCTGGTCCGGATGCGAGATCGACTTGCAGAAGACGGAGGCCTGCTCGTAGATCTTCTGCTGGTCGACTTCCTGGGGAAAGCCGAAGCCGACCTCCTGCCTGTCGATATTGGAGGCGATCAGGACAACCGGCGCACCGTTGCGATGGCTTTCGAAGATGCCGTTGACGAAATGCAGGCTGCCCGGACCGGTCGTCCCGGCGCAGACGGCGAGTTCACCAGTCATATAGGCCTCGCCGCCGGCGGCCAGCGCTCCGGTCTCCTCATGGCGCACATGCACCCATCGAAGATCGGACGAATGAATGGCATCGACGAAGTGGTTGATCGTGTCGCCGACAATCCCGTAGCAGCGCTCGGCCCCTGCCTTCATAAGCGTTTCGACGATGACCTCGGATACGGTTTTTGACATGGGAGACTCCTATACGGCGGCCTGCTGGCTGCCTTTCTTGGCGCGAACGCTTTCCAGATCGGTCCGCGGTTTGAAACTTTCGGGCGTCGCGGCCTGCCACCAGTCGGCATAGACAGTGTCTTCCGGGGCATCGAGCAGCACGCCTTCAGGCAGGAAGGGATAGATCATGTCCATGGTCTCGGCCTTCTCCGGACCCATGCGATGCATGACGTGATGCGGTGACAATTCGCGCGGATGTTCGAGACCTGCGGCGGCGATCATGTCGGCAAGCGAATCGAGCGTCTTGGCGTGAAAGCGCGCTGCCCGCTCTGCCTGCACCTCCGGCACAAGCGCCCGCATCCGCGACGGATCCTGTGTCGTCACGCCGGTCGGACAGGTGCCGAGATGGCAGCGCTGAGCCTGGATGCAGCCGACGGAAAACATGAACGCGCGGGCCGCATTGCACCAGTCGGCCCCGATCGCCATGTTGTAGGCGAGCCCCATGCCGGAATAGACCTTGCCGGATGCGGCAAGCTTGATCTTCGGCTGGAGGCCGGCGCCGACCAGCGCATTGCGCATCAGGATGAGCCCTTCCTTCAGCGGCATGCCGACCCAGTCGGAGAGCTCCAGCGGGGCTGCACCGGTTCCGCCCTCCGCACCGTCGACGACGATGAATTCCGGCGTGATGCCAGTCTTCAGGATCGCCTTGACGATGGCGAAGACCTCGTGCGGTTGGCCGATGCAAAGTTTCAGGCCCACCGGCTTGCCGCCGGACAACTCGCGCATGCGGGCGGCAAATTCCAGCATCTCGATCGGCGTGGAAAAGGCCGTATGGCCGCGCGGCGACAGCGCATCCTGATGGACCGGAATCTGGCGGATGCGGGCGATCTCCTCGGTCACCTTGGCCGCCGGCAACAGGCCCCCATGGCCGGGCTTCGCACCCTGGCTGAGCTTGATCTCCGTCATCTTCACATTGTCGCGCTGCGCGCCGTCGCGAAATTTGTCCGGATCGAAATGCCCGTCCTTGTCGCGCGCGCCGAAATAGGCGGAACCCAGTTCCCATACGAGATCACCGCCATGTTTCAGATGGTAGTCGCTGACGCCACCCTCGCCGGTGTCGTGATAGAAGTTGCCCTTCTTAGCCGCCATGTTCAACGCCTCGACGGCATTGGCCGACAAAGCCCCGAAGCTCATGGCCGAAATGTTGAATATCGATGCGTCATAGGGCTTGCCCGTCTGGTCGTTGCCGACACGGACGCGTGGCGAGCGCTCCGGATTTTCCGCTGGCGCGATGGAATGCGAGAGCCAGTGATAGGTGCTGGCATCGGTATCGCGCTCGGTGCCGAAGGGATGGGTATCGGTCACGCCGCGGGCGCGGGCATGGACGAGATTGCGGGCCTCGAAGGAAAACGGCGTACCGTGGAGGTCGTCCTCGACGATGTAGGCGCGGAGGAAGGGGCGCAGATCATAGAAGAACCAGCGCAGACGGCCGGCGACGGGATAATTGCGGGTAATGGTCCAGCGTGTCTGGAAGAAATCGTAGAGCCCGAGAACCACGAGCCCGACAGCAGGGACAAGAAGCAGGAACCACCAGACATTCCGCGCCATCAGGAAAAGACAGAGGATGGAGATGATGAAGGCGGTGATGGGAATGATGGTGCGGCGTATGAACCCTACCATATGGGTGTGTCCTCCTTCGGTTGCGACCGTTAGGAAGAACACTTGGGACTCCGATCACCCAAGTCCAGCGGGCGGGCGGCATTTAGGCCCTTGTCGGGGAACGACAAAGGGTCGCAAGGCTGTGCGTCTCGAAAGCCAAAGCCACCCGCAGCCGATTGTTCCGGTCAGGGCCGAAATTCCGCTACAGAAACCCCGCCTGACCGGCTCGATGCCGGCCGTGGCGCTCAGGAATGCAGCCCCGGCGCTTCCTGGCCGGTACGCTCCACATACTCGGTGTAGCCGCCACCATATTGATGGATGCCCTCCGGCGTCAGTTCCAGCACGCGGTTGGAGAGAGCGGCAAGGAAGTGACGATCGTGCGAGACGAACAGCATGGTTCCCTCGAAGGACGACAGCGCCTTGATCAGCATTTCCTTGGTGTCGAGGTCGAGGTGGTTCGTCGGTTCGTCGAGCACGAGGAAGTTCGGCGGATCGAACAGCATGGCCGCCATGACGAGGCGAGCCTTCTCGCCGCCCGACAGCACCCGGCAGCGCTTTTCGACATCATCGCCGGAAAAGCCGAAGCAGCCGGAAAGCGCCCGAAGCGGTGCCTGTCCGGCCTTCGGGAAGCGTTCCTCCAGCCATTGCAGGATGGTCAGGTCGCCGTCGAGCAAGTCCATCGAATGCTGGGCGAAATAGCCGAGCTTGACGCTGGCGCCGATCGTCACATTGCCCTTGTCCGGCTCGGTCGTGCCGGTGACGAGCTTCAAGAGCGTCGACTTGCCGGCGCCGTTGACGCCCATGATGCACCAGCGCTCGCGGCGGCGGACCATGAAGTCGAGTCCGTCATAGATCGTCCGGCTGCCATAGGCCTTGTGAACGCCCTTGAGGCTGACGACGTCCTCACCCGAGCGCGGCGCAGGCAGGAAATCGAAGGCGACGGTCTGGCGCCGGCGCGGCGGCTCGACGCGGTCGATCTTTTCCAGCTTCTTGACCCGGCTCTGCACCTGGGCGGCATGCGAGGCACGCGCCTTGAAGCGCTCGATGAACTTGATCTCCTTGGCGAGCATCGCCTGCTGGCGCTCAAACTGCGCCTGCTGCTGCTTTTCGTTCTGCGCCCGCTGGCCTTCGTAGAATTCGTAATCGCCGGAATAGCTGGTCAGCGATCCGGCATCGATCTCGATGATCTTGGTGACGATGCGGTTCATAAACTCGCGGTCATGCGAGGTCATCATCAGCGCGCCGTCATAATTCTTCAGGAACGCCTCCAGCCAAATCAGGCTTTCGATGTCGAGATGGTTCGACGGTTCGTCGAGCAGCATCACATCGGGGCGCATCAGCAGGATGCGGGCCAGCGCCACCCGCATCTTCCAGCCGCCGGAGAGCTTGCCGACATCGCCGTCCATCATCTCCTGGCTGAAGCTCAGGCCCGCCAGCACCTCCCGGGCGCGGCCTTCCAGCGCATAGCCGTCGAGTTCCTCGTAGCGCGCCTGCACCTCGCCGTAGCGTTCGATGATGGTGTCCATCTCATCCATGCGGTCGGGATCGGACATCGCCGCCTCGAGATCGCGCAGCTCGGCCGCGACTTCGCTGACCGGCCCCGCTCCCTCCATGACCTCGGCAACCGCCGAACGACCGGCCATCTCACCGACATCCTGGTTGAAGTAACCGATGGTGATACCCTTTTCGGCAGAGACCTGTCCCTCGTCCGGCAGCTCCTCGCCGGTAATCATGCGAAACAACGTCGTCTTGCCGGCACCGTTCGGTCCGACCAGGCCGATCTTCTCGCCACGGTTCAGGGCGGCCGACGCTTCGATGTAGAGAATGCGATGGCTGTTGGACTTGCTGATGTTTTCGATGCGGATCATGGAACCGGAGGCCTTGAGGAAAATCGCGCTCCCTATGGCACGGCCCGCCGGCAAAGTCACCTGCCGAGCGCCGATCATAACGGTGCCGGCCTTGAAGCCCGGAGTTAGCGGTGGCGGTTGGACGCCGACGCCGCTATGAGAAGACCGCAAGCATCAGGAGAGCGGATGTCCCCGAAGCCGAAACGCGGCCGCGCCGACTACAAGAAGCGGCTCAAGAAGGAATTCCCGGAGATCCACGCTGATCTGCGCGCCGGGAAATATGCGAGCGTCACCGAAGCCGCCATCGCCGCGGGCATCAAGGAGCGCCGCGACCGCCTGGACGACCTGAAGGCGGCCTGGACGAAGGCCAGCCGCGGCGAACAGGACGCCTTCCTGGCATGGCTCGGAGGCACAGCACTGCCCCAGCCACAGTCACAGGTAAAGGCGGCCGTTCCCTCCTCGCCGAGCTTCGTCGGTCCCCGCGCCTCCACCATCGCCGCCGGCCGCTACCTGCTGCCGCATGCGGCGGCGCGGGTCGAGAACATCATGATCCGCCGAAAGATGAAGCCTGCCGACATCATGGCGGAAATGGGCTTCGACAAGCGCGACGCCTCGCTCGGCCGGGCGCTGATAAACGGCTCGAGCCTGCGGCTTGCCGTCATTGCCGCGCTGGAAACATGGATTGCCGAGAACGACAAACCCTAGCGGGCGTCCAAGGCACGCCGGTCAGTACCACGCATCCGGCAGCGCCGCCTTCTTGCGGGTGACGAAATCGAGGAGCGCCTCGTCGACGGCGACGTCCAGCGGCGGCGCCTCGTATTCGGCAAGCGTCTTCTTCCATTGCCGGTTGGCGCGCGTCGCCATGTCCGTCGATCCGCCTTCCTGGCTCCATTTTTCGAACGGCTCGTTGTCCGAAAGGCCGGAATCCCAGAACGCGGTCTGGTAATTCCGCATCGTATGGGCGGAGCCGAGGAAATGACTTCCCGGCCCGACTTCCGTGAAGGCGTCCACGGCCAGCGTATTGTCATCGACCACGACGCCGGCGAGATAGGAGTGCAGCGCGCCGCAGAAATCGGCGTCCATGACGAACTTCTCATAAGACATGGAGAGAAGCCCATCGAGGAAGCCGGCCGAATGCAGGATGAAGTTGGCGCCGCAATGGACCGCCGAGAGCATCGACATCACGCCTTCCTGCATCGCCTGTGCATCCGGCAGTTTCGAATTGGAAAAGTTGCCGGCGCAACGCATCGGCAGGCCAAGCCGCCGGCAGAGCTGGCCGATCACCATCGACCCGATCGCCGGCTCTGGGGTTCCGAAGGTCGGCGATCCGGACCGAAGCGACATTGACGACAGGAAATTGCCGAAGATCACCGGCGCGCCCTTGCGCTCGAGCTGCGTGAGCGCGCAGCCGGCCATGGTCTCGGCATAGGATTGGGCGATCGCACCGGCATTGGTGACCGGCCCCATCGCGCCGCCGAGGATGAAGGGAACGATGACCGCCGCCTGGTTTGCGCGTGCGTAAGCCCTGAGCGACTTCGTCATGGTTCCGTCCCAGACGAGCGGGGAGTTGACGTTCACATTGCCGAGGATCACGCAGTGGCCGTCGACGAAATCGGCGCCGAACAGAATGCGGGCCATCTCGATCGAATCTTCCGCCCGATCCTCCGCCGTGATCGAGCCCATGAAGGGACGGTCCGAATAGCGCATGTGACTGTAGACCATGTCGAGATGGCGCTTGTTGACCGGCAGATCGACCGGCTCGCAGATCGTGCCCCCGGAATGGTGCAGCCACGGGCTAGACTGCGCCAGCTTGATGAAGTTGCGGAAATCCCCGATCGTGCCGTATCGCCGTCCCTTGTCGAGATCCATGACGAAGGGCGAACCATAAGCCGGCGAGAAAACGACATTTTTGCCGCCGATCCTGACCGATTTCTCCGGATTGCGGGCATGCTGTGTGAATTCGCTCGGCGCGCTGGCAAGGATTTCCTTCAGCATGCCCGGTTCGAAGCGGACGAGAACGCCGTCGACCTTCGCACCGGCCCGACGCCAGAGATCGAGGGTTGCCGGATCGTCGCGAAATTCGATGCCGACTTCGCTGAGGATGCGATCGGCCGTCGCCTCGATGCGAAGAAGGCTCTCCTCGCCGAGGATGTCGTAAGTCGGGATGTTGCGGACGATGTAAGGGACGCCCTTGATCTTGGCGGAATTGTCCCGCCGCACACCGCGCCCCGCCGATCTGGGCCGTCTTTCGATGGTGATGTCTGCAGCGTCCATTGGCGATCTCCCATAAATCTGAATTAAGGTACCGCGGCAAATACCACCTGTAATCTTGGAAATTTCTTTTCCTTCCTATAAGAAAGGATTATGGAAAATCTTCGTGGTCTCCTGCCCTCCGCCTCCCGGCTGATCCTTTTCGAGGCTGCCGCCCGACACCTGAATTTCAGTCGCGCCGCAAAGGAGCTCGGCGTCAGCCAGGCCGCCGTGTCGCAGGCCGTGCGGGCACTGGAGGACGACCTCGGCGTCCAGCTCTTTCTGCGCGTCCACCGTGCCGTGGAACTGACCGACCCCGGCGAGCGCCTGTTCATCGACGTTTCCACCGGCATGGGCCGCATCCAGAGAACGGTCGAGGACATCCGCCAGAAAAGCCGGGATGCGAGCGTGACGATCGCCGCCTCCAGCGCGTTCGCCTCGATGTGGATGCTGCCGCGTCTGGAGCGGTTCCGCGAAGACCTCCCGAACATCGACCTGCGCATCCAGACGAGCGTGCGCGACCTTGACCTCGTCAACGAACCCGTGCCGCTCGCCGTGCGTGGCGGACGGCCCGAGGACTGGCCGCAATATCACGCCGCCCCGATCGCGTCCGAAGTCATCACTGCGGTGGCAAGCCCCGCCTTCATTGAGAGAAACGACATCGACGACAGCCTGGAAACGCTTGCCCGCCAGCGGCTGATCTGGCTGGACGAACCGGTGCGCACCGCGCTCGACTGGCCGCAATGGTTTGCCGCCGGCGGCTTCACCCTGCCCCGCCAGGCCCGCAAGCTGGTGATCAACGATTATGTGCTCGTCATCCAGGCGGTCCTTGCTGGCCAAGGCGTGGCGCTCGGCTGGCGCCACCTCATCGAACCGCAGATCGCCGCAGGCCTGTTGCAGCCGGTGACCTCGCATGTGGTCCACACCGGGGCGGCCTTTTACGTCGTCTGGCCGCGCACACGCGAACTCAACCCGCGCGCCCGCGCCGTCCGCGACTGGCTGATCGCCGATGGAGAGCGCGGTGAAGGTCAGCGCCAGGCCTGACAGGCGCCTCGCCTTGAGATTCTTGGCTTATTAGATTTTTCTTGCTTGGGCAGCGAGCAGAAACCCAACAGCAACACTTTCCACTTAGGCTTCACCTGATAAGCGTGATGAGGGATGGAGGAAATAGGTGTCGAATATGGGGCGAACATCGGCTCGACTGCACAGGATGCGTCCGGACACGCAGACTGCCAACGCGACCACCTCGGACCGCTTCAACCATCTGCAGGAACTGTTCGACAAGTCCTTCAAGGCAGCCCGCATCGGCATCTGGGAATGCAGCCTCCCGGATGAAGTTCTCACCTGGACCGATACCGTCTACGAACTGTTCGATCTTGAGCCGCAATGCGCGCTGAGCCGCGACGATATCGTCGCGCTCTACACGGACGATTCCCGCCGGAAGCTCTCGGAAATCCGCAGCGCCACGATCGCCGCCGGCAACGATTTCACGCTCGATGCCGAGATCATCACCGCGACCGGCAATCGCCGCTGGATCAGGATCACCGCGATCGTCGAACGGGTCGATGGCAGACCGGTCCGACTCTTCGGGATGAAGCAGGACATCACCGCCGAAAAGACCATGATGGATCACATCCGCCATCTGGCGGAAGTCGACACCGTCACCGGTCTCGCCTCGCGCGCGAAATTCGAGGCCGTGTTCGAAGACGTCTATGCTGCGTCAGCCGCAGTCCCGCATGCCCTGCTGCTGATCGACCTCGACGGTTTCAAGGCGGTCAACGACAGCCTCGGCCACCAGGCCGGAGACGCGTGCCTGAAGGAGGCCGGCCATCGGCTGACTGTCGCCCTGCCGGACGCAATCGTGATCAGCCGGCTCGGCGGCGACGAGTTCGCCGTGCTGCATCCCTGCCGATCCGCAGATTGCCTCGAACAACTCGGCAACCGCATCGTCAAGGACATGCAATGGCAACTGGGCATCGCCGGCCTGAGTATCTCAAGCTCGGTGGGCGGCGCCCCTGTCAATGGCGATATCGAACCGAAGGACGTGTTCTCTCGCGCCGACCGGGCGCTCTATAGGGCCAAGAGCGAAGGCAAGAATTCGTTCAGGCTGTTCGAGGCCGGCCAGCACCATCACCGAGGCTGAACCAGCCATCGCGACAGACCAGCCTGCCGATGTCAGGCGTCCGCCGTCTCCCGAACATCATCCAGGAGAAAATGCACGACCACATAGGAGGTCGTGTAGTGCTTCCCGCTGTCGGAGACGCTCTCGACGCTGCCGCCGTCGGCAGGGTGCCAGTTGCTGTAATGCGGATTGTTGGCAATCAGCGTGATCGCCTTTCCGGCAAGCCGTCCTCCAAGCCGATAGCGCGCCTCGGCCAGCGGCCAGATCTTTTCGAAGTCCTGCTGGCTGATGCGGGCCTTCAGGGCCTTGCGGCTGATCGCCTTTCCCGGCGAACCATTCTCATGGACGACCGCGGGAATATGAAGCTCAACCTCTTCCGCACCGTCCAGCAGAAAGGCGTATTCATCTGGCCACATCCGTCTCACGTATCACTCCTCCCAAAGCTAACCGTCGTCTGACAGGACGATTGTAACGGGAATGTTGCAGGAGGCAATGCGGATAAGGTCGGAATTCGAGGGCAGAGGTGCGGGGCAGGAAAGCGTCGTTCGATGCTCCGGAAGTTGCCCGCTGCTCATGATTTCAGGAAGCTTGGCGTACCCTTCTGTTTGCACGAATACTCCTCCCGACCCATCAACGCCCCCGGCAGGTTGCGCATGAAACTTGCTCATCCTCAGACAATATAGTTTGATGGGCTTGGGTAAGGGTTTTTTCATGCGTACTAGATTTCAAGCTGTGCTCGCCGTCGCGCTTCTGTTTCTCGTTGCAGCTGGCAGTGCGTCGACCGCTGAGAAAACCTTCGGACCCTTCATCATAAGCGACGACTATCCCGATCTGATTATTCTCAATGGCGAGATAGACGTTAGCTCCGCGCTAAACTTCAGACGCGTGCTTGATGCTGCTCCAAACGCCAAGGTGGTCGCACTCAATAGTCCAGGCGGAAATGTGCAGATGGGGCTTCTGATTGCGGATGATATCCATCAACGGGAGCTGACGACCTACATTCCCAAGGGAAGCGGCTGCTATTCGGCCTGCGCATACATCTTCCTTGCCGGCGTATCGCGGGAAGTCGAAGGAGAGCTCGGCGTCCACCAGATCTCGTCGCAATCATCAGATCTCGTCGGCGCCCAACTTACCATTTCTGATATCATCGACGTCCTTGGCCGCTTCGATACGCCACCTGAAGTGATGAGCGTCATGTTCAAGACGCCACCAGACGATATGCACATTTTCACCCCCGAAGAGATCGTCCGCTATCGACTAAACAAAACAGGCGCAGCAAATGACGGCGTCGTGCAGCAGGATCCAGCTAAATCGGCCAGCGGCCTGGTAATGGATGCCCCCCGAGCTCACTCATCGACATCGGAAGCTTCCCTTCCTCCGACCCAAACATCAGACCGACCAGATCGCCTTGCGATCTACACTGGGCTCGACCTTTTCGGCGACGACATCCGTTCGGTGAGGGTTGCAGACGCTGCTGAATGTGCCGGACAGTGCGGGGCACTGAGAGGCCAGTGCAAAGCCTTCACGTTCAATATAAACCCAGCCATCAAACGCGGCCCAAACTGCTTCCTCAAATCAGGCTACGGCAGGGTCGATGGCAATAAAGTTGCCTTTTCCGGCATGCTTCTAAGCGGATCCGATCCTGATCCCGAAACTTTTACCTTGGGTACCATTGACCCCCAGGACGCTCTCTTTGACGATGTCGACTTGCCAGGCGGCGACCTTTCCAGTCGTCCCTTCCAACAGGCTACAACGCCCCTCCAATGCAGACTTGCATGCATCGACAACAATAGCTGCATCGCGTTCACATATGTGCGCGCGAAGAGCGAGTGCTGGCTCAAGGGATCAGTCGGCAATCCGCGCTCACGGCAGGGTATGGTCAGTGGCGTGAAAACGCCTCGGAGCTTTTCGCCGGCCACGGTTATCGATCTAAATTGAACGCGACAGACGGCTTCACAGCCAAAGCCTGCTTGGATTGCCCACGTCAAATCAGAGAACGTAAAGCCAACACGTGGCAGCAAATAGAATCAATGCGCAGGCTCGAAAGCACCCCTGTCCGACCGACAAACGAATAGCTGCCGAAAATGCACTGCGGCATTTTGAGGTTATTTAGATCCAGCAGTACCGGGAATGTGGCCATCGAGACGAAGGTTCGGCGTAAGTACCGGAACTTTCGGATTTCCTGTCATGAAATTCGCGACGAGAAGTAATGCTATTCGCAATGCATGGCGGAGAGGGGGGCCGCCCAATTACAGCGCAGAATAGAGCTATGAAGTGCAATATGGTGTTATGTATCAATTACATAAAAAAATTGCATTGCACAACGTTGTTCATTGAGACCCCATAAAATGCACGATAAATTGTGTGGCGAAATGTGGGGTACGTGGGTTGGGTAATGGCAAAAGCAAAAGGCAAGCATCCGGAAAAGGCACTTTCCGCACTTAAAGTGAGGCAGGTCACGAAGCCCGGAAAGTACGGCGACGGAAACGGCCTGTATTTGGTCGTGGACCCGTCAGGAGCCAAGCGATGGCTTCTGCGGATCGTTATCCAGGGCAAGAGGACCGACATGGGTCTCGGCGGCGCCGATCTCGTCAGTCTTGCGGAAGCGCGGGAGAAAGCTCTGGAATTTCGAAAGGCCGCGCGGGCCGGCGGCGACCCGCTGGCTGCAAAGCGGGAAGCGCGCAAAATCTATCCCACCTTCAAAATCGCAGCCGAAACGGTTCACAAAGAACACAAAGCGGCATGGACCAACCCAAAGCACGTGCAACAGTGGATAAATACGCTGACGCAGTATGCATTTCCGGTGATTGGCGAGCTGAGGATCGACAAGATCGAAACACCGGATGTGTTGCGCGTTCTATCTCCGATCTGGCTGAACAAGCCAGAGACCGCCCGCCGGATTCGGCAACGCATGGCGAGCGTCTTCGATTGGGCGAAGGCGTCTGGCTATCGGGAGGGTGACAACCCGGTAGATGGCGTCAGCCGCGGCCTCCCCAAGCAGGTCGACCGGGATAAACATCATGCCGCAATGCCATTCGGCGACGTGCCGGCCTTTGTGAAGCGGCTACGCGACAATGATGCCAATCGGATTTCCAAGCTAGCTTTCGAACTATTGATTCTGACCGCCACCCGCACGAGTGAAATCCTGCTGGCCCAACGCGCCGAGGTTGATCTGACGGCGAAGATATGGACGATTCCAGCCCAACGGATGAAGGCAAAGCGCATTCACCGCATTCCACTCAGCGATCGTGCTATCGAGATTGTCAAAGAGGCAATAGCTCTCTCGACCGGCAGTGAATACCTGTTTCCCGGGCGTTCAAACGAGAAGCCCATGTCGAACATGGTGTTCATAGCCATGCTGCGCCGGATGGAGGTGAACTTCACGCCGCACGGTTTCCGATCATCGTTCCGCGATTGGGCAGCAGAAACTACTAGTTTCCCACGCGAGGTGGTTGAAATGGCTCTTGCGCATACAATTGAAAACAAGGTGGAGGCAGCATATCGTCGTGGCGATCTTCTGGAGAAGCGGCGAGAGTTGATGGCTGGCTGGACTAAGCACGCATGTCAATAATAACAGGCTTCAATGGACAATAATCAGAGGTCAAATTATGGCAGGCAAGAAAAATAAGAGTGCAGTTAAAGAAATTTCTGAAAGGAAATTTGAATTACCGTTTGTCGAAATGCAATTCAGGAAGTCTTTCATAAAGCAGTTCGACGGCCTATCCGCGATCAAGATTCTCGGTGATCCGCGAAGCTCATATCCGGGACACAAGGAAGTGTTGAGAGCAGGCTTCATTGCGTGGGTTTTCTTTCCGGCCGATCATGCGCTGAGAAAGAAAATTATGGCATCCGCGATGCTAAAAATGATCATAGACGCCGAAAGAAAAGCAACTGAAGAAACCAACACAAGAAATTTACTGACAGATTTTTATGCCAGACATATATATTTGAGCAAAGAATTTTTCTCTGAAATATATTACCCATTAGGTGGGGCGGTAAGATTTAGATCCATAGATTCTGGGCAAAAAATACAAAAGAAAGTTATCGATTCCAAAAGAACGCTGTTGCACATATTCGAAATTTGCAAGATTCATCATTTTCTGACGGAAGACTGTGAGGCAAAACAGGTCCGACGGAAATCGTTGGCCGGCTCCAACAAGATAATTAAAAGCCTAAATGATGACGATCATACATCATTCGAAGCCGAAAAAGGGTTTCGACCACTATCCGAGCGAGCGATAGAACCCGCATGGGTAAGCAGGAAAGCGACCCTTCCACTCATTTATGCCTCTGGAAGCATCAAGAGGGGAGATGGAACCCTATTCTCCTCGATCTGTAGTGGGACGTTTCCGTTTCACATGAGTAAGCCTCTCTTTGACGAGTGGATTGCAAAGGCAAGATACGTAGCATCAGACCTATTTTCTGGCGCTGAGGATTCGCAGTTGAGCGACCTCGGTCTCGAGAATTTGCCGCGAGGAAAGAAAATGGTCTTTACCCTACCAGCACTGTCGGACAAGCAAATCGACTACATTCGGCGGAAAGGGCAACCTACCCCTCCGACCGACGCGAAATAGACCTCTGAAGTCAGTATTTATCCGGCGAAAGAGAAACATATTTGTCGTTTCGATGCATCAGTCTGATGCTGCGGGTCGCGGGTCCGCACTTCTCATTTATCTGACGTGTAGAGACATCTCTGCAAACATTTCTGTAGATTCAAATATTAGCATTCTTCCCGACATCAGAAATCCGGCAAGCGGTAAGGGTGGGGGCAGACTCCGATTGCGGGGAGGGCAGATTCAGATTGCGGATTTTGGAGCGCTGAAAACTTCAATACTTTGAGAGTGTTCGCGGCAATTGGGCCCGAACCCAAAGTGTTTGGAGAACAGAAATGACTTCACTGAAAATGCCGAACCAACACACCGTCAAGCTTCCTGAGGAAGGATATGTGCGGTTGAACGACTTCCTAGGAAAAGGGAAGTTTCTGCCGATGAGCCGCTCAACATGGTACTCGCGCGTCCGTTCCGGAGAAGCTCCTGCGCCAGTGAGCTTGGGAGCACGCATTGTCGCATATCGTGTCGAGGATATTCGCGCATACTTTGAGCGGTTCCAGCGTGGAGGTAATGGAAATGTCTAAGTATCAAAATTCCAAGGCATCCCCCTCCCGTTCTCGAAATTCGAAATCGGGACCAGCGGCGAAGAATGAAAACGATGCGCAGAGTGCCATCGAAAAACTACTGGAAATTCGCACCAGCTTGGCACCGATCAACACCATTTCAGATGAGGTGAAGCGGATTTACGGACCCAAAATCTACAAGATCGCATATCTGCTGAATGCGGATGACGATCAGTGGCAAGCGTTCTGTGAACATTCAGATTGGCAGAATGAAAGCCCAAGGCCGAAGTTCCAGAAAAGTCCGCGAAAGAATCTGATTTCTTTTGTCACCAAATTCGCGGTCGGCGCTGGAAGCATGTCCTCGGCAAGACGCGCGGGTATGTTCAATCGGCTGCTGAAGCCATTTTGGGAAACCGAGACGTTGCCGAAAGCAGTTGCCGACAAAATTCGCGAGCAACAAGAGGAGAAGAAGCGCGCATCAGCGAAGAGACGAGCGGAGCGAAATCGCCAGAAATTGGCGATTCATTTCGAACCTGGAGAACTATCTCAACAACTCAACTCCTGCCCCGCATTGGTGAGTGGAGGCAGAGTTCTCGTACGGATGCGCCTAAGACCGCGAAAAGGCAATGTTTGCACTGCGCAAATTCTCGCATTCAGAGACAAGGTTGGAGACAGCCTGACCATACCGAAATTAAAAAAGCAAAAGCCCACCTCCGGGGGCAAAGGCACGACGCCTAAGCCGCCATCTGGAGGCAAGGGCAAAGGGTGATGGGTTACCCTTGTAGTACACCAACCCACCCCTGAACCACGACCATCATAACATTTGAACCATATGCAACAGGCAGGGTACCCGCTTGAACGGCGAAGCTTTGCCTGTTGCCTAGGAGGCAACATGAGAAAGCCTATTCGTTCGATATCGGAATTGCATAAGCGTCAGCATGAAATAGATGTGCAGTTTCGCAATTACAGACTTTCAAACCTCGGTAGACACAGTGTCAGTCCGCAACTCGCAACCCAGTTGGAGTTGCGATCGGCAAAGAACCTTAATGCCGCAAACTTCATATCCAGAATCGATTTTGCGACGGACCTAAACAGTCATTTGAAATCCACACTGAAGGACTCGCAAATAGAGAACTTGTTTTTCGTGACGCTGGCGAATGCGGAGCATTCGATGGCGGCAACGGAAGCTGCCAACGTCGATGTTAAATCGATGATGACGTGGATCAGTTCGACGCTCGCGGAAACGAATTATGTCGGAATGATCGAGCCGGCTTATTATCCAAAAGCTTCGTGCGTACCGGGTGGGAACAGGCCATGGATGTCATGGCATGTTCACTTGTTGGTCTGGGGCATAGATTTGGCGGAAATCACCAAATTGCAGGAACAGACTAATCAGAAACACATGGCATTTATACCCGGAACCATCGTCTTTCATTTTCGCTACATCACCAGAAAGAAAGTCACCGGATATGTTGCCTATATGTGTAAGAGTCCGGTTAGCGAGCACAATCTCTATCCCTTCAAAGAGGAGACGGTGGATATGTCCACCGGCGAAATACTCACGACCGTCACCGGGAAATGGCGGCAACGGAAACGTGCGATCCGAATGAGCGGATTGGCGAAAGCGCTGACGGCGCTGGAACCGCAGACGATCAAGTCACTTTGCGTTGCCAACGGCGAGGGAAAGCGGATTAAGAAGCGGGCAATTCGATCGGCAAGATGGAGTCTGCGGCAACAGGAGCGCAGTCGCGATATGGAACTTGAACGCGCAATTTTGGGATAGAAGAGATATGGCCGCTCAGGATGGCCTAAGCGGCGTTACCGGCTCGATGCGATATCTCTTCTCGAATTCAGTCAGAACCATTTCCAGTGTAGCCTCGAAGGCGCTCAATTCAAACTTCATTGTTGTTGGTTTCGGTTCGTGGAGATAACGCCAGTCTACGAACGCGCTTTTGTGCTGTTCCAGGATATGTCGGATGCCGTAGTCGGCATAGAAACCATTGGAGTGATATGGAACGACTGCCTTCTTGAACTCCGCGTCCAACACCTGCTGACTCTCCGGCTTCAGCGCGCCGAACAGCTTAGTCAGATTGTGTGATATCATCACATTGGCGTCGTCATGATCGAAGACCCACCATGCTTTCAGCGCTAGCTCCATCGAGAGCGCCAAGAGCATGGGTTCCACGCCGATATGGTTGCTTTCTCTGAGGTCTGTATGGTTCCCGTAGCCTTTGTCAGGAAAGGTGCGTGTCTTCCGCAGTATCGCCCTAGCGGCATCTCCAATTCTAACCGCAGTTGTCAGGCGCGCGCTCATTCGAACTCCCTCGGATTCAGACCACTGTTTGTAATGTTGGTCAGAAGTCAGCGATAGCATTGTCGGGCCGTCCGCCCCTTCTGAAATCCATATTTGTCAGAGCTACCCCGGACCTGCAACGGTCGCTATCTCACTTTAGAGGGAAATGGGTTGCACTTGGATCAAATTGACAATCCTGAGTTGTTATTGTATAACATTACAGCCGGCGATCATGCCGACACACGAGGGGCCGCTTGGCCCCTCTTCTATTTTCGGAGAGCTAAAATGACATCACTCGCAACCCATGCCGGCAGCAAGGCAACCCTGCCGCAGGCCGTCATCCTCCTTGGACGTGACGACAAGGGCAAGGCACATGCTTCGTTCTTCCCGGCAACGGATTCCCATGCGGCACACAAGGCAGCCGATCTCATGGGCATGCTGGCCCTGAAGGTCGAAACGGACGAGGTGCGCGGCTTCCTGAAGAAGCTGCCGAAGGGAAAGCTGTTCGACAGCGGCAAGGCCTTCGTGCCCTTCGTCAAGCAGGACCTCTACCGGGAGATCGCCTCACACCTTCCCGAGGAAGACCGGGTGAAGGCGGAGCAGGTGCGTGTGGCGCCGGCTGCCGAAGAGGGTGAGCCTCTGCCCGTCAAGCCGGTGTCGAAGCCGAAGGACTGGGATGAGGTCGTGGTCGGCAGCGTGGTGCTGATCAAGGACGGTGCCGGGGAGCCTTGGTACGAGGCGACCGTCATCTCCATCAAGGACGATGGCACCTACCGCCTCAAGTGGCGTGACTTTCTCGAAGAGCCAGCCTTCAACAGACGCATCGAGGATATCGGCCTCATGCATCCGGCCTTCGTCGAGAAGTGAGACCGGCGATGGCAACCGCAATCGTGACAACGAACACAGGAGACGCGGCCGATCGGGCCGCGCTCATCCGCAGCCGCAACGATCGTTTCCGTCGGAGCTTTGTCGGTGGGCGCGTTCTGATGACGCCGGGCGTCACTGCCCTCGACGGCATCGAGAAGCTCGCCCTGATGGCCGCTGTGCAGCGTTTTGATGCCTTCGACACCGGCAACGACCCGTATGCCGAGCATGACTTCGGTTCCGTCACCATCGCCGGCACCTGCTTCTTCTGGAAGATCGACTACTACGACAAGGATCTTGAGTTCGGCTCGCCCGATCCGGCGGACGACGACGTCACCTGCCGGGTTCTGACCCTGATGCGGGCGGACGAGTATTGAGGGGGTGGTGATGAACAGTTCGGCCTTCAACTCGATTTCGGTCGCCGGCCTGACGGAAGTGCCTCGGGCCATTTCGCGCCGTCTTCAACCTCGGCGAAGAACTCCGACACGTGGGCATGCAGCGCATTGGCAAGGGCTTCCAAGGTGGACACCGTCACGTTCTCCTGCCCGCGCTCGACCCTGCCCACGTAGGCGCGATCGATACTCGCCTCCAGAGCCAATCGTTCTTGCGAGAGGCCTTTTTCGACGCGGATGCGCCTCAGATTCCAGCCGATGGTTTGCCGTACGTCCATGGCAGACAGCAAAGACATATCTGCGGCCTGTTAATCGACGGACTGTTGATCCCATATTTAATTTGTGGCACCACTTTCGCGTGTTGCCTACCGCGCCTCGGCAACGGGCGTCTGGCATTGTTTTGAAGGGGGGATTTCCTATGAATGCATATCTTGACGGCATGAAGAACTACGCCAATTTCAGCGGCCGCTCTACGCGGTCGCAATATTGGCTGTTCACGCTGTTCTTTTTCATTTCGATTTTCTTGGGCGCGGTCCTGGACGAGATGGCAGGCACGTCGCTGCCCGATGGTGGTGGACCGATCACCGGAATTATCATGCTGGCGCACATGCTGCCGGCGCTCGCCGTCTTCGTTCGCCGCATGCATGACATCGACCGCAGCGGATGGTGGCTGCTCGTTGGCGTCGTTCCGCTGGTCGGCTTTATCATTCAGATCGTGTTTCTGTGCACCGCCTCGACGCCGGGTAGCAATCGGTTTGGACCGCCGGTCGGTTCCACACCGGAAGTGGCAACGGCTGCGAATGCAACGGCTCCCGCAAGGCAGTCGGCATCCTCGGCCGACACCGTAGGGCAGCTGGAAAAACTTGCCGCTCTGAAGGCTTCCGGCGCCATTGATGATGCCGAGTATCAGAAGATGAAAGCGGACGTTCTGGGCGGAGCGGCGTGATGACCGGGAAGCATTCTCGGCGATTCTCATCGATCGCCTTCAGAGCAGCGATAGCATCGGCCTTGATTGCCCTTCCTTCGGGAAGGGCTTTTGCTGCCACGGATGGCGGCGAAGGAGGGCTCGTGCTGCTGGCCCTCGTCGTCATCGCCATCTGGTCGGCCTACATGATCCCAACCATCGTCGCCTTCAGGCGCGGTCATCCCAATCGCTGGCTGATCGGCGTCATCAACATTTGTTTTGGCGCAACTGGCATCGGTTGGCTCGGTTCGCTCGTATGGGCCTGTCAGGCCGTGCACCGCAGCCCGACCGGCAACCACGGCGGAGAGAGCGGGTTGAACATCGCCGTCAATGATCCGGTGATGGTGAAGATGGTGGATGAAGTGCCGGCCGCAGTTCAGCGTGCGGATGTCGATGAGATTGCTGCTAAGCTCTCACGGCTCAAGGCGCTTTCTGATCAGGGTATGATTTCAGCCGAGGAATATGCGCGAATGAAGGGCAATTTTCTGTCGAATTTATAGAAATGAACCGTTGCCCTCAGGAAATCCTTATACGATCTTAATTATTAATGACAGCTTCGCGCCCCCCCTGCCGGCCACTCGCTGCGCGGCATCGTGGTAGTGTCAAGAAGACCACGTCACGAATTAACCTGCCAAAGATCGGTGCTTCTCAATCCGCGTCCTTGAGGCAACCGACTTTCAGCCGCTCGAAGATAGCGAGCGGTTGCCAGTCCGGTTGACCGCCGATCTCGGACGCCTTGCCATATTTTTCCAGTGGAGACAGCTTGGAGAGTGTGGTCACAGCGGTGATAAACGAGGTCTGGAGATCCTTCATCGCCTTTCGATCGGCAAAGAACATATCAACGGACGGATTACTGCTGCCGGTAACCGATTTACTCTCGGTATAAACAAGGATGCCCGGAACATTATAGTCTGAGTATCGCGATCTCGCCCACTCCAGATGCTGATAAATCTGCCCGACCTCTTCGGAGTTTATCGCACTGCCCTCAAGCTTGTCTGTCTTCAACTCAATGGGGATAGCAACCTTGGTATTATGATCAATCCAAACGTTGTCTGGGCCGTCGTGCTCGTCAGTATCTGGTCGCCGAGACTCAAAGCCCAGCGCCGCTCCGATGACCCTAACTGCCTCCTCCGCCTTCTTGTGCGAAGGATCGCCATAGGCAGGTTCCGCAGCTTTTATCAGTTTAGACATCTTACGACTTGCTTCAGGCACGGTAAGTGCACAGAATTCGCGCAGCCCCTCCTCGATCACAGTTTTACAGGCCGGAAGCACGCCGATGTCCTCTTGCTCCTGACGCGGCAACGGAAGCTTGCCGCCTAGTCTGTTTCGGGCCTCATCGAACCAATCAAACATCGCGTCAGAACGACCGAGGATAGCGTTCGCTGAGCCAAGCCAGATTGCGTACCAACCAGCGAGACGGGGATTCTTCATTCTCACTTCATCGATAACTTCCTCCAACTGCTTGAGTGCTCCGCTGTGATCTCCCTGCCAGAGCATGAGGATAAAGTTTGCTTCGCGCTTAGCGAGCTCGTCGTCAAATTTCGTGTAGTCCTCACGATCGCTAATCCGCTTCTCGTCGATTGGATTCTGGCCAATCTGCGCCTGATAATAGGCGAGCCACCCTGCGTCACGCTCGATGATCTGCGTCACTATCGACTCGATTTTATCCGCCGTCATGTCTTTCAATTGATCGCAAAACTCTTCGGAAAGCCGTATCTGCTCTTGAAGGACTTTTGGAAAGTACGCTTGGTTGGCAACATTTCGCAGCCAGTTTTCAGCATCGGTCGAATAGATGAAGTAGATGCCGTAGTCATTCTTGCCGCGATTGATTCGACCGAAGAGCTGAGTGAACCGATTGGCGACCCGCGGGAAAAATGTCTGGTCTAACTTTATTCGATCGAACAAGTACCGTTCTAGCTGTGCTGAACCAACAGGCACTCCATCCACCGCCATTACGCGGCAGTCATCGTCGGGTAAGTCGATACCATCATATCTGCCAAGCAACATGAACGCGCCCGCCGTACTCGCCCGAAACTCGTTGAGCCGTTTTGTGAATGCATCTGCGCTCTTAGGCGCAGAGGCAAAATCGTCCCATTTATCCGCTGTCCTTTCTGCTGGGGTAGCAATAAGAACTTTCACTTTCTTGCTCAGGGCTTGGATGCCCTCCACGTTGTTGCAGAATTCGTTCAATGAAGAACCGAACAACATGAGTCGCTCGCCGAGGCCAGCATCTACGTCCGGCTCAATTACACGCGGAGATCGTCCAAATGCCCGAATAATATCGCCCTTTGATTGAACGGTGGCCGAAAGAAACACCTTGGGCACGCTTTTATCTTCCAGCGCACGGACATGGAGTGCAGGAATGAAGGGAGGTGTAATCTCGATTACAAACTTACTGATGGTTATCGCGCAGTATTGAAGATGCCCGCGCAGATAGTCGAACGGCAGCTGGAGGCCTATGTCGCCATCGACGTGCGGTTCTAACGCCGCTTGAAACTCGTGGCTGCGGTTGTGAACACCATTCGGTGGGCAAAGAGCGACCGAGCCTGAGGAGAAGTCGGAGACAATTTGCTCAAAATTATAAACCTGCCCGATATCGTGGAAGCACTCCTTGATGATCGCTGCTACCTGAGAATATAGCGCTGCGTTTTCTGCCTTTCGGATCGTCAATGTAAACGCGTCTCGGACCAGTCGTTCTCCGACATGGGCATCGTCAAAGATGATTGCGCCCGGCGCGTTCTGTCCGCGGAATTTGTTGCGGGTGTTTAGCAGGGCCTGATAAGTTGTTATACAAAAGGACTTAGACTGGGCAAAATGCTGGTCTGAAAATTTTGATTGATAGAATGTCGTGGGCGTAATTCCTATTCCATTTGCCTCACCAACCGTTTGATGGATTAGGTCAATCGTAGGGCAGACGTAAAGTACGTTTCGGACGCCCTGTAGCAGATAACTCTGAGCTATCAACACTCCCACAAGCGTTTTCCCCGCACCTGTATACATAGAGATTAAGGTGTCTTGCTTTGGGTTTTTGTACCATTCGTCAAGCGCTTGCGCTTGCCCTTGCCATAGCTCTTTGATTTTCGCTTTACCTGAAGGACGGCTGCGGAAAATGTCTCGTGGATTGGCCGATGCACTCTTCGCCTTCGGCTTGTCTAATCCACCAAAATCAAAAACCATGGCCCACCTCCTGATATTGAAGGGAGACTAGCAACCTATCTGTTGAAATCAAGAAGTGACCGATCGACCCTAATTTACAATTGTCGGCGGCGAACTATTCAATGCAACGGGAACTTGAACGAGGAAATACCTAATTTCTGGTCGAAGAAGCAATCCGATTTGGCATAGCCGGGTCTACATATCCCGACCTTTCGGGGAATGAATTGGACGCATCATAGTCGTGAAGTGCGCGAACAGGTTTGCAATCCCTGAACTTCCCGCGCGATGTGTACTAGGTTCCTTTAAAGGCACTATGAATTGGCTAGCCCAAGAATGACCGTGCCGTTTTGTTTCCTGTGAAGGGTTCATCCTCGAAGGTTACCGAGGCTTACTTCTTCTGCTACCTCTGGTTTACGTTCGGTTGGGGAGCAAGTTTTATGGACGATGCCCATTTTTCGGTAAATACACGACTGACAAGACTTCTGGGTGAAACCTACCGATCGAGCGAGGTGGCTCTGAAGGAACTGGTAGACAACGCATGGGACGCTGATGCCAAGAATGTCTGGATCACGTTGCCCGCGCCTATGTCGTCTGATCCGATTATCGTCCGCGACGACGGTTCTGGAATGACTTCTCTGGAAATGAGGACCGAATACCTAAACATCGCCAGCGACAAGAGAGCACGTACAGGTGAACGCACGCCTCTACTCAAGCGGAAAGTGAAGGGTCGGAAGGGTATCGGTAAGTTCGCGGGCTTGTCGCTGGCAAGCCGGATGGAAGTTTCATCGGTCGCCCGAGGTGTGAAGTCCAGCTTGACGATTGACAAGCTCGTGCTGGCCGAGAACGAAAATGACCTGGAAGCTGTGCCTTTACCATTCATAGAGGAAGATTCATTGGACGCTCATGCAGGCACTACAATCATCCTGTCCGGTCTTGACAACAGATTGAATTTCCCCACCGCCGATCGCTTTCGAGAAGTCCTCGTGCACGAGTACGGCCGGGAGGATGCCTTTAAGGTATTTGTAAATGGCGCGCAATTGTCGGTCGATGACGTTCCGGGCGTATCAAGGGTGGTCGAAAAAGCTCTTACAGAGAATGGCATCGTTCGCTTAAAGTTTACGATTGCAGATGGCAAGAAAGCCCCAAAATCACCGGGTATAGTGCTGAAGATGGACGGGAAAGTCGTCGGGAAGCCGATGATGTTTGGCCTAGACGACGACGAGGAAATACCCTTCAAGCTGTCTAAAAGAGTCTATGGAGAGGTGCAGCTTGAGGGCAACGACCATTTCGTAACCGCCGACTGGGGCGGTGTGATCGAGAACAGCAAGGTGTTCCAAGAACTCCAATCCTATGTGAAATCGATCGTCAAAGAAGGGCTGAAGGAGAGTCATTCTCGCGATATGAGCCTACAGCTAGCTCGATTAAAAAAGCAGTTGGACGCTAGACTGAAAGTCCTCCCAGAATACCGTCGACGTTACGCTGAGGAAGCCCTCCACCGAATCCTGCAGCGGTTCTATAGGGAAAGCGAAGACCGAATTGCGACAATCGCGGAAGTCGCACTCGACGCGATGGAGCATGACGCTTACTGGGCAGTGCTTGAACGGATAAGTGCCACCGATCGCAACGATGTCGGTTCCTTCGCAGCCGCGCTTGAAGATTTTGGTGTGGTAGAGCTCTCTGGAATCGCTTCACAGGCGACGAGACGATTGAGATTTCTTGACTACCTCGAGGAGCTTATCCACAATGAAGCGACCCTCGAAAAGGACGTCCATAAAGCGTTCGAGACGAATTTGTGGCTTCTCGGTCGTCAATACGCCCTGATGTCATCTAACATCACTCTCAAAAGGATTATCGCGGAATATAGTGATAAGAAATTCACGGGCGAGCGAGCTTTGAAACGGCCTGATCTTCTACTGTCGCAGGATCTCGCTGACAGCTACCTGCTTATTGAATTCAAGCGGCCCAATCATCCGATTTCTCGAGAAGACATTGCGCAAGCCGAGCAATATCGTGATGACCTATCGGGGACTATAACCTCAAGCAGCCCGTTGAGGATCTTGATGGTCGGCAAGGGCTCCGCAGCCTCTATTGACAAGAGATACGGGACGGACATGACGACAGTCAGTTCCTACGCAAGCGTAATCTCATCCGCTCGCACGGAACTCGCGTGGCTGGTTTCGTCACTAGCCAACTCGTAATTCGCTTGTTCTCTGAAAACTCGAACAATCAATATCTTAACTTGCCCTAGTGCGGTGGGGCAGGCCAATGACCGACTTTGGCCCGGCCACCTCGGCGTTGTTGGAATCATGTCAGCTACATTCGTCAATCTTATGTCGCAGTTCCGCTGCCGACCCCAAAGTTATCACGTCACATCAAGGTATACCCTACCGATACGTCACATGCCGTGGCCAGCGCCATGTAACATCTGGGTTGACACCGGCTATTTGTGACAGGGTAGCCTTAGGCCTAAACCCTGAGGTGACACATGGCTCGAATAGGTTACGCACGCGTCAGCACGATTGACCAAGACTTGGAAATTCAAACCGCCAAGCTGAAGGCCGAGGGATGCGAGATCATCCGATCGGAAAAGGTGTCGGGCGGCTCTCGCGATGGCCGCAACGAACTGGCGACGGTTATCGAGTTTCTGCGCCCCGGCGATGAATTGGTCGTCGCCCGCCTTGATCGACTCGGACGTGATACCCGAGACGTCCTCAACATCATCCATGATTGCGAGCAGCGCGGCGCATTCGTGACAGTGCTTGATCCTCACGTCACCACCCGCGGCGAGATGGGACAGATGGTCCTCACTGTGCTGGGTATGGTCGCGCAGATGGAGCGCCGATTCATCAAGGAGCGGCAGCGGGAAGGAATTGCCAAAGCCAAGGCACAGGGCGTTTACACGGGCGGCAGGCAAAGAATTGACCGGGAAGCGGTTCGCCGCCTGCATGCTGATGGATTGGGACCTTCGGCAATTTCGGCATCACTCGGATGCTCACGCATGCAGGTCCATCGCATCATATCCCACAACGGCTCCGATCGCGACCCTCCGCCTTAGTTGCGAATCCGCTTTTATAGATAGCGTCGACAATCCATCTGCAAAAAGACGCAGAAACGCTGATAAAACGCCTATCTCAGCAGCTTAGCTATAAAAGCGAAATCTGTTGAAGCGAGTGCGCAACTTATGTGCTTCAAATTTTTCTATGAGCGCGCTCCCAATCAAATATTAGTCATCTCTATCTGCCGCTATGCTGCAGCTCCGAGACTCAGGGTTGTCCTTGGGCGGTAATGAACCTAAAGTTTTCCCAAGAAATGATGGGGGAAAACTCGCGACATGTTGGCCATAAAATCATTTATCGGTTTCATAGCGGTTCTGACATTCGTGCATTGTGGATGCTCGCATGCGTTAGCTACTGACACGAATGCAGATGAACTTCAATTAATTGGCTTAGCGCTGTATTCACCAGCTGGAGAGGCGGTAGATGGATTCAATAGATCCGAGCAGGGAAAGGGTTATGTGCTTTCAGATGTTATCAGCAAGAAGTGTAGTCCGAGAACACTAACTTATGCGGAAGATGGAGGTCCCAGTTCTGGAAAATCAGTTTATATGACCGCGATCTGCAGCAATTCAGGAAATAATACAATTGGTTTAGTGAAGTACTCCCTTGAATTTGACAGGCTGGCTAATGATCTACTTGGCAAAGGATGGGGGTCAATCGACTCTGGGCCGCCTTATTCGCTGCTTTGGCACCCCACAGATATTACTGGATCAATCCTTGACACCTCTCGGCGCCTGCATCTTTTTGGCGAGCTTCGCGAGAATGGCAACCAACCAAATCCGGGCGTTTTCGTTCAGCGATTACTCGAAACAGGTTCAACCGACCACACATTCAGTGTGGAAGGGGTTGGTACTCTTACAGACGAGCACTTAGGGAACATGGGTTCATTAAGTCCAAATGGTATAGCCTACATCTCCCGTCCTGGATTAGTGGACGGTGGTAGTTCCATTTTGCTATTTTCGATATCGCCCGATGGAATTGAGCGAACTGTTGAAATTCAAGTGGGGATCGACGGGGTTGTGCCCGTGGGGGTTACTGTTGGCGAAGATGACCATTTATATGTCTATGGTCATACGAGACAGACGATTGGCCGGCGGCTGTTTATTGCGAGATTGAATGCCAGCGGCGACGGAATAGATGAGACGTTCGGCGCTAAAGGTGTCGTGAGTTTTGATTTTGGGGAGCAGAGCCCAGAGGCTATCAAAGTTAAGTTTGCGAACGGGAAGATTTATTTCCTTGGCCTATTAAGCGTTCAGAACAGATCAAATCCCCATGAAATTCAAACGTTTCCTGCAGTTGCTGTGTTGAAAGCAGACGGCACACTGGACGCGTCGTTCAGCGGAGATGGTCGCCGAATTTTGGAATTCGCATCTCGCAGGAACTCCCCAGCTTATCCGCATTTCAAAGACTTTTCGGTTGCCAAGAATGGGCGTATTTATCTTGTCGGCGCAGCGAAGGATAATGTGGCAATCGTGGCAATAGATCGGTCTGGGGAAATTGAACTCGGCTTTGGTCAAGCGCGTAATAGCGAAGGTGGCCTGTTATTGGATCGGTCCTTTAATCTGCCGGGTTCGAAAGAACTTAAGTCCGCAGCGGGGGTGGCTTCGGATATCGATATCGCTGGCAACTTAATCGTTCTCGTTTCGATCACCGCGTCTCCGAAAATGTCCGCTGACGAATAGGCATCTCGCATAGTGGCGATTGTATCGCCTAAGACCTATCTTGGCATCGAATGTTCGTACTCGTGAATGTGCATCACGGCCGCGCGAGGGGGAATTCCATGATGAAAGCCAATTCGGCCAATGACAAACCCACCAATTCGGCGGAGAAGGAACCACGATGACATGTGAATACCGTGATCCGCGCATTCGAATTGCGTGGAAGACTTGGCTGCATTCCGTATGCATTTTGACCTATGTTCAGTATGTCACTGTCATCCAATTACAAGCATAGCGCTATGGAATATTTCCCAAACCAGATCGATACCAATATATTCTATCGGCTGGCCTCCAGCCGTGAAGAGTTCCCACGCATTGTGAATCCCAGAACAGCAGAGGATGAACTGCTAAGGATACAAGCCGACGCGATCACTAATCATACCAGGATCTATAGAGTAATGCTTGCGCGTGCGAGATCGCGAGGTTCCAACACGTTATTGACAGATGAACACAGAAAGGACTTTGATGAATATATTTCCTACCTTCCCGAATTTGAAAAATTAATATGTGAGGATATTCCATGCCGTTATATATTGACGAACAATTATGAAGCCATGTGCCTCAAGGTCGACAACGGAAAGGTTATAATTGTTTCTGAGGTATTACGATATTTCCTTTACTTCATGAATTTAGGTACAATTTCATTTGATGAAAAAATACCGCAAGGCGTACGAAACTCCGCAATAATGATCGCAATTAGAACACTTCTACTAAGCGAGTCGTTGGATTTCGACCTTGACCCCAGAGGCATTGTGCCTGATTCGATTAACGATCAAATAGAGCGCTTAGTATCTTGGCAGATGAAATTTATAATTGGGCACGAGTATGCCCACCATATTTTGGACCACGACGCCGAGGATACCTTGTACGCGTGTTCCTCAATGCGTTTTTGTGATGGCGATGATCCGGGTGAGTGGACCGGATACCTGCGTCGACACACGCAAGAGTTCGATGCTGACTCCTATTCCATTTCAGCTGTCGAAGAGAACCGCGTTAGAGACAATCTTTTCGTAGGCGGAACAAGTTTTCTATTGGCGTTATACGTTTTCGAAACGGTCGCTGCGGTAATAGACCCATCTTTCCTCGAGATAAATTCCCACCCCAGCACTGTGACCCGATATCGAAAATTGGTCGCCCTTGCCCCCGCGGAGACCAACTCGATCATGAAGGAAGCCGACTCTGTCACCCGCATGTATGACGATATTGCTGACAGTTTAATCGCGCATTTTCGGCGTCATCCCCAAGCTTTCACTCAATATGGTTCCATATATCTGGATGAATGGCGAGGACCGATCTTAAGGGACAGAATCGATTACTAGCTGCTCAAATTTGCCGGGCTGGCAACACAACAAAAGGCGATACATTGCCAATAGAATGTGGGGCAATTTGCGGGTGTATCGTGTCGAGTTGGTATTAAGTTATTGAAAATTTTGCATAAAACAAACACAAATGGCGGAGAGGGGGGGATTCGAACCCCCGATACGGTTGCCCGTATGCCGCATTTCGAGTGCGGTGCATTCGACCACTCTGCCACCTCTCCGCATAACTGGTCGGCGCTTGATTTGCGCGGGGTGTCTCATAGCGATGAAAATTCTGGCTGGCAAGGGCGAAAATCAAATGTTTCAGGGGATGTCGCCTTGACAGATTTTGGCTTCTCACGTATCAGCCACACCGACTGGAAAAGCCCGTAAAAGGCCCACCAATTCTTTGCAAGCGTGCAAAGCTTCACCGGCAGACCGGGTTCGAGACCTCAACCTCTTGAAATCGCTGCTAAACACCGACTGACAAAAAGACGGCCACCCGGGCGATTTCCCGGAGAGAGCCGGAACGAACATGAAAGGATAAAAAATGTTCGCAGTCATCAAAACCGGCGGCAAGCAGTACCGCGTGGCAGCAAACGACGTGCTGACCATCGAAAAGCTTGAAGCAGACGCCGGTGCTACTGTTGAATTCACCGAAGTCCTCGTTGTCGGCGTTGGCGCCGATGCCAAGTTCGGCGCTCCCTTCGTTGCCGGCGCAGCCGTCAAGGCTGAAGTTGTCGAGCACAACCGCGGCAAGAAGGTCATTGCCTTCAAGAAGCGTCGCCGCCAGAACTCTAAGCGTTCGCGCGGCCATCGCCAGCACCACACGGTCGTCCGTATCACGGACATCGTGGCCGGCAAGTAAGACAACGGACAAGGTTTAAAGGAGAACTCCAATGGCACACAAAAAAGCTGGCGGTTCCTCGCGCAACGGTCGCGATTCTGAATCCAAGCGCCTTGGCGTGAAGAAGTTCGGCGGCGAGACCGTCGCAGCAGGCAACATCCTCGTCCGTCAGCGCGGCACGAAGTGGCATCCGGGCGCCAATGTCGGCCTCGGCAAGGACCACACGATTTTCGCGCTTACCGAGGGTAACGTGTCCTTCCGCACGAAGGCCAACGGCCGCGTATACGTGTCCGTAATGCCGAAAACGGCGGAAGCAGCAGAGTAAGCCGGTCGCTCTCTAAACAGCCGGCGTCGCATCGACCCGGCTGACTGCAAGGTTCAGGCCAAGATCAAAAGGGGAGATGGGGCGCCACCCAACTCCCCTTTATCTTTTGCTCCAAGGAGGACTGAACCATGCAGGAAGAATTGTTGAGGGAGGGCCAATCGCGGTCTCCCGAAAGCCGGTTAAGGCCGGACAGGTTAAGAAGCGATTGCCCCGTCTTGTTATCGGAGCGCCTGGTTCTGCGCGCCCCCCACGAAGACGACATTGACGCCCTTGCCCATCTCGCCAACAACGCCGCAGTCGCGACCATGGTGTCGCGCATGCCCCATCCCTACACGGTCAACGATGCCAATGACTTCGTCCGACGTGCGAAGGACAATGGCGTGATTGGCAAATGCGTCTATGCCATTACGAAAGCCGCCAATGGTGAATTCCTCGGCTGCTGCGGCATAGAACCGGACATGGAAGATGCCGGCATCGTCGAGATCGGCTACTGGATCGGCGAGCAGCACTGGAACAGGGGCTATGCCACCGAGGCGGCCCATGCGCTGATCGACATGGCGTTCCGCACCCGCGACATCGACGCCATCGATGCGCGCTGCCGGGTCGTCAACGTCGCCTCGCGCCGGGTCATTCAGAAGTGCGGCTTCCAGTTCCAGGGCTCCGGCATGATCCCGTGCCTGGCCGTCGGCGGCATGATGCCGGTCGAATGGTTCCGGCTCGACCGCAAGACCTGGCTGTCCTTGAAGAGCTGGAGGGACGGACGATGAACGCGATCGCAAGAGAACTGCACATCGCCCGCATCTCGTTTGCCCGCCAGCCCGAGATCCGCACGCAGAGCCTGATCCTGCGACCGGTGACGGCGGCGGACGTCGAGGCGATCGCCCTCGGCCTCAACGACCATCAGGTGGCGAAGATGCTGCCGCCCGTTCCGCAACCCTACTACCGCGAGGATGCGGAGGAATGGCTGGGTCGCTGGCAAACGGGTGAAGCGGAAGGCTGGTGCTTTGCCATCACCCGTGACGGCGGACCCTTGATCGGGGTGATCTCGATCGAGAACCGCGAGGGCGAATGGCATCTCGGCTACTGGCTGGCGAGGCCCCACTGGGGCCAGGGACTGATGAGCGAGGCGGCAAGCGCCGTCGGGGAACGCTTCTTCGGCGCGATGCTGGCGGAAACGCTGCATTCTGGCGCGGTTGCCGACAACGCGGCGTCGCTGGCCATACAGGAGAAGATCGGCTTCGCAGTCACCGGCTGCAGGCAGGTCTGGTGCGCTTCGCGCAGCGAAACGGTGACCGTGATCACCACGGAGCTGACCTTCGGCAGCTACATGCCGCTTTGATATCCCGATCGGGCGCCGCTGACCCCAGTGGCGCCCGGTCGTCATGTCCCGGACGGGCCTTGCGGCCCTTCCTGTGACAATTATCTTTGACCTTGAAACCGTGCGTCTATATCGGTAGCCGCAAAAATAAGGGCCTCGGCCAGCGAAAGAACGGCATTGCCATGAAATTTCTCGATGAAGCGAAAGTCTATATCAAGTCCGGGGATGGCGGAGCCGGCTCCGTTTCCTTCCGGCGCGAAAAATTCATCGAGTTCGGCGGCCCGGACGGCGGCGACGGCGGCCGCGGCGGCGATGTCTGGGTCGAAGCGGTCAACGGCCTCAACACGCTGATCGACTTTCGCTACCAACAGCATTTCAAGGCGCAGATCGGCATGCACGGCATGGGCCGCAACCGCACAGGCGCCAATGGCGAGTCGATCACGCTCAAGGTGCCCGTCGGTACTCAGATCCTGGAAGAAGACGGCGAAACGCTGATCATCGACATCACCGAGGAAGGCCAGCGCTACCGGTTGGCTGCCGGTGGCAATGGCGGCTTCGGCAATGCCTACTTCAAGTCCTCGGTCAATCAGGCGCCCGACTGGGCCAATCCCGGGCTTCCCGGCGTCGAAAAGACGATCTGGCTCCGCCTCAAGCTGATCGCCGACGCCGGACTGGTCGGCCTGCCGAATGCCGGAAAGTCGACATTCCTTGCGTCCGTCACCCGCGCCCGGCCGAAGATCGCCAATTACCCCTTCACCACCCTGCATCCCAATCTCGGCGTCGCCACCATCGACGACCGCGAATTCGTGCTAGCCGACATTCCGGGCCTCATCGAGGGCGCGCATGAAGGCGTCGGCATCGGTGATCGCTTCCTGGGGCATGTGGAACGCACGCGCGTGCTCCTGCACCTGGTGTCGGCCATGGAAGAGGACGTCGCCAAGGCCTACAAGACGGTCAAGCACGAGCTGGAGGCCTATGGCCACGGCCTGGACAACAAGTCGGAAATCGTCGCGCTGTCGCAGATCGATATTCTCGACAAGGATACGCTGAAGCAGAAGACCAAGGCGCTCGCCAAGGCTTCCGGCAAGACCCCCTTCCAGCTCTCCGCCGTCACTGGGCAGGGCATGACGGAAACCTTGCGGGCGGTGCGCGACGTGATCGTCTCGAGCGGGGCCGAAGAGGACCTCGCCATCCCGCGCCAAAAGCGCGACAAGGGCCGCCATGCCGATATCGAGACGCGGGACGAGGAATAGCATGCAATCGCGCCAGCCGCTTTCCGCCTACAAGCGCATCGTCGTCAAGATCGGCTCCGCCCTACTTGTCGACCGTAAGTCTGGGCTTAAGAAAGCTTGGCTCGACAGCGTCTGCACAGATATTGCCGCACTGAAGGCTGCGGGAACCGACGTGCTTGTCGTCTCGTCTGGCGCCATCGCACTGGGACGGTCGGTGCTGCAGCTCCCCTCCGGCACGCTGAAGCTGGAGGAAAGCCAGGCGGCCGCCGCCGTCGGTCAGATCGCGCTCGCCCGCGCCTGGTCGGAAGCGCTGTCGCGCGACGAGATCATCGCCGGCCAGATCCTGCTGACGCTTGGCGATACCGAGGAGCGCCGCCGCTATCTCAACGGCCGCGCGACGATCAGTCAGCTGATGAAATTCGGCGCCGTGCCGATCATCAACGAGAACGACACGGTCGCCACCACCGAGATCCGCTACGGCGACAATGATCGTCTCGCCGCCCGCGTCGCCACCATGACCGGCGCCGATCTTCTCGTTCTCCTGTCCGATATCGACGGGCTGTACACCGCCCCGCCGCATCTCGATCCGGACGCGAAATTCCTTGAGGCGATTGCCGAAATTACGCCCGAAATCGAGGCCATGGCCGGCGGCGCGGCGTCGGAACTGTCGCGTGGCGGCATGCGCACCAAGATCGATGCCGGCAAGATCGCCACGTCCGCGGGCTGTGCCATGATCATCGCCTCCGGCAAGATGGACCATCCGCTCTCGGCAATCGACAAGGGCGCCAGGTCGTCGTGGTTTGCGCCGTCCGGCACGCCGGTGACCGCCCGCAAGACATGGATTGCGGGCAAGCTGCAGCCGGCCGGCGAAATGCATGTCGATGCCGGCGCCGAAAGAGCGCTTTCCGCCGGCAAGAGCCTGCTGCCCGCCGGCGTCACGCTGGTGAGCGGCCAGTTTGAGCGTGGCGACACGATTGCGATTTTCGGCCCCTCGGGTCGAGAGATCGCCCGCGGACTTGCCGGCTATGATGCCAGCGAAGCGCGCCAGATCACCGGCCGCAAGTCCAATGAAATTGAAGCGATACTCGGATATGCCGGCCGCTCGGCCATGGTGCACCGGGACGATCTTGTGATGACGGCGGCTGCGTCGACGCGCAAGAGCGACAGGGAGAAGGACGCAAGCCATGTCTGACGGCATGATCAGCATCGATGCACTGATGAGCGAGATCGGCCGCAATGCCAAGGCGGCATCGCGCAAGGTCGCCATCGCCTCGACGGAGCGGAAGAACCAAGCGCTTTTCGCCATGGCCGATGCGCTGGTTGCCGCGAGCAAGGATATTCTCGCCGCCAATGCGGTCGATCTGGAGAATGCCCTGAAGAACGATCTCTCCGATTCGTTCGTCGACCGCCTGACACTGACGGAAGCGCGCGTCACCGCCATGGCGGAAGGCATCCGCGAGATTGCGGCGCTGAAGGATCCGGTGGGAGAGGTCATCGCCGCCTGGGACCGGCCGAACGGGCTGAAGATCGAGCGGGTCCGCACCCCGCTCGGCGTGATCGGCGTGATCTATGAAAGCCGCCCGAATGTAACGGCCGATGCCGGCGCGCTCTGCCTGAAGGCAGGCAACGCGGTGATCCTGCGCGGTGGATCGGATGGACTGCGGTCGTCGCGGGCGATCCACGCCTGCCTGGTCGCAGGTCTGAAGGCGGCAGGTTTGCCGGAACACACCATCCAGCTTGTGCCGGTCAATGATCGGGCCGCCGTCGGCGCCATGTTGACCGGTCTCGACGGTGCCATCGACGTCATCGTTCCGCGCGGCGGCAAAAGCCTTGTCGCCCGCGTCCAGAACGAAGCCCGCGTGCCCGTCTTCGCCCACCTGGAAGGCATCTGCCATATCTATGTCGACGCCTCGGCGGATCTGGAGATGGCGAAGAAGATCGTCGTCAACGCCAAGATGCGGCGGACGGGCGTTTGCGGTTCCGCAGAAACGCTTCTGGTCGACGGCGCCGCCATCGGCACGCATCTGATGCCGCTTCTGGAAGCATTGACGGAGGCCGGTTGCGAGATTCGCGCCTCCGCCACCGTGCTCAAGGTCTTTCCGGCCTTCAAGCCGGCGACGGAAGAGGATTGGTCGACCGAATATCTCGACGCGATCATTTCGGTCGCCGTCGTCGACGGTGTGTCCGGCGCGATCAATCACATCAACAGGTATTCGTCGCACCACACCGAAGCGATCATTGCCGAGGATCAGGCCGCCGTGGAACGCTTCTTCAACGAGATCGATTCGGCGATCCTGCTGCACAACGCCTCCACGCAATTCGCCGATGGCGGCGAATTCGGCATGGGTGCGGAAATCGGCATCGCCACGGGCAAGATGCACGCCCGCGGCCCCGTCGGGGTCGAACAGCTGACCTCGTTCAAGTATCGTGTCCGCGGCAGCGGCCAGACGCGGCCGTAAGCCGATCGCAACCGAAGGGAAACTGCCGACGTGGGGACGGAAGCGATAGAACGACGGCACCTGATCATGCCGCACGTGGAACCGCGCATGGCGGTCGGCCTGTTCGGCGGCTCGTTCAATCCGCCGCACGAGGGGCATCTGCTGGTTGCCGAGATCGCGCTGCGCCGTCTTCGCCTCGATCAGGTCTGGTGGCTGGTGACGCCGGGAAATCCGCTGAAGAACCATTCCGGCCTTGCGCCGCTGGCCGAACGACTGGAGCAGAGCGAGAAGCTCGCGCACGACCCGCGGATCAAGGTAACGGCCTTCGAGAAGTCGCTCGGCCAGAGCTATACGGCGAAGACGCTCGCTTTCGTCAAGGCGCGCAACCCCGACGTCCGCTTTGTCTGGATCATGGGGGCGGACAATCTGAAGTCCTTCGATCGCTGGCAGCATTGGCAAGGCATCGCCGAAACCTTTCCCATCGCCGTCATCGACCGGCCGGGTTCGACCCTCTCCTACCTGTCTTCCAAGATGGCCAAGACCTTTGCCCGCGCCAGGATCGACGAGGAGGATGCCGGAACGCTGTCAGCCCGCAAGGCGCCGGCATGGACCTTCATTCACGGCCCCCGCTCTGCGCTGAGCTCGACGGCGATCCGCAATGCCGGCTGACGAGGAGTGCGCCGGAGGCTTTCAGGCAGCACAAGAACCGGGCAAACGGGCAACACTGCTTTACAAGACATTAACCGCTGAACCGCAGGCGTCTTGAAACATTAACCATTCAATGCCTATCTTATTAATGGTTCGGCAAAACTTCGCGCCGAGTCGAAGTGCTGTTTTTGATCGAAAGGAACAACCCTGACAACAGTACACGCAAAGGGAAGGACGCCAGTCCATCTCCCGCAGAGCCAGGAACGTGGCGCCGATGCCGCGGCCCGTGCTCTTGAAACTGTCCTCGCCAGCCTCGAGGACTCCAAAGCAGAAGATATCGTCACCATCGACATTGCTGGAAAATCCGCGCTGGGCGACTACATGGTCGTCGTCTCCGGGCGATCCAACCGGCATGTCACCGCGATCGCCGACCGCCTGATTTCCGATCTCAAGGATGACGGCTTTTCCGGCGCCCGCGTCGAAGGTCTGGAAACAGGAGACTGGGTCCTGATCGACACCGGTGACGTCATCATTCACGTGTTCCGCCCGGAAGTCCGCGAGTTCTACAACATCGAGAAGATGTGGGCCGCGCCCGATATTCAGGACGAAACACTGCATTGATGCAGCACTCAGGCATGATCTGATCGCCTGAGTTGAAAATTGTGGCAACGCATGCCGGACGGCCCATAAAGGCCGGCAGGGATGCTCGCCGCAAAAAATGGCGGGAGAAGCATGCGAATTGGCCTTTTTGCGGTAGGGCGGCTGAAAGCCGGGCCCGAGAAGGATTTGTCGGCGCGCTATCTCGACCGCTTTTCCAAGGCCGGCCCCGCGATCGGGCTGGAGTTTACCCGCGTGACGGAAGTCCAGGAAAGCCGATCCTCCGATGCCGCGACCCGCAAACGCGAGGAAGCCGCAATGCTGGAAAAGGCGTTGCCGGCAGGCTCGGCGCTCATTCTCCTCGACGAGCGCGGCAAGACGATCGGCAGCGAAGAATTCGCGAAACTCCTCGAAACACTGAAGGACAACGGCCGCCGCGACCTGATGGTCGCCATTGGCGGTGCCGACGGCCTCGATCCCGATCTGCACCAGAAGGCGGATTACGTCCTCAACCTCGGCCGCATGACATGGCCGCACCAGCTCGTGCGGATCCTGATTGCTGAACAGCTATACCGCGCGGTCACCATTCTTTCCGGACACCCCTATCATCGGGCCTGATCGCCGCACCCGCCCGGCACTCCCGTTTCGCACTTTTTTCCGCTAAGGAGTGAACCGGCCCGCCTCGGGCCATAGTTTCGCGCAATCTTGCCGGCTTACGCTGGGAGGGAATGAAGATCGCCGCCAACAAGAGACATGCCTGGCTTCTGGCGCCGCCACTGCTGGCAGGCGGCCTGTTGCTGTTCGTCTTTTTCGGCGTGCCGGGCTTTGCCGATCCGGTCTACTCCCAGGAGCCGCCCACCGACTCCATTCCCGCCGCCGCCGGCGCCAGCGCCGATGCCGCTGCTCCCGAAGATCCCGCCAAGGCTCTGGAAGAGAAGCGGGAACAGACACGCGCGGAGATGCAGAAGCTTGCCGACAGCATGAAGCTCTCCGACCAGCGCGCCAAGGAGCTCGCAAACAGCATCGCGGAGCTGGAGAAGACCAGCGCCTCCATCAAGCAGGCCCTTATCGAATCCGCCGAAAAACGCCGGCAACTCGAAGACAAGGTCATCGACAGCGAAAAGAAGCTGTCAGCGCTCGGGCTGGAGCAGGACAAGATCCGCGCGTCGCTGCACGAGCGCCGAGGCGTTCTGGCCGAAGTTCTCGCCGCATTGCAGCGCATGGGACGCAACCCGCCGCCGGCATTGCTCGTCAGCCCCGAGGATGCGCTTGCGTCGGTGCGCAGCGCAATTCTGCTCGGTGCCGTCGTTCCCGGCATCCGCCAGGAGACCGACAAGCTCATCACGGCGCTCAAGCAGCTGACCTCCGTCGAAACCGCCATGCGCAACGAGAAGGCCAATTACGCCTCCATCATCCAGCAGAACCTGGAAGAGGAGAAGCGCATGGACCTGCTTCTGGCCGAAAACGATCGCGTCAACAACGAAAACACCGCCAAGCTGGAAGCGGAACGCAGGAAGTCCGAGGAACTCGCCGCCAAGGCGACCAACCTGCAGGACCTGATCGCTTCGCTGGAAAATGAAATCGGGACGCTGCGCGATGCGAAGGAAGCGGCACGGGCGGCCGAGATCGAACGATTGAAGAAGGGCCAGGGCAAGACGGATGATGGGAAGGGTCTCGCCGACGATGGCCTGCCCGATAAAAACCGCATTGCGCCCGCATATGCGTTTGAAGACTTGAAGAATAAACTGCAGTTCCCGGTCGCCGGCGATGTCGTGCGCAAATACGGGGATTCGGACGGGACGGGCCATCCTGCAAGGGGCACGACGATCGCGACGAATGCGGGGATGCTCGTGATAGCCCCCGCGGACGCTCAGGTGGTCTATGCCGGCAAGTTCCGCAGCTACGGACAGATGATCATTCTCGACATGGGCGACGGCTACCATATGATCCTATCGGGCATGGACTCGCTGAAAACCAGTCAGGGCAAGTTTGTCTTCGCGGGAGAGCCTCTGGCGGTGATGGGCGCGACACGAGTTGCAAGTGCCGCCGCATTGGCGCTGGAAACAAGTCAGCCAACACTTTACATTGAATTCAGACATGACGGGGAGCCGGTTGATTCTGCCCCCTGGTGGACCGGGAAAAGCACTGGAAAGGCACGCAATGATACGTAAGGTCTCTCTCGTTGTCGCAGGGGCTCTCATGGGAGCAACGGCGATGGGTGTTCTCTATTCAGCCGGCATCCCCGCCCAGGCAGCAGGGATCTCGACCTATAAGGAGCTTGCCATCTTCGGCGACGTCTTCGAGCGGGTTCGCGCGCAATACGTGACGCCGCCGGACGAACAGAAGCTGATCGAAGCCGCCATTTCCGGCATGCTGTCCTCGCTGGATCCGCATTCCAGCTACATGAATGCCCAGGACGCTGCCGACATGCAGACGCAGACGCGCGGTGAATTTGGCGGCCTCGGCATCGAAGTCACGATGGACAACGATCTCGTCAAGGTCATCACCCCGATCGACGACACGCCGGCCGCCAAGGCGGGCGTTCTTTCCGGCGACCTCATCTCCGCCATCGACGGCGCCGACGTGCGCGGCCTGACGCTGGAACAGGCGGTCGACAAGATGCGCGGCGAGGTCGGTTCGCCGATCAAGCTCACCATCCTGCGCAAGGGCGCCGACAAGCCGATCGATATCGAGGTCAAGCGCGCCATCATCGCCGTTCAGGCGGTCAAGTGGCGGGTCGAGAAGGCGGATGACGGCGATGTCGGCTACATGCGCATCATTTCCTTCACCGAGAAGACATTCCCGGATCTCGAAAAGGCCTTCGACAAGATCAAGGAACAGGTGCCGGAAGACAAGCTGAAGGGCTATGTCCTCGATCTGCGGCTCAATCCGGGCGGCCTCCTCGACCAGGCGATCAACGTGTCCGACGCCTTCCTGGAGCGCGGCGAGATCGTTTCGACCCGCGGACGCAATCCGGAGGAAACCCGCCGCTTCAACGCCGGCCCGGGTGATCTCGCCGATCACAAGCCGGTTATCGTACTCGTCAACGGCGGTTCGGCTTCCGCTTCGGAAATCGTTGCCGGCGCCCTGCAGGATCTGCATCGCGCCACCGTTGTCGGCACCCGGTCCTTCGGCAAGGGCTCCGTTCAGACCATCATACCGCTCGGCGATGCCGGTGCGCTTCGCCTGACCACCGCGCTCTACTACACGCCGTCCGGCAAATCGATCCAGGGTACCGGCATCACGCCGGACATCACGGTCGAACAGCCGCTGCCAGACGACCTGAAGGGCAAGCTTCGCACCGAGGGCGAATCCAGCCTGCGCGGCCACATCCAGGGCCAGAGCGAGACCGATGCCGGTTCGGGTTCGATCGCCTACGTTCCGCCGGATGAAAAGGACGACATCCAGCTGAACTACGCACTGGACCTGTTGCGCGGCAAGAAGACGGACCCGGCCTTCCCGGCCAATCCGGAAAAGGCCGAGCTTCTGAAAAAGTAATGCGAAGGGCGCGGTTCTCATCCGGGAACCGCGCCCTGCCCTTCCGTAGCCTTCAACCGGAAAAGCCCGCGTGAAGACGGACCTCCATTCCCCTCTCGGACAGGAACGACCGCCGCGCCGCCAGCGCCTCGGCTGGCTCACGCGCACGCGCATCGCTGCCGCCCTCATCGTCGTGCCGGTCTTCGGATTATCTGCCTATTCCGCCGCCACCTCCCGCTTTGTCGGCACGGTTGCACCCGGAGAGGTGTCTGCGACGCAGGTCGCCGACAATGCGACACAGCCTCCACAACCGGCCGCAAAGCCTGACGACACCGCCAAGGGCACAGCCCAGGGACTGCCTCGGGCCGATGCCCGCTCCGGTGCGCGCGTCGAGAAGACCGAAACGGATGACGGCAAGGTCGTCACGAAGTTTTCGCCGGGCTCCCGCGACGGCAGCGGGCCGGTGATCGTCAGCGCCCAGCAGGTCGGGCAGGATCCGCGCATGGCCGCGCTGCCGAACCAGGACCTGATCGAGTCGAGCCCCTATGGCGACCTGCCGAAGGTCGGCGATGGCGGCCTGCGGCCGGTCGACCAATATGCCCGCCCCTGGTCGGGTGCCTACGGCAACCGGATCGCCATCGTCGTCAGCGGCCTCGGTCTGAGCCAGACGGGCACAAAGCACGCCATTGATCGCCTGCCGCCGGAAGTGACGTTGGCTTTCGCCTCCAGCGGCAACAGCTTGCAGCGTTGGATGCAGGAAGCCCGCCGCGGCGGCCACGAAATTCTGATCCAGGTGCCCTTCGAACCGCTCTCCTATCCCGCCAACGATCTGTCGCGCGACATGCTGATGGTCGGTCAAAGCGCCAGCGAGAACATCGAGAAGCTTCATCGTGCCATGGGCCAGATCACCAACTATACCGGTGTGATGAACTATCTGGGTTCGCGCTTTCTTGCCGATGCCGACGCGCTGGATCCGGTCATGCGCGACATCGCGTCTCGCGGCCTGCTGTTTATGGACGACGGCTCCTCGGCCCGCTCGCTGACCGGGACATTCGCCAAGACGCTGAACATGCCCTATTCGGTCGGTGACGTTCTTCTCGACGGCGATCTGAACCGCGCCGCCATCATGGGCAAGCTCGACGAGCTGGAACGGATTGCCCAGCGCAAGGGATCGGCTGTCGGCGTCGCCTCGGCCTTCGATGAAAGCATTGCGGCGATTGCCCAGTGGAGCAAGGACGCCGAGCGTCGGGGAATAGAGATCGTCGGGGTTTCCGCCCTGGCAACCAGCGCCGATCAGTAAGTCAGGAACGACATAGAAGTTGCAAGAGGACAGTCGATGAGCAAGAAGGCCGGCAAGATAACGGCGGAAGATCTTCCCTATCGTCCCTGCGTGGGCGTCATGGTGCTGAACGCCGCGGGCCTCGTCTGGGTCGGCAGGCGGATTCCGGACGGCAATTCGGAGTACGACGGTTCACCGCAGCTCTGGCAGATGCCGCAGGGGGGGATCGACAAGGGCGAGGAACCTCTGAAGGCGGCCTACCGGGAGCTCTACGAGGAGACCGGCATGAAGTCCGTCTCGCTTCTCGCCGAAAGTGACGGCTGGATCAATTACGACCTGCCGGCAGAACTCATCGGCATCGGGCTGAAGGGAAAATATCGCGGCCAGACGCAGAAATGGTATGCCTTCCGCCATGAGGGCAACGAAAGCGATATCGCGATCAACCCGCCGCCGGGCGGCCACGAGGCCGAATTCGACGCCTGGGACTGGAAACCGATGGGCGACCTGCCAGAGTTGATCGTGCCCTTCAAGCGCAAGGTCTATGAAGAGGTCGTCGCCCAGTTCGCGCATCTCTCCGGCAATTGACGGAACCTGATGCGACCGCCACAAAAAACCCGGCCTTTGAGCCGGGTTTCTTTTACCTGTATCGACTGTCCGCTTATTCAGCGGCGTCGGCGGAATCAGAATTGAGCTGACCGTATTTCTCTTCGCCGATCTTGCCGAGGAGTTCCAGCTGGGTTTCGAGGAAGTCGATATGACCTTCCTCGTCCATCAGCAGCTCTTCGAAAAGCTTCATGGAGACATAGTCTCCGGCGTCGTGACAGATGTCGCGGGACTTCTTGTAGGCCTTGCGGGCGTCATACTCGCCGGCGAGGTCGGCCTCGAGCACTTCCTTGACGTTCTGGCCGATGCGAAGCGGTGCGACGGTCTGCAGGTTCGGATGACCTTCGAGGAAAATGATGCGGTCGACCAGGCGGTCGGCGTGGTGCATCTCTTCGATCGACTCGGCGCGCTCCTTCTTGGCAAGCTTGGTGAAGCCCCAGTCCTGCAGCAGCCGGTAGTGGAGCCAGTACTGGTTGACAGCACCGAGCTCCAGAAACAGGGCCTCGTTAAGCTGCTCGATGACTTTTTTGTCGCCTTTCAATGTCCGCTCTCCTTTGTTCTTCGTGGAATCGTTTCAAGCGCGACATGAAATCGAACATCTCGGCCTCTGTCGAGGGGTGTTCCAGATGGTAGCGCTCGGTCGTGCGAATGATGATGTCGACGACATTCGGGAAGCAGCCACAGCAGCGCCCGCGCTTCGCCATCGCATGATAGACCTTCGAAGGCACGATCAGCTGCCAGCAATCCTCGTCGAGCAAGGCGACGATGGTGTCTTCAATTTCCTTGGCGGTGATGAAGTTACAACTGCAGACGAGCATTTCCAAGCGACCTGTCAAACATGACATTTACTATCTGGTTATCTGCTAAACATGGGATCGATTGTCAAGAATTTTCTCTTGCCGGACCCTGACGAGATATCGCCAGTTTGACGGCCAGCGCGGCTTTTTCATGGCCGCCGGACGATCAATGGAAGTTGCGGCCCTTCGGCATCAACTGTTCCAGCGCCCGCTGGTCCTCGCCCTTGTCCTTGCCCAGAAGGCCTGCGTAAGATTGCCGCGGCGTGCCGAACTGCCGTGACATTTGCGGTTTCCGAACCTCGTCGGCACGGGCCAGAAAGTCGATCCCGGCCCCCTTCTCCTCCAGCAGCGCCAGCAGGGGACTGAGGTTTTCGATGCGATTGGCCACCACGTGGATCACACCGTCCGCCTTCTGCAGCCGGCCGGTGACCTTCACCAGCCGCGCGCCCATGACAATCGAGCGGTAAGCCTCGAAGACCTTCGGCCAGACAATGGTGTTGGCGACACCGGTTTCGTCCTCCAGCGTCATGAAGATCACCCCCTTGGCGGATCCAGGCCGCTGGCGCACGAGGACGAGTCCGGCAACCGATACCAGCCGGCCGTTCGCCGTCGTTTCCAGATCCCGGCTGATCGTGATGTGGTCGGCATCAAAGACCTTGCGCAGGAACGAAACCGGATGCGCCTTCAGGGACAGCGACAGGTAACGGTAGTCGTTCAGCACCTCCTCGCCGGGCGGCATCGTCGGCAGCCGCATCTCCGCCTCCTTCTGCAGGTCGCCGCCACCGGCATTTTCAAACAGCGGCAAGCGTTCGGCCGCGCTCTGGCCGTCGAGCGCCCGCACGGCCCAGAGCGCCTCGCGCCGTCCGAGACCGATGGAGCGAAAGCAATCGGCATCGGCGAGCCGCTCGATGCCCGACTTCGACAATCCGGAGCGCAGCCAGAGATCACGAACGGAATCGTAGCCTGCGCCACGGTTGGCGACGAGCGCCGTCATATCCTCCTGCGAAAGCCCCTTGATCTGGTGAAAGCCGAGGCGCAACGACTTGCGCGTGCGGATGACCTTGCGCATTTCGCCGTGCCGCCGTTCGATCCTGCCGGGGTCGAAGGCTCCCTCCTCCAGCACGGAATCCCAGAATGACGCGTTGATATCGGCCGGGCGGATGTCCACGCCGTGCTCGCGCGCATCACGCACCAGCTGGGCCGGTGCATAAAACCCCATCGGCTGAGAATTCAGCATGGCGGCGCAGAAGACGTCCGGATAATGCGCCTTCATCCAGCAAGAGGCATAGACCAGGAGAGCGAAGGAGGCGGCGTGGCTTTCCGGAAAGCCGTATTCGCCGAAGCCTTCGATCTGCTGGAAACAACGTTCCGCAAACTCCGCCTCGTAACCCCTGGCGACCATGCCGTCGATCATCTTCCGGCTGAAGGTGTGAATGGTGCCAACCCGGCGGAATGTCGCCATGGCGCGCCGCAGCTTGTCGGCCTCGCCCGGCGTGAAGCCGGCCGCGACGATGGCGATCTTCATCGCCTGTTCCTGGAACAGCGGCACGCCGAGCGTGCGGCCCAGAACCTCGCGCAGCTCCTCCTTGGGATAGGTCACCTTTTCCTTACCCTGCCGCCGCCGGAGGTAGGGATGCACCATGTTGCCCTGGATGGGGCCGGGCCGGACGATCGCAACTTCGATCACCAGATCGTAGAAGCAGCGGGGCCGCAGCCGCGGCAGCATGCTCATCTGTGCGCGGCTTTCGATCTGGAAGACGCCGAGCGTATCGGCCCGGCAGATCATGTCGTAGACATCCTCTTCCTCTTTCGGGATGGTCGCCAGCGTCAACGGCCGGTCGTAATGAAGCGCCAGCATGTCGAAGGCCTTGGCCATGCAGGTCAGCATGCCGAGCGCCAGGATATCGATCTTCAGGATGCCGAGCGCGTCGAGATCGTTCTTGTCCCACTCGACCATGGTCCGCCCTTCCATCGCCGTGTTCATCAGCGGCACGACCTCGTCCAGCCGCGAGCGCGTGATGACGAAGCCGCCGACATGCTGGGAAAGATGCCGTGGGAAGCTCATGAGAGACGTCGCATAGGCAAGGACCCGCTGCGTGACCCTGTCCTGCATCGACAGACCTGCCGCCCTGGCTTCCCGTTCGGTGAAATCGGATGACGACCAGCCCCAGATACTGCCGGAAAGCGCCGACTGCACATCTTCCGACAGGCCGAAGACCTTGGCCACCTCGCGCCCGGCAGAGCGCATGCGGTAGCAGATCACGGTGGCCGCCAGCCCGGCGCGGTCGCGACCGTATTTCGCATAAATATACTGGATCACCTCCTCGCGGCGGGCATGCTCGAAATCGACATCGATATCCGGCGGTTCGCCGCGTTCCGGAGAGATGAAGCGTTCGAACAGGAGATCCGTGAGTGTCGGGTCGACTTCGGTGATCTTAAGGCAGAAGCAGATCGTCGAATTGGCGGCCGAGCCACGTCCCTGGCAGAGAATGCCCTGGGAGCGGGCGTAACGCACGATATCCCAGACCGTCAGGAAGTAGGGCTCGTAGCGAAGCTCGCCCACCAGCGCCAGCTCATGCTCGATCTGCCGGCGAACCCGCTCGGGAAGACCGTCCGGATACCGTTCCGCCGCGCCCTCATAGGTCAGCCGCCGCAAGGTCCCGGCCGGCGTTTCACCCGCCACCGTCTCGTCCGGATATTCGTATTTCAGCTCGTCGAGCGAGAATTGCAGCTTGCCGAAGAAGTCGAGACTGTTGGCGACCGCTTCGGGATAGTGTCGAAAAATCCGCTTCATCTCCTGCGGCCGCTTCAGATGCCGCTCGGCATTGGCCGACAGCAGATGGCCGGCGGCGGCAACCGTCACATGCTCGCGGATCGCCGTCACCACGTCGGCAAGCGGGCGGCGCTCTGTCTGGTGATAGCAGGCATCGTTGGTCGCAAGCAGCTTTAGGCCCGCCGAGCGGGAAAGTCGGGCAAGGCTTGCGAAAATTTCACGATCACGACCGTCATAATGGGGAACCAGCGCCAGATAGGCATCCGTGCCGACCCGCCGGCGAAGCCGCGACAGGAAGGAAGGCAGATCAGCAAACCCCGCATGGCGGTCGGGCAGGACCGCGAGAAGCAGATCGTCCGCCCATTCGAAGAGATCGCTCTCATGAAGCGTGCAGTCTCCCTTCTTCGAACGCAGGTTGCCCTCGGTCAGAAGACGGCAGAGATGCCCCCAGCCCCTGCGGTTCTTGGGATAGGCGAGAATGTCCGGCGTGCCGTCGGAAAACACCAGCCGGGCGCCCGGCTGATAGGGAATATTCTCCTCCTTCGCCATCAGATGCGCGCGCACCACACCGGCCACCGTGTTCCGGTCGGCGAGACCGAAACCGGAAAGCTTCATCCTCGCCGCCGTCACGGCCAGTTCCTCCGGATGCGAGGCGCCTTCCAGAAAGGAAAAATTGCTCTTCAGGCCAAGTTCGGCGAAGCCCTGATCGGCATTCATGCGAAAACTCCGTGCAGGAACCAGCGCGGCACGCCGGCCTCCCGCTCGTAAAGCCCTTCCCTGAAGAGCCAGAAGCGGCGCCCGGCTTCATCCTCGATCCGGAAATAGTCGCGGGTCGGGTGCGTCTCGCCATCGATCCACCATTCGGCCGCCAGCCGCTCGGGACCTTCAGCCCGCAAAACCCGGTGAAGGGCCCTGCGCCAGCGGAAATGCACGGGCGGTCCCTCGGGCACGTCGGCCATGGCCTCCACCGGTTCGGGATAGCGGAAAATACGTAAGGGCCGCTCGGCCCTGAATGGCGGCGGTCGCGGCTCGCCCGCAGCCGGCAGACAGTCGGCGGCCTCGCCTGCCGGCATCAGCACGGAGGCGCGCTCCGGCCAATGGCTTTCCCGCGTCACCGGCACCCTCAGGCAATCGGGGCCCAGCCGGGCGCTCACCCGGTCGACAAAGGCGGCAAACGACCCGTCCTCATCCTCCTCGCCGGTGAAGTCCGGCTGATGTTGAAGACTGGGCGCCGCCTGCAGCACGTTGAGCCGCAGCATTTCGAAACCGTAACCGGCATCATAGCTTTCATGCAGGGCCGCAAAGCGCTCCTTGAAAAGTCCGCCGATGCGCGCCGGATCGCGGGTCGGCAAGGAGGCGCCTGCGAGAATGCGAAACACCCTGCCATCCACCCGGAAGAGGAGCAGCTCGAACTGCAGCCCTCCCTCGCCGCGCGCCTCGAAGCCGGATGTGAGGGAGCCCGCCAGCTGTCCGGCGAGATGGAGAAGGTCGTCCTCCTCGCCGACCGGTTCGGAAAGCCGCCGCTCGGCGGACAGGATGGCGACCGGCCGGCGCGGCGAGACCGATTCTCCGGCCGAGCCGAGTGCCTGGTCGAGCCTGAGCAGGGGTTCGGGGCCGAAACGCCGGGCGAGCGGCGCGCGGGGTGCGCCGAGAATGTCGCCGACCCGCTTGAGCCCCGACTTGGAAAGCGTGAGCAACAGCTCCGCCGTCAGGCGCAGGCAGGCAAGCGGCATCGGGGCAAGGATCCTGGCCTCGTCCCCCTGAAACGACACCGCCGGCCCGCCGAAGCGCGAACAGGCCCAGGCGAGCCCCGGCGAGGGGGCGATCGCGCCACGCACATCGAGCCCCATATGGAAAAGCCGCGTGAGAATATCATCAAGCAAGGCCTGCTCGCCGCCGAAGAGATGCGCACAACCGGTAATGTCGAGGAAAAGACCATCCGGCTGATCCAGCGCCACCAGCGGCGTATAGCGATCGCACCAGTCGGCGATGGCCTCCAGGAAACGCAGGTCGGCCGCCTCGTCGGCGGCGATGACATCGAGATCGGGCGACATGGCGCGCGCCTCCGCCACGCCCTGACCACGCTTGAAGCCGATGCTTTCGGCCACCTCATCGAGCGCCGTCAGCCGCATGGCGCTCTTGTGCCTGGCCACGCAGGCGACCGGCGGATGCTCAGGACGCCCGGTCGAACGCCAGGACAGACCCCAGCGCCTGCGGGCGATGCGATCCGTCGGCAGATGCGGAAACACCAGCGCCAGAATGCGCTGGTCCCGCCGGGACGGGAACGGCGGCTGCATGAGAGGCAGGGCGGAAAAACTGACGGTCATCGGGGTTCCACTCCAGTTCGAATTCGGCGGGGATCGCGTGATGGCTCTTTTCGACGGCAAGACGAAAGGCGGGATGGCCAAGGCTTGCCTCCAGCCGGCTTCCGTCGGCAAGCGCGCGCAGTCCGCACGGCGCCGAAACGACATTGAGACGCAGAAGCGCGCTGCTCGCCTCCTCCTCTCCGCCCTGCCGGACGAGAAACAGGGGAACGCACGCCTCCCGGGCCCGCAAATGTAACCGTCGGCTTTCCGTCAGGCCGAAATGCCTGGGATTGCCGCAAATCTCCAGGATAGCGGCGGAGAAGGCCCCGCTGCCAAGCGCGGTTTCCGTCAGCCACAGGGTTTCCTCCAGATGGTCGGACGCCGCATAAAGCAGGCTCTCCGGCTGCAGGCCGAAATCCTCGAGCCCGGCGGCATAGGGCAAGCCGGCCTCGCGGCCTGCCATGGCGTCGGCAATCCAGATCAGCCGTCCATGGCCACCCTTCGCCTCCAGCCGCGCCTGCATCAGCGCGAAGACGGCAAGCGCGAAACCGCTTGCCGCTCCCGCTCCGGAGAGCCGCTCGGAACGCAGTTCGACCAGTCCCGCAGACGGCAGGCCGCCCTGCAGACGCTCGTCGACCTCGGTAATGCCGAGCGGCAGGACCGGATCGGCGGTCTCCTGGCATTTTTGCCAGGCGGTATCGCTGCGCGCGGCGGCAATCACGGCGCCACGCCCTTCGATACGGTCGATCTCTGCCTGCAGGGCAGCAACAGTCTGCCGCGCCACGGCCAGGTCTGCCATGACGTTCACTCCTTGGAAATTTTGACGTTTACAGAACCGGCCCGGAGTGTGGTGCACTCTACGGCCCAAATGTTCCTGTTATGTTCTTATGGATTCCAGAGCCCTCGAAAAGAGTCAACCAAAATCTCAGGATTTTGGTCCGCAGCCGCGCGGGGTCTCGAAATGATCGGCAGGAAACGCTATATGAGCGCCATGATGAAGGAGCATACATGGCCCGCATTGACTTGAGTGAAAACTGGCGGGACAGCCACGCGCCGACGATCAGCGTCTTCGAGTCGCTGGCCATAGAGGCCTACGGCAATCTTCCGGAAGAATTCCGCCAGCTGACCGGCAACCTCGTCATCGAGGTGACCGATTTCCCCACGGACGAGGTTTTCGAGGACATGGCGCTGGAAACGCCGTTCGATCTGCTCGGCCTGTTCGAAGGGTGCGGCATTTCCGAACGCTTCTCGCTCGAAACCGGCGACCTGCCGAACCACATCACGCTCTACCGCCGCCCCATTCTCGACTACTGGGCCGAGAATGACGAGACCCTGGGCGACATCGTCACCCACGTGCTGATCCACGAGATCGGCCACCATTTCGGCCTGAGCGACGATGACATGCAGCGCATCGAGGAAACCGCCGACACGATCAGCCGGTAGCCCGTCCGAAAAACAGCAAGCCTATTGCTCGGACAGCTTCATGTCGGGCTCGTAGTCCTTGCCGTGAACGTCCTTCACGACCGCCTGCCCGCACTGCATGACGCCGGCCTCTGCGTTGAACGCATAGGTCGGGGAGCCGGCGAGCGACCAGCCCTGGTTCAGGGCCGCTGTCACCTTGTGGCAGAAGGAAGCATCGTCCGGACCGGTCAGAAAGCGGTAGAGTTTCATCTTGAGGCCTTTTCACGTTCGGCAATCATGCGCGCCTTATGGACGAGGACCTCGGCTTCGGCAAGATGAAGCCGCTCGACCATACACCCGTCCATGTTGATGACGCCCATGCCCGCCGCTTCCGGCGCGGCAAACGCGGCAATGATCGCCTCGGCTTCCCGAAGCGCCGTCTCGCTCGGCCCGAACGCCGCATTGGCCGGGCCGATCTGGGCCGGATGAATGAGCATCTTGCCGTCAAACCCCATCGCACGGCCCTGCGCGCATTCGGCGGCAAAGGCGCCGAGATCCTTGAAATCGTTCGAAACGCTGTCGATCACGTCGAGCCCATAGGCCCGCGCCGCCAGCACCGTCTGCATCAGCCAGGGAACGAGATAGGAACGGCCCGGCTCCGGCAGGACGCCGGTCGACTTGCGCAGATCGTTGAGGCCCACCACCAGACAATCCAGCCGTGAGGCCTGCGTGCGGCCGGACGCCGCGAGCGCCGTCAGGTTCAGGATCGCCTTAGGCGTCTCGATCATCGCCCAGATGCGCAGGCTTTCCGGCGCGTCGGCCTCGGCCAGGCGGTCGAGCACGGCGAAGATATCCTCCGGCTCCTCGACCTTCGGGATGAGGACGGCGTCGGGCCGGCAGGCGAGCACGCAGTCCATGTCGGCGGCATGAAAGGCGCTGCCCGGCTCGTTGACGCGAATGATCGTTTCCATTGCGGCGGGAGATCGTTGGCTGAGCGCATCCGCCAGGTTCTGCCGTGCCTCGCCCTTCATCTCCGGGGCGACGGAATCCTCGAGGTCGAAGATCACAGCATCGCAGGCGAGCGAGGCGACCTTGGCGATCGCCCTCTGGTTGGCCGCGGGTACGCAAAGCACCGAGCGGCGGATACGGACGGGATGAACAGGCGTTGAAGGCATCATGGCAAAGTCATGCCAAGCTTTGAACGGCGGCGCAAGCTCCGACAAATGGCCGCATCCCCCTTGAAAGCGCCGCAATCAAATCTCACATTGCTCTCCATGAAAGGATTTTTCCCGATGCAGAACATTCGCGCCATCCTCCTGACCATTGCCGGAGTCGCTCTTGTCGGCCTGACGTTCGTTTTTGCCGCGTCCTTGACGGTTGCCTTCACCGGCATTCTCGCCCTCGTGATGATCGGCCGCGCCATCTCCCTTCGCCTGAAGCCCGCCCACGTTCACGCCCGCACCACCAAGGGCCGCGAGCAGGAGCAGATGCGCATCTGGAACGACGGTCGCGGCACCATCATCGACCTTTGAGCGGCGCGAAGTTTTTTCTTCATTTTTGCCTGAATTTGCTCTATTGCCGGGGCAACTGAAATTCCGGATGGCCATCTGGCGCCGTCCGGTTGCTGTATGAAGAAGGCAGGAAGGGCTTATGGACAAGTTCGTCAAACTCACCGGCGTCGCCGCACCCTACCCGGTCGTCAATATCGACACCGACATGATCATCCCGAAGGATTACCTCAAGACGATCAAGCGCACCGGCCTCGGCAAGGGTCTTTTCGCGGAAGCCCGTTATCTCGACGACGGCTCGCTCAATCCCGATTTCGTGCTCAACAAGCCGGCCTACCAGAACGCCCAAATCCTCGTTGCCGGCGACAATTTCGGCTGCGGCTCCTCGCGTGAGCACGCCCCTTGGGCTCTCCTCGATTTCGGCATCCGCTGCGTCATTTCGACGAGCTTCGCCGACATCTTCTACAACAACTGCTTCAAGAACGGCATCCTGCCGATCAAGGTGACGCCGGAAGAGCTGGAAAAGCTCCTCGACGACGCAAGCCGCGGTGCTAACGCCGTGCTGACGGTCGATCTGGAGAACCAGGAAATCACTGGCCCGGACGGTGGCAAGATTTCCTTCGACATCGACGAATTCAAGCGCCATTGCCTGCTGAACGGCCTCGACGACATCGGCCTGACGCTGGAGAAGGTTTCCTCGATCGACACGTTCGAAAAGAAGAACGCCGAGCTTCATCCCTGGGCCTGAAGCCCGACGAATGGCATTAACAGACCGGCCCCCGGAAACGGCGGCCGGTTTTTATTGGCCGACGCCCCAGTGCTTCAGGCCTTCGATGACGCCATCCGCCATGGATGCCTTGGCCCGATAATAGCGGCTGTCTCGAGACGTCAGCGCCACCAGTTCCGGCAGTGCATTGCCGACGACGACGCCACGCACCTCCGACAGGCGGAACATGCCGGCATCATTGCCGCTGTCACCAGCGACGACAACCTGACCGAGGCTGATCCCAAGACTGTCGCAGAACCAGGTCAGCGCCTCGCCCTTGTCGGCGCGATCGGGAAGGACATCGAGATCGCGGCTGCTCGAATAGACCAGCCTTGCCGCATAGCCGGCCTCCTGCAGGCGCTGTTCGATATCCTGGATTTCCGTTTCGTCGGCGTCACGCAGATACCAGCTGGACTTGTACCCGTGCTGGTAGCGCTCCGGCTGCCGCTCGATGCCGGGAATGCCGCGCATCACCGCGTCGATCGCGGCCACATCGAAATCTTCGCCGAGCATCGACAGAAACCCGGCGCTGTCGATGTCAGGATGATCGCCGGAGAGCATGGTGCCGACGCCGCCGATATAGATGTCAGGCGGCGGCAGACCTTCCTCCGCAACGATATCCTCCATGTCGTCGATCAGCCGCCCGCTATTGTAGACGAGAAGCGGCCGCGACTCCGGCTCAAGAGATTGCCAGAAATCGCGGAACCGCAGGACCGCCAGCGTGTTGCCGAGCAGCGTGCCGTCGAGGTCGGAGGAGAAGAGCCGGATCGTCGTCATCAGTCGTCATCGTGCCAGGGTTCGGCCCATTCCTTATCATGCGCCATGGCCTGACGCATGGGACGTCCCTCGACCAGAGCGATCAGCTGCTGGGCGATGCCGGTCCAGGTAAACAGGCTGCGGGATTTGTGTGCGCCCATGCGCGACAGCCTGCCATAAAGCCGCGCATGCTTGAAGGGCTTCATCATGGTGATGCCGAGATCCTCCTTGTCGAAGGGATCGGCAAACAGGCCGTGGCGGCCGTAGCTGATCGCCCGGAAGAGCCCGCCATGCACGGTAACCACCGTCGGCGTTCCGCTGGCCATCGCCTCGATCGCGGTCATGCCAAACGGCTCATAGCGGCTGGACAGAACGAACATGTCGGCTGCACGGTAATAATCCGGCAGGTCCTCGTCGGCGACGAATCCGGCAAAGGTTACCCGGCTATCGAGGCCAAGGGCACTGACCTGCGCCTTCAGCTTGTCGAGGATCGACCGTTCGTGGTCGTCCATATTCTCGCCGCCGACAGCAAGATGCAGATGCGCCTCCGGCACTCGCTCGGCCAGTACCGAAAAGCCGTCGATCAGAAGATCGTAGCCCTTGTTGGTCGCCAGCCGGCCGAGTGCCAGCACGGTCTTGCCTTCAAAGCCGAACTTCTTGCGCAGCATCTGCCGCGTTGCCTCGGAGACCGGGAAGAAGCGGTTGTCGTCATAGCCCGGCGGGATCATGTGCACCTGATCGCGGCTGAGATTGTAGTCGTTGATCAGCATGTCGAGCTGCACGGGCGTTGTCGCCACCACCATGTCGCAGCTGCGATAGATGATCAGCTCGTGGCGAATGCGCTCCGAGAAGTTGAACTCCGTCTCGAACTGGTCCGCCTTGTCCGGATAATCGGTTTCCATCTGGCGCTTTTTCCAGATGCCGAGCGAATGCGGCGTATGGATGTGCGGGATGGAGAAGAATTCGGACAGCCGCTGGCCGGCAACCCCGGCATCCCAATAGTGACTGTTGATGAAGAAATACTGCAGATCGTTCTGCTTGATGTAACGGATCGCCTTTTCGCACCACTCCATCAGGTGCCGGTGCAGGTATTCCTTGGGAATGAATTCGCGGCCACCGCAGGGAATGCGCACCACGCGCACATTCTTGTCGACCTCGTCGATCTCCGGCTGGTCCTCAAAGCGTCTGGTGAAAATGTCTACGGCGAATCCGAGCTGGGCGAGTTTCTTGGCAAGTTCGATGACGTAGACGACCTGCCCACCGGTATCTGCCGCTCCGAGCGGCGGGTCGGCGGCGACGTAGCCATGTGTGGAAATGAGTAGAATGCGGCTTAGGTAATCTGAATTATCTGATGTCATGATGATTAAGGCTAGATGCTCCTCCGTTCATCATCAAGGGATAATGGCTATTTTTTAGACTGGCATAAGTGTGTGACAATTTTAGGCAAGACACACAGAAGGCACAAAGACTTGAACGCATGACCGGCACCGAGGTTCCGGTGAGCGGCGAATAAATTCAGCGAAGCAAGATCAAAAATGGCGGCAGACCCGTTTGCAGATTGCCCCCGAAACGTACCGCGCCGTACGGCGAAGGCCGCTATCCGGCTTGAAAAGCCCCCTGACGCCGTTTAAGAACCGCCAACTCCTCATTTTCAGTCAAGAAGGGTGCCCTCATGACCGTCCGCAATCTGTTTCTCCTGCCCGGCGACGGGATCGGTCCGGAAGCCATGGCCGAAGTCCGCAAGGTCATCGCCTACATGAACAGCGACATGAACGCCGGCTTTACAACCGACGAAGGCCTGGTGGGCGGCTGCGCCTACGACGCCCATGGCGAGGCCATTTCCGAAGGCGATATGGAGAAAGCGCTTGCCGCCGATGCCGTCCTGTTCGGCGCGGTCGGCGGACCCAAGTGGGACAGCGTCCCTTATGAGGTTCGCCCCGAGGCCGGTCTCCTGCGTCTGCGCAAGGATCTGGAACTGTTTGCAAACCTGCGCCCGGCCATCTGCTATCCGGCGCTGGCCAATGCTTCCTCGCTGAAGCCGGAACTGGTCGAAGGCCTCGACATCCTGATCGTCCGCGAACTGACCGGCGGCGTCTATTTCGGCGAGCCGAAGACCATCACCGATCTCGGCAACGGCCAGAAGCGCGCCGTCGACACCCAGGTCTACGACACCTACGAAATCGAGCGCATCGCCTCGGTCGCCTTTGAGCTGGCGCGCACCCGCAAGAATGCGGTCTGCTCGATGGAAAAGCGCAACGTCATGAAGTCCGGCGTATTGTGGAACCAGGTGGTCACCGAAACCCACAAGGCCAAGTATTCCGACGTCAAGCTCGACCACATGCTGGCGGATGCTGGCGGCATGCAGCTCGTTCGGGCTCCGAAACAGTTCGACGTCATTGTCACCGACAACCTGTTCGGCGACATGCTCTCCGACGTTGCCGCGATGCTGACCGGTTCGCTCGGCATGCTGCCGTCGGCCTCGCTCGGCGCACCGGATGGCAAGACCGGCAAGCGCAAGGCGCTCTACGAGCCCGTACACGGCTCCGCACCGGACATCGCCGGCAAGGGTATTGCCAACCCGATCGCCATGATCGCCTCGTTCGCCATGTGCCTGCGCTATTCGTTCAACATGGTCACCGAAGCCGACAACCTGGAAAAAGCGATTGCCAACGTCCTCGACAGCGGCATTCGCACCGGCGACATCATGGGCGAAGGCTGCCGTCAGGTCGGCACCACGGAGATGGGCGACGCCATTCTGGCGGAATTCAAGGCGCTTTCGGCCTGATCCCCTGTTTTCCATGCGCGCGCTTCCCTATCTGTTGGGGGCGCGCGCCGCGGGAAACAAAAGTTTCACGTGAATCATTGCTCCGTGGCCTTGACAGAACTTAATAAAAACAGGTGAGGCGAGAAATCCTTGCAGGCATCTTTCCGTGAATGGCAGAACTGGCTGGAAGCCCGCAAGCGTCGCAATTGCACGCTGTTTCCCAATCTCTACTGGCGCCAGACCCTTGCCGTCACCGCCGGTCTCGTCTTCATCGCCGCACTGACGCTGGATATCCCCTTGGGCATGTCGGCACGGGAACTGCCTGCCTTCACACGCGCGCTCGGCAGCGACATCACCGATGTCGGCAAATCCGGCTGGATCCTCTTCCTCAGCGCATTCATACTGATCGCCGGAACGGCGGCGTGGTGGAGAAACCGCACCCGCCAGGGCATCCGCGCGCTGATGTACGCCAATCTGGCCGCCTATGTCTTTCTCTCCGTCGCGCTCTCCGGTCTTTCGGCCAACATCATCAAGCGCATCATCGGCCGGGCCCGGCCGATCTACTTCGACGATCTCGGCCCGTTTCACTTCTCTGCCTTCAGCGGCAGCCGTTTCGAGAGCTTCCCGTCGGGCCATTCGACCACCATCGGCGCGCTGTTCATGGCTTTCGCGCTGCTGACCCCGCGCTACCGCATCGCCTTTTTCCTGATCGCCGTCTTCTTCGGCATGACCCGCGTCATCGTCGGCGCCCACTATCCGAGCGACGTGATCGCCGGTCTTGCCTATGGCGGCTGGTTCTCCTTCATGATGGCCGCCGTCTTCTCCCGTTACGGCCTCGTGTTCCTGATCGATCGGCACGGCATACCGGCCCCCCGACTGCCGCTCTTCAGCGGCATCCGCGCCTGGAAGGCCAAACGGACCACTTGACTCCTGTAAAAATGCTCGTATTACCACGGCGTGAAAGGGAACCGTCCTATGCAATACCGCTTTGACATTGCCGGCCAAGACGCGCTTGAAGCGCATGTCGCCGCATGTTCCCTTTTCGTGACCAAAACCAAGGCCAAAACGAAAACGACGAAAACCGTCTGACGTCCTTCGGCCTGCCGCTATCTCCCCGGTAAGCCGGGGACGGAACGACCGCAACATGCGGTCGTTCACCTCCAAACCGACCGAGGAGAGGCAGAAAAGAGAGCAGGAAAATGGGTTTCAAAATTGCAGTCGCCGGTGCAACCGGCAATGTCGGACGTGAAATGCTGACGATCCTTGCCGAACGCGGTTTCCCCGCCGACGAGGTTGTCGCACTGGCTTCCAGCCGCTCCATCGGCACCGAAGTGTCCTATGGCGACAAGACGCTCACGGTCAAAAACCTTGAAACCTATGACTTTTCCGACACCGACATCTGCCTCATGTCGGCGGGCGGCGACGTCTCGAAGAAGTGGTCCCCGAAGATCGGCGAACAGGGCTGCGTCGTCATCGACAACTCCTCGGCCTGGCGTTACGATTCGGAAGTTCCGCTGATCGTTCCGGAAGTGAACCCGGACGCCATCACCGGCTTCAAGAAGAAGAACATCATTGCCAACCCGAATTGCTCGACTGCCCAGCTCGTCGTGGCCCTGAAGCCGCTGCATGATGCCGCGAAGATCAAGCGCGTCGTGGTTTCGACCTACCAGTCCGTTTCCGGCGCCGGCAAGGAAGGCATGGACGAGCTGTTCAACCAGACTCGCGCCGTCTTCGTCGCCGATCCGATCGAGAACAAGAAGTTCACCAAGCGCATCGCCTTCAACGTCATCCCGCACATCGACGTGTTCATGGAAGACGGCTACACGAAGGAAGAGTGGAAGGTGCTGGCCGAGACCAAGAAGATGCTCGACCCGAAGATCAAGGTGACCTGCACGGCCGTGCGCGTCCCGGTCTTCATCGGCCATTCGGAATCGGTCAACATCGAGTTCGAAAACGAGATCACCGCCGATCAGGCACGCGACATCCTGCGCGAAGCGCCGGGCTGCCTCGTGATCGACAAGCACGAAAACGGTGGCTACATCACGCCTTACGAATCGGCTGGCGAAGATGCGACCTACATCTCGCGCATCCGCGAGGACGCAACCGTCGAGAACGGCCTGAACATCTGGGTCGTGTCCGACAATCTGCGCAAGGGTGCGGCTCTGAACGCCATTCAGATCGCCGAACTGCTCGTCAATCGCGGTCTGATCAGCGCCAAGAAGAAGGCCGCCTGATCCTTCGGCGAATAAAACCACGCTTTTGAGGCGGCCCCCGGGGCCGCCTTTTCTTTTACGTGTCAGTATAACGCAACACCGTCCGGAGAATGCGCCATTTTTTAACGCTCTCGGAGTAGGGCAGTGGTGACAGAAACCCGGCAAACTGGCATGTTTCCGGCGAATTTCCGAATCCCCCAGGAGAATTTCATGCGAGCAGTAAAAACGATACTTGCGAGCGCCGCGCTGGCAGCCGCAACACTTCTAGCCACCGTTACCGGCGCATCGGCGGCCGCAAAATGCGGCAACACATCGGCCGGCTTCGACAACTGGGTTCAGGATTTCAAGCAGCAGGCGCAATCGCGCGGCGTCAGCGCATCGACGCTCGACAAGGCGTTTTCCGGCGTCAAGTACAACGTCCCGACTATCCGTGCCGACCGCGGTCAGCACAGCTTCAAGCTCTCCTTCGATCAGTTCATGCGCAAGCGCGGCGGTGCGTCGATCATCTCCCGGGGCAAGCAGGTCAAGCGGGCCAATGCCTCGCTGTTCGCAGCCATCGAACGCCGCTACGGCGTACCGGCCGGACCACTGATCGCCATCTGGGGCATGGAAACCGGCTTCGGAGGTTTCCAGGGCAACCAGCACACCATGTCGGCCGTCACCACGCTCGCATTCGACTGCCGCCGCTCGGCCTTCTTCACCGACCAGCTCTACGCCGCCTTGGAACTCGTCCAGAAGGGCTATCTGAGCCCCTCCGCACGCGGTGCCGCCCATGGCGAGATCGGTCAGACGCAGTTTCTGCCGCGCAACGTCATCCGTTACGGTGTGAGCGGCGACGGCAACCGCAGCGTCGATCTGATCGGCTCGCGCGCCGACGCTCTTGCCTCGACGGCCAACTTCCTTGTCGGCCACGGCTGGCAGCGTGGCGCCGGCTATCAGCCCGGCCAGGCCAATTTCTCGGCAATCCAGGGCTGGAACGCCGCCGGCGTCTATCAGCAGGCGATCGCCTATATCGGCCAGCAGATCGACGGCGCGCAGTAACCGCCGCCGCCTGACACCCTTTTTCGATTGAGATGACCGGCCCCCAGCGGGCCGGTTATGCGTTGGGCTTTACTATGCGTTGGGGCGGGCGAAATCGCCGGTGTCCGGATCCATGACCCAGAGTTCGCCGGTCGAAATGTCGAACCAGGCGCCATGTAGCTGGATCTTTCCCTTGTCCTCGAGGATCTTGACGCAGGGGAACGTCCGCAGATTGGCAAGCGAATTGCGGATCGACACCCGCTCGAGCGCCGTCTGCCGTTCGGATGCCGTCATCAGCGTATTGCCGATGATCTGCGCCGCCGTCGGCCGCAGCATGCCCATCCACTTGCCGATGAAGTCCCCCGGCGAAAGCGGCTCGCCATCCGGGTTCAGCGCGGCATTGATACCGCCGCAACGGCCGTGCCCCATCACCAGGATATCCTTCACCCGCAGCGACTGCACGGCGAACTCCAGCGCCGCAGAGGTCGAGTGATAGTTACCGTCCGGCTCGTATGGAGGAACCATGTTGGCAACGTTCCGGATCACGAAAAGTTCACCTGGGCCGCAATTGAAGATGGTTTCCGGAGCGGCGCGGGAGTCACAACAGGCGATCACCAGCGTCTGCGGCTTCTGGCCCTGCTCGGCCAGCGCTTTGTACCGATCGCGCTCGTCAAGGTAACGGCCACCCATGAAATCGTTGTAGCCGTCGAGCAACCTCTTGGGAAAGCGCAGCATGATTTTTGATCCCTGTTCATCTGTTTGGAATGGTTCTACCGGCTTTTGGCCGGATGATGAAGTCGTCGCATCTGTACCATGGCCATGGGTGTGGACAGGCTGGCGATATCCGTCTCCAGCATCAGCTCGTCGCTGCCGCGCTTGACCGCGCGGGCGGCCACTTCGAAAACGGTTGACGTCGCCATCTGCAGCGCCCGCTCCTCGTCCTCACCCTTGACGAGACGCGACAGCATCAGAGCGGCAAGCAGGTCCCCCAGACCGTTCGGCGACCCTTCGATGGCCCGATGCTCGGCCATCAGCGCATGCCGGCCCGAGAGGAACAGGTTGCCGGTACTGCCCTTCATCATGGCGACCGCCGACGTCGCCAGCACCTGTGCAGGGCCGAGCGACAACGCGGCATCGATGACCGCGGCATTGGTCTCCAGCGAAGCACCGGACATCCAGCCAAGTTCGAAGCGATTGGGGGTAGCGAGCGACGCAAGCGGAATAAGCTGATCCCGGACAGCGGCCGCGGTCGCCTCGGGGATGTAAAGACCGCCGAAATCGCCCATCACCGGATCGCAGACATAAAAGAGATCCGGGCGCCGGTCTCGCAAGGCCCGGATCAGGCGCGCGCTAGCATGCACCTGCCGCTCATCGGCGAAATACCCCGTCAGGACCGCCTTGATCTCCCCTGCACGCGGCGAATTCGCGAGATCGTCCAGCGCCCGGTCGAAATCATCCGGCGCGAAGGACAGCCGCGTGGCCGGGCCATGGCCCGGATGCCAGGGAAGAACCACGGTCGGCATGGCCCAGACCGGGTGGCCTAGCGCCTCCAGGGCAAAAGCTGCGGCCCGGTTGCCCACGGAGCCGCGAACCACATGGCTGGATATGACGAGTACGGCCGGAGAGACGTCTGACATAGAGGTGCACCACAAACGCATAAGGCTCATCAACCCAATAGGCGCCTGATGTCAACACCTTCGCCGGCCTTACGATTATTTGCATAAGTCAAATCGATTCAATCCTGGCGAAGGACAAAAGGCGCTCGACTTTGAGGGAAAATCGACGTTATGACTGGGAAAATGCAGATTCCAGAACGCGACTGAAGCAAAATCAGCCCAAAATTTGCGGATTTTATCCGAAAACGTCACGGGAGGACGTCAAAATGGCTTCGCGGAACAGCTCCAGACATGAACGGCTTATCGAGCAGGCTCGCTCCCTCGCCAAGGAGAGTGGTGCGCCCCATATCGATCCCGCCTACCTGTTCGGTCGAGCCAGCAACGACGACCTGGAACACTATTCCGCCGATATGCTCGCCCGCTCGGCCGTTCACGCCGCCGGCGAGATTTTCAGCTGGGATGGCGAAAATACCCGGATAACGATCTCGCAGGTCGAAGGGGTGGAGCCCAGCGGACAGGCTGCAAGCGTTCTGTGCATCACCGACCGCAACATGCCGTTCCTCTACGATTCCGTGATGACCGAAGTGTCTCAGAACCATCGGGATCTCTTTCTCGCGGTGCACCCGATCCTTGAGGTGACGGGCGATGGATCCGTCGTCCTGTCCCTGCCCGGCCAGAAGTCGCAATCCGAAACCCGCGTCAGCCATATCCAGCTGCATCTGCCGTTGCTCACGCGCGAACAGGCCGAACAGCTGGTCACCAGGCTCTATCACGTCCTCTCGCAGGTCCATCTGGCGGTTCGCGACTGGCGCCCGATGCTTGCGAAGCTCGATACCGCAATGGAAGAGCTCTCCACCTATAATGCCAGCCGGAAGAAATCCGATCGCGACGAAGCGCTGGCCTTCCTGACCTGGTTGCGGGACGAGAATTTCACCTTCCTCGGCATGCGCGAGTACGTCTATTCCGGCCACGGTCCCAGCGCCAAGGTCGAGCGCGACCAGGGACAAGGCCTCGGCCTTCTCTCCGATCCCGATGTTCTCGTCCTGCGTCAGGGGCCGGAGGCCGTCACGACCACGCCGGAAATCCTAGAATTCCTCGACGGACCCGACTTCCTGATCGTCACCAAGGCGAATGTGAAATCGGTCGTCCACCGGCGCGCCTATATGGACTATGTCGGCGTCAAGCGCTTCGACAAGGACGGCAACGTCATCGGCGAACTGCGCATCGTCGGTCTCTTCACCTCGACCGCCTACACACAGTTGACGTCGGAAATCCCGCTGCTGCGCTCGAAGGTGCAGAAGGTCGTCGATCATTTCGGATTCGATCCGCAGAGCCATTCCGGCAAAATGCTGATGAACACGCTGGAAACCTATCCGCGTGACGACCTCTTCCAGATCGATGCGCCCTTGCTGGCCCGCTTTTGCGAGCAGATCAACGATCTGAGCGAACGGCCCCGCGTCCGGGTCCTGCCGCGCATCGACCATTTCGACCGCTTCGTCTCGCTCCTCGTCTATGTGCCGCGAGACGAATACAATTCCGCGGTCCGCGAAAAGATCGGCAGTTACTTCAAGACCGTCTATGACGGCCGCGTCTCCGCCTATTACCCGGCTTTCCCCGAGGGCGGCGTGGCGCGCGTGCACTTCATCATCGGCCGCTCGACGGGCAAAACGCCGCGGGTGCCGCAGGCGAAGCTGGAAGAAGCCGTCAGGGAGATCGCCAGCCGCTGGGATGTTCGCTTCGCCCAGCTCGCCGGTGCCAAGGCGCCCCGCATCGAGACAAACCAGGCCTTCCAGGAGGCCTTTACGCCGGAAGAGGCCGTCGCCGACCTTCCGCATGTCATCGCCTGCCGCAACGGTGCCGAGATCAGCATCGACTTCTACAAGAGCGCCAGCGACCACGGCGATATCCTGTCGCTGAAAATCTTCCATGCCAATTCGCATCTCGCGCTGTCGCGCCGCGTGCCCTTGCTGGAGCATCTCGGTTTTAATGTCATCAGCGAGCGGACATTCGAACTCCACGTATCGACCGGCGATGACAAGAACCAGGTGATCGTCCTACATGACATGGAGCTGGAACCGCAGGACGGCCGGAATGTCGATCTGGATCGCCGCGGCGCAGCGCTTGAGGAGGCCTTCCTCGCCGCCTTCGCCGGCACGGTCGATGACGATATATTCAACCGGCTGATCCTCGCCGCCGGCCTTCAGGCCCGCGAAGCCAACGTGATGCGCGCCTATGCCCGCTATCTGCGCCAAACGGGCATCACCTATTCGCAGGGCTATCTCGCCGAAACGCTCAACAAGTACCCGAATATCGCAGCCGACCTGTTCACCCTCTTCAAGGAGCGCATGGACCCGACGGCCTCGGACAAAACCCGGGCGAGGCGGACGGAGGCCCTGACGGAAAAGGTCGAGGAAAGCCTCTCTTCGGTACCGAACCTCGATGAGGACCGCATTCTCAGGCGCTTCATGAACGCGATCATGGCGACGCTGCGCACCAACTACTTCCAGACCGACGCCGATGGAAAGCCGAAGCCCGTGCTGGCCTTCAAGCTCGATCCGGCGGTATTGGAAGGCCTTCCCGATCCCCGCCCGTTCCGCGAAATCTTCGTCTATGGCGTCGAGGTTGAAGGCGTCCACCTGCGCTTTGGCAAGGTGGCTCGCGGCGGCCTGCGCTGGTCGGATCGCGCGCAGGACTATCGCACGGAAGTGCTCGGCCTCGTGAAAGCGCAGCAGGTCAAGAATGCCGTGATCGTTCCCGTCGGCGCCAAGGGCGGCTTCTTCCCCAAGCAGCTGCCGGCAGGCGGCAGCCGTGACGAGGTCTTCAATGCCGGCCGCGAGGCCTACAAGACCTTTATCCGCACCATGCTGTCGATCACCGACAATATCGACGGCAATGATGTCGTCGGGCCGGCCGACACGATCCGGCTCGATGGCGACGATCCCTATTTCGTCGTTGCCGCCGACAAGGGAACCGCCACTTTCTCCGACACCGCCAATGCATTGGCGCAGGAAGCTGGCTTCTGGCTCGACGACGCCTTCGCCTCGGGCGGTTCCGCCGGCTACGACCACAAGAAGATGGGCATTACCGCCCGCGGCGCCTGGGAAGCCGTCAAACGCCATTTCCGCGAAATGGGAACGGACATCCAGACGACGCCGTTCACGGTCGTCGGCGTCGGCGACATGTCGGGCGACGTCTTCGGCAACGGCATGCTCCTGTCGCCGAAGATCCGTCTTCTGGCGGCCTTCGACCATCGCGATATCTTCATCGATCCGGATCCGAACCCGGCGACCACCCTTGCCGAGCGCAAGCGTCTCTTCAATCTCGGCCGCTCCAGCTGGCAGGACTACAACAAGGACCTGCTTTCCAAGGGTGGAATGATCATTTCCCGCGCCGAGAAGTCGGTGAAGCTGACGGCGGAAGCCGCCGCCGCAATCGACCTCAACAAGACGGTCGCAACACCATTCGAGATCATGACGGCAATCCTGAAGGCACCCGCCGATCTCCTCTGGTTCGGCGGTATCGGCACCTATATCAAGGCGCCGGAGGAAACCGACGCCGAAGTCGGCGACCGCGCCAATGATCCGATCCGCATCAATGCCGGCGATGTCCGCGCAAAGGTGATCGGTGAAGGCGCCAATCTCGGCGTCACGCAGAAGGGCCGCATTGTCTACGGGCTGAAGGGCGGCCGCTGCAACTCCGACGCCATCGACAACTCGGCCGGGGTGAATTCCTCCGACGTCGAGGTCAACATCAAGATCGCACTCGCAAGCGCCATGCGCGACGAACGGCTGACGCGCGAAAAGCGCAACACCCTGCTTGCATCCATGACGCCGGAAGTCGCCGAACTGGTGCTCGCCAACAATTATCTCCAGACGCTCGCCATTTCGCTGACCGCCGACAAGGGCGCGGCAAACGGCCAGGAACTGGGCCGCCTGATGAATGTGCTGGAGGCCGACGGCCACCTCGATCGTCATGTCGAAACCCTGCCGGACGAGGCCGCGCTGACCGAGCGCTACGCCAGCGGCAAGACGCTGACGCGCTCGGAAATCGGGGTACTTCTATCCTACGCCAAGATCGTCCTCTTCGACGAACTGGTGGCGAGCGACCTGCCGGACGATCCTTATTTCGCCGATCTTCTCGCCGGCTACTTTCCGCAGAAGATGCAGCGCACCTATGCTGCGGATATCGCCGGCCACCGTCTGCGCCGGGAAATCATTTCCACCCTGCTCGGCAACGAGACGATCAACTGGGGCGGTCCGGGCTTCATCGTCCAGATCGGCGACGCAACCGGCGCCACGTCTCCGGACATCGTCAAGGCGGCAGCGGTTGTCCGCGACGGCTTCGACCTGACGAGGCTCTGGGAGGAAACCCACAAGCTCGACGGCGCGACCGACGGACGCCAACAGAACGCGATCTATGCGGAAATCAGTGCAGTGCACGCCATGGGAACGCAGATCCTCGCCAAGACCGGCGTCTCGGCAAAGGGAATGGGCGAGCATGTCGAAGCCATCAGGTCCGCGGTGAAGAAGCTCAAGTCCGTGATCCCGTCACTGATTTCCGAGGATATCGCCACCGAAATCGCGGAGCGTGAAGCACGCATGATCGACGCCGGCGTTCCGGAAGAACTGGCGAAGGAAATTGCCGCGTTGCGGGGTCTTCTCGTCATCCCGGATATCATCGAAATCGCCACGGACTCGGCGCAGAGCCTGCAACGCGCGGCCACCGCCTTCTTCGAGGCCGGCAAGGCCCTGCATGTCGACCAGCTGATCAACTCCGGCAGCAGGGTGGTCACCGCCGACCATTACGACACGCTGGCGCTGGTGCGCTGCCTCGATCAGATCGCATCGGCACGCCGCCGCATAGCGGTCGCCGCCATGACCGGCAACCCGAACCACAAGTCCCCTGTCGCCGCATGGATTTCCGCCGACAAGGGGGCCATCGAGCGGATGGCGGCGGAATTGCACATTCTCGGCGACAAGACCGATCCGACGCTCGCCAAGATCGCCGTTGCCGCAGGCATCCTGAACGACCTTGCGCAAACTGCTGCCAGGTGAGAGTGTCTGACACGTCCCCTGCGTGGATGCCCGGTTAGCCGGGCTTCCAGCGCTTCGCCCCACATCATGCGGCCGCCGGTCCCGGCGGTCACGTTCGGAGATCCGTCTTGACTTCAGCAACCGATGCACTGGCGCATGTTGCACCGGCCAAGCGCCGGGGCATTGTGGGGTGGATGTTCTTCGACTGGGCGGCCCAGCCGTTCTTCACGGTCGTCACCACCTTCATCTTCGGCCCTTATTTCGTCTCCCGGCTCACCACGGATCCCGTTGCCGCGCAAACGGCGTGGAGCAATATGGGCACGATCGCCTCGATCATAGTGGCCATCCTGTCGCCCGTTCTCGGCTCGATCGCCGACCGCAGCGGCAGCAGAAAGCCATGGATCGGCTTCTTTGCGACGATCAAGATCGCCAGCCTCACCATGCTCTGGTTCGCCGCGCCGGGTTCGCCGCTGGTCTATCCGGTGATCTTCATGATCCTGGCAAGCATCGCTGCTGAGTTTTCGATCGTCTTCAACGATTCGATGATGCCCCGGCTGGTCTCGACCGAAAATGTCGGCAAGATATCCAACATCGCCTGGGGGCTGGGCTATCTCGGCGGCATGATCGTCCTGATCTTTCTCGTGCTCTTCCTTGCCGGAAGTCCGGAGACCGGGCTGACGATCCTCGGCACGAAGCCGCTCTTCGGCCTCGATGCGGCCGCCGGCGAGGACGCGCGCATCACCGGCCCGATTTCGGCGGTCTGGTACTTCATCTTCATCCTGCCGATGTTCTTTTTCACCCCGGACGCCACGAAGGGAGAAGCCCTCGGAACGGCCGTCCGTCACGGTCTGGCGGATCTGAAGGCAACTTTGGTGGAATTGAGGGGAAGGCCGGCCATCCTGCGCTTTCTTGTGGCCCGGATGATCTATCAGGATGGCGTCAACGGTCTGCTGTTCCTCGGTGGCGCCTTTGCCGCCGGCATGTTCGGCTGGGCGACGATGGAAATCGGCATATACGGCATCATCCTCAACATCGTCGCGATCGGCGGGTGCTGGGGCGCAAGTGCCGTCGACAGGAAGTTCGGGTCAAAGGCAACGGTTCTCTCCAGCCTCATCTGCCTGACCGTAGCGACGGCAGGCATCATCTCGACCGGCCCGGGCTACACCCTGTTCGGGCTTGTGCATCTGTCGATGGTGGACAATGGCGGCATCTTCGCGACGGCGGCGGAGAAGGCCTACATCCTTTACGGCGTCCTGATCGGCCTGGCCTTTGGCCCTGTGCAGGCGTCGTCGCGCTCCTATCTGGCGCGCAGCATCAGGCTCGACGAAGCCGGTCGATATTTCGGAATTTATGCTCTGTCCGGACGGGCGACGAGCTTCATGGCGACGGCGAGCTTTTCTCTGGTCGCCTACCTGACCGGCTCGGCCCATCTCGGCATGGCGACGCTGCTCGTCTTCCTGTGCGGCGGCCTGGCGATCCTGATCGGGACGCCATATCCGGCCGGTTCGACCGGCCGGACTGAGACTTGATCGCTATGCCTAGTGGCGGAAGTGGCGAACGCCGGTAAAGACCATCGCTACATTGTGCTCGTCGGCGGCGGCGATGACTTCTTCGTCGCGCATCGATCCGCCGGGCTGGATGACAGCGGTCGCACCGGCTGCAATGGCTGCCAGCAGGCCGTCCGCGAACGGATAGAAGGCCTCGGAGGCAACCGCCGCGCCACGGGTGAGCGGCGTTTCCAGGCCCATCGCCTTGGCGGCGTCCTCGGCCTTCATGGCGGCGATCCGGGCTGAATCGACGCGGCTCATCTGGCCAGCACCGATACCGGCCGTCTGGCCGTCCTTCGCGTAGATCACCGCATTCGACTTCACATGCTTGGCGATCTTGAAGGCGAACTTCATGTCTTCAAGCTCCTGCGCCGTCGGCGCGCGCTTCGTCACCACCTTGAGCTCGAGGTCCTCGACCATGACATTGTCGCGCGTCTGCACCAGCAGGCCGCCCGACACGGTCTTCGCGGTCAGGGCCGGCGAACGGGGATCGGGCAGCGTTCCGGTCGTCAGCAGGCGGAGGTTCTTCTTCTGTGCAATGATCGCCTTGGCCTCGTCGGTCACTTCGGGGGCGATGATGACTTCGGTGAAGAGCTTGACGATCTCTTCCGCGGTTTCGGCATCGAGCACCTGGTTCAGCGCAATGATACCGCCAAACGCGGATACCGGATCGCAGGCAAGCGCCCGTGTGTAGGCTTCCTTCAGCGTCGGACCCGTGGCAACGCCGCACGGGTTGGCATGCTTGATGATCGCGCAGGCCGGGCCGTTCTCGGCCGGGAATTCGGCGACCAGTTCAAAGGCGGCATCCGTATCGTTGATGTTGTTGTAGGAGAGCTGCTTGCCCTGCAGCAGCTTGGCCGTGGCGACGCCGGGATGGTTTTCGCCGGTGACGTAGAAAGCCGCGCTCTGGTGCGGGTTCTCGCCGTAGCGCATCTCTTCCTTCAGCGCGCCGCCGATGACGCGGTGGCGCGGCGCCTTGATGTCGAGCGCTTCGGCAAACCAGTTGGAAATCGCCGCATCATAGGCCGCCGTGCGGGCAAATGCCTTGGCAGCCAGGTTCTGGCGCAGCGCATAGCCGGTCTCGAAACCGTTCGCCTTCAGCGCGTCGGTAACGTCGGCATAGTCCGCCGGATCGGTAACGATCGTCACATAGGCATGGTTCTTTGCAGAGGCGCGGATCATCGCCGGTCCGCCGATATCGATGTTCTCCACCGTGGTCGGATAATCGCCACCGGCAGCGCGAACGCTTTCGAACGGATAGAGGTTGATGACGACGAGATCGATCGCATCGATACCGTGCTTGCTCATTGCCGCCTGATGTTCCTCGTCATCACGGATCGCCAGAAGGCCGCCATGCACCTTGGGATGCAGCGTCTTGACCCGGCCGTCCATGATTTCCGGAAAGCCCGTGACCTCGGACACGTCGGTGACCGGCAGGCCGGCATCCGCGATCGCCTTGTGCGTGCCGCCGGTCGACAGGAGCTTCACGCCGCCTTCGCTGAGCGTCCTCGCAAGATCCACGATACCGCTCTTGTCAGAGACGGAAAGCAGCGCGGTCTTGATCTTGACATTGTCGGGCGCGGGAATTTTCTTCGAGATGACGGCCATGGTGTTCGAGCTCCGGTTTGCCCCGGATGGGGGAAATCGCCCGGGAAGGGCGGCGATCGGGGATAAGTCGCTGCCGCGTTACCATAGCTTGAAGGAAGATAAAACCGGCGATCGCAGTCGAATCCTAGCGAATCCGGCTAATTTCCCATCGGATTTCCGGCGTCTGCCCGAGGTCGAAGCCGATTTCGATCTGCTCCGTGCCCCGAATGCCCGTCGTGTCTGCAAAATAGATGCTCTCGGCCAGCACGATGTCGTTGCCGAACGAATAGAAGCGCCAGGTCTCACCGTTCGGAGCGTTCAGTAGAACGGTATCCGGTGACGTCTGCTCGGCGACGATCGCCGGATGGATATGGAAGCGAGCGACGGCATAGTGGCCTTCCTGCGGATCGACCGGGCCCCCTTCCGGCGGAAAGAACCGGTCGCGCCCGCCGATGGCGGTACCCTCGGCATTCATCATCAGCTCACGGCCGCACAACAGCCCGAACGAATGCATGTAACCGTCATGGACGGCAGCCAAGCTGTCATGGCCGGCCTTGGTCTGCTTGCGCTCGACCTCCACGGAGGTGACGCCGTCGAGGAAGATCGGACCGAGATAGTCGGAATGCGAAAATTCCGCATGTGAGCTGTCGTTGAGCGTGACGGCGCTGTGTGCTGCGGTCATCCGCGCCGCCTGCTGCAGGTCTTCCTGCGGCAGTTCCGGGCGTCCGGCATTGACGATATAGCGATATCCGCCCGACGACATTTCAAAGGACAGGCAGCCGGCATGCGCTTCCCGGGTGAGATCCGTGGACTGCGGAAAGCCGGTATCGACAATCACCGTGGTCTGCCCGCCAGCCATGCGATGGAAGCCCATATGCGGCAACGCCTTGAAGGGCTGGCCGGCGGTTTCGTCGTAGCGCAGCACCGAGACGAGTTCATTGGCCGGCGTGACCGTGGCGCCATTGAAAAGCGCCAGTTCACCGTTCTGGTGGCGGAAGAAGCGAAGCGCGGGATAGATGCGGTCGATGGCCGGAATCAGCTTTGATGGCACTTCCAGCCCGAGATTGAGATAGGTCTGGCGAAGCGGCAGGAGATCGATCAACAGATCGAGTGTCGCCCGCGGATTGCGGGAAATATGGCCGCCATCGGCGAGAATCTGGCGTTCCAGCTCCCGGTCGAGGTCCCGGCTCGCCTTCGCCACCACGCGGCCGCGAACCGGCACGCAGATCGACATCATCGCCAGCGCGATCTTCACCAGCAGGCGGTTCTCGCCATCCGGAACCGTCCTGGATATCGCCTGCAGATAGGTGATCTGCGCGTTCAGCGCTTTCATGAAGCGCTTGTAGAAGCCCTGCTCCGCACCCTGCAGGATCACCGGCGAATGAGACAGCCAGGCCGCCACGCGCCGCGCCACGACCTCGTCGCGCCATGCCGGCCCGGAGCGGCGGCGGCTGTGCGCGGCAATCCAGTCGTCGATGATACGGCGCACATTGGCGCAGGCTTCGTCGCTGCGATCCGCCCTGACATGCCGCAGCCATGAAAAGGATTGCAGCTGAACGGCAAACCCTTCGGAAGGCAGAGGCTGACGAAACGGCGACTTGCCGCCGGCATCGAAAAGATAGCCCGCCAATGCGAACCGCCCGTTCAGGACCTCGTTGCCGGCAAAGGAATCGATGGCTCTCAGATCCGTCGGCGCGACGAGCAGGCGATCGCCCGTCGGTCCGCTGCCACCAAGCATGCGGCCGAACAAAGCCAACCGCCGACGGGTCCTGCGCAGGGTCTCGCGTCCATACAGTTGAAGCTTTCGACGTCGATCCGACATCCCACCCGTCAATTCCAAAGTCTCCGCATTTTTTCCTGAGCGATCGCACCACGAATGAGACACGTGACCCTGGTGGCGTCCAAGGCGATTCGCGACCCATGAATATCAGCAGAGTAATGGAAAAGAAATAACGGCTTATCTCAAGCGCGGCGCTTGAGAATACACGTAAAAAAGCCGTCCAGCCCGAAAGCGTTACCTTTCGCGCTGACCTGCATATCCGGAGTAGTTCTGATTTCTCCTTTATCCGAAATCAGATGTGCAAAATCGGGCCAATCTTGGGCCTGAATCGGAACACGCTCCAAGTGGTTTAATTCACTCAATATTTTCTCGATCATCCGCTCGCCTTCCGCCTTGTCAAGCGAGCAGTTGGAGAAAACGATCGTGCCTTTGATCCGAATCAACCCGGCGGCATGCCGCAGCAGTCGCTGCTGCACGCCCGCAAGTTTCTCGATGTCGGCTTCCGTCTTCGTCCAGAAGACATCCGGATGCCGTCTTGCCGTACCGGTGGAAGAACACGGCGCGTCGAGAAGCACGGCATCGAACGGTACCTCCGGCTGGTAATCCGCCGCATCTGCCTCCACGAGTTCGGCACTGAGGCCGAGACGATCGAGGTTGGCGCGGAGCCGGGAAAGGCGGCTGCGCGATTTTTCAATCGCGGTCACTTCCGCGCCGGCAAGAATCAGCTGAGCCGTCTTGCCGCCCGGAGCCGCGCAAAGATCGGCGACGCGCCGACCCCGGATGTCCCCGAGCAGCCGCGCTGGAATGCTGGCGGCGGCATCCTGGACCCACCACTCGCCCTCCGCAAAGCCGGGCAGATCGGGAATGAACCCGGCGGCGGCATCCAGACGGACACTGCCTGTCACCAGAACCTGTCCGCCCAGCCGCTCTGCCCAGCCTTCGGGGTCGGATTTGACCGTGAGGTCGATCGCTGCCGGCTGATTGTGGGATTCGGCAATCGCCTGCGCCGTTTCCGGACCGTAATCAGCAACAAGCCTCTCCATGAACCAGTCCGGGATGACCGAAACGTCCGCGGTTTCCTGAAGGATATGCGCCTTTTGACGCGACATGTTGCGCAGAACCGCATTGGCAAGCTTGGCGAAGCGGCGGCTGCGCGGATCGCGGGTCGCCAGTTCGACGGCAATATCCACCGCCGAGTGGTCCGGAATGTCGAGATAGAGGATCTGCGCCGCGCCGACGGCGAGCAGGTGATAGAGCGAGCGAGCGCCTTCCGGCAGCGGCTTTTCGATCAGCATGGAAAGAGCCGCATCGATCCGCGGCAGGTGGCGAAGCGCCGTCGTCAGGATCGCCCTGACGAGCGCCTGATCGGCGGCGCTAAGAGCCTTGTAGGCAGGGTTGCCGCCCTCGGCGTCCAGCATGCCGTCAAGCGAAGTCCTGCGATCGACAACCGCCGCCAGCAGCTTCGCAGCCGCGGCCCGCGCTTCCAGACCAGGCTTCGTCTCCCGCTCGCTCGCCGGCCTTCCGGCCTCGTCGCCGGCAGACTTACGGTTGTTCTGTTTGTTCCTGCTTACGCGTTCATTCAAGACCACGGACCTTTCGGCGGTTGATTGTCACCGCGTCCCCATCCCGCAGCAGGAACCGAACGCGCCTTGCGGGTCGGCTTAGCAGGGGCGACAGGCTCCGTCGAGTGGTTCATCTGTCCGCCGGCCGCCATCTGTTGCAGAGCCGCGATCCGGTTTTCCGTGTTCGGGTGGGTCGAAAAGATGTTATCCATGCGCTCGCCGGAGAGCGGATTGATGATGAACATGTGTGCCGTGGCCGGATTGCGCTCCGCGTCCATGTTGGGCGTCGTCTCGGCCGCACCGGCGATCTTTGCCAGCGCCGAAGCGAGCCAGAGCGGATTGCCGCAGATTTCCGCGCCGCGGCGATCGGCCTCGTATTCGCGTGTGCGGCTGATCGCCATCTGCACCAGCATGGCCGCCAGCGGCGCGACAATCATCGCGACGAGAACGCCGACAAAGCCGAAGGGGTTGTTGCTGTCCCGCCGCCCGCCAAAGAAGAAGGCGAAGTTGCCGAGCATGGATATCGCACCCGCAAGCGTGGCGGTGATCGTCATCGTCAGCGTGTCGCGATGCTGGACGTGCGCCAGCTCATGCGCCATGACCGCGGACACCTCCTCGGCCGTCAGTCTGTTGAGGAGACCGGTGGACGCCGCAACGGCCGCATTTTCGGGGTTGCGCCCGGTGGCAAAGGCGTTCGGCTGCGGGCTGTCGTAGAGATAGACCTTCGGCATCGGCAGCCCGGCATTTTGCGACAGCCGGCGAATGATGGCGTAGAACTCGGGCGCGTTCGCCTCATCGATCTCTTGCGCATGATAGGCCGAGAGCACCATCCGGTCGGAATTCCAGTAGGAAAAGAAATTCATGCCCGCCGCGATCACCAGCGCGATCAGCATGCCGCTCTGGCCACCGATCAGGTAGCCCACGCCCATGAACAGCGCTGTCATGAACGCCAGCAGCATTGCAGTTCTAACGAGGTTCATCGTCCTGTCTCCTGTCCTTCCATTGGCATGAGAACGCATTCGCCTATAATAAGGTTCATCGATGAAGTGGCGATCGCCGCAGGCGATATCAATATGCCCGATAATTACGAAGCGGTTAGAAAAGACGATGGAAGAGAAAAATTCGCCGGAACTGGCCAACGACAACAATGACGCCGGAAATCGCGAGCGTGACCTGCCGCCGGCGGCCTTGAGGGCGCTGAAGGAAGCCGAGGAACGACGCAAGGCCGCAGAAAAGGCGGCCATACCGCGAGAGATCGGCGGACGCGGTGGCCCCGATCCGGCACGATTCGGCGACTGGGAAATTAAAGGTCGGGCTATCGACTTCTGAGGAAGAGTGGCTTCAGGCCGAACATGAAAAAGGCGGCACCATCAGGCGCCGCCTTTGTCTTTGGGATGGTATCCCGGCTCAGAACTCTTCCCAATCGTCATGGGACAGAGCCGTGTTTCCGGACACCGCCGGCGCGCGACGAGCGGGTGCCTTGGCTTCGGCGCGAACCGTCTGCTTGACTGATGGCGTGTAACGCGCCGTCGCAGTGGACTGCGCTGGGGCGCTGCCGCCGGTACGGAAGCGGGCGACGAGCGACTGCAGCACCTTCGCCTCGTCGTTCAGCGCCGCGCTTGCCGCGGTCGTTTCTTCCACCATCGCCGCATTCTGCTGGGTGACCTGATCCATCTGGTTGACGGCCGCGTTGATTTCCTTGAGACCGACGGCCTGCTCGGAAGCGGAGCCGGATATCTGCTGGATCAGTCCGTTGATCTGCAGCACCTGCTGGGCGATGTTTTCCAGAGCCTGGCCGGTCTTGCCGACGAGATCGACACCCTCCCCGACCTGCGCTTCGGACGCGTTGATCAGCGCCTTGATTTCCTTGGCCGCGTTCGCCGAGCGCTGCGCAAGCTCCCGCACTTCCTGGGCGACGACGGCAAAGCCCTTGCCGGCTTCACCTGCCCGGGCAGCTTCCACGCCGGCATTCAACGCCAGGAGGTTGGTCTGGAATGCGATCTCGTCGATCACGCCGATGATGCGGCTCACCTCCTTGGAGGACTGCTCGATACCGTGCATGGCGGCGATCGCCTTCTGCACGATCTGGCCAGACGTGCCGGCATCGGCATTCGCCTTGTCGACCGAACTTGCGGCATGGCGCGCATTCTCGGCGCTGGAATTGACCTGCGAGGTCAGCTGATCCAGGGCGGCAGCGGTTTCTTCCAGGCTGGCCGCCTGCTTCTCCGTCCGCTGGGAAAGATCATTGGCGCTTTCGGAGATCTCGTGGGTGCCGGTACTGATGCTGCTGACCGAACCCGATAGCGTCTGGATGGTTTCCTCGAGGCTCTGGACGGTGGAATTGAAGTCCGTCCTGAGTTTGGCGTAATCGCCGGGGAAATCGCCCTCCAGACGATAGGTCAGATTGCCGGTGGCAAGTTGCGACAAGCCCTCGGCCAGGCGCGAAACGACATCCTGCTGGACTGCCGCCGCAGCGTTTCGCTCCTGCTCGGACTTCGCCTTTTCGGCTTCGGTCAGCTGACGCTGTTCATTCGCCACACCTTCCAGCCGAACCGCATCGGCGAGCTTGTGGCGGAAACCTTCGAGCGCACTGGCGACCGCGCCGGTCTCGTCGACCCGTTCCTGTCCGGCAACCGGCGTGGTGTAATCACCGCGGCTGAGATTGGCGACATCGCTGACCAGGCTTGCCATAGGCTTTTGCACAAAGCGGCGAACGGCCAGATACAACCCGCCAAGCGCGGCCAGAAGCACCACCAGACCGCCGATGATCATCAACTTCGTCTGGGCGTTGACCTGCTCGGCCACCACGGCACTCGGTATGTCGACGAGAACGACCCAACGGGCATTCACGCCGGGAAGATCGAAAGGATAGATCAGACGGCTGTAGCTCTGGCCATCAGCGTCCGTAACATTGTCGACCTCACCCGGCTTGTTGTCCGAGAGGGCTTCCTTCATCATGTCCGGGTTCTGGCCGTCAAATTCCTTCATCATCGCATCGGACGACGGGCCGACCAGCCATTTCAGGTCCTGCGACAGGAGCATGACCCGACCCGTTCCGAACGGCTTCATGGCGCCGAGCTTCTCAGAAAGAGAGGCAAGCGAGATATCAGCGCCGGAGACGCCGATCAGTTTACCGCCGGAGATCACCGGATAGGCGATCGAACTCATGATCGTCGGAACGTCGGTTCCATCGGCAAGATACGGCTTGGTAATCGCGCCCTTCAGGCTCTTGGCCGCGGCGGCGTACCATTCCGCATCATAATCCACGGCAAAGGTGCTGAATTGTATGTTGCCGTTTCTGTCTTTCGACCAGTACGGCGAGAATGCTCCGTCCTCATTGCCGCCGAATTCAGTCTTGCCCTTGAACTCCGACTGCTGACCATCGAAGGCATTCGGCGCCTCCGCCATCCAGCTGCCGAAGGCAAACGGGTTCTGCTCAAGATTGGCCCTCAGGATGTCGATCGTTCCCTTGCGGTCGAGGAGACCTCCCGTGTGGGTATGGCCGATGACACCGGCCATCGTGCGCGCGGCACTCGAAATCTCTCCGACATCGGAGGCGATGCTCATCGCAATCGCCTTAGCCTCTGCCTGCGCCTGATCAAGCGCGAGCTTCTGGACGCGATCGCCTGTCTGCGAGATGAGAAAGAAGTTGGAAATCAGGAGAAGGAGAGCAATCGTTGATCCCGTTAGCAGGAGCAATTTCGCGGCGATGGACCGCTGGGCAAATTTCCACATGGGGCCTCACATGTTGAATTCACAGCCTCGTGGGGACCACGAGTGCCGACGTCTGCTGTCAATGTTTGGGAGTGCCCCTTCATGGAGCCGGAAAGCGGGCGCACAGGCCGGCAGACAACCGGAAAGGGTCGTCGATGCCAGACGATACTTAGCCCTTCTCTATTAATAAAATTTGAAATGGTTTTAGCGTCACCGACACAGCATCACTTGGCCGCGGACAAATTGCCGAGGGAATCGGACGCTGCGTCTGGACATGGAATCGGCCAGGGACCAAATTTGGGGCGCTGGCGCCTGATTCGCCCCATTTTTCCCATGCCTCGATAGCTGGGCAATGCCCGTGGGGGAACCATCCGTCGGCATGCACAGGCCGAAATCCTTAAGGCAGGACGCCTTATGCCGGATCGCTGTATCCGACGCGGACAATGACTGTCCGGGATTCCGAACCTGTCTTCGAGCCGGCATTGCCGGTTCTGCCGGACGGTTGTTCCTTGCCAGGCGACCGTCCGGTTTCTGTCCTAGACAGCATTCCTTTCGCAAAGCTGGAATCGTGAATGGCGACGTCATCGATTTCCGCAGGCGACCTTCAACCGGACGACCGCAGCTGACTGGATTCTCCCGACGTACGTCATCGAAATCCGCTTGCGCCCGCTTTTTTTTATGGGCGGCAGAACTATTTGTGCTAGTTCAATGCCGCAAAGAGCAGATCAGCTCGATTGGACATCTTCACCCGGGCGCATCTTCGCCAGTCGTGCCCGAAGATCAAACAACCACTTGTCCCAACAGCATCTCACGCCTGAGAGGAGGGTATTCATGACTTTCACACCGCACGGCAAGCACCTTATCGCCGGAGAATGGGTCGCAAGCGACACGACATTCGATTCCTCGCCCGCCCATGGTCCGAGCCACACCTTCTCGGCCGGGACCCCCGCCCAGGTCGACCAGGCCGCAAAGGCCGCGGAAGAAGCGTTCTGGACCTTCGGCTATTCCAGCCGCGCCGAACGCGCCGCCTTCCTCAACAAGTTCGCAGACGAGATCGAAGCACGCGCCGAAGCGATCACCGAGATCGGCAGCCAGGAAACCGGGCTTCCCGAAGCCCGTCTCCAGGGCGAACGCGGCCGCACCACCGGCCAGCTCCGCCTGTTCGCGAGCCACATCGAGAAGGGCGACTATCTTGACCGCCGCCTCGACGAGGCTCTCCCGGATCGCCAGCCGCTTCCCCGCCCGGAACTGCGGATGATGCAGCGCCCGATCGGCCCGGTTGCCGTCTTCGGCGCGTCCAACTTCCCGCTCGCCTTCTCCGTCGCCGGCGGTGACACGGCAGCGGCACTCGCCGCCGGTTGCCCGGTCGTGGTCAAAGGCCATTCCGCCCATCCCGGCACCGGCGAAATCGTCGCCGAAGCTGGTCTGGCCGCCGTCAAGGCGAGCGGCATCCATCCTGGTGTCTTCTCGATGATCCAGGGCGGCAGCCGCGAAGTCGGCCAGTCGCTGGTCCAGCATACCCTGATCAAGGCCGTCGGCTTCACCGGCAGCCTCGGTGGCGGTCGCGCCCTCTTCGATCTCTGCGCATCGCGTCCCGAGCCGATCCCGTTCTTCGGCGAACTCGGTTCGGTCAACCCGATGTTCATCCTGCCGGAAGCGCTTTCCGCCCGCGGCGGCGCCATCGCCAAGGGCTGGGTCGGATCGCTCACCATGGGCGCCGGCCAGTTCTGCACCAATCCCGGCATCGCCGTGCTGGTGAAGGGACCGCAGGCGGAGGCCTTCATCGCGGACGCCAAGGAAGGTCTTGCTGCTGTCGCGCCGCAGACCATGCTGACCGACGGCATCGCCGAAGCCTACCGCAACGGCGCCCGCCGCATCGAGGGCAACACGGCTGTCCAGTCGCTGCTGACCTCCAAGTGCAACAACCGCGACGCCGCGCCGTACCTGTTCCAGACGGATGCAAAGTCCTGGCTGGAAAACCATGAACTCGGCGAGGAAGTGTTCGGCCCGCTGGGCCTCATCGTGCTCGCCGACTCCACGGAAGACATGCTGGTGATTGCTCGCAAGCTCGAAGGTCAGCTGACCACGACCCTGCATCTCGATGCCGGCGACAGTGCATTTGCCCGCAAGCTGCTGCCGATCCTGGAGCGCAAGGCCGGCCGTGTTCTGGCCAACGGCTTCCCGACCGGCGTCGAAGTCTGCGACTCCATGGTCCATGGTGGTCCGTACCCGGCATCGACGAACTTTGGTGCCACCTCGGTCGGTACCCTGTCGATCCGCCGCTTCCTGCGCCCGGTCTGCTACCAGAACATCCCGGCCGACATCCTGCCGGCCGACTTCAGCTGATCGCTTCCGTTTCGTAAGCCAAGACAAACAAAAGCCCTCCCGCGTAATTCGTGGGAGGGCTTTTTCGTTGGGGCTGAACCTGTGACGTCAGGCGGCGGACTTGTTCTGCCGGTTGGCGATCAGGTCGTCGACGACGCCCGGATCCGCGAGCGTCGACGTATCGCCGAGCGCACCGAAATCGTCTTCGGCAATCTTGCGCAGGATGCGGCGCATGATCTTGCCCGAACGGGTCTTCGGCAGCCCGGGCGCGAACTGGATCTTGTCAGGAGAGGCAATCGGGCCGATCTCGCTTCTGACATGCTTGATCAGGTCCGCCTTGAGCGCATCCGAAGGATCTTCCCCGGACATCAGCGTGACGTAGCAGTAAATGCCCTGTCCCTTGACTGGATGCGGATAGCCGACGACGGCGGCCTCCGATACCTTGTGGTGCGAGACGAGCGCCGACTCGACTTCCGCAGTCCCCAGCCGGTGGCCGGAAACATTCAGAACATCGTCGACGCGGCCGGTGATCCAGTAGTAGCCATCCTCGTCACGGCGGCATCCGTCGCCCGTGAAATACTTGCCCTTGTAGGTCGAGAAGTAGGTCTGGATGTAGCGATGATGATCGCCGTAGACCGAACGGGCCTGGCCCGGCCAGCTGTCGGCGATGCAGAGATTGCCGTCGGTGGCGCCTTCCAGGATATTGCCTTCATTGTCGACCAGTTCCGGCTTGATCCCGAAGAAGGGACGGGTTGCAGACCCCGGCTTGGTGTCTGTCGCACCGGGTAGCGGCGTGATCATGATGCCGCCGGTCTCCGTCTGCCACCAGGTATCGACGATCGGGCAGCGTTCGTCGCCGACGACGCGGTGATACCACTCCCAGGCCTCCGGATTGATCGGTTCGCCGACGGAGCCGAGCAGGCGCAGCGTCGAGCGGTCGGATCTTTTGACGTATTCGTCGCCGGCCCCCATCAGCGAGCGGATCGCGGTCGGTGCGGTGTAGAAGATGTTGACCTTGTGCTTGTCGACGATTTCCCAGAAACGGCCCGCATCCGGGAACGTCGGCACGCCCTCGAACATCAGCGTCGTCGCGCAGTTCGAAAGCGGTCCGTAGACGATGTAGGAATGTCCCGTGACCCAGCCCACGTCCGCCGTGCACCAGTAGATGTCCCCGTCGTGATAGTCGAAGACATATTCATGCGTCATCGAGGCGTAGACGAGGTAGCCGCCGGTCGTATGTAGCACGCCCTTCGGCTTGCCGGTCGAACCCGAGGTGTAAAGGATGAAGAGTGGGTCTTCCGCCTTCATCTTTGCCGGCGGGCAATCCGCCTTCACGGTGTGAATTTCCTCGTGATACCAGATGTCGCGGCCCGGCGCCCAGCCGACCTTGCCGCCCGTGCGGCGAACCACAAGAACCTTGTTGACGATGACATACTGCTTGGCGGCGATATCGATGGCGGTATCGGTGTTTTCCTTCAGCGCAATCGGCTTGCGGCCGCGCAGGCCCTCGTCGCAGGTGATGACGAAGGTCGATTCGCAGTCGACCAGTCGACCGGCAAGCGCTTCGGGAGAAAAGCCCGCGAAGACCACAGAGTGAATGGCGCCGATACGGGCGCAGGCGAGCATCGCATAGGCCGCTTCCGGGATCATCGGCATGTAGATCGTGACGCGATCGCCCTTCTTCACGCCATGCTTCTTCAACACGTTCGCCATGCGGCAGACGTGCTCGTAGAGCTCGTTGTAGGTGATCTTCTTGTCGATATACGGGTTGTCGCCTTCCCAGATGATGGCCGTGCGGTCGCCATGCGTCTTCAGATGACGGTCGATGCAGTTGTAGGAAACATTGGTAATACCGTCCTCGAACCACTTGATCGGCACCTTGCCCTTGAACGACGTGTTCTTCACTTTCGTGTAGGGCTTGAACCAGTCGATCCGCCGCCCGTGCTTGTCCCAGAACTTCTCTGGCTCCTCGATGCTTTCCTGATACCATTTCTGATAGCGATCGTTATCGATCAGCGCGCGGTCCTTGACCGCTTTGGAAACCGGATAGGTTTTCACCGACATATACTCCTCCCGTGTGCATGACGGGACGTCCTCCCGTCCCACTTGTTCTGGCAAGATAAGAACTGAAATAAACAAGGCAATCAAGCGTCAGCAATTCGCATTCGAAAGAATTGCATTTATGACACATTGCGGTTATAGAAGGCGCGAAAATCCCGGAAATTGTGGTTTGACCCACGGCCCGCGCCCCCGGAGCGGACGGACAGAAGGACTTTATCTATGGCTCAACAACTGCTGATGCCGAAGGCGACCGCCGTCTGGCTCGTTGACAACACATCCCTGTCATTCGAGCAGATTGCCCAGTTCTGCAAACTGCATCCTCTGGAAGTCAAAGCCATCGCTGACGGTGAGTCCGCTCAGGGCATCAAGGGCCTCGATCCGATCTCGACCGGCCAGCTTTCCCGCGACGAAATAGCGCGGGCGGAAAAGGACACGGCCTACAAGCTGAAGCTCGCCGAGCCGAAGGTTCGGGTTCCGGAATCGAAGCGTCGTGGCCCGCGTTACACGCCGGTCTCCAAGCGCCAGGATCGCCCGAACGCCATCCTCTGGCTGGTTCGCAACCATCCGGAACTCAAGGATGCGCAGATTTCACGCCTTGTCGGCACAACGAAGTCCACGATCGAACAGATCCGCGACCGGTCGCACTGGAACTCCGCCAACCTGACGCCGATGGATCCGGTTACGCTCGGCCTCTGCAGCCAGATCGACCTCGACATGGAAGTCGAGAAGGCATCGAAAGGCCGTCCGCTGCCGACCGCTGCCGAAATGGGCGCAACGCTCGAATCTGCCCGCGAAACCGAAAACTACACCTCGAACTACGCCGAGGAAGAGGAAAAGGAAATCGACGCGGATGCCGTTTTCGCGAAGCTCAAGTCGCTGAAGTCCGACACGGTCGAGGAAGACGACGAAGACGACTTCCGCTGATTTCCTCGCGGATCATCATTCAGACGACAAAAGGCCCCTCGCGGGGCCTTTTTTCATTCATGCGGCATGTTGCGCCGAGTGAGACCGGATCGCTTCGGTAATTTCATCAAGTACCGCCGGATCCTCGATCGTTGCCGGCATCGTCCAAGGCATGCCATCGGCGATCTTCTGCATGGTGCCTCGCAGAATCTTTCCGGAGCGCGTCTTCGGCAGCCGCTTGACCTGGATCGCCATCTTGAAGGCGGCAACCGGGCCGATCTCCTCGCGGATAAGCGCGACGATCTCACGCTCCAGCTCCTTGGCACCGCGATCGGCACCGTTGTTGAGCACCAGGAAGCCGCAGGGCACCTGACCCTTGATCGGATCGGCAATGCCGATCACCGCGCATTCGGCGACATCCGGATGCATGGCGCAGACTTCTTCCATGGCCCCGGTCGACAGACGGTGCCCGGCGACATTCACGATGTCATCGGTGCGCGCCATGATGAAGATGTATCCGTCCTCGTCGAGGTAACCCGCATCCGCGGTCTTGTAGTAGCCCGGGAATTCATCAAGGCAGGAGGTGTGGAAGCGCTCGTCGGCGTTCCAGAATGTCGGCAGGCAACCCGGCGGCAGCGGTAGCTTGACGACGACATTGCCGAGCGTGCCGTTCGGCACCGGGTGACCGGCATCATCGAGCACCTGCAGATCGTAGCCGGGCATGGCGACCGCCGGTGATCCGTGCTTGACCGGCAGCAGGGCGAGCCCGATCGGGTTGCCGGCGATCGGCCAGCCGGTCTCCGTCTGCCACCAATGGTCGATGACGGGCACCTTCAGCTTCTCTTCCGCCCATTTGAGCGTATCCGGATCGGCGCGCTCACCGGCGAGAAACAGCGCCCTCAGGCCCGGCATGGGATTTTCGGCGATGAAATCACCGTTGGGGTCTTCCTTTCGGATCGCCCGGAAGGCCGTCGGAGCGGTGAACAGCACCCTGACATTGTGCTTGTTGATCACCCGCCAGAAGACGCCGGCATCCGGCGTCCCGATCGGCTTGCCCTCGAACAGGATCGTCGCATTGCCGTTCAGCAGCGGCGCATAGACGATGTAGGAATGGCCGACGACCCAGCCGATATCCGAGGCGGCCCAGTAGGTCTCACCCGGTGAAACACCATAGATATTTCGCATCGACCAAATGAGCGCCACCATGTGCCCACCATTGTCGCGCACGACACCTTTCGGCTGTCCGGTCGTTCCCGAGGTATAGAGGACGTAAAGCGGATCCGTCGCATCGACTGGTTCGCAATCGACCCGGGCGCCCTTCTCCTGCGCGGCCCCGATGAGGGCTCGCAGATCGTGGTCCCGGCCGTCCTGGAGATCAGCCCTCAGCTCCGGACGCTGGACAATCAGGCAATGGTCGGGCTTGACCTTTGAAATCTCGATGGCGTGATCGAGCAGCGGCTTGTAAGGCACCGTCCGGTTCGGCTCCAGACCGCAGCTCGCCGAAATGACGATCCGCGCACCACTGTCCTCGATGCGCTTGGCAAGCTCATGGGCTGCGAACCCGCCGAACACGACGGAGTGCACGGCGCCGATCCTGGCACAGGCCAGCATGGCGAAGACGGCTTCCGGGATCATCGGCATGTAGATGATCACCCGGTCACCCTTGCCAACGCCGAAATCCTTCAGAACGCTGGCGCAGGCGTTTACCGATTCGAACAGCTGTTGATAGGTGTAGATGCGATCCCGCCCGGTGATGGCGCTCTCATAGATCAGTGCCGCCTGCTCGCCATTGCCGGCAATCACATGCCGGTCGATGCAATTGTAGCAGGTATTGGTGATGCCGCCGGGAAACCAGCGGCCATAGGTGCCCATCGCCGGATCGAATATCGTCTGCGGAAAGACCGACCAATCGATGGATTCTGCGGCATTTTTCCAGAAGCCGAAGGGATCGGCCTGCCATCCGGCATAGGCCGCCTTGTAGTTGTCTGCCATGCTCTCCTCCCATTACACATGCATCCGCATGTGCTCCTCGTGGGAAAAGATAGGAAAATCCGAATCAATTCGGAAGCGCTAAAACGCAGGAATGCGGGTGCACCCGCGATAAAAATTGAAAGGTTTGACGAAAGTCAGTTTCAACGCTCGCCGAAGATCGCCGACCCCACCCGAACGCTCGTCGCGCCGAACTCGACGGCGGTCTGATAGTCCCCGGACATGCCCATGGAGAGCTTTGCAAGGCCCGCTTCGGCCGCCAGCTTCTGCAGCAGGGCAAAGTGCGGACCGGGATTTTCGCCGGCCGGCGGAATGCACATCAAGCCCTCGATGGTGAGCTTCAACTCGTTGCGGCAGAAGTCGACGAAGGCGACCGCGTCATCCGGCGCAATCCCTGCCTTCTGCGGCTCGAGCCCCGTATTGACCTGGACATAGAGGCGAAGCGTCCGGCCCTGACGCTCGATTTCGGACGCCAATGCCCTGGCGATCTTTTCCCGGTCCACCGTCTCGATCACATCGAACAGCGCCACAGCGTCCGCCGCCTTGTTGGACTGAAGCGGCCCGATCAGGTGCAATTCGATGTCATCGGTCTCCTGCTTCAGGTCCGGCCACTTCGCCTGTGCTTCCTGGACCCGGTTTTCGCCAAAAACCCGCTGGCCGGCGGCAATCGCCAGCCGGATTGTGTCGGCATCGAAGGTCTTCGACACCGCGACAAGTGTCACACTGCCGTCCGCCCGTCCCGCACGCTTTGCGGTTGCGGCGATCGTGTTGAGAACTTCAGCGAGACGATCTGCGAGAACCATTGTCTTTCCGTCCTTTCGGCACCATTTATCGCCAAGTATCCTCCCCAACCTCCATTGCCAAGCCGACACGGGCAAATTTCGCCAGCCGACCGAGCTTTTGCCTCGGCCCCGTGGCCGCCGAACTTGACGCTCCAGCGGTTTCGTGGTGAAGGTCAGCCCCAATTCTCCCTGATTTCCGGAATTCTGAAAGACCATGGCCAACGAACGATATAATCCGCGTGACGCCGAGCCACGCTGGCAGAAAAAATGGACCGAAGACAAGGTCTTCGAGACCGACAACGGCGATCCGCGCGAAAAGTATTACGTGCTGGAGATGTTCCCCTATCCGTCCGGACGCATCCACATGGGTCACGTCCGCAACTATGCGATGGGCGATGTTGTTGCGCGCTACAAGCGCGCCCGCGGCTATAACGTTCTGCATCCGATGGGCTGGGACGCCTTCGGCATGCCGGCCGAAAATGCCGCCATGAAGAACAAGGTTCATCCCAAGGAATGGACCTACGAAAACATCGCCACGATGCGCGGCCAGCTGAAATCCATGGGCCTGTCCCTCGACTGGTCGCGGGAATTCGCAACCTGCGACGTGGAATACTATCACCGCCAACAGCATCTGTTCTTGGATTTCCTTGAGCATGGCCTGGTCTATCGCCGGCAGTCGAAGGTCAACTGGGATCCGGAAGACCAGACGGTTCTCGCCAACGAGCAGGTGATCGACGGCCGCGGCTGGCGCTCGGGCGCCCTCGTCGAGCAGCGCGAACTGACGCAATGGTTCTTCAAGATCACCGACTTTTCGCAGGATCTGCTCGATGCACTGGACGGCCTCGACCAGTGGCCGGAAAAAGTGCGCCTGATGCAGAAGAACTGGATCGGGCGCTCCGAAGGCATGACCGTGCGCTGGGAAATCGTCGGCGATACGGCACCTGCCGGCATGAGCGAAGTGACGGTCTACACGACCCGGCCGGACACCCTGTTCGGCGCATCCTTCCTGGCCATCGCCGCCGATCATCCGCTCGCCAAGGCCGCGGCTGAAACGAACGCCGAGATCGCCGCATTCTGCGAGGAATGCCGCCGGGCAGGGACGTCGCTGGCAGCACTGGAAACAGCCGAGAAGAAGGGCATCGAAACCGGAATTCGTGTGAAGCATCCGCTCGACCCGAACTGGGAACTGCCGGTCTACGTCGCGAACTTCGTTTTGATGGAATACGGCACCGGCGCCATCTTCGGCTGCCCCTCCGGCGACCAGCGCGACCTGGATTTCGCCCGCAAATACGGCTTGCCGGTCGTACCCGTCGTCATGCCGGCAGATGGCGATGCGGCGAGCTTCGAGGTGGGCGACACGGCCTATGTCGACGACGGCGTGATGATCAATTCCCGTTTCCTCGACGGCATGACGACGTCGGAGGCTTTCCAGGCCGTTGCCGAAAAGCTCTCCAGCCAATCGCTCGGCAACCAGCCACAGGGCGAGCGCAAGGTGAATTTCCGTCTTCGCGACTGGGGTATTTCCCGCCAGCGCTACTGGGGTTGCCCGATCCCGGTCATCCATTGCGACGACTGCGGTGTTGTGCCGGTGCCGAAGAAGGACCTGCCGGTCAAGCTGCCGGACGATGTCAGCTTCGACCTTCCCGGCAATCCGCTGGACCGTCACCCGACCTGGCGCCACGTGGCCTGCCCGGTTTGCGGCAAGGATGCCCGCCGGGAAACCGACACGATGGATACCTTCGTCGATTCGAGCTGGTATTACACGCGCTTCACTGCACCATGGGAAGACGCACCGACCGATCCGGCCGTTGCGGACCGCTGGCTGCCCGTCGACCAGTATATCGGCGGCATCGAGCACGCGATCCTGCATTTGCTCTATTCGCGCTTCTTCACGCGCGCCATGAAGGTGGCAGGGCATGTCAACCTCGACGAGCCCTTCAAGGGCCTGTTCACGCAGGGCATGGTCGTGCACGAAACCTACAGCCGCGGCGAGGGCGCTGCCCGCGAGTGGCTGGCACCCGCCGATATTCGCATTGAAGAGAGCGAAGGCACCCGCCGCGCCGTCCTGATGTCTTCCGGTGAGGAGATCAAGATCGGCTCGATCGAGAAGATGTCGAAATCGAAGAAGAACGTGGTGGATCCGGACGACATCATCGCCTCCTATGGCGCCGATACGGCCCGCTTCTTCGTGCTGTCGGACTCACCGCCCGATCGCGACGTGATCTGGTCCGAGGCTGGCGTCGAAGGTGCCCACCGCTTCGTCCAGCGCGTCTGGCGCATCATTTCGGAAGCGTCTGAGTTCCTGCAGTCGGTGACGGCGAATCCGGCTAAGGATGGTGCTTTCCTTCCGGTTTCGCAGGCAGCGCACAAGACGCTGAAGGCCGTGCAGGGCGATTATGACAAGCTTGCCTTCAACAAGGCCGTGGCGCGCATCTACGAACTGGTCAACAGCATGGCCGGGCCTTTTGCCGCGCTGGCGAAAGGCGAGGGGAGCGACGAGGACAAGGCTGCTGCACGTGACGCCGCCGAACTCCTGATCCACATGATTGCGCCGATGACGCCGCATCTCGCCGAGGAATGCTGGTCGGTTCTCGGCAACGAAACGCTGATGTGCGAGACCGGTTGGCCAAGCTATGACGAGGCTCTGGTTGCCGACAACGAGATCGTGCTGCCCATTCAGGTCAATGGCAAGAAGAGAGCGGAATTGACAATCGCGCGCGATGCCGATCAAGATGCCGTCAAGGAAGCCGTTCTGGCCCTCGAGCAGGTCCAGCATCACCTGAACGGCCAGCCGCCGAAGAAGATCATCGTGGTGCCGCAGAGGATCGTCAACATTGTCGTATAAGTCGAAATCCAGCATCCTTCGCCGGCTCGTCGTTGCCGCCACACTTGGTCTGGCCGTCACATCGGCCGGCTGCCAGGTCCAGCCGCTCTATTCCCAGCAGGGAAAGGTCCCTGCGGAACTGGCATCCGTCGGCATATCGCCGGCCGGTGACCGGGTTGGTCTCGAAGTTCGCAACCGATTGATTTTCCTGATGTCCGGTGGCGCAGGCGAGCCTGCGAATCCGGCTTATGAACTGAAGCTTCTGGTGAATACGAAGAGCCAGGGCGTTCTCATCGACAGCTCGTCAGACACGGCCAATGCCGGTCGCGTCATCGTCACGGGTGACTACACCTTGACCCGCCTTTCCGATGGCGAGGTCCTTCGCGCGGCAAGCCGCAAGGCCACCGCCCTTGTCGATTATTCCTCGCAGGAGTTTGCCAAGATACGCGCAGGGCGGGATGCCGAGAATCGTGCCGCCAAGGAACTGGCCGAAATGATCCGTGCGGATCTGCTGGTGACGCTCTCGCAGCAGCCCATGTAGCCGATGACGGAAATCAAGGCATTCGAGTTCGATCGCCTGATCCAGAGAGGCCCGCTTGAATCAAGGGTCTTTCTGATCTTCGGGCCGGACGGCGGTCTGGTCAGCGAAAGAGCCGAAGAAATCGCCCGCAAGACCGGCGTCGCCCTCGACGATCCGTTTTCTCTCGTCCGCCTAGACGTCAGCGATCTGCAGGGCGACAACGGCCGGCTTCTCGACGAGGTCAATTCCATCGGGTTGTTTGGCGGCGAGCGGCTGATCTGGATACGCGGCGGCTCCGGAGAGAAGCAGCTCTCCGCGCCGCTGCAGATCCTCGGTGAAACACCGCCGGAGGCCTGCTTCGTCATCATCGAGCAGGGAGATCTGAAAAAGACGTCTTCCCTGCGCAAGACCGCGGCCGGTAGCCGGCATATTCTGTCCGTTCCCTGCTACAGCGACGACGCCAGAGCCGTCAGCGGGCTCATAGACGAGGTTTTGGGAGCGCATGGCCTCCGCATTGCCCCGAACGCCCGATCGCTTCTGGCGACGCTTCTCGGCGGCGACAGGCGCGCATCGCGTGGCGAGCTCGAAAAGCTCTGCCTCTATTGCCGCCAAGACGGCATGGTCGAGGAACACCACATCCGTGAGATCATCGGCGATGCGAGCGCGATCTCCGCCGACGACGCCGTTGACGCCGTTCTTGCAGGCAATACCGACAGCTTCCTGCAGGCGATGGAAAAGATTGCCTCTTCGAAGACGCCGATGTTCCTCGTCCTGCAAAGCTGCCTCAGAACCTTCCAGCTCATGGACCTCATGCGGGGAGAAATGGAGGGTGAGAATGCGCCGCTCGCCAAGGTCATGCAGAGCCGCGGGCGTCATCTCCACTTTCGGCGCAAGCCGATCATCGAGCGCGCACTCGCGGCCTGGACGTCGGCCGATATCGGTCGGGAAACGAACCGGATCAACGCAGCGATCCTGCAGTCGCGCCAGCGGCCGTCACTCGAAGACAGCATCGCCCGGCAGACACTGCTTTCAACGGCCCTGCAAGCCAAGCGCCGGCTTAGATAAGCGTTAGAAGGTACTAACGCTTTTCCAGCAGCCGGCAGATTTCCTCAAGCTGCTCCAGGCTCTTATACGCAATCCGCACCTGGCCACTCTCCCCCTTGTGGTTGATCGTAACGTCGAGGCCGAGCGTGTCGCTGAGCGTGCGTTCGAGCGCCAGCGTGTCTGAATCCTTCGGCGCCTGAACAGACGACGAGGACACAAGCCCGGGGCCGCGGATATCCTTCTGAGCAAGCTTTTCCGCGTCACGAACGGACATGCCCTTGGCAACGATGGCCTTCGCCAGCGTCTCGGGATCGGATGTCGAGACGAGAGCCCGGGCATGACCGGCGGAAAGACTGCCCGCCGCCACCATGTCACGGACGGGCTCCGGCAGCTTCAGCAGCCGAAGGCTGTTGGCCACGTGGCTGCGGCTCTTGCCGATGATCTCGCCCAAATTGTTCTGCGTGTAACCGTGATCCGCAATCAGCTGCTCGTATCCCAGGGCTTCTTCCAGCGGATTGAGATCAGCGCGCTGGACGTTCTCGACAATCGCGATCTCCAGAGCCGTGCGATCGTCCACATCGCGGATGATGACCGGAATTTCGACGAAGCCGGCCAGCTGCGCCGCCCGCCAGCGGCGTTCGCCGGCGATGATCTCGTAATTGTTCTCGCCGAGCGTTCGAACGACGACCGGCTGCACGATGCCGTGCTGACGGATCGAGGAAGCAAGATCCTGCAGTTCCTCGTCGTCGAAATAACGGCGCGGATTGCGCGGGTTCCTGGCAATGAACTCGATCGGAATCATCCGGTCGGCACTGACCGGTTTGACCGGCTGTGCAGACGTCAGCGGCTGGTCCATTTCCCCGATCAGGGCCGCAAGCCCCCTGCCGAGCCGGCGTTTCGAAACGTCATCATTCATGTCAGTGCTCACTTACATAAAACCGGGCGACCTCAAGCGGCCGCTTTCCTTTGCCTTTCCCTCTGAATGACCTCTGACGCCAGTTGCAGATAGGCCTGGCTGCCGGCGCATTTCAGATCGTAGAGAATGGCAGGCTTGCCATAGGAGGGCGCCTCCGAAACCCGCACATTGCGCGGGATAAGGGTGTGATAGACCTTGTCACCAAGATGCGTCCGAACATCGCTCACCACCTGCTGCGCAAGATTATTGCGCGAATCGAACATGGTAAGCACGATTCCCTGTATATCGAGCTGGGGATTGAGGCTTTGCCGCACTTCATTGACAGTTTCGAGAAGCTGGCTCAGGCCTTCCAGCGCGAAGAATTCGCACTGCAGCGGCACCAGCACCGAATGGGCGGCCGCCATGGCATTGATTGTCAGCAGATTGAACGAGGGTGGGCAGTCGACCAGAATGTAGGAATATTCCAGTGCCTCATCACCCGAAATGGCGCGCCGCAGCCGGAAGGCGCGATCGGAAGCCTGGCCGATCTCCATCTCGATGCCGAGCAGGTCCATGGTCGAAGGAATGATGTAGAGATTCGGTACCACAGTCTTCAGCACCGTCTGGGAGACGCTGTGGGTTCCCATCAGAAGATCGAAGGACGAATGCGCACGATCCTTGCGGCTGATGCCCAAGCCAGTGCTGGCATTCCCCTGGGGATCGAGATCGATGATCAGAACGCGCTCGCCGATGGCGGCTAATGCCGTCGCGAGATTGATGGCCGTCGTCGTCTTGCCAACCCCACCCTTCTGGTTAGCCACTGTAATTACACGATTTTTCTTTGTGCCGATCATGCCGCTGAACCCAATATCTACGCGCTGGTACGCCGTCTAAGGCCGCTGATTTCGAGAACCACCGAATCCGTCTCGATTTTGCTTTGATGTTGTACCAGATCGAAATCCCAGCGACCACGCGCTTTGTCGATTTCCGCGGCGTAATCCCGCCCTTTATGGAAAAAGGCCTTCAGTTTCGCATTCTCTTGAGCCCACGGCTCGGCATAGGCGAGAAGCAGGTCCAGTTCAGCGAGCGCCCGTGCAGAGATCGCATCGCAATGCGGAATTGCGCCTGGCGCATCCTCGATTCGAACGGGATGAACTGACCCTCTGCCACCCGCTTCCCGCAGCGCAGTCCTGAGAAAAGCACATTTTTTCTGATTGCTTTCAACGAGATGCACCCAGCCGGTGCCACGCTCCGCCAACAGTATTGCGCTGATGACCCCGGGAAAGCCGCCACCACTGCCGAGATCGATCCACGTTTCGGCCTCCGGATACAAGGGCTGGATCTGGAGACTATCCGCAATATGCCGGCGCCATAGTTCCGCGATCGTCGACGGCGCCACCAGATTGATGGACTTGGCCCATTTCTGGAACAGCTCGGCAAAGATCGTCAGCCGCTCCCGCGTTTCACGTGAAACTTCCCGGCCGATATCCGGGACAGGATGCACCACCATCACGCAACTCTCTCATTCTCGTCGGCAGAACCCAATTTCCGGACCCAGGCGATCAGCAGCGACACCGCCGCCGGTGTCATTCCATCCACTTTTGCCGCCTGCGCAATATTTACAGGCCGGGCTCTCTGCAGTTTCTGCCGGAGCTCAAGGGAAAGCCCGGGGAGGGCAGAGTAATCGAAATCCTCCGGAATCTGCCGGCTTTCCTCCCGCCTTGCGTCCGCAATATCGGAGGCCTGCCGCTGCAGATAGACCGCATAGGCCGCCTCGATCTCCAACGCTTCTCTCAGCTTGCCCGTGATCGACTGCAGCTCCGGCCAAACCCTGGAAAGGGAATCGATAGACTGCTCGGGATAGGACAACAGCTCATAGGCCGACCGTCTGTGCCCGTCCTGATTGAGCTTCAAACCCTTAGCCGCGCCCTCGGACGGCGTCACCGACAGGGCGTTCAACACATCGCGAGCGGCGTCCATATCATTGATATACTGCGAGAATTTCTCCCGTCTCGCCCGCTCGACGCAGCCGATGTCGATACCCAGCGGCGTCAGGCGAACGTCGGCATTGTCGGCGCGAAGAGACAACCGATATTCTGCGCGTGATGTGAACATGCGATACGGCTCGGTAATTCCCCGGCTGGTCAAGTCATCGATCATTACGCCTATGTAACTATTGGTACGGCTGAAGACGTATGGTTCAGCACCCGAAGCGAGCAGCGCGGCATTCAGGCCCGCCACCAGTCCCTGTGCGCCCGCTTCTTCGTAACCCGTCGTTCCATTGATCTGCCCGGCAAAGAACAGACCGCTGACCTTGCGCAATTCAAGACTGGGCCGGAGCTCCCGCGGATCGACGTGATCATATTCAATCGCATAGCCCGGTTGAAGAATACCAACATTCTCCAGCCCTGGAATGGAGCGGATGAAGGACTCCTGGACATCGATCGGCAAAGATGTCGAAATACCATTCGGATAGACCGTATCGTCATCGAGACCTTCCGGCTCCAGGAATATCTGATGTCCGTCACGATCACCAAATCGAACGATCTTGTCTTCAATTGAGGGACAGTAGCGCGGTCCAACACCCTCAATCTGACCGGAATACATGGCAGAGCGGCCAATATTATCCCGGATGATCTGATGGGTTTTCTCCGTGGTTCGCGTTATGCCACACTCGATCTGCGGATTGACGATGGAGTCGGTCATGAAAGAGAAGGGGACCGGATCGTCGTCGGCCGCCTGGCGGCCGACGGAGTTCCAGTCGATGGTCTTGCCGTCCAGCCGCGCCGGCGTGCCGGTCTTCAGACGGCCAAGCCGCAAACCGAAGCCCTTCAGCGTTTCCGATATGCCAAGGGAAGGGGCTTCACCCATGCGACCCGCCGGCGTCTTCTTATCACCGATGTGAATAAGTCCCCTGAGAAAGGTACCGGTGGTGAGAACGACAGACCGACACTCAAAGGAACGGCCATCGGCGATGACAACACCGCTGATCCCGCCGGCGTCCAGCGTCAGATCGTGCACGTCGCCTTCGATCACATGAAGACCGTCCACTGCCGAAATTGCCGACTGCATCGCCAACCGATAGAGCGTTCTGTCAGCCTGGGTGCGCGGCCCGCGCACTGCCGGCCCTTTCTTCCGATTCAGCATGCGGAACTGAATGCCGGCGGCATCTGCCACGCAGCCCATCAATCCATCCAGTGCGTCAATTTCGCGGACCAGATGCCCCTTGCCGAGGCCACCGATCGCCGGATTGCACGACATAACGCCAACCGTATCACGTCGATGCGTGATCAGCGCGGTCTTGGCACCCATACGGGCGGCCGCGGCAGCCGCCTCACAGCCGGCATGACCTCCACCTATCACGATGACATCGAACCGAGTATCCATCTCATTACCCTATACCGTATTGCTTCGGTTTGCCTCAGAATGCGCAAATGTCAATATGTTTCACGTGAAACATCAGCATCATTTGCCATATAAGGCGTCCCGCAAAACGCGATGTTTCACGTGAGTCACTTGCCCACGCAGAACTCCCGAAATATCACGTCAAGAAGATCTTCCACATCCACACGACCTGTAATCCGTCCCAGGGAGTTCGATGCCTGTCTCAGCAACTCCGCTCGAAGTTCGATATCCAAAGCGGAGGACTGCAACGCAGCATTAATGGAGCGGCTTGCCTCTTCGAGGTAACGACGGTGTCTGGCACGATTGGGGAGAGCGGCATTTAGAACCGGAACCGAATCGATTACTGCTTCAAGCAAGCGCGCCTGCAAATCATCCAGTCCAAACCCTGAACTGGAGGAAATGAGCAGATCATAATTGGCAGCGTCGGCATTCCGGTGAAGATCCGCCTTGGAACCAACCCGCAATACAGGCACATCAACATCAACCAGATCGCCAACATCATCATACGAGCCGTACTCGGACAACAGAAGCACAAGATGGGCCGCTTCCATCTCCATCCGTGCCCGACGTATGCCCTCTGCCTCTACGACATCACTTGATTCACGCAAGCCGGCCGTATCGATAAGATGAACAACATATCCGTTGAGATTGAGATCCACCTTCAGTACATCGCGCGTCGTCCCGGCAACGTCGGTGACAATCGCAACATCTCGCTTCGCTAACGCATTCAAAAGACTAGATTTTCCGGCATTGGGCGGTCCCGCGATCACCACCTTGAAGCCATCACGAATGATTTCTCCTGCCGCGATTCCTTTCGTATGCGAATCGATCTCGTCTACGAGCCTCTGCATGTCCGTCCAGATCTGGTCTGAGACCGCCCCCGGGATATCCTCCTCATCCGAAAAGTCGAGTTCCGCCTCGATCAACGCACGACCGCGGGTCAGGCGATCGGCCCAGCCGGCATAGATGTGAGACAGACCGCCGCGCATCTGCTCCACAGCCAGCCGCCTCTGCATTTCCGTTTCCGCCGATATGAGATCGCCAAGACCCTCGATCTCGGTGAGATCCAGCTTCCCGTTCTCGAAGGCTCTGCGCGAAAATTCACCCGCCTCCGCATGCCGAACGTCATCATGGCCTTCTGAGATGACCTGAAACAAGCCCTCCACGACCGCACGTCCGCCATGAACGTGCACCTCAAGGCAATCTTCCCCTGTAAAGGAAGCTGGGCCGGGAAACCAGAGCACGATCGCCTGGTCCAAAACGTGATCATTGCGGTCCCGAATCGTCCTGAGCGCAGCCCGGCGCGGGGCAGGGAGTTCATCAGCCAGGCGCGCTCCGATTTCCCCGGCACGTGCGCCACTGATCCGTACCACGGCGACCCCAGCAGGCAAGTGACCGCTGGACAGCGCATAGATCGTATCCGTGGAGGATGCCATGTGACTGTCACTTTGTTCAATGGGAGGCCAAGCCGCATCGGCGGCGGAAACATCATGGACGCGTGAGAGGCTTCATCATCCGTCCGATGGTGTCATCGGCAATGCTTATGAACAAAGACCTGCGTCATTGCAAGTCCTTCGCCATCAACGGGCGGGCACGGGCAAATCACCTGCCATCTGAAAAGGGCTGACTATCCAAATGAAGAACCCGTCATCGTGGAAAACGGTGACGGGCTGTGCAATCCAGAATTTCAACGATCAGAAAATCATCAGACTCCGGCTAATTAAAAATCACGTGTTCATCGAGTCGAAGAAATCGCCATTGTTCTTGGTCTGCTTCAGCTTGTCGATGAGGAACTCGATGGCGTCGGTCGTGCCCATCGGGGCGAGAATCCGGCGAAGAACAAAGATTTTCTGGAGATCCTGGCGCGGCACAAGAAGGTCTTCCTTACGCGTACCGGATTTGAGAATATCCATGGCCGGGAAGATGCGCTTGTCGGCAACCTTGCGGTCGAGCACGATTTCGGAGTTGCCGGTACCCTTGAACTCTTCGAAGATGACTTCGTCCATACGGCTGCCAGTATCGATCAGCGCCGTGGCGATGATCGTCAGCGAACCGCCTTCCTCAATATTACGGGCGGCGCCGAAGAAGCGCTTCGGACGCTGGAGCGCGTTGGCATCCACACCACCGGTCAGCACCTTGCCGGAGGACGGGACAACCGTGTTGTACGCGCGTCCGAGACGCGTGATTGAATCAAGCAGGATGACGACGTCTCGGCCATGTTCGACGAGACGCTTGGCCTTCTCGATGACCATTTCAGCGACCTGCACGTGACGCACGGCCGGCTCGTCGAAGGTCGAGGATACCACTTCGCCCCGCACGGAGCGCTGCATGTCTGTCACTTCTTCAGGGCGTTCATCGATCAGGAGAACGATCAGATAGCATTCCGGATGGTTTGCCGTGATCGAGTGGGCGATGTTCTGCAACAGAACCGTCTTACCGGTTCTCGGCGGCGCGACGATCAGGCCACGCTGGCCCTTGCCGAGCGGCGCCACCAGGTCGATCACGCGGGGAGAGAGATCCTTGGTGGTCGGGTTCTCCAGCTCCATCTTGAAGCGCTCGTTCGGATAGAGCGGCGTCAGATTGTCGAAATGGATCTTGTGGCGGATCTTTTCGGGGTTGTCGAAATTGATCGTGTTGACCTTCAAGAGGGCGAAATAGCGCTCGCCTTCCTTCGGACCGCGGATAGGACCCTCGACCGTGTCACCCGTCTTCAGCGAGAAGCGACGGATCTGGGAAGGAGAAATATAGATGTCGTCGGGACCGGGAAGATAGTTGGCATTCGCCGAGCGCAGGAAGCCGAAACCATCCTGCAGCACTTCCACCACGCCTTCGCCGATGATCTCCACGTCCTGGCTGGCCAGCACCTTCAGGATTGCAAACATGAGTTCCTGCTTGCGCATCGTGCTGGCATTTTCGACTTCCAGCGATTCTGCGAAAGCCAGCAGATCCGTCGGTGTCTTGTTCTTGAGTTCTTGAAGCTTCATTTCAGCCATGAAGGGAAACCATATCCAATTTCTGAGGAGATCGGTGCGCTTATTCTTTTTGGAGCTGCTCCAGCATCATTTGCCGGCAGTTCGATCTTGCACGCACCACGGAGAAGAGATGGCCGGAAAATAGCGATTCACGTGAAACCCCGCAAGGAAAAACCTTTCAGGCCATCGATTAATTCAGGAGGGTCGCCGCCTAAAACGGTTTAAGCACGACCAGAATGACGATGAGGATCATCAGGATTGTCGGAACCTCATTGGCAAGACGCCAATACCGGACCGACTTTCTCGGTCCATCCGATTCGAAATCCCGAACGGCGCGACCGAGATGCTCATGAAACCCGGTCATTATGGCGACAAGAAGGATTTTGGCGTGCAGCCATCCGCCCATGAAACCATACATGCTCCAGGCGAGATCGAGCCCGAGCAGCCAGGTGATCACCATCGCCGGACGCATGATCACGTTGAACAGCCGGCGTTCCATCACCTTGAAGGTTTCCGAGAGCTCCGAGCCGGGCAGCGCATCGGTGTGGTAGATGAAAAGCCGCGGCAAATAGAACAGACCGGCCATCCATGAAATCACCGCGACAATGTGGAAAGCCTTGATCCAGAGGAAGAAGTTGTCCGGCTGCGCCAGATAGATCGCTCCCAGAATGCCCAGAAACACGGCAATCGCGATACCCGCGCGCAGCGCCGCTTTGCGCCCGGAAACCCGATCAACAGCCTTTCCCGTCATCGTCTGCCTCTTACCCCTTGCCCCGCACCCGATTGACCAGTGCCGTCACGTGATCCGGATTTGCCTGCGGCGTAATGCCGTGGCCGAGATTGAAGATCAGCGGGCCATTCCCGAGAACCTCAAGGATCGCGTCGATCCCGTCCTCGAGCGCCTTGCCGCCGGCCACGACCCGCATCGGATCGAGATTGCCCTGGACCGCTCCGTCCTTCTGCAGCTCCGCGGCAAAGGCGAGCGGCACCGACCAGTCGAGGCCGATCGCATCCGCATCCGTGCCCTGCCGATATCCCTTGAGCATGTAGCCCGCGCCTTTGGCAAAGGCGATGATCTTCGCGTTCGGACGACTCGACCTCACACGATCCACCATCCGCCGGACCGGTCCAACCGCGAAGCGCTCGAACTCCCGCTCTCCAAGAACGCCTGCCCACGAATCGAAAATCTGCACAGCATCCGCACCGGCATCGATCTGCCGGATCAGATACTCCGCCGAGACATCGGCGAGAAGCGCCAGGAGGTGATCGAAGGCTTCCGGGTGCTGATAGGCAAACAGGCGGGCCGGCGCCTGGTCCGGCGTTCCATGCCCGGCGATCATGTAGGTCGCAACCGTCCAGGGCGCGCCGCAGAAGCCGAGCAGGGTCGTTTCCTCCGGCAGCGCAGAGCGAATGCCCGTCACCGCTTCGAAGACCGGCGCCAGATGATCGAGAACGCCTTCCGGCGTGAGCTGGCGGATACCCTCTTCGCTAATCGGGTCCATTGATGGCCCATAGCCCTCGGTGAATTTCACGTTCCGCTTCAGGGCATCCGGAATGACGAGAATGTCGGAGAAGAGGATGGCAGCATCAAAGCCATAGCGGCGGATCGGCTGAAGGGTCACTTCGATGGCATGTTCCGGCGTGTAACAGAGATCGAGAAAACTGCCGGCCTTGGCCCTGGTCTCGCGATATTCCGGAAGATACCGCCCTGCCTGTCTCATCAGCCAGATTGGCGGTGGAGAGACCGTTTGTCCGCTCAACACCCGCATGATCTTACGCTCTTCGCTCAGCAAAGCGCTTCCTTCCCAATAAATAAGAAATGAATCTAAATAGGCTTCTATTTCTTAGAGTCGGTGAGTAGCAAGGATTAAAATCAATTCACGGAATGTTCGAAAATCGGGATGATTGGTCGGTGTTGGGGAGCAAAAATCCGGTCAATTGAAAAATAGGCGATATAGCATCGCTTAGCCAAGCAATTTCAAAGCGATAGGAAGCCATGAAAAATTCGCCCGCTTGTGGATCAACTGTTGATAAGAGATAACAACGGAAATCAATCCCCGGAACGCACAGGCACGTTGAACGCCCATCCCGGAAAATCCAAATGTGGATATCTCGGCCATTTTCCCACAGGCTCAGGCGCCTGATTTCGGACAGACGGGATTGTCCCGGCTTATCAACAGGCAAAGGATCTTAGCGTGGAGAACAGAAAAAACTTCTTCCATCTCCATCTGATTTCTGACTCGACCGGCGAGACTCTCATCTCGGCAGGTCGTGCCGCTTCGGCACAGTTCAATGGAAGCCACGCCATCGAACACGTCTATCCTCTAGTGCGTAATCGTAAACAATTGGTTTCCGTCCTCGAAAAGGTCGATGCCGAACCGGGAATCGTTCTCTATACGATCGTCGATCAGGAGCTCGCGACCATCCTCGATCACACCTGTATCGAAATCGGCATCCCGTCGGTCAATGTGCTGGAACCGGTCATTTCCGTCTTCCAGACCTATCTCGGCGCCCCGTCGCGCCGGCGGGTCGGTGCGCAGCACGATATGAACGCTGACTATTTCGCCCGTATCGAAGCGCTCAATTTCACCATGGATCACGATGACGGTCAGATGCCGGAGGATCTGGATGAGGCCGATGTCATTCTCGTCGGCATCAGCCGGACGTCGAAGACGCCGACCAGCATCTATCTGGCCAACCGCGGCATCAAGACGATCAATATTCCGATCGTTCAGGGCGTGCCGTTGCCTGAGCAGCTGATGAAGGTCAGGAGACCCCTGATCGTCGGACTGATCGCCACAAGCGACCGGATCTCACAGGTGCGCGGCAATCGCGATCTTGGAACGACTCCAGGCTTCGACAAGGGGAGCTACATCGACCGGGCGGCCATCGCCGAAGAACTGAAATATGCGAGGGCCATCTTTTCCAGAAACAACTGGCCGGTGATCGATGTGACGCGCCGTTCGATCGAAGAGACGGCCGCGGCTATTGTTGCCCTGCGTCCGCGCTTGCGGTAATCCGGCGACAGTTACCGAAAGGCCATTCATGCAGCCGACACTGATTCTCGCCTCGACCAGCCCTTTCCGCCGCATGCTGATGGAGAATGCCGGCCTTCGCTTTTCCGCCATTGCTGCAGAGATAGACGAGCGGGCAATCGAAGATGGCATGCCGGCATTCGAGAGAACGGGGGAGGCCGTGGCCCGTCGCCTTGCCGCGGAAAAGGCGCTGGATGTCAGCCGCCGCCATCCCGATGCCTATGTCATCGGATCGGATCAGACCATGTCGCTCGATGGCGTCCTCTTTCACAAGCCGAAGTCATCCGACGAGGCAAGACGGCAGTTGGCGACGCTTGCCGGTCGGACGCATCGGCTGAACAGCGCCGTTGCGATCGCACGGGATGGCAAGGTGGTGCACGCGTTTGTCAGTCACGCCGATCTCACGATGCGATCGTTCGGCGATCGGTTTCTGGACACTTATATAAAGAGCGTCGGAGACAAGGCATTGCAAAGCGTCGGCGGCTATCAGCTCGAAGGCGAGGGGATACAGCTGTTCGAAAAAATCGACGGTGACTACTTCACGATTCTCGGCCTGCCGCTGCTGCCGCTCTTGGAAACTTTACGCAAACTGGATGTCATAGATGCATGATTCACGTGAAACAAAATCGCCGGCAGCATTCGTAACCGGCTATCCAGTTCGCCATTCGCGTTCCCCGATAATCCATGGATACTGGCTGAAAATCTTCGGTATTGATGGAAGCTATTCGGCTAAGGAGGTTGCGCCTGATGACTTCGCGGACTTCATTCAGGCACAGAAGGATGGTCGCTCCGACTACGTTGGCGGCAACGTCACCATCCCGCATAAGGAATCCGCCTACGCATTGGCGGACCGGCCGGATGAGCTGGCCAAGGAACTTGGCGCTGCCAATACGCTGTGGCTCGAAGAGGGACGTCTGTGTGCGACGAACACCGATGGTTATGGTTTCACGGCCAATCTGGACGCCCGGGCGCCGGGATGGGATAGCTCTGGAGCGCGCGCCGTTATTGCCGGCGCCGGTGGCGCGAGCCGAGCGGTTATTCAATCCGTGCGTGACCGCGGCTTTTCCGAAGTGCATGTCGTCAATCGCACGGAAGCCCGGGCGAGGGAGCTCGCGGACAGGTTCGGATCCCGCGTCCATGGGCACGCCTGGGATGCCTTGCCGGAAGTCCTCTCGGGCGCCAGCCTGTTCGTCAATACCACGTCGCTTGGTATGGACGGGGGGGAAGCGCCGGATATTGACTTCGGCAAGATGGCGGACGGCGCGGTCGTGACGGACATCGTCTATATTCCTCTCGAGACGCCGCTTCTTAAACAGGCCCGCCAACAGGGTTTGAAAACGGTCGACGGCCTTGGCATGCTGCTGCACCAGGCGGTGCCCGGCTTCGAGAAATGGTTCGGTCGCCGTCCGGAGGTTACGGACGAATTGCGAAATCTGGTCATTGCCGACATGGAGGCGCATGCGTGATCGTCATAGGGCTGACCGGATCGATCGGCATGGGAAAGTCGACGACGGCGAAAATGTTCGCCGATGAGGGCATACCCGTCAGCGATTCCGACCAGGTCGTCCATGATCTCTACACCGGTGAGGCAGTCCCGCTGCTCGCTGACGATTTCCCCGAAGTGATCGATGGCGGCGCCGTAGATCGGCAGCTGTTATCGAAGACTCTGGCTAAGAATCCGGATAAATTGAAGCTGCTGGAAGCGATCGTCCATCCGTTGGTCCGGCAGAAGCAGCGCGATTTCGTTGTCGCCAGAGAGCGGGAAGGTTGCGATCTCGTCCTGTTGGACATCCCACTTCTGTTCGAAGTTGGACGCGCGGATGATGTCGATGTGATCGTGGTGGCGAGTTGCGATGTCGAGCAACAGCGCAAACGGGTGCTCGCCCGCCCGAACATGTCTGTGGAGAAGTTCGAATTCATCCTGTCGCTGCAGATGCCGGACGCAGAAAAGCGCCGGCGGGCCGACTATATTGTCGATACCGGCCAAGGCATGGATGCTGCCCGCGATCAGGTCAGGAAGATCGTCACGGAGTTGAGAGCCAGAGAAGGAAGACGCTGATGCGCGAAATCATCTTCGATACGGAGACGACCGGCCTCGATAACAAGACAGACCGCGTCATCGAAATCGGTGGCATCGAACTTGAAAACCACTTCCCGACCGGTCGCACACTGCACATCTACATCAATCCGGGAGACAAGACCGTCCATCCGGACGCCTTGGCCGTGCATGGCATCACCGACGAATTCCTGAAGGACAAGCCGCCCTTCGCCGCAGTGGTCGACGAGATCCGCGAATTCTTCGAAGGTGCAAAGTGGATCGCTCACAACGCCTCCTTCGATATGGGCTTCATCAATGCCGAGTTCGCCCGGCTCGATATCCCGCCGGTTCCGCAGGACCAGGTCATCGATACCCTGGCGATGGCGCGCCGCAAGCATCCGATGGGTCCGAACTCGCTCGACGCACTTTGCCGTCGCTACGGGATAGACAATTCTCACCGAAACAAGCACGGCGCGCTGCTCGACTCCGAACTTCTCGCCGACGTCTACATCGAGATGATCGGTGGTCGGCAGACGGCTCTGGGCCTGAATGTCGAAACGGGACGCGACGGTTATTCAGACGAGGAAGATGGTTCGGATCAGCCGATCGTGCTGGAAGCGAGACCGCGACCGCTCGCGCCGCGTCTGAGTGAAGCGGAATTGGCGGCGCACGAAAAGATGATTGCCGGCATGGGCGACAAGAGCCTCTGGAAGAAATACGTCGATTGAAACGTCTGGCGCAGAAGCATGCCCCAAAGAAGAAGCCCGGCTCTTCGCCGGGCTTTTGCTTGATCAGTTGGTGGTTGCCTGAACCTGCTGGCGGGCCTGTTCTTCGGCCATGCGCTGCTGGAACATCCGGGCAAAGTCGATCGGATCGATCATCAGCGGCGGGAAGCCGCCATTGCGGGTGGCGTCGGCGACGATCTGGCGAGCGAACGGGAACAGCAGGCGCGGGCACTCGATGAAGAGGACCGGCAGCAGGTGTTCCTGCGGGAAGCCGGTGATGCGGAAGACGCCGCCATAGACCAGCTCGCAATTGAAGACGACCTTGTCGCCGTCGCGTGCTTCGGCGGTCAGGGACAGGATGACGTCGAAGTCGGAACCGGAAAGCGGGTTCGCGTTGACATTGACGTTGATGTTGATGTCGGGCGCCTTGTCACGCGACTGCAGGGAGCGCGGTGCGCCAGGATTTTCGAAGGAAAAATCCTTGATGTACTGGGCGAGAATATTGAGGGACGGGCTTTCAGGAGCCTGTGTGCCGTTTTCGTTGGCCATCGAATTTTTCCTCTAGGTCAAAAAGTCGATAGGCGATCTAGCACTTTGGCCATGGGCTTACAACCCGTGGAAGCCCGCGGCAAAGCGGCCGGTCAGTTGTCGATCCGGGGCTTGTCGGACCATGGAGAGGAACCGTTGCCGGGCTTGCGCTCGAACTCGTCCTCGTCGAGATCGACGACGGGGCTGCGATCCCGGTTGCCGCCGGCCGTTCTGAAGGACGCTGCCGACGAGGTGTAGACAGTGATGTTCTGGCGGAAATGCCGCCAGACGAAGTCGCGCACCGGCGGCAGGAAGAGAAGCAGGCCGATCGCATCGGTGATGAAACCGGGCAGAAGCAGAAGCAGTCCGGCGATCACCACCATGACGCCATGGATCATGTCGCGGGCGGGGTCTCGGCCGGAACGCGCCTCGTCATTCAGTCTTCTGAGAATCCCGAAGCCCTGGACCCGAAGCAGGACGATGCCGGCAAGCGAGGTCAGCATGATGAGGGCCAGTGTCGGCAGAACACCGATTTCCCTGCCGACCAAGATGAATCCGGCGATCTCCAGTATCGGCAGAAGCAATATCGTCGTGGCTATCATGGGCGTGCGCATTCCGTCTGTCCTTTTCGTCGCTGTATGGGTCATCCGACCGTTCACCGGCGAGTCTTCTTTGTTTGAATGATCGTCCTATCGAGACTATATGGGTATTGTAACCAGAAAGACGATACAGAAACCGGGACAAGCATGGGCACCAACGATTTTGTAACCCTCTTTTTTCTCGTCGCCGCAGTCCTGATTTTTCTGCAGCTTCGCAGCGTTCTCGGTCGACGCACCGGCAATGAGAAGCCGCCCTACGAACCCTATAATGCCCGTGACATGGCCAAGGGACCGGGAAGCGATCCGGCCGACAAGGTCGTCACCATCTCCCGGCGGAATGAGGACGGGACCGCAGACGAAGACCGCTACGCTGCGGTGGACAGTTTCGCCAAACCCGACACCGAGATCAACCGCTCGCTGCGCGCATTCGTCGATGCGGACCCCGCCTTCGATCCGAAGGAATTCGTCAAGGGTGCGCGCATGGCCTATGAGATGATCGTGATGGCGTTTGCCGAAGGCGACCGCGCCACCCTTAAGGGTCTTCTCTCGAGGGAGGTCTATGAAGGATTTGACCGGGCGATTGCCGATCGGGAAAGCCGCGGCGAAACGGTGAAGTCGACCTTTGTCGGCATCGACAAGATCGACATCGTTCAGGCCGAAGTCCGCGATGCCGAAGCCATGATCAAGCTCAAGATCGTCAGCCAGATGATTTCTGCGACCTACGACAAGAGCGGAACGATGATCGACGGAAGCGCGGAGGAAGTCGCCGAGATCAACGACATCTGGACATTCGCCCGCGATGTCCGTTCGCGTGATCCGAACTGGAAGCTGGTCGCAACCGAATCCTGATCCCATGACCGAAGGACAGGATTTCGAACTCAGGCCGGTTTCCTTCGCTGACCTGCCGCGATGGCAGGAGGACGATCCATCCTCGCTGGCCGGTGCCATGTGTGATTGCCTCGTCCACCTCAAATCCGCAAAACCTTACAAGACGGGATCGTTGGGCCTCACGGCTGGCGATCTCGTTTCGCTTCTCGAGCAGGCGGCGGGGCTCAGCGGCGAAAGCCCGGAGACCTGGCGCGCCTTCTTCGAGGCGACATGTGAACCGTTTCTCATCCGCCGCAAGGATGGCGAGCGCGGCTTCGTAACCGCCTTCTTCGAGCCGGAAGTTGAAGTCTCCGCCGCTCCGGACGAGACGTTCCGCTATCCCTTCTACCGGAGGCCCGATGATCTGGTCGACGTCAACGATGCCAATCGACCGGCCGGTATGGATGACTATTATGAATTCGGGCTGCAGCGGGACGGCGTCATCTCCTATTATCCCGATCGAGGCACAATCGAGCGCGGCTATCTGGAAGGACGCGGGCTGGAGATCGCCTGGGCGAAATCCCGCGCCGATGTCTTCTTCACCCATGTGCAGGGTGCCGCGCGGCTGCGCTATCCCGACGGCAGTCTGAAGCGCATCACCTACGCCGCAAAGGCCGGACATCGCTTTTCCGGCATCGGCAAGCTCCTGATCGAGAGGGGGGAAATCGCCCGCGAAGCGATCTCCATGCAGTCGATCCGGGCCTGGCTGGAGGCAAACCCGGATCGCGCCGACGATGTCTACTGGCAGAACCGTTCCTATATCTTCTTCCGCGAAGCCGCCGTCGACGATGTCACCAAGGGACCGATCGCCGCCGCGAAGGTGCCGCTGGTGGCGGGTCGATCGCTGGCCGTCGACCGTCGCATCCACACCTTCGGATTTCCCTTCTATATCGTCAGCGAAGCCATCACCCACATGGACAGAGATGGTCACTTCGCCAGGCTGATGCTGGCGCTGGATACAGGCTCCGCCATCACCGGCCCGGCGCGTGGCGATATCTTTACGGGCTCGGGCGATGAGGCGGGCGAAATGGCCGGCGCGGTCGCCTGTCCGGCCGACTTCTACATTCTTCTGCCCAAGGCCGCGGCCGCGAGATACCGCTGATGGCCCGGGACCGCAAACTCAGCCGCGAGGAGCGCATTCTCTGGGGCAAGGTCGCGCGCACCACGAAGCCGTTGCCTGGCCGGATGGATACCTTTGCCGAAGAGCGGGAAGAGGATGAATTCGGCGACATGCTGGCGGCGCCCGTATCTCCGCCCGTCGTCAAGGCGAAGCCGGATGACTGGGATGTGCCCTCTTACCAGGCGCCACCGCAGGAGAAGCCGAAAGGCATTCACCATCCGCTCGAGCGGCCGGTGAAGCGCAAGTTGCAGAAAGGGCATTTGCCGCTCGAAGGCCGCATCGACCTGCATGGCCTCGTCCAGAGCGAGGCGCACAACATGCTGCTCGATTTCATCATCCGGGCCCATGAACGCGGCATGCGCCATGTGCTGGTGATCACAGGCAAGGGACGCTCGATGGGCAGCGATGGCGCCCTGAAGCGGGCGGTGCCGATCTGGTTCCGAAAGCCGGAGTTCCGTTTCCTGATCTCATCCTATGAAACCGCCGCCGACCGGCACGGAGGAGAGGGCGCCATCTATGTCCGCCTATCACGTGTCAGGGAAGACAAGTCATGACGCCGTTCGGCGAAGCCATGCGGACGCTCCGAAAGTCGAAGGGCGTCTCGCAAAAGCAGATGGCCGCGGCAATCGGCGTATCGGCGGCCTACCTGTCGGCGCTCGAGCACGGCAGAAGAAGTCCGCCGAGCTTCGATTTCCTGCAAAGGGTGGCCGGCTATTTCAACATCATCTGGGATGAAGCCGACGAACTCTTCTCGATCGCCGGCATGTCCCATCCGCGGGTCGTCGTCGATACGTCCGGCCTTCCTCCCGGACACACCGAATTTGCCAATCGGCTCGCACATGCGATAAGGGAATTGTCACCGGAAACGGTGCGGGAACTGACGGCGATCCTGGAAAAGCGGTCAGGCGGTGAGTGAACGGCCCGTCATCCCCCGTTTTATGCCACATTGCTTCGCCATGGATTTGGAAGTTGCGGCAAATTCCCTATAGTCCGACAGGGACAAAAACGGTGATTCGCAAGGGTTGCCGCCTTATTCCGTCAACAGTGAAAGACCTCTTAGATGACCGATACACCCGAGCATGAAACCGGCGCTTCCGGCGAGTATGGCGCCGATTCCATCAAGGTTCTGAAAGGCCTCGATGCCGTGCGCAAGCGGCCGGGCATGTATATCGGTGATACGGATGACGGATCCGGCCTGCATCACATGGTCTACGAAGTCGTCGACAACGCCATCGACGAGGCGCTGGCAGGCCATGCCGACATCGTGACGGTGACGCTGAACGCCGACGGATCTGTGACCGTGACGGACAACGGCCGCGGCATTCCCACCGACATTCACACGGGCGAGGGCGTCTCCGCAGCGGAAGTGATCATGACGCAGCTGCATGCCGGCGGCAAGTTCGACCAGAATTCCTACAAGGTTTCCGGCGGTCTGCATGGCGTCGGCGTTTCCGTGGTCAACGCGCTGTCGGTCATGCTGAAGCTCAAGATCCGCCGCAACGGCAACGTCCACGAGATGAGTTTCACGCACGGTGTGCCGGATGCGCCGCTGGCGGTTGTCGGCACCTACGAGGGACGGTCGGGTACGGAAGTGACCTTCCTGCCGAGCACGGACACCTTCACGAAAACCGAATTCGATTTCTCGACGCTCGAACATCGCCTGCGCGAACTGGCTTTCCTGAACTCCGGCGTCCATATTCTTCTGACCGACAAGCGCCATTCCGACGTCAAGGCAGTCGAGCTCGTCTATGAAGGCGGGCTGGAGGCCTTCGTCAATTATCTCGATCGCTCCAAGAAGCCGTTGATCGAAAAGCCGGTCTACATTCGCGGCGAGAAGGACGGGATCGGTGTTGAGGTGGCGCTGTGGTGGAACGACAGCTACCATGAGAACGTCCTGTGTTTCACCAACAACATTCCCCAGCGCGACGGCGGCACGCATATGGCCGGTTTCCGCGGCGCGCTGACCCGCCAGGTCACCTCCTATGCCGATTCGTCTGGCATTCTAAAGAAGGAAAAGGTGACGCTGTCGGGCGAAGACTGCCGCGAAGGCCTGACGGCCGTGCTGTCGGTCAAGGTTCCGGACCCCAAGTTCTCGTCGCAGACGAAGGACAAGCTGGTCTCCTCGGAAGTTCGCCCGGTCGTCGAAAACCTTGTCAACGAGGCTCTTTCGACCTGGCTGGAAGAACATCCGAGCGAAGCCAAGACGCTGGTCGGCAAGGTCGTCGAGGCCGCCGCCGCCCGCGAGGCTGCCCGCAAGGCCCGCGAACTGACACGCCGCAAGGGCGCGCTCGATGTCGCCTCGCTGCCGGGCAAGCTCGCCGATTGTTCCGAGAAGGATCCGGCCAAGTCCGAACTCTTCCTCGTCGAGGGTGACTCGGCAGGCGGATCGGCAAAGCAGGGCCGCTCGCGCGAGACGCAGGCGATCCTGCCGCTGCGCGGCAAGATCCTCAACGTCGAACGCGCCCGCTTCGACAAGATGCTGTCGAGCCAGGAAATCGGCACGCTGATCACCGCGCTCGGCACGTCGATCGGCAAGGACGAGTTCAATCCGGACAAGCTGCGCTACCACAAGATCATCATCATGACCGATGCTGACGTCGACGGCGCCCACATCCGCACCCTGCTTCTGACGTTCTTCTTCCGTCAGATGCCGGAACTGATCGAGCGCGGGCACCTCTATATCGCCCAGCCGCCGCTCTACAAGGTATCGCGCGGCAAGTCTGTCCAGTACCTCAAGAACGAGAAGGCGCTCGAGGATTACCTGATCGACCAGGGTCTTGAAGAAGCGACATTGACGCTCGGCAACGGCGAAATGCGCGCCGGTCAGGACCTGCGCATGGTCATCAACGACGCGCTGCGCCTGCGAAGCCTCGTCGAGGGACTGCATTCGCGTTACAGCCGTGACATCGTCGAGCAGGCCGCAATCTGTGGCATTCTCAATCCGGAGCTGACCGACAAGCCCGAACAGGCGAGCGCAACGGCACAGGAAGTGGCGACCCGCCTCGACCTGATCGCCGAGGAAACCGAGCGTGGCTGGGAAGGGGAGGTGACGCCCGAGGGTGGCCTTCGCTTCCAGCGTGTGGTGCGCGGCGTACGCGAAGTCGCCGTCCTTGACAGCGCCCTGATCGGTTCCTCCGACGCGCGCTATATCGACCAGCTGACGCCGCGTCTGCAGGAAGTCTACAAGCAGCAGCCGACCCTCAACCGCAAGGAAGGCAGCCTGCAGGTTTCCGGTCCGCGCATGCTTCTCGACGCAATTTTCGCCAGCGGCCGTAAGGGCCTGTCGATGCAGCGTTACAAGGGTCTTGGCGAGATGAATGCCGAGCAGCTGTGGGAAACCACGCTGGATCCGAATGCCCGCTCGCTTCTGCAGGTGCGGGTCAACGATGCCGTCGATTCCGACGAAATGTTCTCGCGACTCATGGGTGACGAGGTCGAACCCCGCCGTGACTTCATCCAGGAAAACGCGCTGAACGTGGCCAACCTGGATATCTAGCCGGCCATATTTCGGAATGAAACTGAAAGACCCGCCGGATATCGTCCGGCGGGTCTTTCTGTTTCAGCCTTCCGGGAAGGTCCCTTCACCGGCAATCGCGTCGAGCGGCAGCCGGTCGCTCGGCACCTCTCGCAGACGCAGCTCCTCCGGCAGGTCGTCCGGGGAGCCCATCTTGCCGACGGCGATGGCAACCTCTGGACGGAAGTCCCTGGGGACGGAGAAGATGTCCATGGCCTTGTCGTGGTGAATACCGCCCATGGCATGGGCATGATAGCCGAGTTTGGACGCCTGCAGAGCAAGCGATACCCAGGCGGCACCTGCATCGAAGGCATGGCTGTAGAGATTCTTCGATTCACCCGTCTTGTCGTCCCGGATCGTCTGTCTGGAGTAGACCAGGATCAGCGCGCCTGCATTGCGCGCCCAGCGGAAGTTGGAGTCCATCAGCACCGGTCCGATTTTCTCCCATGCGGGCGTGCCGCGCAGGCCGTAGATAAAACGCCACGGCTGGCGATTGCTGCCGGACGGCGCCCAACGCGCTGCTTCGAGAATGATCTTGAGATCGGACTCCGGCAAAGGATCGCTGGTGAACGAGCGCGGCGACCAGCGATTTGCGAACAGTGGATCGATGTCGTGGGCGGGTTTTCTCGGATGAAGGAAGGACATCTGTATTGCCTCTGAAGGAATATAAATCGAATACGCGCGTGATTCACGTGAAACACGACCTGGGAGTTCGCTTTGGTTCCGAATCCTGGGGTGGAATCCGGCTAAGGTATGACCGTGGGCTGTCGCGCGCACGCACAGTTGTATGTGAAACATAGCGCGAGAGCACCAGCCGGCAAGTGTAGAGCGGAGCACGTTTCTTGCGTTGCGACAAGGCAGCTGTTGCGCCGCAAAAGAAACCTGCTACGGTCGGATGGAAAACGTGGAAGTCGGCTGGAAAAATCTGTCCTCGGCTCCAGGTAAAGACATGACGGACATCCCGAATGCCGGCAGGACCGGCAGCTTCCTTCATGAAAAGGAAGCGCAGAAGACGCGGCGCCGACAAGCCATGGGCAAGCTGCGTGGGATATCCGGACCAGAAAGGTGGCATTTCCCATGTTTTATCAGCTCTATGAATTGAACCATGCCATGGTCGCGCCGTTCAGGGCAGGGGCGGATTGGTGGCGGATGGCCTATCGCAATCCGCTGAACCCCTTGTCCCACACGATGCTTGGCCGATCGGTCGCCGCCGCGCTGGAGGTGTTCGAGCGATCCACCCGGCGCTACGGCAAGCCGGAATTCGGCTTGACCGAGACCGAGGTCGGTGGTGAGCGCGTGTCCGTCCATGAAAAGGTCATCTGGTCCCGGCCATTCTGCAACCTCATTCATTTCGAGCGTGTTCTCCCTGCCAATCATGGCAAGGATCCCCGCATCCTGCTCGTCGCGCCGATGTCCGGCCATTACGCCACATTGCTGCGCGGCACGGTCGAGGCGCTGTTGCCGCATGCCGATGTCTACATCACCGATTGGGTGGATGCCCGCATGGTGCCGGTGTCGGAAGGCCGCTTCGATCTCGACGACTTCATCGACTACCTGATCGACATCTTCCAGTTCATGGGACCGGGTGTGAATGCCGTCGGCGTCTGCCAGCCGTCGGTTCCGCTGCTTGCCGCCGTGGGCGTGATGGAAATGGATGCGGACCCCTGCGTGCCGGCGACCATGACCCTGATGGGTGGCCCGATCGACACGCGCGTCAATCCGACGGCGGTCAACAAGCTGGCCCAGAGCAAGCCGCTCGACTGGTTCCGTGACAATGTGATCATGAATGTGCCGTGGCCGCAGCCGGGTTTCATGCGCCCCGTCTATCCAGGTTTCTTGCAGCTCTCCGGCTTCATGTCGATGAACCTCGACCGCCACATGATTGCCCAGAAGGATTTCTTCTTCCACATGGTGAAGAACGACGGCGATTCGGCGGAAAAGCATCGCGACTTCTATGACGAATATCTTGCTGTCATGGACCTGACGGCGGAATTCTATCTGCAGACGGTCGACGAGGTTTTCATCAAGCATTCGCTTCCCAACGGCCGCTTCAAACATCGCGGGCGCAAGGTCGATACCAAGGCAATCCGCAATGTCGGCCTTCTGACTGTCGAGGGCCAGAACGACGACATCTCCGGTGTCGGCCAGACGGAAGCCGCGCATTTCATCTGCCCGGGCATCCCGAACGAAAAGCGGATGCATTACGTGCAGGCCGATGTCGGCCATTACGGCGTCTTCAACGGGTCGAGGTTCCGCCGCGACATCGTTCCGATGATCGTCGATTTTGCCCGCGCCCACAGCGGCGGCCGCAAGGCCATGAGCCCGCGGGTCATCGAAGGCGGGAAGGCCTGAAGCGTCCGGCACCGCCGCTTCCGCTGCAAGAGGCATTCCGATAAATCGCTTGCAGAACAGGCGATTGTCCGAATTCGGATGCCATATGCTTGAACCCGAATTGGAGGGTTACCACATCAAACTCATCGGTTCGGCATCCTGCCGGTCCGAGGAAAGCGAGGTAACTCACAATGAACCAGTCAGCATTGCTTCGTCCCGACTGGACGCCGGCAACGATCGCACTGATGGTGTTGGGCTTCGTCATTTTCTGGCCTCTCGGCCTGGCTATGCTCGCCTACATCCTGTTCGGCGAACGCTTGCAGGAATTCAAGCGGGACATGAACTCGAAAGCAGACGGACTCTTTGCCGGCTGCAGGTCGAGCCGTAGCCGATACGGCCGTCCGCATTTCTCTACCGGCAACGTCGCCTTCGACGACTGGCGCCGGCAGGAACTGGAACGGCTGGAAGAAGAACGCCGCAAGCTCGATGAGATGCGTGCCGACTTCGACGAGTACATGCGCGAACTGCGCAGGGCGCGGGACCAGGAAGAGTTCGACCGTTTCATGCGTGACCGTCCGTCCAAGCGACAGGATGGCGGCAACAACGGCAATCCGGTCCCCGGTTACACAGGCTCCTGAGCCTTGGAACCGTTGCCATGAGAAGAGGACCGGCATCGAATGGATGCCGGTTTTTGTTTGTCCCCAACAGATTCGAATCGGATAGAAGGAAGGCATGTTCGGATTGATTGAGCGTGTCAGGAAAAAGTCGCCGAAGCCACCCGGCGTGGTCAAGACGACCATTGATGTCGATGGCAGGCCGATGCCGCTCGTTATCCGCAGCAACCCGCGCTCGACAAGAATCACATTGAGGATCGAGCCCGGCGGAAATCTCCTGAAGATGACCGTGCCGCCCGGAGTGCCGCGCCGCGATGTCGACGATTTCCTGCGCCGTCATCAGGAGTGGCTGGCCGACAGACTGTCCCGTTTCTCAGACGACCGAACGCTTCGCGACGGCGCTGAAATCAGCCTGCGCGGCGTCCGCCATCTGATCGAGCACACCGGCAAGCTGCGCGGACTTACCCGGAGCATCGAACGCGATGGCAACCGCATCCTCACCGTCAGCGGCATGGAAGAACACACCGGTCGCCGCATCGCAGACTTCCTGAAGAAGGAAGCGCGCGGCGACATCGAAACCTATGTGGCAATCCATGCCAGGGCCGCCGGTCGGCCGTTCAAGTCGATCACTATGAAGGATACGCGCAGCCGTTGGGGCTCGTGTTCGAGCGACGGCAAGCTGTCGTTCTCCTGGCGCATCGTCATGGCTCCCCCCTTCGTCATTGATTACCTCGCAGCCCATGAAGTGGCCCACCTTCGCGAAATGAACCATGGCCCGCGCTTCTGGGCGCTGTGCGAAAGGCTCTGCCCGCGAACGGACGAGGCCAAGGCATGGCTGAAGAAGAACGGCACGCTGCTTCACGCGATCGACTTCGGACCGTCGGCCCTCTGACGGCCGCAGATGGCGATTTTTCTCGACTCTTTTACCGTTTCATGTCACTTCCGCCCAGATGAAACCGGATATCAAGATCTGCGGCCTCAAGACGCCTGAAGCGGTGTTGCGCGCTGTCGAGCGCGGAGCCACCCATATCGGCTTCATTTTCTTCGAGAAAAGCCCGCGCAACATAGAGCCGGACGTGGCCGGAAGCCTTGCCGATCTGGTGCGCGGCCGGGTCAAGGTCGTCGCCGTTACGGTCGATGCAGACGACGAGACCCTGGAAGAAATCGTTGCGTTGCTGAAGCCGGATATCCTGCAGTTGCACGGCAGTGAAAGCCCGGAGCGTATCCTTCACCTCAAGGCACTGTTCGGCCTGCCGGTGATGAAGGTGTTTTCGGTTCGCGACGCCGACGACCTGAAAAAGGTCGATGCCTATGACGGCGTTGCCGACAGTTTCCTCTTCGACGCCAAGGCGCCGAAAGGCTCGGAATTGCCCGGCGGCAACGGCGTCAGCTTCGACTGGAGCCTGATGGACAGTCTTGACGATCACATCGATTACATGCTTTCCGGGGGCCTGAACAAGGATAACGTCGGAACGGCTGTTCTGATGACCGGGGCGAGGGGGATCGACGTATCCTCCGGTGTGGAATCCGAGCCGGGGGTCAAGGACCTCGCCTTGCTCGACCAGTTTTTTGATGCGGTGCCCGACAAGCCGATGAAAACGGCTGGCACAGGGAGAATGATGTGAACCAGACGCCTTTGCCCAATTCCTTCCGGTCCGGTCCCGACGAGGACGGACGTTTTGGCATCTATGGTGGGCGCTTCGTCGCCGAAACCCTGATGCCGCTCATCCTCGAACTCGAGGAACAGTGGAACCGGGCAAAGACCGATGCCGAATTCCAGGCAGAACTTGCCCATCTGGGCACGCATTACATCGGCCGTCCGAGCCCGCTCTATTTCGCCGAGCGTCTAACGGAAGAACTCGGTGGCGCGAAGATCTACTTCAAGCGCGACGAGCTCAATCACACCGGCAGCCACAAGATCAACAACTGCATCGGCCAGATCCTGCTTGCCAAGCGCATGGGCAAGACCCGGATCATCGCCGAAACCGGCGCCGGCCAGCATGGTGTTGCCTCCGCGACCGTCGCCGCCCGCTTCGGCCTTCCCTGCGTCGTCTACATGGGCGCCACCGACGTCGAGCGCCAGGCGCCGAACGTGTTCCGCATGAAGCTCTTGGGCGCCGAGGTGAAGCCGGTGACCTCCGGTCACGGCACGCTGAAGGATGCGATGAACGAGGCGCTGCGTGACTGGGTCACCAATGTCGATGACACCTATTATATCATCGGCACGGCCGCCGGCCCGCACCCGTATCCGGAAATGGTCCGCGAATTCCAGTCGGTCATCGGCAAAGAAGCCAAGGAACAGATGATGGCCGCCGAAGGCCGCCTGCCGGACATGCTGGTCGCTGCCGTCGGCGGCGGCTCGAACGCCATCGGGCTCTTCCATCCGTTCCTCGATGACGAGTCGGTCCGCATCGTTGGCGTGGAAGCCGGCGGCAAGGGCCTCGACGGCGAAGAGCATTGTGCTTCGCTGACCGCCGGCAGCCCCGGTGTTCTGCACGGCAACCGCACCTATCTGCTGCAGGACAGCGACGGCCAGATCAAGGAAGGCCATTCGATCTCGGCCGGCCTCGACTATCCGGGCATCGGTCCGGAGCATTCCTGGCTGAAGGACAGCGGCCGTGTCGAATATGTGCCGATCATGGATGACGAGGCGCTGGCCGCCTTCCAGCTTCTGACCCGCACGGAAGGCATCATTCCGGCGCTCGAGCCGAGCCATGCTCTGGCCGAGGTGGTCAAGCGCGCGCCGAAGATGGGCAAGGGCCAGATCATCCTGATGAACCTGTGCGGCCGCGGCGACAAGGACATCTTCACCGTTGGCAAGATTCTCGGAATGGGCCTCTGATCATGACTGCACGTATGGACAAACGCTTCGCTGATCTGAAGGCGGAAAACCGCCCGGCGCTCGTCACCTATTTCATGGCCGGCGACCCCGACTACGAAACCTCGCTCGGCATCATGAAGGCGCTGCCGGCAGCCGGCGCCGACGTCATCGAGCTCGGCATGCCGTTCTCCGACCCGATGGCCGACGGTCCCGCCATCCAGATGGCCGGCCAGCGCGCGCTCAAAGGCGGCCAGACGCTCGTCAAGACGTTGCAGATCGCCCGCGATTTCCGCAAGACGGACAATGACACCCCCATCGTCATGATGGGCTACTACAATCCGATCTACATCCACGGCGTCGACAAGTTCATCGACGAGGCCATCGAGGCCGGCATTGACGGCCTCATCGTCGTCGACCTGCCGCCGGAGATGGATGACGAGCTCTGCATCCCGGCCGTCGCCAAGGGCATCAACTTCATTCGCCTGACGACGCCGACCACCGATGACAAGCGTATGCCGAGGGTCCTGCAAAATTCCTCCGGTTTCGTGTATTTTGTCTCGATGAACGGCATTACCGGCTCGTCGCTGCCGGATCCGTCGCTGGTTTCCGGCGCGGTGAAGCGGATCAAGGGCCATACGGAACTGCCGGTCTGCGTCGGCTTTGGCGTCAAGACGGCCGAACATGCCAAGCTGATCGGCGCGTCTGCCGACGGCGTCGTGGTCGGCACGGCGATCGTCAACCAGATCGCGTCGAGCCTGACCAAGGACGGCAAGGCGACAGCGGACACGGTTCAGGCGGTGGCGACGCTGGTCAGCGGACTGGCATCTGGCGCGCGGTCGGCACGCCTTGTTGCCGCCGAATAGCGGGTGTAATCCGCACTTAAGTTTGAAATTTCAGGAGCAAGAGCTTTGAACTGGATCACCAACTACGTCAGGCCGCGGATCAATTCCATGCTCGGCCGCCGCGAAGTGCCGGAAAATCTCTGGATCAAATGTCCGGAAACCGGTGAAATGGTCTTTCACAAGGATCTTGAGGAAAATCTCTGGGTCATTCCGGCGTCCGGCTATCACATGAAGATGCCGGCCAAGGACCGTCTGCGGACGCTGTTCGACAACGGCCAGTACGAATCCCTGCCGCAGCCCAAGGTGGCGCAGGATCCGCTAAAGTTCCGCGATTCCAAGAAGTATTCCGACCGTCTTCGCGACAGCCGCGCCAAGACCGATGCGGAAGACACGATCAATGCCGGCGTCGGCAAGGTGAAGGGCCTGAAGCTCGTTGCCATCGTCCACGACTTCAACTTCATTGGCGGTTCGCTCGGCATCGCCGCCGGCGAGGCGATCATCAAGGCCTTCGAGCGGGCGATCGCCGAAAAATGCCCGGTCGTCATGTTCCCGGCTTCGGGTGGCGCGCGCATGCAGGAAGGCATCCTGTCGCTCATGCAGCTGCCGCGCACGACCGTTGCCGTCAACATGCTGAAGGAAGCGGGTCTGCCCTACATCGTGGTGCTGACCAACCCGACCACCGGCGGCGTCACCGCCTCCTATGCGATGCTCGGCGATATCCACCTGGCCGAACCGGGCGCGGAAATCGGCTTTGCCGGCAAGCGCGTGATCGAGCAGACGCTTCGGGAAAAGCTGCCGGAAGGCTTCCAGACCTCGGAATATCTGCTGGAGCACGGCATGGTCGACATGGTCGTCCGCCGGCACGATATTCCCGATACGCTGGCGCGGCTTTTGAAGATCCTGATGAAAAAGCCGGTGGATGGCGTGCGCGAGGAAATTGACCGTGCGCCCGCAAGCGCAGACCCTGCTCCCAAGGCAGAAGCCGCAGAATAATCACGCGTTTGCTTCTTTTGCCGCATCGTTGGATGAGATGTCATGGACCAATCCGTGCGGAGTGAAGCCGAGAACGAAATCAACAGGCTGATGGCGCTGCATCCGAAGGGATTCGATCTGTCCCTTGACCGGATCACGCGCCTGCTCGATCGGCTTGGCAATCCCCATTTGAAGATGCCACCGGTGATCCATGTCGCCGGCACCAACGGCAAGGGATCGGTCACCGCCTTCGCAAGGGCGTTGCTGGAGGTAGCGGGCCACAGCGTTCACGTCCACACGTCGCCGCACCTCGTCAACTGGCATGAACGCTATCGCATCGGTGTGAAGGGCGGCTCAGGCCGTCTGGTGGAGGATGCGGTCTTCGCCGACGCGATCCGCCGGGTCGGTGAGGCCAATCGCGGCGAAACGATCACGGTGTTCGAGATCCTGACCGCGGTGATGTTCGTCTTGTTTTCCGAAGCGCCGGCGGATGTCGCCGTCGTGGAAGTTGGCCTCGGTGGCCGTTTCGACGCGACCAACGTCATTCCCGAACCCGCCGTTTCCGTCATCATGCCGATCTCGCTGGACCATCAGGCCTATCTCGGCGATCGCGTCGAACTAATCGCCGCCGAAAAGGCCGGCATCATGAAGCGTCGCTGCCCGGTCGTCATCGGCCAGCAGCAACATGACGAGGCCCTCGATGTCCTGCTGTCGACCGCCGAACGGCTGCATTGCCCGACCGCCGCACACGGCCAGGACTATGTCGCCTATGAGGAATATGGCCGTTTGATCTACCAGGACGAATTCGGCCTCGTTGATCTGCCGTTGCCGCGCCTTCCGGGCCGTCATCAGTATGCCAATGCCGCCGCCGCCATAAGAGCCGTGAAAGCGGCAGGCTTTACGCTGTCGGATACCGTCATAGAGCAGGCGATGCAGTCGGTCAGCTGGGCCGGGCGCCTGCAGCACCTGACCAGCGGCGCGCTGTTCGACAAGGCCCCGGCGGGGTCGGAAATCTGGGTCGATGGCGGTCACAATCCGGGTGCGGGCGAAGTCATCGCCGAAGCCTTGGCGAATTTCGAGGAACGCCAGCCGCGGCCGCTGTTCCTGATCGCCGGCATGATCAACACCAAGGATCCGGTCGGCTATTTCCGCGCCTTCGAGGATCTGGCCGAACATGTGTTCACCGTGCCGATCTTCGGCACCGACGCCCGCATCGATCCGGTGGTGCTTGCCGATGCCGCTGGCGAAGCCGGCCTCCTCTCGAGCCCCACTTCGTCGGTCTCCGAGGCTCTGGAGATGATGAAGCAGCATTTGCGGCCCGATGCGCCACCGCCGCGGATCCTGATCGGCGGTTCGCTGTACCTCGTCGGCGATGTGCTCGCCGAAAACGGCACCCCGCCGACCTGAACTCATGAAAAAATCGACAAAGAAAAAGCCCGGCGAAAACCGGGCTTTTCTCATGCCTGCAAATGAGGTCGCCTTATGCGGCGCTGGAAATCCAGCTCGTCAGGGCGGTCTTCGGGGCGGCACCAACCTTGATGTCGGCCACTTCGCCACCCTTGAACATGGCAAGCGTCGGAATAGAGCGCACGCCGAACTGGGCGGCCAATTCCGGGTTTTCGTCGATGTTGAGCTTGGCGACCTTCACCTTGCCGGCGAATTCGACCGACAGCTCTTCAAGGCTCGGAGCGATCATCTTGCACGGGCCGCACCATTCTGCCCAGAAATCCACGATCACGGGCTCTGCCGACTGCAGGACTTCGGCTTCGAAATTGGCGCTGTCAACTTTCACGGTAGCCATGTGGCTCTCCTTATCAAAGGGAATATGTTGGTACACATGTGACCCTGTGGGCCCGAAATTTCAATCCCCGATCTTTCACTTTGTCTTGAGCTCCGCAAGGGCGGAGGCGAGCTTCTCGCTCGGGATCACGTGGATAACTGCCTCTTCCGTGTAGACGAGTGCGCATTCGAAGCGCTTGCCCGGGTAGAGCGGCGCCAGGATCTCGCGATAGATGGCGAGCTGGGCGACATAGGCGGGCGAGACAGTGTCGATCGATTCGGGCACCGTGCGATTGGTCTTGTAGTCGATGATGATCACCGTATCGCCGTCGACGGCAAGGCGGTCGATGCGCCCGGAAACCGAATAGTCCCGGCCATTCAGCGAAAGCGTGCCCATGATCGAGACTTCCACCTGGGCCGATGCGGTGAACGCCGCGGCAATGCCGGGATGATCGATCACGGCGAGAATTTTCTCGACCGTTCTCTGGCGGTCCTCGTCGTCCCAGTGTCCGGCGGCGCGCTCGAGATAACGGATAGCCGCAGGCCGTCGTTCCGATGGCTCCAGGCCGGGCAGCACCTGCATCAGCCGATGCTGGATGCGGCCCTTTTCCAGCGCGTGGCTTTCCGCAGGCCTGTTGCCGAAGAGCGGTGACAACACGGGGGCGTCGCCCGTCTCGGCGTCGATGACCGAGCCTGCTCCTGAAGGACTGAGCGGCCGGGGAAGTGCCTTTGTCGGCGGCAAGGGTCGGGAAAGCGCCACCGGAAGATCGCGGGTGCGTTCCGCCTTCTGCTGTTCGTCCGCCCTGTCGAAGGTCCGCTTCGGCGCGGCCGCGCGCCAGGAGCAGCCGTTCCATGTGGCGCCATCCGGACCGATGAATTCCGTTTCCCGGCATCGGCTATCATCCGCTGCAAGTGCATTCGAGATCATCTCGTGCCAGATGCCGGGGTTCTGGCGGATGCCGCGATAGCCGCAGACGATCAGCCGGTCGGCCGCCCGGGTCATGCCGACATAGAGCAGCCGCCGGTATTCCTCCTCGGCGGCCGCCTTCGCCCGCTCGCCGTCTTCCTCGGTCAGCGAATTGCCGACGTCCTTCGTCACCGCCCACACCGGCACGGGTGCGGCGCTGTCCGGCGTGTCGATCATCCGGAACTTGGAGAGATGGCTGTGGCTGAAGGCTGCCGAACCGCCATCGACCAGGAAGACGATCGGGGCTTCCAGGCCCTTCGAGGCGTGCACGGTCATGATCCGCACTTCGTCGCGGCCCTTGTCCTGCTCGCGCTTGACCTCCGGTGCTTCGAGCTCGAGCGTCGAGAGAAACGCCTGCAGTCCGGGAAGGCCGTTCTGCTCCTGATCGAGCGCGAAGGTCAGGAATTCGTCCAGAATGTCGCTGACTTCGCTGCCGAGCCGGGCGAGGAACTTTCGCCGTCCGCCATGGGCGGCGAGCACCTGCGCATAGAAATCATGCACCGACAGCCGGTTCGCGGCCGCGATCTGGGTCAGGAGGCTGTCTCGAACGGCTTCCAGCCGGGTGTCACCACTTGCCGCGCGCCGCTTCAATTCGCTCCAGGCGCTCTGGTTCTCCGCCCGCAGGCCGCAGATGTCGAAGACGTCCGCCTCGCCGAGATTGAAGAGGGGGCTCTTCAACAGGGCGGCAAGCGACAGGTCGTCCTCGGGCAGCAGCGCAAATTGCCCGAGCGCCATCAGATCCTGGATGGCAATGTGGCTGGTCAGCCGCAGCCGGTCGGCGCCGGCGACGGGAATGTTGTAGGGGGATTTCAGAAGCCGCGTCAGGGCATTGACGAAACCGTCGCGCTTGCGCACCAGGATGAGGATGTCTCCCGGCCTTACACTGCGCTCCTTGCCATCCTCGATGATCGTGCCGTCGGAAACCAGTTGCCCGATATGGTGCGCGATGCGGCGGGCCAGAATGGCGGGCGGCGCGTTCTCGGGCGTCGAATCGAACGGCGCGGTCCAGTCGTCTGCCGTCAGGGCTGCCTCTGTGCCGATCATCTCCCACAGGTCGACGGCGCCGGGATGGCCGGTGCGGTTGGACCGGTGGATGATGTCGTCGCCGTCGGCGGCAAGGCCGCGAGCATTCTCGGCAAGCGAAAATACCTGGTCGACCGCCGACAGCACGTCCTCCGTCGAGCGGAAGGACAGCGGAAGGCGGATGCCGGAAAAGACCCCGCCGCTCGCCGTTACGCGCTTCTGGGTGAAGCTCCGCTCGGCGGCAAACCGCTCCGGTCTTGCGCCCTGGAAGGAATAGATCGACTGCTTTTCGTCGCCGACCGCAAAGAGCGTTCTCGTGCCCGGCCGGGACGTATCGCCGGAAAAGAAATCGTCGCTGAGCGAGCGGATGACCTGCCACTGGATCGGGCTGGTGTCCTGCGCCTCGTCGACAAGGATATGGTCGATGCCCTGATCGAGCTTGTAGTGGATCCAGGCGCTGATCTGGCTCTTGGTCAGAAGTGCCGCCGCCCGGTTGATCAGATCCTCGAAATCGAGAAGGCTGCGTTCCTTCTTCAGGTCCTCGTAGTCGCCGAGCAGCCGGGTCGCCAGGATGAGCGCCGCGCGTGTCGCCTGGAAAAGCCGGAAACGCTTCAGCCGGTCGCGGCAGTCGACCAGATGGCCGATGGCCTCTGTGATTGCAGTTTCGAGATGTGGTGCAGCGGCCAGCATCTTCTTGGTGGCGAGCGTGCTCAGCGCCTTGGGATCGCCGTCCTTTTTCAGGAGGGCCGCTTCTAACATGTCTATGCGTTCGGCCGGATCGGCGGTTTTGGCGGCGCTGGCCAGCAGATCGGCGATCTCGCCGGCTTTCGATCCGCCGACTTCGCGGGCGATGTCGATGTAAAGGCTGAGGTTCGCGTCCGAAAGGCCGGCCAGCGGCCAGAAACCGGCAAGAAGACCGGCTTCGGTCTCGTCATGACCGATGCCAAATGCCTGACGCAGGGCCGCCTCGGGCTTCGCTCCGGCGACGCCCAGGAAATTGGCGATGGCGATCCGGTTGGCGACGATTTCGCCGAGCAGCGTGTCGAGACCGAATTCGTCGCCGACCGAGAGAACATAGGCGAATGCTTCGGCGAGCGCGGCGTCCTCTTCAGACGAAGCCGCCGTCAGCATCGCGCGCCGCGCATCGGCGAGCAGCACGCTCGCGGCCCGGTCGTCGAGGACGGAGAAATGGCCGGCGACGTTGGCTTCCAGCGGAAACTGGTGCAGCAGTGCCTCGCAGAAGGCATGGATCGTCTGGATCTTCAGCCCGCCGGGCGTTTCCAGCGCGCGGGCGAAGAGCTGGCGGGCGAGCGCCAGCTTGATCCGGTCCGGCCGCGCGCCTTCGATCTTCTCTATCCGGGATGCCAGCTCCTCGTCGTTCAGCGTTGCCCAGGCGCCCAGCCTATCGAAAACGCGGTTCGACATTTCCGATGCCGCCGCCTTCGTATAGGTCAGGCACAGGATGGAGGAGGGGCGTGCACCCGCCAGCAGCAGGCGGATCACCCTTTGGGTCAGGACATGTGTCTTGCCGGAACCGGCATTGGCCGAAACCCAGGCGGAACGGCCCGGATCGGCCGCGGCCGACTGTTGTGTCGTAGTCCAGTCGAGCCAGCCGGCCGGCGTATCGGGATGATCGGGCAGATGCTCACTCATCGCCATCCTCCACTTGGCCGTCAGCGGTGGACCACTCCGCCACGCGGGCAAGATGGTCGTACTCCCCGCCATAGTCGTTCTGGCTGAAGGGTAGCAGCCGCGAGACGAAACCGCGCTCGCCGGATCGCAGCACCGAGACGAAATTGCCGAGCTGGTGCAGGGCCTCGTCGGCCAGCTGTTCGGCCGATTTCGCCTTGGCCGGATCGCGGGCGCTGAGCTCGTTGTTGACCTGCTGCACATCGAAGCGATCGCCGGGGCGCAGCCGCACATAGATCAGGTTTTCGGCCGTCAGCGGCTCCACATCCTTGAAGGCACCGGCTCGGAGTGCCGCAGCCTCCAGCGCCAGCTGCGGATCGAGCAGCGCCCGCGCCTGCGACGGGCTTGGATTGGAGCCGGTCTTGTAGTCGATGATGTCGGCGTGACCCGGTCCCTTGATATCGATCCGGTCGGCAATGCCGGTAATGGTGATGCCGACCGGCGCATATTGCATCGCCGCTCCGACCTCGGTGACGGTTCGGCCGATCTCTGTCTGCCGCGTAGCTTCCCATTTCAGGAAGGCGTTTGCGACCGCGCGAAACCGCGGCCGCCAGACCGCATCGATGTGCGCCGGCAGTTCCTCTTGGTCGAAGTGCTCGGAAATCAGCCTTTCCATCACGCGTTCCGCTTCGGCCGTTCCGGCTTTCGCCCCCGATTTGGTGAAGGCGTCGATGATCGCATGGTAGAGCGTGCCGCGCTCGGCCGCACCTGGATCGGCGTTGAAGGGATCGACGGGATCGAGCTTCAGGATGCGGCGGGCGTAGATGGAATAGGGATCGCGCCGGAGCCGCGAGACCTCGGAGAAGGAATAACGCACCGGCTGCAGGTCGGCGGGCGGCTTCGGCTCCGGCCGGGCTGCGAGCGTCTGCTTCTCGCCGGTGTCGATTGCGCCGGCCCAGTCGCGAAACCGGTCGCCGCGTTCGCGCATGTCCTTGATGATCTCTGGTCCGAGAAGCGCCTTCAGGCGCTGCAGCCACCGCGATGGCACGGTCGGCGCCGAGCCTTGGCGGGCCGATCGGGAATAGATGAGCTTGCGGGTGCCGTTCGCCATCTCGAAGTCGTGGGCGTGCTGGCCCAGCCGCCGTTCGGGCGGCTCCAGGCCCATGCCAGTCTTCATGGTGCGCGAGAGAAACGGATTATTGGCGCTTTCCGCCGGCCAGGACCCTTCGTTCAGACCTCCCAGCACGAGCGTGTCGACGCTCTGCAGGCGCGCTTCCAGCGTGCCGAAGATGAAGACGCGCGGATGGCTCATCGCCTGCGGCTTGACCGACGAACCGGCCGTCAGCGCATCCGCGATGTCGATCCATTGCGGCCCGCTGGCCTCCAGCTGGCCTTGTGCCTCCATCACCTCGCCGAGCAGGCCGGCAAGCGCCTGTCCCGCTTCACCGGTCCAGAGGGCGGCGAGATCGCCGGCCTCGTCGCGGCAGAGATTTTCGAGCACCGAGCCGGTCCGCTCCGCCCAGGCGGATAGGGTGAAACGATCGCTGAGCCCGCGCTCCCGGCCGCGCCGCAGAAAGGCGCTTGCCAGCGGCTCGACCGCTTCGGCGAGCTTTTCCGCGACAATGGCCGCATCCTCGATCGCCTGCCTTGAAATGGAACGGCGCCATTGCGGTCGGTGCCGGTCGGCCTTCTGTTCCTCCAGCCGCCGGGCAAACAGCGGACCGAGCAGGGCGATATCGCATTCTCCAAGACCGCCCCGCAGCGCGATGGCCTCCAGCGCCCTGACGGCCAGCGCCAGCCGCGCGGATGGCATCTGCAGCCGGAGCAGCGGATGTTTGAGCAGGGAGGCGATCGCCACCGGATCGCCGGGCCGAAGCGTCGTTTCGAGGACGAGACGCAGCAATGTCCCCTGCTGGGTCTGCGACAGCGGCGTGCCGGCCGAATCGTCCGCCGTGATGCCGAAGCGGGCAAGCTCCGAGACGACGCGGCGGGCAAGCGTGCGGTCCGGTGTGATCAGTGCCGCCTGGCTTTCGCCATGGACGCCGGGTTCCTCCAGCGCCAGCCTCAGGGCAATGGCGATCGCGGTTGCCTCCTCGCGCTCGTTCTGCGCCTCGATCAGACTGACATCGGCAAATGCAGCCGCAGCCTCGCCGGGACCTTTGTCCGCCTGCCAGCTCGCCCAGCGGTCGGTCGCCGATGCCGGCGTCATCGCCTGCGAGATCAGTCTCTGGCGAAGCGCAAGCGGCTCCTCGGAACCCGCAAGTGCGATGACTTCCGAACGGGCCGTTCCGAGCCGCGAGAGAAGCAGGGCGAGACCATATTGCGGATGCCCGCGCAGTGTCGGGTCCTGGAAGCGCGGATCATCCGCGGCCGGCGTAAGGCCCTGCCAGATGTCCTCGTCCATGGAGGTATCGAGGCCCGGCAGAACGACGGCGCCCTCCGGCAATCTGGCCACCGTGGCGATCAGCTCGGCCGTCGCGGGCAGCGAGCCCGTCGAACCGGCAACGATCACCGGTCCCTCATGTCTTGCGCGCGCCAGCCGCTCGGCCTCGCCCCGGAGGATCGCGTTGCGGTGCCGGGCAGGGGACGACAGACTGAGCTCCTGCAGGCGCGCGGGCCAGAAGGCGGAAGCAATCTTCAGGAACTCGAGCGTCAACTGCCACCAGTGGGCATAGTCCTCGGCATTCAGCTTTTTCAGGTCGTCCCAGTCTCGTTCTTCCGTCTCGACCGAATCGATCAGTTCGGCGAGATCGCGGGCAAGCCAGATGGCGTCCGCCGGACTTGCCGGAGCGACCAGCGGCGAATCGGAATGGATGTCGCGGATGACTTCCGGCAACCAGTTGCGCCAGGAGAGGATGAGCCGGGCGAGTTCCAGAAGCCGGGCGGTGCCGGGGATTGGCGGATCGAGGTCCAGCCGGTCCGGAACGGTTTCGTCAAAGAAGCCGGTGTCGTCGTCCGTTTCGCCGAGCGGACGGATGACCGGGAGAATGGCGGACTTGCCGCCAAGCAGGTCGACGAATTCGGAGCGCAGCACGCGCGCGGCGCGGCGCGTCGGCAGAAAGATGGTGACGCGCGACGGGGCGAGTGGATCGGCGGGATCGTAGCGGAAGCTTTCGACCAGTGAGCCGTCGCACAAGGCTCGGGCGAGGGTTCGGAGAAACGGCAGACCGGGCGGAATCGTAAGTATGCGCTGACGATGTCGTTCGGCCATGTTTTCAGTTTCCGCCGGCGATGCGCCGGATTGCGTCCTCCGCCTCCGAAATGGCTTCGGGTGTCCCGACCGTCAGCCAGTGGCCATCGAGAATGAGACCGTAGAGCCGGCCCTTGGCGATGGCCCTGTCGAAATAGATGTTCAGGTTGAAGGCGTCTTCCGGGGCATCATCCAGCAGCGAGGGCCGCATGGCAATAGCGCCGGCATAGACGACGGGCGTCTCGCCGCCCTCGCGGTGACGCGTCAGGCGTCCGTCGGCGGCAAGGTCGAAATCATTCTTGCCGTTGTGGCCGGTCGTGTCCTCGATCTTCACGCAGAGAAGCGCCATGTCCATGCGCTCCGGGTCGAAGAAATCGGCCAACCGGTCGAGATTGCGGTCCTCCATTCCGGGCGGAACGACCCAGAATAGGTCGGCATTCATGACGAAGACGGAAGCGGCCTTGTCGAGGCGCTGCAGGCCCTTCTTCAATCCGCCGCCGGAATTCATCAGTTGCTCGCGCTCGTCCGAAATGACGATCTCGACATCCGTGCGGCCGCGGAGATGATCTTCCATCTGGTCTGCATGGTGATGAACGTTGACGACGGCCTTTTCGACACCGGCAGCGACCAGCCTGTCCAGCACATAGTCGATCATCGGCGTGCCGGCGATCTTTACCAGCGGCTTCGGGATCGTCTCGGTGATCGGCCGCATGCGCGTGCCGAGCCCGGCGGCGAGCACCATGGCATTGCGGATCGGTGCCGCGCTCATGGCTCAAGCTCCATTCCGGCGTCGAGGCACCATGTCTTCAGCCGCTGGAGCGCCGGATGCCTGAAGACGGAGTTGAGGTAGGACAGCGTGCGCGGCATGTGCTTCATGTAATAGGGCTTGCCGTCGCGCTGTAGGAGGCGCACCCAGATACCCGCGAGCTTGCAATTGCGTTGCGCCGCCATGATCGCAAAGGCAGTCCGGAAGTTGTCTTCGTCGAAGGAGGACGATGTCCGCAGTGACAGATAATGTCGAAGCAGTCGTTCGCTCAGCGCCGGGTCCATGTCGACGCGGGCGTCCTGGACCAGCGAGGCGACATCATAGGCCGTCGGGCCGATCATGGCGTCCTGGAAGTCGATGATGCCGACGCGATCCGTGCCGGTGCGGTCGGCGAGCCAGATGAGGTTCGGCGAGTGATAATCGCGCAGCAGCAGGTGTGTCTCCGCCCCGTGGAGAATGTCGATCAGCTCGTCCCAGATCGCGAAATACTCGTCACGACGGGCCGGCTCGACCGGGTGACCGCTCTTCCATGGCAGATGCCAGTCGGGAAGCAGGCTGACCTCGATCTTCATGGCGGTCGGATCGAACTCCGGTACATGGTAGAGGGCGTCATCGACCGGAATATCGCGTGGAACAGCCTGATCATGCAGGCGCGCAAGGCAGGCGGCGCTTTCCATGTAGCGCTCTTCGATCGGTCTGCCCGCCTCGTCGAGAACGCCGTCGCGTCCCAGGTCCTCCATGATCAGGATGCCGTCGTCTCTGTCCGCGGCGCGGATTGCCGGTGTCGAGAACCCTCTTTCATGCAGCGCATTGCCGATGGCGATGAAGGGCAGGGCGTTGGTGGCGAGATGCGCGACCTCGGCATAGGGCTTGCCGTCGAGAACCGGCGCGCCCAGCGGAGGCTTCGGCCAGTCCATCAGCACCTGCGGCTCGCCGCTTTCCGGATGAATGATCTCGTAGGCCCGAAAGATAGAGGCGTCGCCACTCAGGAAGCGTCTTCGCGCGCTGCCGTAACCGTGCCGGCTGAGAAAATCGCGGATCTTCATGACGCGCCGAATCCGGCTCATTGTCTTCTCGGAACCGGTGATGCTGACGGCGCGGCCGCTTCCCTCGTGTGACAGCGTCAGGTGAATCGCCGTCTCCGGCAGATTGCCGCCCGCCATCTCCGGCCATTCGACAAGGGCGATGCCGTCTTCGAGTACCTCTTCCAGGCCGAGTTCGAAGAGTTCGTCAGGATCGCCGATCCGGTACAGGTCGAAATGAGCGATCGGAATCCGGGTTCGATAGTTCTGGACCAGCGTGAAGGTGGGGCTTGGCACCTCGAGCACCGGATCGTCCGCCATGGCACGGATCATGGCGCGGGACAGCGTCGATTTACCGCTGCCGAGATCGCCGTGCAGTGCCAGACAGTCGCCGGCCTTCAGCGCCAGCGCCAGATCCTCGCCAAACAGGATCGTCCGGCTTTCGTCGGCGAGGTGAAGGGTGAAGGGGGCCTCACTCGGCTGCAAGTGTTTCTTCCGAACGTTTTCCGGAGGGGATGCGGCAGGTCACCGTCGTTCCCTTGCCGTCCGGGCAGTCGATGGAGACCGAGCCGTGGTGCAGGTTGACGAAGCTCTCGACGATCGAGAGGCCAAGACCGGCGCCGCTGCGCTTGCCCGTACGGGCGCTCGTCTGGAAGCGGTTGAACACCGCCTTGATCATCTCCTGCGGGATGCCGGGCCCGCTGTCCTTGACGGTGAAGACAAGGTCGCCGTTGTCGCGCCAGCAATGCAGGGCGATGTCCGAACCGTCGGGCGCGAAGTTGGCGGCATTCGCCAGCAGCTTCAGCATGATCTGCTTCAGCCGCTGCCGATCGGCGACAAGCGTGCCGATGCCGGGTTCGGCGCTGACGGACAGCGTCACGCCGCTCTCCTGCAGCCGCTCGGCGATATGCTCCGACACCTCGTCCAGAAGCTCGCGGACATCGATATCGGCCATATGCAGTTCCATGATGCCGGCGTCGACGGTCGCAAGGTCGAGAATGTCGTTGACGATGGTCAGGAGCAGCGACGAGGAGGTCGAGATATGGTCGATGTAGCTTGCCTGCCGCTCGTTGAGACCGCCGATTTCCGGCGTCTTCAGGAGATCCGTGAAGCCCATGATGTTGGTCAGCGGCGTCCTGAGTTCGTAGGACACGTGCTGGACAAAATCGTTCTTCAGCTGGTCGGCCTTGCGCAGGGCCTCGTTCTTTTCGGTGAGCGCCCGCTCGGCCCGCACGCTGTCGGTGACGTTGACGAAGGTCAGCATCGTCTGGGCGTTCGGCAGCGGAATGACGGCGTAGTCGAGAACCAGTCCGGAATGCAGTTCCAGCGTTCCCTGCAGCGATGACCGCTCGTCCTCGAAGCTGGTGATCATGTGCGCGAAGCGGCGCCAGCCGTCGGCACCGTCATAGGACTGCGCGCAGGCATCCTCGATGGCGCGGATATGGGTGCCGGGCGCGGCCTGCGCCTCGGTGATGGCCCAGAGGGCGCGGAAGGCCGGGTTCGAAAGGCGGATCTTGCCGTCCGGACCGAACACCGCGACGCCTTCGGCCAGATGGTCGATCGTTTCACCCTGAACCCGAACCAGCGTGTTGTAGCGTGTCTCCAGATCGACCTGTTCGGTGAGGTTCTCGAACACCCAGGTGGCGCCGCCTTGCGGGTGCGTGGTGGCAATGACGCGCAGCGTCTGGCCGCTTGGCAGGTACCAGAGATGCGATTGCGTATCGAGCGACTGGTAAACCGACAGTGCCGCTTCCTTCCAGGCCTTCCAGCCGAGCTGCTCCGGCAGCTTGTCGGCGGCGCGCAGGCGTTCCAGAAGGTCGCCATGGTCGGGCTTGGATTCGAGGAATGCGATATCGAGGCCCCAGAGCTGCACGAAGGCCTGATTGTAGAATTGCAGACGACGGTTGCCGTCGAAGATCGCGACCGGTGTCGCCAGCTGGTCCAGCGTTTCGGAATGGGCCTTCAGCGTGCGCTTCAGCTCCTCGCGCGCCGCTTCCTCGCCGGAAACGTCTGCAGCGATGCCGGCGGTACCGCCCTGCACCTTGACGTCGACGACGTCGAAGAAGGTCCGGTTGCCGTTGACGACGGTGGAGACGCGGCCATGGAAGGGCGAGTCGATGGTCGTGCTGGCGCGGATCTTTTCGCGCGTCACGGTGCTCAGCACTTCGCGGTTTTCGTCGATCGCCTGCTTGGGCGAAGAGGCGTCGACGGCTTCGGCATAGGCGTGGTTGACCCAGACGAGGCGGCCGTCACTGTCGCGCTGCCAGGCCGGGAAATCGACCGAATCGAGCAGGCTCTGGAATGTCGAGATCGAGGAGACGAGGCGCTCGCGCTCGACGGAGAGTTCGGCAAGCTCGGCGCGCAGGTTGTTGAGGGCCACGAACCGGACGAAAGCCCGGCCGCCGGACACGCGCCCTTGCGTTTCCAGAACCTCGCCGCGCTGCGTTTCGACGACGAGATCGAAGCTGCGAGCCTTGTCGCGCAGGGCTTCCAGTGCGCGCTCGAATTGCAGCGCCGCGTCCGGTTTCATCCATCGTCCGAAGGCCAGGAACTCCCGTTCCTGTTCCGGGGCTCCGGTCTTTGCCGGCAATTGCCCGAGAACTTCCGGCCGCTCGCCGGGACCGTCCCAGATGACGATGCGGCGGTTCTTGTCGGCAATCAGAGCCTCGAAGCGCGCCAGCCGCTGCTTGGCATCGGAGAGCGCCGAGCGGATGTCCCGGTTCTCGGTCTCCATGTTGCCCTTCTGCCGGACGAACCAAAGGGTGGAGAGCATGGCCGCGGAAATCGCGCCGATGACGAGAGAGAAGACGACGACTTCGGGAGAGGAGAAACGCGCGGCATGGCCGGTCGCCTCTGTCGCGCCCTGCGCGAAGGCATAGCCGCCCGTGGCAAAAAGCGCCGTGCCGGAAAGCAGGGCTTTCCTGAAGAAACGAGCCTTGTGCTGTTTTGCCGGCTGCAACCGCCCTGCGTCCCCGGCGGGTGTGCTGCCGCTGTCGTCAGGCCGCTTGTCCTGGCCTGATAAGATTACGTCCATTCCCGGTCCGTCTCCGTCCTTCGCGCCGCCTGTCGACAAGACATCCCCTCGCCACACCATTTCCCTGTGCCGAAATGGGGCGAATCATTACGAATTCACAATACTGCCTCTCAGAATCGTCGGGAAGCCGAAGGTCAAAAAAAGAAGCCGCGGCCGGAATTCCGGCCGCGGCAACTAAATGTAGCGTATTCTGATGTGGTAATCAGTATCTGTAGTGATCGGACTTGAACGGACCGGCAGTCGTGACGCCGATATAGCTCGCCTGCTCGTCGGAAAGTTCCGTCAGCCTGACGCCGAGCTTGTCGAGATGGAGGCGTGCAACCTTTTCATCGAGGTGCTTCGGCAGCACGTAGACCTGATTTTCGTAATTGTCGCCCTTGGCGAAAAGTTCGATCTGGCCCAGCACCTGGTTGGTGAACGAGGCCGACATCACGAAGGACGGGTGGCCGGTGGCGTTGCCGAGGTTCAGCAGGCGGCCTTCAGACAGCAGGATCATGCGATTGCCGGCAGGGAACTCGATCATGTCGACCTGAGGCTTGATGTTGGTCCACTTCAGGTTCCGGAGGCTCGCGACCTGGATTTCGTTGTCGAAGTGGCCGATGTTGCCGACGATCGCCATGTCCTTCATCGCGCGCATATGGTCGACGCGGATGACGTCCTTGTTGCCGGTGGTGGTGATGAAGATGTCGGCGCTGGAGACGACGTCTTCCAGCTGGACCACTTCATAGCCGTCCATGGCGGCCTGCAGGGCGCAGATTGGATCGATTTCCGTGACCTTGACGCGGGCGCCGGCGCCGCGAAGCGAGGCTGCCGAGCCCTTGCCGACGTCGCCGTAACCGCAGACGACGGCGACCTTGCCGGCCATCATCACGTCGGTGGCGCGGCGGATGCCGTCGACCAGCGATTCCTTGCAACCGTACTTGTTGTCGAACTTCGACTTGGTGACGCTGTCATTGACGTTGATTGCCGGGAAGGGCAGCAGGCCCTTCTTCGACAGCTGATACAGGCGGTTGACGCCCGTGGTGGTTTCTTCCGTCACGCCGCGGATTGCGTCGCGCTGCTTGGTGAACCAGCCCGGCGAAGCCTGCATGCGCTTCTTGATCTGGGCGAAGAGCACTTCCTCTTCTTCCGAATGCGGGTTCGACAGCACGTCTTCGCCGGCTTCGGCACGGGCGCCGAGCAGGATGTACATGGTGGCGTCGCCGCCATCGTCGAGGATCATGTTGGACAGGCCGCCATCGGTCCACTGGAAGATCTTGTCGGTGTAAGTCCAGTATTCCTCGAGGGTTTCGCCCTTGACGGCGAAGACCGGAACGCCGCTTGCGGCGATCGCGGCTGCGGCATGGTCCTGGGTCGAGAAGATGTTGCATGAGGCCCAGCGCACTTCGGCGCCGAGAGCGACCAGCGTCTCGATGAGGACGGCGGTCTGGATGGTCATGTGCAGCGAACCGGAGATCCGTGCGCCCTTCAGCGGCTTGGAAGCGCCGAATTCTTCACGGCAGGCCATCAGGCCGGGCATTTCGGTTTCTGCGATGTCGAGTTCCTTGCGGCCGTAATCGGCAAGTGCGATGTCCGCGACGATATAGTCTTTTTCCGTGCTCATCTAAGTCTCCTGGTCCTGAGGCGGCACGACCGCATATGCGGCCGCAAAAGGCCGGCTCTCCAACTCATGCATCAATACGAATTTGTTCCGCATGCGGTTTACCGCACTTCGGGCATGATGGCAATAACGATATAAAGAAGTCTTTATATGGTCGGTTAAGACGTCACATCTCTTCGCCGAATCGGTTGCCGACCAGCGCTTCCAGCGCCTGCATGGCCTCGTCCGCCTGATGGCCGTCGGCGGTGACGACGACGCAACAGCCGGGGCTCGCCGCCAGCATCATCAGCCCCATGATCGAGGTGCCTCCGACCGTCATGCCGTCCTTCGAGACGGTGATGGCCGCATCGAAGGATTCGACGGTCTGGACGAATTTTGCCGAGGCCCGCGCGTGCAGACCGCGCTTGTTGATGATCTGCAGTTCCTTGGTGATCGCAGCCATGGATGTTGCGCCAGTTCCCGACTATTTGCCGCTCAAGACGCGGCTGGCCACGTTGATGTATTTCCGGCCCGCGTCCGAGGCTTCCGCCAGGGCCTTTTCCATGTCGTTTTCGCCGCGAACGCCGGCGAGCTTGATCAGCATCGGCAGGTTCACGCCGGCGATCACCTCCACGCGGCCGCTGTCCATGACGGAGATCGCCAGGTTCGACGGCGTGCCCCCGAACATGTCGGTGAGGATGATCACGCCGTTGCCTTCATTGGCCTGATGGACTGCATCCAGGATATCCTGCCGCCTCTGGTCCATGTCGTCTTCCGGACCGATCGAGACTGTCTCGATGAGATTCTGTGGACCCACGACATGCTCGACCGCATGTCGAAATTCTTCTGCCAGCTTGCCATGTGTGACAAGCACAAGTCCGATCATCTACAACTGCTCCTGTGGCACTCTGCATCCGTCGCGGACCTTGAAAGGCCCGTTTTTCGCCGGTGGGTGCTCATCTTGTCGATCAAAAGCCGAAGTGCAAGACAAAAAAACAAAATCGGCATCCGTCTGCAGTTGTTTCACGCCGTCCTGCTACAAATCGCCGACAAGAGCTTGTATCCGCGCCAGCGGGTTGCCGGGTTGCAAGGGAATACGCAGAAGCGGCAGTGATACGCCGTCGTGCACCATCATCCGCTCGTCGTCCTCCGGCAGCCGTTCGCAGCTATCGGCATCGACCGGCATGATCACGAAGCGCAGGACGGCCGCGTCGATCGTGTCGACGGAAACGATGCCGCTGCCGCGCAATTCCATCTTCCCGGCAATGCTTGCCGGCGCGCGTGCCACGAGCCTGTCGGCATGGCGGCGGACGAGAACCTGATCGTCCGCGACGAGCGCGGTATAGAGGCCGAGACTGCGGCCTTCGGCGAGGCAGGCAAAGGCCGTTGACGACTTGCCGGAACCGGAAGGGCCGACAAAAAGCAGGCCGGTGCGGCCGGCGACGATTGCCGTTGCGTGGAGATTGGTCTCAGCGCCGGTCATTCTTTTCGCCGGTCGGCATCGTCAGGATGAAGCGGGCGCCGATGATCCTGCCGCTCTTCTCTTCGGTAACGTTCTCGGCTCTGAGAGAGCCGCCATGCGCCTCGGCGATCTGCCGGCTGATGGACAGGCCGAGACCGGAATTCTGCCCGAAACCTTCGCTTTCCGGCCGGTCGGTGTAGAACCGCTCGAAGATCCGGTCGATGTTCTCGGCCTGGATCCCCGGTCCGTTGTCCTGCACCTGGATCACGCAGTCCGCCTTGCGGCGCATCAGCTTGACTGCGATGTGGCCTTCCGCCTCCGGCACGAACGAGCGGGCGTTTTCAATGAGGTTGGTGACGATCTGGCCGATTCGAAGATCATGGCCCTGGATGGTGAAGGCGTCCTTGCCCGTTGCCTGCCGTCTGTCGACTTCGAATGTCAGGCGAACCGCCTTCTTCGAGGCGCGAATCTGCCGCGAAACCTCGACGAGGTCGCCGAGCAGCTGTTCGAGGTTGACGTCCTGCGCATCCGTGCGCGCCAGTTCTGCGTCCAGCCGCGAGGCGTCGGAAATATCGCTGATCAGCCGGTCGAGACGGCGCACGTCGTGCTGGATGATTTCCAGCAGCCGTTCTTTGGATTGTTCGTTGCGGGCGAGCGGCAGCGTCTCGACGGCGCTTCGAAGCGAGGTGAGCGGGTTCTTGAGCTCGTGGCTCACATCCGCGGCAAAGCTTTCGATCGCGTCGATCCGGTCGTAGAGCGCCGACGTCATTTCCCGGAGCGCGATCGAGAGGTTGCCGATTTCGTCCTGGCGATAGGAGAAATCGGGGATTTCCTCGCGCTCCTTGGCGCCGCCCCGGCGCACGCGGATGGCCGCCGCCGAAAGCCGGCGCAGCGGATTGGCAATCGTCGAGGAGAGCAGCAGCGACAGCACCATGGTGACCAGCGTCGTCACGCCGAAGACGCGCAGAATGGCCATGCGCTCGGCCTGGACGATCTTGTCAATGTCGCCGGCCTGGGTGGAGAGCAGCAGCACGCCGAGAACGGCCCGGAAACGCTGGATCGGTACGGCCACCGAAACGATGAGCTCGCCCTTTTCGGTGACGCGCACCACGGTGCCGCGAACGCCGGTCAGCGCGTTCATCACTTCCGGATAGATCGACCCGTCACCGCCGGGCGTTTCCTTGTAGAGCGGCAGGTTGCTCGGCTGCAGCAGCCGGTTCACCCAGTTATAAAGCATCTCCCACCAGTCGACCTGTTCGGCCTCGATCGGCGGCAGGTCGAAGCGCAGCACCTGGCCGCGGGAATAGAGGTGGCGCGAATCGAGGATCAGGCTGGCGTCGGCATCGAAGATTCGGGCGCGGGTCCGCGTTGGCGAAATCAGGCGACGGAGGACCGGCGCGACCCGTTCGGGGTCGATCGGGAACTGTAGGTCCTCGTCGTTCGGCACCGGGGTGATGCTTTCGCCAGCCTGCAGCTCAAGCAGCTTCTTCGGATCGACGGTGATCGAATTGGTATCGACCGAGGCCGAGGCCGATACGGCAGCGGCGATGATTTCGCCCTGCGTCAGCAGGCTTTCCACGCGGGCATCGATCAGCCCCTCGCGGAACTGGTTGAGGTACATGATGCCGCCGACGAGAACGCCGAGCGCGACGAGGTTGAAGAACAGGATGCGGCGCGTAAGGCTGGAGAAGACCGCATTGCCGAAGATCCGGCGGGTGAGCACGAACGGGCGCGACCAGAGGCGGCCGCCGCCCTTGCCGGGACGGCCGTCTCTTTCGAACTCATCGCCGTCCGGCGCTGCTGCGGTTGTCAATTCCTCAGGCCGCTCCTGCGGCCTTTCGTCCGTGTTGTTGGCACCGGACATTACTTCCGACATCAAAGAACCCCTGTCACCGCTGCTGCGGCATGGTCGGGCTTACGCGGCTTCGCGGAACCGGTAGCCGACACCGTAAAGAGTTTCAATCATATCAAACTCGGTATCGACCATCTTGAATTTCTTTCGCAGCCGCTTGATGTGGCTGTCGATGGTGCGGTCGTCGACATAGACCTGTTCGTCATAGGCGGCGTCCATCAGCGCGTCGCGGCTCTTGACGACGCCGGGGCGCTGGGCCAGCGAATGCAGGATGAGGAACTCGGTGACGGTCAGCGTCACGGCCTCTCCCTTCCAGGTGCAGGTATGGCGTTCCTGGTCCATGACCAGCTGGCCGCGCTCGAGCGACCTGGCGAGTTCCGTCTGGCCGGGTTTTGCCGTTGCCGCGGCAGCGCCGGCCTCGCGGCTTGCCGTACGCCGCAGGATCGCCTTGACGCGCTCGACCAGCAGACGCTGCGAGAAGGGCTTGGTGATGAAATCGTCGGCGCCCATCTTCAGGCCGAAGAGTTCGTCGATTTCCTCGTCCTTGGAAGTGAGAAAGATGACGGGCAGGTCAGACTTCTGCCGCAGCCGCCGCAAGAGCTCCATGCCGTCCATGCGCGGCATCTTGATATCGAAGATCGCCAGCTGCGGCGGGCGCGCCAGGAGGCCGTCGAGCGCAGATGCACCGTCGGTATAGGTTTCGACGCGATAGCCTTCAGCCTCGAGCGCGATGGAGACCGAGGTCAGGATATTGCGGTCGTCGTCCACGAGCGCGATCGTCTGCATGCCAATTTTCTCCGCCATATGGGTCATTCCTCCGGCTGTTTCGACTTACGACGGAGGGTATGTGGGGATAAAGGTGGAACAAATTGTGGCAAACGGGAAGGGGAGGCAACGATCGAGGTGTGGAATAAATGTTTTAACACCCACAAAGCGCGCCTCATTTAACCGATTTAAATGGAATGGAAAATTTTTAAATCGATTAATATATTGATTATGTTAGCTTTTTTGAGTCAACCGGGTTGCCAGCTGCGAGAACACAGACTATTTGTCCGGAAAATTTTAATTCCGTAACTCGCAGCAAAGGAATGGAGCCATGGAGGAGAAAGGGATTCGCAACCCGGTAAGAAGCATCGCGAATATCGGCCTGGGAGATGCCGCGCATGCTTTTTATAATTACTGCGAAAGCCAGCTCGTCGAAGAGGCCGTCCGTCGCGAGGAGGCCGTTCTGACGGCCGACGGCGCGGTGCGGGCCCTGACCGGCCAGCACACCGGCCGTTCGGCGAAGGACAAGTTCGTCGTCAAGGACGAGAACACTGTCGACAAGATCTGGTGGGACAACAACAAGCCGATGACGCCGGCCCATTTCGACCGTCTGCATCAGGACATGCTGGCCCATGTCCGCAAGAAGAGCCTGTTCGTGCAGGATCTTGTCGGCGGCGCCGATCCGGAAAACGCCCTGCCGACGCGGGTCGTCACCGAGCTCGCCTGGCATTCGCTCTTCATCCGCAACCTGCTGATTCGCCCGGAAAAGGAAGCACTCGAAGATTTCGTCGCCAAGCTGACGATTATCGACCTGCCGAGCTTCAAGGCCGACCCGGAACGCCACGGCTGCCGCACCGAGACCGTGATCGCCTGCGACCTGACCAACGGACTGGTCCTCATCGGCGGCACGTCCTATGCCGGCGAGATCAAGAAGTCGGTCTTCACCGTGCTCAACTACCTTCTGCCGGAAAAGGGCGTCATGCCGATGCATTGCTCGGCCAATGAAGGTCCGAAGGGCGACAGCGCCGTTTTCTTCGGCCTGTCGGGCACCGGCAAGACCACGCTTTCGGCCGATCCGTCGCGCACGCTGATCGGTGACGACGAGCATGGCTGGGGCAAGGCCGGCATCTTCAACTTCGAAGGCGGTTGCTACGCCAAGACGATCCGCCTGTCGGCTGAGGCCGAGCCGGAAATCTTCGCCACGACGAAGCGCTTCAGCACGGTTCTGGAGAACGTCGTCCTCGACGAGAATGGCGTTCCGGATTTCAACGACGGATCGCTGACCGAAAACACGCGTTGCGCCTACCCGCTGCACTTCATTCCGAATGCATCGAAGACCGGCCGCGCCAGCCATCCCAAGACGATCATCATGCTGACGGCGGATGCTTTCGGCGTGCTGCCGCCGATTGCCAAGCTGACGCCGGAACAGGCCATGTACCACTTCCTGTCCGGCTACACCGCCAAGGTCGCCGGTACGGAAAAGGGCGTGACGGAGCCGGAAGCGACCTTCTCGACCTGCTTCGGCGCCCCCTTCATGCCGCGTCATCCGACGGAATACGGCAATCTGCTCAAGGAGCTGATCGCCGAGCATGGCGTCGACTGCTGGCTGGTCAACACCGGCTGGACCGGCGGCGCCTACGGCGTCGGCAGCCGCATGCCGATCAAGGCGACCCGCGCGCTGCTGACGGCGGCACTGTCGGGCGAGCTGAAGACGGCGGAGTTCCGCACGGATCCGAACTTCGGCTTTGCCGTGCCGGTTGCAGCCAGCGGTGTCGACACGAAGATCCTCGATCCGCGCTCGACCTGGGCTGATGGTGAAGCCTACGACGCCCAGGCCCGCAAGCTTGTGACGATGTTCATCGAGAACTTTGCGAAGTTCGAGGATCACGTCAGCGGCGACGTCGCCAGCGCGGCACCGGTTCTTGCCATCGCAGCGGAATGACCCGAACAAAAAGTCCAGGGAGGACAGAACCCGGCTGTGAGCGATCGCGGCCGGGTATTTTTGTGTGACGAAAACCGGGAGTTGCCGAACTGCAACATGGTTACCGTAAAGTTAAGACTACCTGTTCCGTAACGTAAGGTTGTCATCGCATTGTAATGTGCAATGCATAGCGACTCCGTCGTGTTCAACGTATGGACTAGGCGGAAACCTATGTACGAGCGTCCTTCAAGCCGGATTTTCCTGAGTGCAGCCCTGTTGCTCGCGGGCGTCGCGGCCATTCCGGTGCAGTCAGCCATGGCCGCATGCGATCCCTCTTCGCCGTCGGATGGTGACACAGTCACCTGTTCCGGTACCTCGAGCGGTATTCGCGACAGCGGCCTCGACGATGCCAAAATCAAGGTCGAGACGGGGGCTACCGTTTCAGGCGGGGCGTCTCAGGGCTTCCTGTTCAAGGATAATGTCGATCTGACCAATGATGGTTCCATCTCTTCGACGGGCACGCATGCCGTCGAGGGTGATGATGACGCCACGATCGTCAACAACGGCTCCATCAGCAGCTCGACCAAGGACGGCATTCATCTCGATGAGAATGCTACGATCACCAACACCGGAACGATCGCGGCAGGCGACGACGGCATACAGGTCGGCATCGGAGCCACGATCGTCAACTCGGGAACGATCACCAGCAGTGCCGGCACGGATCATCACGGGATCGACGCCGATGATGACCTGACGCTGACCAATACCGGCACGATTGATGCCGGGTATGACGGCGTTCACGGCGGCGACAATGCCGATATTGAAAACAGCGGCACGATCAAGGCCATCCACGACGGCATCAACGTCAACGACAATGCCTCGGTCAAGAACGAGGGCACGATCACCGCAGGTGATGACGGCATCCAGGTCGGCGCAAACAGCACTGTCGTGAACAACGGCAGCATCGACGTCGATGGAGAAGGGGTCAACGCAGACGACACCGGTATCAGCGTCACCAATACGGGCACGATCACATCCGGCGACGACGGCATCAAGATCGGAACGGATGCGGTGATTCGCAACAGCGGCACGATCGAGGCCGGCGACGACGGCATCGACATCGATTCCGGCACCGTGATCAACACCGGAACCATCATCGCCGTCCGGGATCTTTCCAGCCTCGATCCGGGTTACGGCATAGACTTCGACATCCAGGCGAGCGGGGTCACCTCCTACATCTACAACTGGGGCTACATCAGCGGTTACAAGGCCATCGGCACCGATGCGGCGGATGAGGGATCGCAGATCGTCTACAACTACGGCACTCTCGTCGGGACCAGCGGCGAGGCGATCGACCTCGGCATGGGCGACGACACGCTGGTCATTGGCCGCGGTTCCCACATCGACGGCACCATCGAGCTTGGCGACGGCAATGATACGTTCGAGGTGGCGACGCCCGTCGCGTCCTACCTCAGCTTCGTATCCGCACCCGAGATCGTGAAATTGAACGGAACGCCGGCAATCGTCACCGACACGGCGATCGCGACCTTCGATCCGGCGGTATTCGATGCCATGGACGCGTCGACCAGCCTGATGTTCGGCAACGTGGTGACGGCACTGGTCGACCGCGACCCGGGCGTGCGGGGCTGGTGGGCCACAGGCTTCGGTTCCTATGCCCAGTACGGCGATGACAGCACCTACCAGGGATACGATGCCTTTGGCGGCGGCGTGATGCTGGGGCATGACCAGGATGTCACGGCGTCCGACACGATCGGCATCTTCGGTGGCGCCACGCGCTATCGTGCAAGGCTTGATGACGGCTGGCATGATATCGACCAGTATTCGGCCTTTGCCGGTCTGAGGGCAGTCCATGCCTACGGAGGCGGTTTGTCCCTGCATGGCGCGGCGTTCGGCGGCGTTCTCGCAACGAAACTCGACAGTCCCGACTGGGCGACGGGATCGGGCGACGAGACGGGCGGATTCGTCGCTCTGACCACCGGCGTTGCCTACGAGAAGGCAGATGTGTTCGCCGGTGCCGGCCTGAAATTCGGCGCGGACCTCGGCTGGCTGCACCATTGGTCGGGGACCATGGATGTGTCCGGCTACGACGGCGCGACGGTGGCGTCGAGAAGCAGCGACATCCTGCTCGGCGCGCTCAAGCTCGGCATGCCCATGGATTTCGAGACGGACGCTGGCAAGCATCACCTGATGCCTTTCGTCACCATTTCGGCCGCCGGCCGCAATGGTGGCGATGTCTCCGTCGCAGCGCTCGGCAGCAGTGTCGATTTCTCGACCCCGGGAAAATTCGAGGCCGTGACCTACGGTATTGGATCCGAGATTTCGAGCGACTTCGGTTCGGTACGGCTGACTGGTCGCATTGAGGCGGCAACGACATTCGACGGCGATTTCACCGTTTCGGGCGGCGTTCGACTTTCCGTGCCGATCGGCGGCATGTGATCGCAAAGCCTATCGAAACCCGACCCGGCCGCGAGCGATCGCAGCCGGGTTTTCATTTTGTCGCTGCTGTGGGATAGATCGGCCGGAAGGACGACGATCTCATGGCCAGTGCCGCGCTCTACATCAACGACCACATCGTCATCGCCGGCTGGGAGCTGAGCGAGCAATTCGTTCTGGCCGGCGGGCCGGGCGGCCAGAACGTCAACAAGGTGTCGACAGCCGTCCAGCTTTTCTTCAACCTGAAGGGTTCGCCTTCCTTGCCGGAGCGGGTCAAGGCCAATGCGGTGAAGCTCGCCGGCAGACGCTTGTCCAAGGATGGCGTCCTGATGATCGAGGCCAGTCGCTATCGCAGCCAGGAGCGCAACCGCGAAGACGCGCGCGAACGGCTGAAGGAACTGATCCTTGAGGCCGCAGCGCCGCCGCCGCCGCGCCGCCGGAAGACCAAGCCGACCAAGGGATCGATCGAGCGGCGGTTGAAGGCCAAGGCGGGACGCTCCGAAATCAAGAAGATGCGCGGCACGCCGGACGGCGAGTGATCCGTAGCCGGGCCGCCGCCGTTTCTGTTTCGTGGCCATAACCGATCCGCTGACATGGGAGGTTTTCCGATGCTGGTTCTGCCGAAAGGCATCCGACACATACCGGGCTATCTCGACCGGGAGCGCCAGGAAGCCGTTCTCGCCGAGATCCGCGCCGTCGTGGCCGAGGCGCCGCTGTTCGTGCCGACCATGCCGAAGACCGGCAAGCCGATGTCTGTGCGCATGACCAATTGCGGTCCGCTGGGCTGGGTGACCGACAAGGAGCGGGGGTACCGCTACCAGCCGACGCATCCGGCGACCGGCAAGCCATGGCCGGCCATGCCCGGCATCCTCATGGACATCTGGTCCGAACTCTCCGGATATGCGCAGGAGCCCGAGGCCTGCCTCGTCAACTATTACACCGATGAAGCGAAAATGGGTCTCCATCAGGATCGCGACGAGAAGGATTTCTCGGCCCCCGTTCTGTCCTTGTCGCTTGGCAATGCCTGCCTGTTTCGCGTCGGCGGCAAGAACCGCAACGACCGGACCGTGTCCTTCCGGCTGGAAAGCGGCGACGCGGTCATCATCGGCGGCGAGGGGCGGCTGAACTTCCACGGGGTCGACCGGATCTATCCCGACACTTCCGGCCTTCTCAGGAATGGCGGCAGGATCAACCTCACCATGCGGCGGGTCAATTCCTGACCCTCAGAGCTTCCTGAGCGCGACCTTCTCGACCAGATGGTCCTTGCCCTTCTGCAGGATCAGATCGGCGCGCGGCCGGGTCGGCAGAATGTTCTGGTGCAGGTTCTTCAGGTTGGTGTTGGCCCACAGGCCTTCGGCGATCTTCAACGCCTCGTCGGCGCCGATCGAGGCATAGCGGTGGAAATAGGAGCTCGGATCGCGAAAGGCTGTTTCGCGCAACCGCATGAAGCGCTCGACATACCAGGTGTGAATGAGTTCCTCGTCGGCATCGATGTAGATCGAGAAATCGAAGAAGTCGGAGACGATCGGCACCATCTTGCCGTCGGCGGGCAGATCGCGCGACTGCAGCACGTTGATACCCTCGAAGATGAGGATATCGGGCCTGTCGATGGTGATGAACTCGTCGGGGATGACGTCGTAGACCAGGTGCGAATAGCACGGCGCCTTGACGTTCGGCCGGCCCGCCTTGATGGCGGAGAGGAAACGCAGAATCGTGCCGATGTCGTAGCTTTCCGGAAAGCCCTTGCGATCCATCATGCCGTTGGCCTTCAGATAGGCGTTCGGATGCAGAAAGCCGTCGGTGGTGATGAGATCGACCTTCGGGCTCGAAGGCCAGCGCGCCAGCAGTTCCTTCAGGATACGCGCCGTGGTCGACTTGCCGACCGCCACCGAACCGGCAATCCCGATGATGAACGGCGTTTTGACGTCGGCCTTGAAGTTCAGGAAGCTGGAGCGCTGCTGGAAGAGCAGCTGGGACGATTCGACGTGGGCGGACAGAAGGCGTGAGAGCGACAGATAGATGCGCCGCACTTCCTCCAGATCGATCGGGTCGTTGAGCGAACGCAACCGGTTCACTTCGTCGGCCGACAGCGTCAGCGGCGTATCGGCCCTGAATTTGGCCCATTCGTCCGAGGTGAAGAAGCGGTAGGGAGAGTATTGGCTCTCCTTGAAATGGTCGAGAAACTCCACCGATTCGGCGCTGTCCATGCGCGTCCTTCCCTTACCGGCTCGCCTTTTCCTGCAAGCCCGATTGCGCCGTGCGACGTTCAAGCTCGGCCAGCACGTCCTGAAGCGGAATGCCTGCAATCTTCAGCACGACAAGCAGGTGATAAAGCAAATCCGCGCTTTCATCGACCAGATTCTTCCGGTCCTGGCTGATGGCGGCGATAACGGTTTCCACAGCCTCTTCGCCGAGTTTCTTGGCGGCCTTTGTCTGACCGGCCGCCGCGAGCTTGGCCGTCCAGGATTCCTCGGGTGAGGCGCTTGCCCGCCTTGCGACGATCGCTTCGAGATCGGCCAGGGTGAAGGTGGTCATCGAACTCTCCTAATCGAGCCGCATGGCGATGCGGCGATCGGCCATGTAGCGCTTGGCTTCGGCTATGGAATAGGTGCCGAAGTGGAAGATGGAGGCGGCAAGAACGGCCGTCGCATGGCCTTCCTTGACGCCGGCAACCAGATCGTCGAGCGTTCCGACGCCGCCCGACGCGATCACCGGAACGCGCACGCTGTCGGCGATGGTGCGCGTCAGCGCGATATCGTAGCCGCTCTTCGTTCCATCGCGGTCCATCGAAGTGACCAGCAGTTCGCCTGCGCCGCGCTCGACCATCCTGCCGGCGAACTCGACGGCGTCGATGCCGGTCGGATTGCGGCCGCCATGCGTGAAGATCTCCCAGCGGTCCGTTTCACCGTCCTTCGACACCTTCTTGGCGTCGATCGAGACGACGATGCACTGGTTGCCGAACTTGTCGGCGGCTTCGGCCACGAAATCGGGATTGTTCACCGCCGCCGAGTTGATCGAGACCTTGTCGGCGCCGCAGAGCAAAAGCTTGCGGATATCGGCAATCGCACGAACACCGCCGCCGACCGTCAGCGGCATGAAGCAATGCTCGGCGGTGCGCTGGACCACGTCGAAGATCGTGTCGCGATTGTCGGAGGAGGCGGTGATGTCGAGGAAGCAGAGCTCGTCGGCGCCGGCGGCATCGTAGGCGCGGGCCGATTCGACCGGATCGCCGGCATCGATCAGGTCGACGAAATTGACGCCCTTGACGACGCGGCCGTCCTTCACGTCCAGGCAGGGGATCACGCGGGCCTTGAGGGTCATCGGGCCAACTCCTTCGCATCACGGATCAGCTTCAGCGCCTCGGCGGGATCGATGCGCCCATCATAAAGCGCGCGGCCGGAAATCGCACCTTCCAGCCTGGCGGCATCGGGCTCGAGCATGCGGCGGATATCGTCGAGCGAGGCAAGGCCGCCGGACGCGATGACTGGAATGGAGACGGTCTCGGCAAGCTCCAGTGTCGAATCCCAGTTGATGCCGGTCAGGATGCCGTCGCGGTCGATGTCGGTGTAGATGATCGCCGCGACGCCGACGCCCTCGAATTTCTTCGCAAGCTCGATGACGCCGAGCTCGGAGGCTTCCGCCCAGCCTTCGACGGCGACCTTGCCGCCCTTGGCGTCGATGCCGACGGCGACCTTGCCGGGAAACTTCTTGCAGGCCTCGATGACCAGCGCCGGATCGCGCACTGCGACGGTGCCGAGAATGACACGCGACAGGCCGCGCGACAGCCAGTTTTCGATATGATCCAGCGTGCGGATACCGCCGCCGAGCTGCACCGGGTTCTTTGTCGCCTTCAGGATCGCGTCGACCGCGGCGCCGTTGACCGTCTCGCCGGCGAATGCACCGTTGAGATCGACCACGTGCAGCCATTCGAAGCCCTGGTCTTCAAAGGCTTTCGCCTGCGCCGCCGGATCGGGATTGTAGACGGTCGCCTGGTCCATGTCGCCAAGCTTCAGGCGCACGCACTGGCCGTCCTTGAGGTCGATTGCGGGAAAAAGGATCATGGTCGGATATCCGTCTGTCAGGGCGCCCAGCGCAGGAAATTGGTGATCAGCGAGAGGCCGAGCTTCTGGCTCTTTTCCGGATGGAACTGCGAACCGGCCACGTTGTCGCGGCCGACAAAGGCGGTCATCGGCCCGCCGTAATCGGTCGTGGCGATCACCTCTTCGGGATTTTCCGCAGCCAGATGATAGGAGTGCACGAAATAGGCGTGCAGCCCGTCGGGGCCGGTCGGAATGCCGTCAAACAGCGGGTGCGGGCGGTTGAGGTTCAGCGTGTTCCAGCCGATCTGCGGGATTTTCAGCGCCGGATCGCTCGGCGTCATCTCGACGACGTCGCCCTTGATCCAGCCGAAACCTTCGGTGATCGTCTTTTCCAGTCCGCGCGAGGACATCAGCTGCATGCCGACGCAGATGCCGAGAAAAGGACGGCCCTTGTTGTCGACAACGTCGGTGATCGCATCGTGCATGCCCGGAACGGCGTCGAGCCCGGCGCGGCAGTCGGCATAGGCGCCGACGCCCGGCAGCACGATCCGGTCGGCACTTGCCACGCGGTCCGCCTTGTCGGTGAGCTCGATCTCGGCAGAAATGCCGGCTTCGCGGGCGGCGCGCTCGAAGGCCTTGGTGGCCGAACGCAGATTGCCGGAGCCATAGTCGATGATTGCGACGCGCATCTTACTTGCGTCCTCCTTCAGGATCATAAAAGCCGAACAGGCCCGGCTCGGATGCTCGCGGTCGGATACTCGACGGCGGCATGACGGGATGAGCCGTTGCCGGAGCTGCAGCATCTTGTAAGCCGGCGAAGTAGACTGCTTCCGCGTCGCCGAGATTGGGGGCCGTCACGATCTCGCTGAGTGTCCAGCCATCGGCCTCGAGACGACGGATATAATGCATCCGGCCTTCAAGCGCGACCACCATGGACACTGTGATGAGAAGGGCTAGCCCCGCCCATCCGAAACCGCTTACACCCGACAGCTGAAGCGCGATGATTTGCAGAACGAGCGTAATCGAGCCCGCAATCCAAAGACGATGGGCATAAAGCCAGAGTGCCGGCACGAGGAAGGCCGTGAGGCTGAAACCGTCGCGGATCACCTTGGTAAGGGTGTGATCCCTGTCCGTGCCATCCGGCGATGTCAGAACGATATAACTTGCCATTCGCTGTCCTAGCCGGGTTGCGGCAGGTTCAAACAAGCGTTCCCTTGGTCGAAGGAACGCGGCCCTGTTGGCGGGGGTCGATCTCCGTTGCCGTCCGCAACGTCCGTGCCACCGCCTTGAAGCAGGTTTCGGCGATATGATGGTTGTTGGCGCCGTAATGGTTCAGCACATGCAGCGTGATGCCGGCATTCTGCGCGAAGGCCTGGAAGAACTCACGCACCAGTTCGGTGTCGAACGTGCCGATCTTCGGCGCCGAAAAGGCGACGTTCCAGACGAGGAACGGGCGGCCGGAGAGATCGACGCCGGCCTTCGTCATCGTCTCGTCCATGACGAGATCGAGCGAGGCGTAGCGGGCGATGCCGCGGCGATCGCCGAGCGCCTTCGAAATCGCCTGGCCGAGCGCGATGCCGGTGTCCTCGACCGTGTGGTGATCGTCGATGTGCAGGTCGCCCTTGACCTCGATCTCCATGTCGATCAGCGAGTGTCGCGACAGCTGGTCGAGCATGTGGTCGAAGAAGCCGACACCCGTCGAAATCTTCGCCGATCCCGTGCCGTCGATGTTGACGGCTACGGAAACGGAGGTCTCGTTGGTCGTCCGCTTGACGCTGGCGATGCGGCCGGTTTCTGCCATCTCTCTGCTCCGACAAGGAAAATATCGCCGCTCAATAACAGGCGCACCGGCAAATATCCAGAAGCCCCGTCGCAAAAAGCCGCAGGGGACCGCTCCGCGGCCGCATTTGACGGCGCCATGATTGCAATCGTGGCAAGGCGGCTTACATAGGCTCTCATATTCGGAACAGCAAAACCGGTATCCATCGCGATGAACACCGGGACAAGGGTGTCATATGAGTGAACACAATCCGTTTGGAACAATGCATGCCACGACCATCATTACCGTGCGCAAGGGCGACAAGGTGGTGATGGCGGGCGACGGCCAGGTCTCGCTCGGGCAGACCGTCATGAAGGGCAACGCCCGCAAGGTGCGCCGCATCGGCAAGGGCGGCAACGTCATTGCCGGTTTCGCCGGCGCCACCGCCGACGCCTTCACCCTTCTCGAAAGGCTTGAAAAGAAGCTCGAGCAGTATCCCGGGCAGCTGATGCGCGCCGCCGTCGAGCTCGCCAAGGACTGGCGAACCGACAAGTACCTGCGCAACCTCGAGGCCATGATGCTTGTCGCCGACGAAACCATCACCCTGGCCGTCACCGGCAATGGCGATGTGCTGGAGCCCGAACACGGCACGATGGCGATTGGCTCGGGCGGCAATTACGCCTACGCGGCCGCACGCGCGCTGATGGGCACCGACCTGCCGGCCGACGAGATTGCCCGCCGCGCCATGGAGATCGCCGCGGAGATCTGCGTCTACACCAACAACAACATCATCGTCGAAACGCTCGACGCCGCCTGATCGGGGCCGGTGTCAACCGTGGGCGCTGCAGCCCTGCGCCCGTCTGAAAGAGGTTTTCATGACCAATTTTTCCCCCCGCGAGATCGTTTCCGAACTCGACCGCTTCATCATCGGCCAGCACGAGGCGAAGCGCGCCGTGGCGATCGCGCTCAGAAACCGCTGGCGCCGCCAGCAGCTGGAGCCTGACCTTCGTGACGAGGTCATGCCGAAGAACATTCTGATGATCGGCCCGACCGGCGTCGGCAAGACCGAGATTTCGAGGCGTCTGGCCAAGCTCGCCGGCGCGCCCTTTATCAAGGTCGAGGCGACGAAGTTCACCGAAGTCGGCTATGTTGGCCGCGACGTCGAGCAGATCATCCGTGACCTCGTCGAGGTCGGCATCGGCCTGGTGCGCGAGAAGAAGCGCGCCGAGGTGCAGGCCAAGGCGCATCATAATGCTGAAGAACGTGTGCTTGACGCGCTGGTCGGCGCGACCGCGTCTCCGGCCACCCGCGAAAGCTTCCGCAAGAAGCTGCGCGCCGGTGAACTGGACGACAAGGAAATCGACATCGAGATCGCCGAGACCGGCACCGGCGGCATGCCGGGCTTCGAGGTTCCTGGCATGCCGGGCGCCAATATTGGCGTCCTCAACCTGTCCGATCTGTTCGGCAAGGCAATGGGCGGCGCAAAGAAGAAGCTCCGCACCACGGTCAAGGCCTCCTATGGCGATCTGATCCGCGACGAATCCGACAAGCTGATCGACAACGAGGTCATCCAGCGCGAGGCGATCCGTGCCGTCGAGGACGACGGCATCGTCTTCCTCGACGAAATCGACAAGATCGCCGCCCGTGACGGTGGCATGGGTGCCGGCGTCTCGCGCGAAGGCGTGCAGCGCGACCTGCTGCCGCTCGTCGAAGGCACGACCGTCTCGACCAAGTATGGTCCGGTCAAGACCGACCATGTGCTGTTCATCGCTTCGGGCGCCTTCCATGTCTCCAAGCCGTCGGACCTGTTGCCTGAGCTGCAGGGCCGCCTGCCGATCCGCGTCGAGCTGAAGCCGCTGACCAAGGAAGACTTCCGCCGCATCCTGACGGAAACCGAGGCAAGCCTCATCCGCCAGTACAAGGCGCTGATGGATACCGAAGAGGTGGCGCTCGACTTTACCGAGGATGCGATCGACGCGCTGGCCGACGTTGCCGTTCATCTGAACGCGACGGTCGAGAATATCGGGGCGCGCCGGCTGCAGACGGTGATGGAGCGCGTGCTTGACGAGATCTCCTTCAATGCACCCGACCGCTCCGGCTCCGGTGTGACGATCGATCAGGCCTACGTCCGCAAGCATGTCGGCGACCTTGCCGCGGATACCGATCTGTCGCGCTACATCCTGTAGCGGCAGGCAAAATAGCGGAACCGGCGCAAGGGTTTGACCCGGCGTCACGGCACTGTGACCGTTTGGCACTCGACAACGGCCTCTCCTTTTCTTTAAGGAGGGGCCGTCCCTTTTCATGCCGGACCTTGGACGGCATAGAGCGTTCGTCGTGGCTTTCCGAGAAACGGAGCCCGCGGGACCAGCATCTGCTCAACGTTTACAGGACCATTCGATCGTGAAGCTTCTCCGCACGGTACTCGTGATTGCCCTGACCAGCCTTCCGCTTGCGTCGCACGCCGCCGACATGGTGCCGCCGGGCAACCGCAACGCCACGCAACCACCGATCCCGGGTGCATCCGTCCGCCGCACCAAGGCCGGCCGCACAACGTTCGACGACAAGTACGACAAGATCTATGCGCTGCTGTCGACCGACCACAAACTGATGAGCAAGATCAAGTCCACGGCCGCTGCTTACGGTATCTCGCCGATGCATATGATCGGCGCGCTGGTCGGCGAGCACACCTACAATGTCGATGCCTATGACCGGCTGCAGTCCTACTACATCAAGGCGGCATCCTACGCCGGCGAGAGCTTCCGCTTCGCCTATAATGACGAGAAGGTCGACCATTTCGTCGATCGCCCGCAGTTCGCCGGTTGCACGCCGGACATGAACTCCTACGACCTCTGGAGCTGCAGGGAAGATGTCTGGAATGCAACGTTCCGCGGCAAGACCGTCGAGGGCGAGGGCTTCCCGAACAACCGCTTTTCCGCCGTCTTCTTCCAGCCCTTCTACGCCGGCCAGACCTTCGGCCTCGGCCAGATCAATCCGCTGACGGCGCTGATGATGAGCGACATGGTCCACCGCGTTTCCGGCTACAAGAAACTCGACGAAAACGATGCGGCCGACGTCTACAAGGCGATCATGGATCCCGACCAGTCGCTGGCCTATATGGCCGCGGTCATCCGCACCGCCATTGATGACTACAGGAAGATCGCTGGCGTCGACATCTCCGATAACCCGGGCGTCACGGCGACGCTTTACAATCTCGGCGGCTCCCGCGACCGGGCCCGTGCGCTGGCCGCCAAGCGGAGATCGGGCGGCACGGTCTGGCCTGAAGAGAATTATTACGGCTGGCTCATCAACGACAAGCTCGACCAGCTGCAGGGTTTGGTGCGCTAATCCGTTCTTGCAGATCCGTGGCGGCGAATTCCGTTGAGGAACAGCGCGACGGAGGAATCGGCAACCGCTTCGATTTCCGCCAGGGTCAGGGGCTTTCTCAGGCCAAGGACAATTTCGAGGTGCAGGTTCGACCTCAGAATGCCGATGAACTGGGTGGCCGCATAAAGCGCATCCTCGACCTCTATGGTTTCGCAATCCGCTGAACGGGTCAGGATATCCGCCAGCCGTCGTGCGCCCTTCTCCGGTCCGTTTTTGTAGAAGGCCGAGGCGAGGCTCGGCAGGCGATGGGATTCGCTGATCACGACGCGGTAGACCCCGACCATGACCGGGCTCATGAACAGCTTGAGAAAACGCAGCGCAAACTGCCTCAGCGCTTCCTGAAGCGGCAAGTGACTACCGCTCTCGGCGGATATTTCCTGGGATGCGTGCTTCGCGCATTGCGATATGAGGGCGATGAACAGACCCTCCTTGCTACCGAAGAGGCTGTAGATGTTGCGCTTCGAGCCACCGACCTTTTCGATGACGGCATCGATGCTGGCTGCCGCATATCCGTGCTCGAGAAACACCTCGGTCGCCGCATTCAATATCGCCGCTCGCCGCTCGTCCTGAGCGGCGGGCATACCCACTTCCACGTCGTTCACGATTCCGGTCCCCACAAAGCCGCCCTGGTTCAGGGTAGGACAAGAGGCTGTTCCAGGTCAAACCGTGGAAAGAGTATGGCGCGTCACCGCCGGGCTCGCTAGCGCAGCGTCGACTTGGCGACGATTGCGGCAATCCGGCTGCGCGCTTCCGTTTCATTGCGAAAGGTCGAAAATGCCTGCCGCTTCGTGCCCACGGTATGGGTGAGGGCAGGGAACATGCCGGCGCGCAAGGCGAGGATCTCCCGACGGTCGCCATCCCCGCACATCCATCGGTCAGAGCCGACGCGCACCCATCGGCGGGCGAAGGACAACTGGTCGAGGGCGCGCTTGAACTCGGCCACCGATGTGAAGCGGTCCTGCGGGTCGAAGCTGACCGCCTTTCGGACGATGCGCCGGATCCGTTCCGGCACGTAGTCTGCGAACCCGATCACGTCCGCGACGTTCTGGTCCTTTTCAAGCGTTTGCCGTGCGTCGGTCAACGTCTGGTGAAAGCTCGCCATGTTGTTGACGGAGCGCAGCAGCATGAGCCCCGCGTCGAATATGTCCCACGAAGGCGACGAGCCGTCGCCGGGCGCCGTTTCCGGCGGGATGTAAGGCTTGTAGACGAGATCGGAAACCATTCTGCCGGTCGGCATGTGGAAGGCCGCTCCGAAATCCGTGAGCTTGGCAGTCTCACCGGACAGCATGACGTTTTCCGCGCCGACGTCGCGATGCACGACGCCCATATGATGGACCTTCGTCAATCCATCCAGGACCTGCCGCGTGTAGCCGACCGATTCCGCGAGGGGAACGAAGCGCCGGGCAAGGGCGTCGGCAAGCGATCCGTCATGCATGAACTCCATCTCGATCAGCGAATACTGGTCGCGCGGATGGAACGCGAGCGTGTCGACGACATGGGGATGCTGGCATGCGGTCTGGGCCTTCATTTCGCGTTGCGCGGCCTCGCGCGCCTGCGTCTCTCCGCGGACGTACTTCATCGCCACGTTGCGACCGGACTGGCAGTTGATCATCTGGTAGACTTCACCGGTCCGGCCGATGCCAAGCCGCCTTATCACCTTGTATTTTTCGAGAACCGTCTGGCCCGCTTGCAGTGTCTGGGTCATGCCGGGAGTTTGAAACGGAGCAATGGCGATCACGTCGCGATCCTGTCGAATAAAAGCGCGAGGTGTCTGCCGGTTTCGGAGGAGAGATTGGATCTCTCGGAGTGGCGAGAATGACCGGTCGGCGTCGCGTGCAATGTGATTGGTAATAAGAATTACCATCTAATGGTAATCACCATTACTAGTCAATCGATTGATTAGAAAATTCTGAGCTTGAGTGCAGCGCGGGGTCCTCGCCGGTCCGTATCTGCAATCGTGCAGGAAGCGTCGGATTGACTGTTCGGACGCGTGCTCTACCCTTCATCCAAACAGGAAGACTGCAATGGATATGCGTCCGGACCCCTTTGAGCCACCAGCCCCCATCCCGCGAACGGTTCCGCCCGGCCGGCTGGAAATCATACGAACGGTCTTTCGCAACCCGCTCGAACTCTGGGGGGAGCCGTCCTACACGCTCCCCTATATCGACGCGAAGTTCCTCAATCAGCGCACGCTGATCGTCAACGATCCCGGGCTGATCCGCCATATTCTCGTCGACAATGCCGCCAATTACCGCATGTCCACCGTTCGCCAGTTGATCCTGCGACCAATCCTGCGGGACGGCCTGCTGACAGCGGAAGGTCCCGTCTGGAAGCGCTCGCGCAAGGCAATGGCGCCCGTCTTCACGCCCCGCCATGCACAGGGTTTTGCCAGCCACATGCTGAGCCAGTCGCTTGCCTTTCTCGATCGCTACCGGTCGCAGAGCGGAGATCCCGTTCGGCGTGATATCGCGGTCGACATGACCGAACTCACCTTCGCCATCCTTTCCGACACCCTGTTTTCCGGCGAAATCGCCAGCGTCACCGACGATTTCGCCGAAGACGTGAACCAGTTGCTCGCCACCATGGGCCGCGTCGATCCGCTCGATCTTCTGCTGGCCCCGTCATGGTTGCCGCGCGTCAGCCGCTGGCGCGGTCAGAAGGTGCTGGAAAAGTTCAGGGACATCGTGCGGCAGACGATGGCGGCCAGAAAGGCGCGAATGACGGCCGACCGGCAGTCGGCGCCGGACGATTTCCTCACCCTGCTGCTCGAGGCTGGCGGGCCGGACGGCCTTTCCGACGAGGAAATCGCCGACAATATTCTCACCTTCATCGGCGCCGGCCACGAGACGACAGCGCGAGCGTTGGCATGGACGCTTTATTGCGTCGCCAATGCGCCGGCCGTGCGCGAGCGGATGGAGGCCGAGATCGATGCGGTGATGGCAAGCGGCGCCGAACCGGTAACCTGGCTCGACAAGATGCCGAATGTACGTGCGTCGTTTGAAGAGGGACTTCGTCTCTATCCGCCGGCGCCGTCGATCAATCGCGCCGCGATCGATGCAGATACCTGGGTGGACGCCGACGGCAAGACGCTCGAAATACCCGCCGGCATCACCATCCTGATCATGCCCTGGACCCTTCACCGCCACTCGCTTTACTGGGAGAAGCCGCGCGCCTTCATGCCGGAACGTTTCCTGCCTGAAAATCGCGATCGTATCGGCCGCTTCCAGTATCTGCCCTTCGGCGCGGGCCCGCGCATCTGCATCGGCGCGACCTTCGCCATGCAGGAGGCCGTTATTATCCTGGCGACGCTGATGCACCGCTTCCGTTTCGACATGCTGCCGGAAACCAGCCCCTGGCCGGTCCAACGGCTGACGACCCAGCCGCAGGGCGGGCTGCCGATGCGCATTACCGCCCGCTGAAGGCCGGAGACGGCATTCATTCCAAAATGGAAAAAATCCTTGGAATTTTCGCCAAATTGACATCGAGTCTTTCCGGTGCGATTTGGCACTATCGCAAGAATACCGAAAATTGGTGCAAAGCCGCTGCTGGGAGATTACCGCATGAGCCGGATTGAAAAGAACGGACTGTCGATCGACAAAGCCCTCCATGACTTTCTGGTCGACGAGGCGCTGCCGGGAAGCGGCGCCGATACCGAGCACTTCTTTTCCGCGTTTTCGTCGATCGTCCATGATCTCGCGCCGAAGAACAGGGCGTTGCTGAAGAAGCGGGACGAGCTGCAGGCAAAGATCGACGACTGGTATCGCAAGAATGGCGCGCCGGTGGACATGGGCACCTACGAGGCCTTCCTTCGCGACATCGGTTACCTCCTGCCGGAAGGCCCGGACTTCTCGGTCGAGACGAAGAATGTCGATCCTGAAATCGCGTCGATCGCCGGCCCGCAGCTCGTCGTGCCGGTCATGAACGCCCGCTACGCGCTGAACGCCGCGAATGCCCGGTGGGGTTCGCTCTACGATGCCCTTTACGGCACGGATGCGCTCGGCGATCTGCCGAAGGGCAAAGGATACGATGCCGAGCGCGGCGCGCGTGTCATTGCCTGGGCAAAGAGCCTCCTTGATGAAAGCCTCCCGCTTGCCGCCGGCAAATGGGCGGACGTCACCGGATTTGAATTCGAGAACGGCGCCTTGATCGTCGACAGCAAGGCCGGGCAGACCGGTCTCGCCGACCCGGCTCAATATGTCGGCTTCAAGCGTGAGAGCGAGACGGCTTACCGCCTCTATTTCAAGACCAACAACCTGCATACCCTGGTCTTCGTCGATCCCGACAGCCTGATCGGCAAGGACGATCCGGCCCAGATCGCCGACATCGGCCTGGAATCGGCGATCACCACGATCATGGACTGCGAGGATTCGGTCGCGGCCGTCGATGCCGAGGACAAGGTCACCGTCTATGCCAACTGGCTTGGGCTGATGCGCGGCGACCTGACGGAAGAGGTTTCCAAGGGTGGAAAGACCTTCACGCGCAAGCTGAACGGCGATCTCGACTACCTGACGCCGGACCATCAGAAGGCGACGCTCAAGGGCCGTTCGCTGATGCTGGTGCGCAATGTCGGCCACCTGATGACAAACCCGGCGATCCTCGACAGGGACGGCAACGAAGTGCCGGAAGGCATCATGGACGCGATGATCACCGCCCTGATCGCGCTTTACGACATCGGACCGAACGGCCGCCGCGCCAATTCCCGCGAAGGCTCGATGTATGTCGTCAAGCCGAAGATGCATGGCCCGGAAGAGGTCGCCTTCGCCTGCGAGATCTTCACCCGCGTCGAGGACGCGCTCGGCATGGCCCGCGACACCATCAAGATGGGCATCATGGACGAGGAGCGCCGCACGACGGTCAACCTCAAGGAGTGCATCCGCGCCGCCAGGACCCGTGTCGTCTTCATCAACACCGGCTTCCTCGATCGCACCGGCGACGAGATCCATACCTCGATGGAAGCCGGACCGATGATCCGCAAGGGCGACATGAAGCAAGCGGCCTGGATCTCGGCCTACGAGAACTGGAACGTCGACATCGGCCTCGAATGCGGCCTGTCCGGCCATGCACAGATCGGCAAGGGCATGTGGGCGATGCCGGATCTGATGGCCGCCATGCTCGAGCAGAAGATCGGCCATCCGAAGGCCGGCGCCAACACCGCCTGGGTGCCGTCACCGACCGCCGCGACCCTGCATGCGACCCATTATCACAAGATCAATGTCGCCGACGTGCAGAAGAAGCTTGCCGGCCGGGATCGCGCCAAGCTGTCCGATATCCTCTCCGTGCCGGTCGCTTCCCGTCCCAACTGGACGCCCGAGGAAATCCAGGCCGAACTCGACAACAATGCGCAGGGCATTCTCGGCTACGTCGTCCGCTGGGTCGACCAGGGCGTCGGCTGCTCCAAGGTGCAGGACATCAACAATGTCGGACTAATGGAAGACCGCGCGACGCTGCGCATTTCCTCCCAGCATATGGCGAACTGGCTGCATCACGGCGTCGTCACCGAAGCCCAGATCGTCGAGACCATGAAGCGCATGGCGGTTGTCGTCGACGGCCAGAATGCGGGCGATCCGGCCTATGTGCCGATGGCAAAGGACTATGACGGCTCGATCGCCTTTCAGGCGGCACTCGACCTGGTCCTGAAGGGCCGGGAACAGCCCAATGGCTACACCGAGCCGGTCCTCCACCGCCGCCGCCTGGAGTTGAAGGCCCACGCCGCCTGACGATTTCGAAATCCGAAACAGAAAAGCCGCCGGGAGGGAACCTCACCGGCGGCTTTTTCCTATGCGCTGAAGCCGAAGTTACTGCTTCACGATGACCTTGGTGTTGCGGCCGGGCGTGACGCGCGAATAGAGGTCGATGATGTCCTGGTTCATCAGGCGGATGCATCCCGACGAAACGGCCTTGCCGATGGAGTTCCATTCCGGCGTGCCGTGCAGACGGAAGAGCGTATCCTGGCCCTGATCGTTGAACAGGTAGAGCGCGCGTGCGCCGAGCGGGTTGCGCAGGCCGGGGCCCATGCCGTCTTCGACATACTTGGCGACTTCCGGCTTGCGTACGGCCATTTCCTTCGGCGGATGCCAGGTCGGCCATTCCTGCTTCCAGGCGACATAGGCGTTGCCAGACCACGAGAAGCCCTGCTTGCCGACGCCGATACCGTAGCGCACTGCCTTGCCGCCGGGCAGCACGTAGTAGAGGAAGCGCGAAGGCGTATCGACGATGATCGTGCCCGGCTTCTCGCTGGTGCTATAGCTGACGATCTGGCGGTGGAAGCGATCTGGGACCTTGGAGATCGGGATTGCCGGCAGAGTGTAGCCGGAATCAGTGATCGAGCCGTAGGAATTGGTGAAGATCTGGGAGGTTTCGGTCGTCGAGCCACCGGTCTCGGAGGTGGTGGAGCAGCCGGCTGCGGCAAGGGTAGCAGCCAGTGCGAATGCGGTCAGGGCGGTGCGAAAGCGCATGGGGGTCTCGTCTGGTAAGGAATCTGGTTGATACGGCTTCGCCAAAATCGTCGAGTATGGTTTATTTTCTGTTAAACCGAGTTTTCCGAGCGACCGTACGCGCTAAACTTGGTAGCGCCCCCCAAATTGAAAGTGAATTGCATTTTTGCAACAATTTCAAAAGAATCAACATTACGTATACGTGAAGTGAGCGCATGGCGATACTCGACATCCACAACGACAATCCGCTTCTCGACGGCCGTCAATCCGACCGCGCGATGCTGGTGCGCAAAGGGGTGCAGATCCTGATGCACGAGATGCGGCTGGCCGTGCTTCCGGAGTTGTCGCTTGCCGGCGGCCGGCGTGCCGATCTCATCTGCCTCTCGGACAAGGGCGACATCACCATCGTCGAGATCAAGACCTCGATCGAGGATTTTCGGGTCGACCGCAAATGGCCGGAATATCTCGACCATTGCGACACATTTTATTTCGCCACGCATAAGGGCGTGCCGCTTGAGATCTTTCCGGAAACCTGCGGTCTCATCCTGTCGGACGGCTACGGCGCCCACATCGTGCGCGAGGCATCCGAAAACCGCCTCGCTGCGTCTCGGCGCAAGGCGATCACCCTCAACTTTTCCCGCACGGCAGCCGAAAGGCTGATGCGGGCGGAGTGGGCGGCGGCAAGGACGCCGACGGGCGAGTAGCCTTATTTCGGTGCGCGCTTGGCCAGGATTCTCTGCAGCGTGCGGCGATGCATGTTGAGCCGGCGGGCGGTTTCCGAAACGTTGCGCTCACACATTTCGTAAACGCGCTGGATATGCTCCCAGCGCACGCGATCGGCCGACATCGGATTTTCCGGCAGTTCCGCCTTCTCTCCCGGACGCTGGGTCAGCGCGGCGTAGACGTCGTCTGCGTCCGCCGGCTTCGCAAGATAATCGACAGCGCCAAGCTTCACGGCATTCACCGCCGTCGCGATATTGCCGTAGCCGGTCAGCACGATGATGCGGGTGTCGTTGCGCTCCTTGCGGATCGCCTCGATCACGTCGAGCCCGTTGCCGTCGCTCAGGCGAAGGTCGATGACCGCATATTTCGGCGCATGGGCGCGGGTCTTGGCAATGCCTTCCGAGACCGTTTCCGCCATCTCGACGGCGAAGCCCCGCGTTTCCATGGCGCGCGCCAGACGGCGAACGAAGGGACCGTCGTCATCGACGATCAGCAGCGAGGCATCCGGGCCGATGGGATTGTCGTTTGCGTCCTGATCCACGTCGGTTCCGGCGGGTAGGCTCATGTCTTTTTCACTCATGTCCTGTGGTCCTGTTCACGTCGCGTGCCACAAGTAGGCAATTTCGAACGTCTATATGGTGTCTTTACCGTGCCGGTAAAGTTAAATTGCCGCTTTCGTTTCCATCAGGTAGCGCGGCCAGCTGACAATGATGCGGGCGCCCGGGTCGTCTTCGGCCTTGTTTTCGAACCTGAGGCTCGCCCCCGACCGCTCAAGAAGCGTCTTGGCGATGAACAGGCCGAGGCCGAGGCCGCCGGCCATGTCGTCGCGGTTGCGGCTCGTCACATAGGGCTCCCCGATGCGCGCCAGGATATCGGGCGGATAGCCTTCGCCGTCGTCCTCGATGGTGATCGAGATGCGCGCCGCATCGTGCTCAACGGTGATCGTCACCTCGTTCTGCGCATAATCGACCGCATTTTCCACCAGATTGCCAAGCCCGTAGGTCACAGCGTCGTTGCGTATTCCTGTCGGCTCCTTGGCCCGCTCGCTCTTTTCCACGAGAACGATGTCGACGCCGGCGTCGCGATGCGGGGCGATTACCTCCTCGATCATCGAGGAGAGCGGCAGGTTGCGCATGTGCGTGTCGCCCTCGGTCGACAACGTCGTCAGCCGTCTAAGAATGTCCCTGCAGCGCTCGCTCTGGCTTCTGAGCAGCATCACGTCTTCGCGCAGCGGATCGTCCTTGGCGAGCCCGCGCTCCATTTCCTTGGCGACGACGCTAATGGTCGCAAGCGGCGTTCCGAGTTCGTGTGCCGCGGCGGCGGCCAGCCCGTCGAGCTGCGAAAGATGCTTCTGCCGTTGCAGCACCAGCTCGGTGGCGGTCAGCGCGTCGGCGAGTTCGATCGCTTCACGCGACACACGATGTGTATAGAACGCCGCAAAGCCCATCATGGTCGCGATGGCGCTCCAGACGGCGAGTTGCATCACCGGATGCAGTGCGATTTCCTCGCCCGGCATCCACGGGAGCGAAAAAGGCGAAAAGGCGAGCAGGGTCGTCGCCATGAGCGCGATGACGATCAGCGCCATCGAATACCGGATCGGCTGGGAGGCAAACGAGATCACCACCGGCACGCAGATCAGGGGCGCGAAGGGATTGGCGAGCCCGCCGGTGATGAAGAGAAGAGCCGAAAGCTGGATGAGGTCGAAGCTGAGAACGATCAGCGTCGCACGCGGCGTCAGGCGGTGCGCCGCCGGAAACCAGAAGGTCAAGTACATGTTCAGCCCGGCGAGGCTGGCGATCAGGATCGCCGCCATCACCAGCGGAATGTCGAAGCCGAGGCCGAGCGACACCAGCGCGACGGTCAGACCCTGGCCGCAGATCGCCAGCCATCTCAGCCGGATGAGCGTCTGCAGGCGGAGACGCCGGCTCGAATGATCGTCTGAATGCTTCATGCCCTTGTCGGAAAGCGCGCTCACTGTCTCGATTGCTGCCATGTCGTCTCACTTAGCACGGGGTTTCGCACGTGTCGTCGGCAAAGCCTCCGCCGGATTGTCCGGCCAGACATGCTTCGGGTAGCGGCCGCGCATGTCGGCGCGCACGTCCCGCCAAGAGCCGGCCCAGAATCCGGGCAGGTCGCGCGTCGTCTGGATCAGCCGGTGCGCCGGCGACAGCAGCTCCAGCAGAAGCGGAATACGGCCGCCGCCGATCGTCGGATGTGCCGTCAGCCCGAAAAGCTCCTGCACGCGGATCGACAGCACCGGCTCTTTGCCGTCGTAACGGATCGGATGGCTCTGGCCCGTCGGCGCGGTAAAATGCGTCGGCACCAGGCGGTCGAGGTCGCCCTTCTTCTCATAGGGCACGAGCGACAGGATGCCTTTCGCCAGATTGCCCGGGGAAATGCCGTCGAAGCTGGTGACGCCTGACTGGAAAGGGGTGAACCAATCGTCAAGCCGCGCCAGCAGGGCCTCGTCATCCATGGCAGGAAAGCTCTCGTCGCCGCTCAGTCTGAGGAAGGCAATCCGGTCCCTGATCTGCATCGCGTCCTTGCCGAAGGGCAGGGCGGCAATACCGAACTGGCGCACGCCGTCTGCAAGGCCGCGCGCGGCGGCCTCGCCCGTCGGGCGCGCAAGCGGGGACTCTTCCAGGATGATCGCTCCGAGCCGCGTCACCCGCCGACCGCGGACCTGCCGGCTTGCCGGATCGAAGAACGACTGGTCCTCGCGCCGGATCAGCTCCGGGAATTCGGCCTCGATCTGTTTGCGCTCCACTTCGGCTGCGGCCAGGATGCGCGGGCTCTGGGCCCGGCCGGTAAGGTCGGCCACCACCAGCATCGAGGCGCCCGCGAGCCGGTCGGTCTCCGGCAGCTCGGCGCCGCGTCCATTGGCGAGCACGAACCGTCCGCGTCCGCCCCGCTGCAGCGCCACCCTGTCGGGATAGGCATGCAAAAGAAGTGCGCCGGGCGTCACCGGTCCGCCCGCCGATGACGCAAACGGTCGCGCCATCCGTTCGGCGAGCTTGCAGGCGCTGATCGCACGCGGCCCGCGATCGTTTTGAAACCGCCGCAGCCGGTCTTCGATGTCGACGCTGTTGCCGCCGAGCCCCTGTTCGCCGAGCAGCACCGCGATCTGGCAGGCCTCGAGGGCGTGACCTTCCGCGGCCGCCGCGATCACCATCGCCGCCAGCCGTGGCGGGAGTGCCAGCTCGCGCATCGTGCGACCCGCCGCCGTCAGCTGGTTGTTTTCGTCGAGCGCGCCGAGGAGCTGCAGCAGTCCGCGCGCTTCCTTCAGTGCCGCCGCCGGCGGCGGATCGATGAAGGCAAGGGTGCCGGGATCCTCGACGCCCCATCCCGCCAGATCCAGCGCGAAGGAGGAAAGGTCGCTGGCCAGAATCTGCGGTGGGGAAAAGGGAGAGAGGGCCGCCGTCTGGCCGCTGTGCCAGAGACGAATGGCGACGCCGGGTTCCGTTCGTCCCGCTCGTCCGGCCCGCTGATCGGCCGATGCCTTCGAGACCCGAACCGTTTCGAGCCGTGTAATGCCGGTGGCCGGCTCGAAAACCGGCTGGCGCTGCAGCCCGCTGTCGATCACCACCCTGACACCGTCGATGGTGATGGACGTTTCGGCAATCGACGTCGCCAGCACGATCTTGCGGGTTCCGGCGGGGGCCGGTCGGATCGCCGCGTCCTGATCCTTCTGCTCGAGATTGCCGTAAAGCGGCATGACAAGGGTGTTTGCGTCAAACCGGCCCTCGAGGCGTTCGGCAGTTCTGAGGATCTCGCCCTGGCCCGGCAGGAAGGCGAGGATCGAGCCCGTCTCCTGCGCATGCGCTTCCGAGATGGCCGAAGCCATGGCGTCCTCGATCCGCTCGTCGCCGGCGCGCGCCCGGTAGCGCACGTCGACCGGGAAACTCCGCCCCTGGCTTTCGATCACCGGCGCTCCTTCGAGCAGTGCCGCAATCCGCTGGACGTCGAGCGTCGCCGACATCACCAGGAGACGCAGATCGTCGCGAAGAGCCCCTTGAGCGTCAAGCGCCAGCGCCAGGCCGAAATCGGCGTCGAGCGATCGTTCGTGAAATTCGTCGAACAGCACGGCGGCGATACCCGAAAGCTCGGGATCGTCGATTATCATGCGTGCGAAGACGCCTTCGGTCACCACTTCGATCACCGTGTCACGGCCGATCCTGTTGTCGAGCCGCATGCGGTAACCAACCCGACCCCCGGGCTCTTCGCCGAGAAGAAAGGCCATGCGTCGCGCCGCGGCACGGGTCGCCAGCCGCCGCGGCTCCAGCACGATGATCTTTCCGCCGTTCCGCCATGGCGCGTTAACAAGGGAAAGCGGCACGAGCGTCGTCTTGCCGGCGCCGGGCGGCGCGGACAGGATCGCCCTGTTGCCCTTCGCGAGCGCGTCGCCGATCTGGTCGAGGACCTCGGTGATGGGCAGCTGCGGCAGTGAAACGGGATATGTCGCCATGATGCCGGATCGAGCTCCTTTTTGCGGCGGCTGTCTTGGCCCGATAGCGCGAAAGGGCGTCTCCTTCAAGAACGGGCGTAACGCGCACTCTATAGAGAGGCTTCTGGGGAGCCGGTCCCATCGGGCGCGAAAGGGCAATCGGAGGCTTGTGCCTAAAAACCCGGCCCGGATTCAAATTGCATGAAAATTCAGCCCTTTAAAAAAATGTCATAAACCTGCACTTTTCCTGTTGACTGAAAAAAGACCCGGGCCTATAAGCGCAATCACTGACGAGGGCGGCGGGCGCTGCTGGCGACCAACGAACTCGTTCAACAAGATCCTTCCGGTTTCGAGTGAAACAGGAGCCTTGAAAAAGGTTACGGATTGTCGACGCGCACTGTTTCGCGTCAGTTATTTGACAATTGAATAATGATTAGGAAAGAGAAACGTGGGCGGCGAAGCTTGCGGGATCT